>DATFWY010000222.1:0-5154 GCA_035258805.1 Blastocatellia bacterium | reverse complement strand
TAATCTGAGATTGGACTGCTTTGTTGGCCATCCTGACAGTCTACTATCGCTACGTGACAAGCCTCGATCAGAGCGACGGCAAAGGAAAACCACCCGCTCGCCTTCAAGTCGATAAAAAGCCACCCATCCAAAGACTTAGCGGCTGTGATTGAGTATGTCTATTGACTGTAATTATAAATTCGTCTTTACCAGTTGCGATACCTGCTAATTCATCTTGGGTGATCCAGACGAGGAGCTCGCGACACGCTGCCAACACAACATCAAAAAATATTGTAGCTATCGTCACAATTGGGCAACTGAACCATTGTCGACCTTTGTCTGCCTACAATGAAAAACTAGGAGGAAACCATCTGTAGGATCGACTACTGTGACCTGCACTGCGACGGATGCTGCTGGGAACACCGCAAGCTGCAGCTTCTCGGTGACGGTATTCGATGTGTGCATGCAAGACGAAAGCAACCCAAATACTGATTTGTTATTTAATTCTCAGACCGGGGAGTACAGATTCTGCTGCGGCGGGACGACGTACACGGGCACTGGCCACCCAAAAAGAAAGAGATAGTGAATCAGGATTGGATTACTTCGGAGCCAGATACTATTCAAGTCCGCAAGGAAGGTTCACAAGCGTCGATCCGCATAACGTAATCCTAGAAGCTCAGGCTACCGCTGAAGCGAGCGCTCAGAAAGCAAAGGCACAATTCCTAAACTACCTGGCTTCTCCGCAACAGTGGAACCGTTACGCTTATGTGGCCAACAATCCACTCGTATACATTGATCCCACGGGAGAGATACTCGAACTCACAGGGAATGAGGAGGAACGCAAGAAGGCCTTTGAAAGAATCAAACAGGTGGTTGGAGGAAAAGCAGCAAGTTCCCTGTACGTGAGAGAAGAGAATGGCCACTATTTCGTCGAGACCAACAATGCGACCGCTGTCGATGCTAGTGGAAAGCTAGGTGTCGTAGTGAATGACATCATCTCCTCAAGCACCTTAGTACAGTTCAGGGTGTCAAGCACTAGCGTGACCCAGAACGCAGCTGGGCAGACGGTTGACTTGAACGAAAATGGTGGTGGCTATACCGGTCGGTTTGTAAGAAACGGCACATCGTTCATACAGATAATCGTTGATGTCAACGCTGATGCGCTTGCAGCCCGGGGCGCAGCTTTACACGGTGCCGTGGGCGATGACGGTAAACCGCTTCGGTACTTTAACGACGTTGCTGACGCTCACGAATCTGGCCATGCTTACTTCTACATAAAGAATCTAACCAGATTTGAAAACGCCGTAGGTTGGTGGCAGTTTTGGAAGCGTGGAGACACGATAGGTGGATTAAAGGAGCAGAGCAATAGAACGTCTGTTGACGTGGCCAGAGAACGCCGCGGCCTCAACAAGCGAACGGCGCACGAATGAGGGAGCCTTAGCCGAGAGATATATGTGGACCCCAATCCGAACGAAAGCATTTGCTGCTGGATTCTTTTGCGCGTTGTTGCTGATCACCGGATTCAATGTGTATAGCTACACCAGAATGTCCGAAGAAGAGTGCTTCGACTGCGTCAGCGGTTTTGGCTTTCCCTTTCGTGTTTATGAATCAGGTACCATTCTCCATCTGGAAAGAGTTCTATGGCTCGGTCTGATCGCTGATATCCTGATAGCGATTTTGTTGAGTGTCGCGATCGGATTGCTTTGCTATTTCTCAAGAAACATAGGCCGGCTGGGTAGTTCACGAGCGTTTCCCTCCTGACTCAGAATAGGCTGCAGAAGCCAGTTTCAAGAGAGCCGAGAACTGTGCGGCGACGCCTCGCGCCAGCCCCTGGGGGCGTCGGCGCAAGGGTGTTATCCGTTGGAAGCCGGTCTTGAAGATTCATTCTTCTTCGCGGGCTTATAATCCTCTCCTAAACGAGCCATCAAAAGGCAGGAAGTGTTTCTCGCGGAATTTTCATAGGTTAGTAGATGACTTGATCTGGACTGCGGTCGGTGCAGGTATCGGTTTCGGTGCCAGCCGGTTGGGGGCAGGATGTTGGGGCGCGCAGGGGGTGCAAGAACAAGGCTGTTTAGAGCGATCGGTGAACACGAACTAGATGACCTGCTTCGATTTGGAGACTATGGATTATCCCGGAGCGGCGGTGGCAAGTACTTCGCTCTTTCAGAGCAGGGAGCCGTTGATTTTGCTAATACCAGTATCAATACTGGACGAAGAATGACTGTTACAGGTACAGACGTTCCGTCGTCATTTCTCGATCGTGGTTTTAGATTTTTCGATCCGGGCGGAGGAGGCAGTTCGATCCATTTCGAAGATAATGTGCTTTTCGACCTCTATGAAGTCATGAGTCTGCCTGAGATATTGCACGCAAGCTGGGTTCCAGTGATAAGGAGATGAAATGACCAAGAGTGAGTTTAGACTTCTCCTTGAGCAGGCTCTTGAGGAAGCAGCAAGGAATACTAGCAAGCGGCTAGGGTATGAAGTACCTCGCCAGTTCATAATTCTCTTACATGGGGCAGGCCACTCAGGTGATCCCATGGATACTGAGACTGCTGTAGATCAGCTATACCTCAGTGAAGATCGTTTCTATTTGATCATTGATGTTGCTATTATTGAAGTTCACAGTCACCATTCGATTGTCTTTGTTCGAGCTAGTTCGCACGATCCCGGCCCGTTCGCGCAGACTTGGAACAACCCTCTAGGAAACGGGCCCTTTAAGCAATTGATTGCAAACGAGATCAAAATCGTTAAAGATTAGGCAGGAACGCTCACTCTACTCAAGTGATGGTCTCACATGCCCTCTCCGATACCCGTGCAGGATTATGTCAATAATCGTGCATTAAAATCTCCGGGAAGATGTACGATTTCGATGGTCTTGGGCGTTAAGGGCACCGCTCCAAAACCGTTTTCCTATAAGCTAGTTCCAAGAATTCATCTAGTCTTTCTTTTGATCCTAGAGCCCTCTTGGGTATCACCAAAACATCGGGACGATCCCCGTCGCAAAGCATTAACAACCGTTTTGTCTGAAAGACTCTCGTATATCTATTCCACGTGGTCCTATTGCACTGGATTGAGTTGAAGACAATACCATTCTCGGTTATATCAAGCTTATACTCCAGTCGCGCGCACCATCTTTTCCATTCCTTTTTCAAAACCTTTTTACGTAAATCAGGTACTCTAGAAAGGTACAGCTCGGCAATGGCAAGCGATGTCAGAAGAATGCCCGGCACCCAGCCTGACATCATCGGGGCTGAGCTGTTCAAATATTTAATCAGGAATATTACTATACTTGATGAACTCAAAATGGAGAGCGGTATCTCTGCCGCTTCGGCGGTCTCAAGTAAGAAGAGCCGAACTGCAGATAGATTTGCTCTTTTCCATTCGAGCCAATCGTCCAAACGGTATTTAAATTCAATTCTCATAATCACATTATGACGCAACAAATGTTAAAGCTTTACACAGAATTGGCAACCGAAGGGTATTCTCAACCTGGGGCGGCAGCAACCAAACCCGACATTGAACCGGGAGTCTACGTACTTCGAGAGCACGGCTAATCACAGGCTCCACGGAAGGAGATCATATATGGGGGTAGGAGTTCGCGTATTCTTTGTTGATAATGAGGGCCGCGTTAAGAGAATCTCGCTAAAGCGATTTCAGAGCTTGATTGAAAGAATGACTTTAAGCGATGGGGAGGCAGAAGAAAACGATGAGCTCAAGATTAGACTTCAGTAAGGTCGTGCCGGTTGCTGAGATGAAGGGTGAAGACCCCGAGGAGACTCTTTTGCTCGAGGAGATGTTCAACTGGGCTAGAGCTTATCTTGAGTCCTTTGACTGGTGTGCTGGGATTGTGGAGGCTTGGTTCGGCTTGGGTGTTGGCCGAGTAGTGGCAGTATTCTTGTTCAAGATTATTCCGAGACCCGCTGAAGTCGATGAGTGGATTTGGGTGATAGTTGGTAATCTACCTCCGGCTTATATTGTCATTGATGACGCTCCGAACCCGGCTTGCGCCCTTAACGCGTATATGATTGAGATGAAGAGTTGGATTGCGGCAATTAAGTCAGGCTCCTCGGTGGCCGACTTAATACCAGTTAATGCCCCTCCAACAATAGATAATGCCAATGATCTCGAAGGGAGGCTTGGATTCATCAAACGGGAGATCCTGGCACCTTTTTATGGTGACGAACTAAGAGCTTGCTCTGGGGACTAAGAGCTGTCCCCGAGAAAGTGAAGGCCCTCTTATTAATGTATATGTGCCTGATCGCGAAGAGTCCCTCGCCACTCTGCGGGGGCGAGAAAGATCAACGCTCTCTCAATGAGGTATGATGCTCTGATTATTAAACGAAACATCCTGAGAATCCAATCAACGCCGTCTTACATTTGTCATTTGAAGTTACAGAGTCGGGTATTGAAGGCGTGGGCCATACCAGCGCTCGCTTGGATGATGCGTCAGAGGAAGCGTTGGATGAAGAACCGACGAGCGACCTGGACGATGCTCCGGTTTCAGGCAGAATCTACCTTCACGGTGTCAGCACCGAGTTGAATCGTCGACTGTCCGCGATTGCTGAGGCTGGCTGCATAAGCGGTCTGGCAGCGCATCGCGATTGGCTCGAGAAGTGCCCTAGAGATTTACACGCAGCAGGCCTGACCTTCCTCGCTGGAGTCTTGAGTCGCCTTTCAGAGGTGTCGTCATCAGCAGCTAGCGACCTCTTGAAAGCCCGATTCCTAACGCACCTACATAGCCAGGCGGCAGCGCACGTACTTGAGCCAGGCTCAAATTGATTCCTGGCGGGAAATATGAATTAGTTGCGATCTTGCGGCGGCCAGGCTTGAAATTTGAAATTCTTTAAAGAGCTAAAGCTTTTTCGTCCGCCACTTCGGGCCTCTCCCCCCAGTCCGGCTTGTCCCGCCTCGATCAGAATAGGCCGTGGAGCCAGTGGGATTGTAAGGGTCGAGCAATGCTTTAATGGGCCGCTTGCCTTCGAGTGCTCGCGTGATGCCTGCGGTGATGCGGGCGGGTTAAGCGGCACGCGCAGCTGAGTCAAGGACATGGCAAGGCATCTCACCCTAACGGCACGGCCAAGGACGGTCTTTCCCGATTGGCTTGCCGATGCACTGCGGCAACGATGCGACGGTCGCGACCGCGAGTTCAACCCGCGCGCCCCCAGGCTCGCCCGG
>DATFWY010000221.1:0-5145 GCA_035258805.1 Blastocatellia bacterium | reverse complement strand
GGACCATCACCGCCGCGCCGGGGATGATGAACGTCAGGCCCGCCAGAACTCCGCCGAGAAACCTTCTTTTCAAATAGCCGACATATATAGCGAGTTGCAGCGCCTCCGGACCGGGCAACATGTGACAGAAGGCCATGATCTTGACGAAGCGATCGTTAGACAGCCACTTTCGCTTCTCGACCATGTGATTGAACATCATCGTGATCTGCGCCACCGGTCCGCCGATGTTCACAAAACCGAGAAACAAAAAATACAGAAAAACCTCCCGCCACGAAGGCATCTGGTGCCCGTCATCGACCGCTGTTTCCAGTTCGCTTTCTTGAACTACTGGCGTCATTACTTCTTCCGGCTAACTGTTCTTCTCGCGGTCGCGGACTTCCGCGGTTTCTTGCCCGCTTCCTTATCGAGTAAAGCAAACAGACCATCGAAAATTACACTCGCTTGTTGCAGTCGTTTCCGGTCATCACTAACCTTTTCGCTTAAGCCGTCAATCATCGCCTTCAATCCTGCAGCTTCGAGCCTATGAAACTTGTCGTCCTTCAAGTCGATGTCATGAACAATCTCTCCCAGCTCGCGCAGACCTTTGATATGGTTCAAGCCGAATCGCTTTACCATCGTTTCAAAAGTGCAATCCTCACCATGATGAGTGAACTCCGCACCAAACATGTCGAAGGGAATGGCGTGCTCGATCTGCTCGCCTTCTGTGACGAAATAAAAGCGGGGCCGCATGTCGATAAACTGTTTGATCAGCCAAGCCGAGGCCAGACGGTCGATGTGAATGTTGCTTCGTGTCACCCAACGACGACCCTGGTAATCATGCAGTGCCAGCGCATCGCGCCTGGCCGGCGAAACAGATGACTTCCTGGCGGGGGTTTGGGAGAGGCGCAGAAGCTTCTGACAACGTTCGTAAGCATTGAGGGCAGCACCGCGCCTTTTTGCCTCGAAAAAATCGTTAGCAACCACGCGTTCTAACTCGGCATGTAGACGGTCGAGTTCAGTTTCGTGAGCAGCCAGCCGTCCGGCAGAGAGATGTTTGCCGCGCGTCTGTTCCTTGATCGAGCCGGCCAAGCCGTCCAGTTGAGCGGTAATGTCGGCAAATTCTTCATCGCGAGTTTCCCGAAAAGCCGAAATTATTTCCTTGTCGGTCGCGCCCTCGACTGCATCGGCACGGAATACAACCGCTTCACCTCCCGCCGATTCAATTTCCTGTTTCAACCATTGAAAGTCTTCGTTAGTCTTGTCGGTGGCGGGAAGGACATAAACAGAATTCTTGATCACTACCGCCCCGAGCTTCTGGAGCTTCCGCCAGATGCGCACACGCAGATTGGTAGGTTTGGGCGGGAGCTGATGGATCAACAACACCCAAGCTTGGCTGGGCGTCTCTTTGGCTGTAGTCTTGGTAACGATGGCCTCAGTGTAACTAGTGTTACATTCACGCGCAAGTAGGGAGTCGTGACCCCACGGTAGCAGCGTGTTATTTTCGTCGCGTGGCCTCGAGAGTCGCCAACGAACTCGCACTTATTGCTTGGGAATTAACAGAATAGTATCGTACGGCTCATATATTGTTTTTTGGCGCGGCCATATTCTTATTGCCACGGAGCGACTGTCCCAGGTGTAATTAATGAACCTGAGAAAACACGTGGAGCAAAGTCGTCCGGTCATGCTATTCGTTCTTGTTGCATTCACACTCGGCGCTCCCTCTGTGTTTGGCCAAACCACGTCCTTGCGCGGTCAGGTTCGAATTACAGACGCGATTCACGTTCTGATTTGATTTGAGGTTTATCTATATGCAAGCAAGTGGAAGAGCGGCTAGTGGGAGCCTAATGCCAAGCCGGCCGAGTTCATCGACTTTCACCTTCTTGGCGCTCGCGCTCCTTATATTGTTGATTGCTTGTTCTAAACAAACCCAATTACCGGTCGACGCCCATCCTTCACAACCAGCCAGCACCGAGTCGACCGCGGAAAACTCTTCCTCGAGTGGGTTGCCTTTGCGGGTGATAGCCGATGTTCCACTGACCGGCGGCTCCACTCGGCTCGATTACGAAAGTCTCGATAGCGGAACGGGACGACTCTACATCGCGCATCTTGGTTCTGACTTGATTACCGTCTTTGATGTTAACAAGCAGGCTGTGGTGGGTGACGTAAAAGACTTGAAGCACGTTCACGGAGTGCTGGCAGTGCCCGAACTGCATCGTGTTTATGCCTCAGCGACCGGCACGAATGAATTGGCAGTGATTGACGATCAGACTCTGTCGATTATCGCCCGCACGCCCGCCGGCGATTATCCTGACGGCATTGCTTATGCTGCTAAAGAAAACAAGATTTACGTCTCAGACCTGCACGGAAAGACCGATACGGTTATCGACGCGAAAACAAATCAACGGATAACGACCATCGAACTAGGTGGCGGCGCGGGAAACAGCCAGTACGATGCCTCTTCCGATCGCATCTTCGTCACCGTCGATGGACGAGAGGAATTGGCTGAGATTGATCCAGGCACGGATCAGGTAGCGGCGCGCTATCCCCTCACCGGCTGTAAAGGCAGTCACGGTTTATTGATTGACTCAGAAAACCGTTTGGCATTCGCAGCATGCGAAGAGAACTCAAAACTGGTCGTATTTGATCTCCAGAACAAGAAGGCCGCGGCGACCCTAACCGTGGGCGCTGATCCTGATGTTCTGGCTTTTGACACCGGACTGCATCGCCTCTACGTCTCTGCCGAAAGCGGCAACATCGGGATCTTCGATGAACGCGATCGAGGTCTGGAAAAAGTCTTTCTGGGATTCTTCGCGGCGAACGCTCACACCGTCGCCGTTGATCCACGCACTCATCGCGTCTACTGGCCGCTGCAGAACGTCGGCGGCAAACCTGTTCTGCGAATTACCGTTCCTTCCGATCAAAAATGAGGTCTCGTTTGAATCACTCAAACGAAAAGAAGAGCAAGGGTCCGGCGCTAGCTCTGCTTGCCGCCGCTCTTTTTGGCTTAAGCACTCCCCTGGCGAAGCTGCTGCTTGATCATCTTGAGCCGATCCTTTTGGCCGCATTGCTTTATCTGGGATCAGGCGTTGGGCTCACAGCCTGGCTGATTATCAGGCGTTCGCTACATGGTCCGCAGGAAGCTGATCTACGACGCAGCGACTTCTGGTGGCTTGGCTGCGCGATCCTCTCAGGAGGAGTAATCGGCCCGATCCTCTTGCTCATAGGCCTTCGTGTTACGCCCGCATCTTCCGCCTCCTTACTTTTGAATCTCGAAGGTGTGTTCACGGCCGGCCTCGCGTGGTTCACTTTCAAGGAGAATCTCGACCGCCGGATAGCTTTGGGGATGGCGGCAATAGTTGTGGGCGGAGTTTTGCTTTCATGGTCCGGAAAGCCCCAAGTCGGAATTCCATGGGGGCCAATTTTAGTTGGCGGTGCATGTCTTGCCTGGGGAATCGACAACAACCTGACGCGCAAGGTTTCTTCGGGAGATCCGATCCAAATTGCAGCCGCAAAGGGACTGATCGCCGGAATCGTAAATCTGATGATTGCGCTGGTGCTGGGCGCGGCCAGGCCGCGAGTTGTCACTGTGGGAGCAGCCGCCCTTCTTGGTTTTGTAAGTTACGGCGTCAGCCTCTCGCTTTTTGTTTTGGCGCTTCGTTATATCGGGACGGCGCGTACCGCCGCGTACTTTTCCACTGCTCCGTTTGGGGGCGCTCTGCTGTCCCTCATTATCTTCAAAGATCGTTTGACAATTGCCTTCCTTACGGCCGCGATATTGATGCTCATCGGCATCTGGTTACACCTGACCGAACGACATGAACACGAACACGTTCACGAAGAGCTGGAACATGAACATCGCCACAGCCACGACGGGCATCATCAACATCACGACGATCCGGCGCTACTGGCCCAGACACACACACATGTTCACCGGCATGTGAGACTCCGCCATAGTCATCCACATTACCCGGACATTCATCATCGCCACGATCATTAAGCAGAGAAGCCACGTCGAGTGAAAACCCGAAAAACAATTCGCGAAACTGTGTACCTTGTCTGCGCTTTCGCTGCCTTCTGCTCCCCGGTCGCTTCCCAAACCGGGGCACCGTTACCAGCCGTCACAAGCCATAACTCGACTCCCAAAAACCCTGAGAGTTCAGTCGAAAATAAACCTCAACAGACCACGACGGCGGCACAGTCAGCCGACGGCAAACGCGCTCATCGCATCGAAATTCTGCGCGTCAGCGACCCTATTAAGATCGACGGACGCCTGGACGAACCAGAGTGGTCGCAGGCGGAAGCCGCTACCGACTTTCGTCAGGAGAGTCCCATCGAAGGCGCGCCCGCGTCTGAAAAAACAGAAGTCCGCGTACTCTACGACAATAAGAACATCTACATCGGGATTCGTGCGTTTGACAGTGAACCTTCGAAAATCAATGCGCGCGATCTGGTGCGCGATTCGACTTTTGATACCGATGATCGAATCGAGTTGATCCTCGACACCTACCACGATCGCCGCAACGGCTTTCGCTTTGCAGTTAATCCCTTAGGCACGCAACAGGACGCGCTCATTACCGACGAAGGCAAGGACATCAATCTCTCATGGGATGCGTCGTGGATTTCCGCTGGGCGGATCGACGCGCAGGGGTACGTTGTCGAGATTGAGATTCCCCTGACCACACTGCGCTTCACCGAAGGAATCGATAGCTGGGGATTTAATGTCTCGCGGGTCATCCGTCGCAAGAACGAGGAGAATCTTTGGACAAGTTGGCAGCGGTCCTACGGACTTGAGCGCATATCACAAGCAGGTGAACTCGCAGGCGTGGGAGAGATCAAGCGCCGCCGGTTGTATGAGATCAAGCCTTACGCTACCGGAGGGTGGCGCCAGGGCGTGCCACTGGTCGGCAAACCGGGCTTTGATTCCGGGCTAAATGGCAAGGCGGGAATCGAAGTAGCCAAGATCGGCATCACGCCTTCGTTGACTGCTGAGTTCACTGCCAATCCCGATTTCGGTCAGGCCGAAGTCGATAACCAGGTCATTAATCTCACGCGCTTCTCTGTCTTCTTTCCCGAGAAACGGGATTTCTTTCTGGAGAACTCAGGCATCTTTCTGTTCGGCCGCGAGGGAGAGAATCAGGCTTTCTTCACACGTCGCATCGGTTTGAC
>DATFWY010000220.1:0-4936 GCA_035258805.1 Blastocatellia bacterium | reverse complement strand
ATTCATAAAGAACAGATGCTCGACGATGTCGAGGATCATTACCCGGCAGAACATTACGTCTTTGTCGATGACAAGATCCGCCTCCTCACGGCAGTGAAGCAGATTTGGGGAAGCCGCGTGACGACGATTTTTCCGCAACAGGGTCACTATGCGAACGACCCGGTGATATTGAACGCCTATCCCCCTGCGGACAAGACCGTCGCTCGCATTGCCGACCTATTGGAATACAAACATTGAACACGACGCGTGACTGGAATCTGCTGACCATCAATGCAGGGTCCTCGAGTCTGAAGGTGGCGCTCTACCAGATGGGAAGTTTGGAAACTTGCCTGCTGACCGCCAATGTGGAACGCATTGGATCACCGGTAAGCCGGATCACCATAGCGTACAAGAACAACGGCCCTGCGTTTGATCATCAGGAGAAACTCACCGATCACAGTGTTGCGCTTGCAGCTGTTTTAAGTCGGATCGAGAATCGCTGGTCAGCGGCAAATCTTGACGGCATCGAACATCGCATCGTGCTTGGCGACAGCCGGTGCCGTGAACCTTTGCGAATCGACGACGAATTGCTCTTCAGGTTCCAAGAGCTTGCTGACCGCGCTCCTGATCACTTACCACAGGTGGTCGATAGCATCGCCGCAGTGGCACGCATTTACCCGGATGTACCGCAAGTCGCCTGCTTTGACTCGGCTTTTCACCGCCAAATGCCGCGCGACGCGCACATGTTCGCTTTGCCGCGACGATTCTTCCAAAGAGGAGTGATGCGTTACGGATTCCACGGTTTGTCCTGTGAATATGTCATGCAGCAGTTGATCGCTCTGGATCCCGTTGCGGCGAAAGGTCGTGTCCTTATTGCACATCTTGGGAACGGTGCCAGCATTACCGCGGTCCATCAGGGTGTGAGTGTGGATACTTCTATGGGCTTCACGCCGCTGGCGGGTCTGGTCATGGGAACGCGCTGCGGTGATGTCGATCCCGGAGCTCTGGTGTACCTCATGAAGAAGGAAGGAATGACGCCTCACACTTTGAACGATCTGCTGAATAAGGAGTCTGGCCTGCTTGGCCTTTCAGGCTACAGCGCCGACATGCGCGACTTGCTCGACCGCGAATCCACGGATCCTCACTGCGCGGAGGCCATCGCGGTGTTTTGTTATCAGGCCAGGAAATTCATAGGAGCCTATTCAGCCGCCCTTGGAGGTCTGGATACTTTGGTGTTTACAGGCGGGATCGGCGAACACGGATCGAAGATTCGCGCGCGAATCTGTAATGGATTGGAGTTTATCGGAGTCAAGCTGGATGCTGATGCGAACACCTCGCACGCGCCGGTAATCTCAGCCACCGGCAGCGCCGTTACGGTAAGAATCATGCGCACGTGACGCGCTCCGTCGAGCGGAGCGGCACCGGGCTAGATCGACACACGTGGCGGACATGTTTCAACACAAACTGACCGAGCATCTGATCTACACTCGCGAGTATCTCGTCGATATGCCCGAGATCTCGAACTGGTACTGGACGGATGATTTTAGTGATCCCGTCGGCCCTCCACCTCTTGCTCAAGCGTCCGCTGGAGAAACATTCACCAACGCCTAGGCTAATGAATTGAGTCTCATGTTCGAGCAGACGTGTGGGACAGCATATTTGAGTAGGTATATTCCCCTACTCACGAGGAGGGGAATAAAGCCTTGCCAAACATATTCGCCAGTCGGACTCACGAAACGTTTTCTTCCCTTGTGCCGTCAAAAGAACGGGAATGGCGGCTTTTATCACTGGCGCCTCGTCGCTGAAAGTTACGTACCTGCTTCTCTTTTGCACCTTTCTGAGCGCAACTCCGGCACGATCACAAGGGCAGCAGGTATTAATAGAGGATGTACAGGTACGTGGGAACCGTCGCGTACCCACCGACTCCATCAAGTATTATCTGCAGACAAAGCCCGGTCAGGCTCTAAGCGAAGCGGCCATCAGGCGTGACCTTAAGGCCCTGTATTCATTGGGTTACTTCGACGATATTCGAGTTGAAGAAGAGGCCGGAGCTAAAGGCCCAATCGTCGTTTTTCGGGTGAACGAGAGACCGCTCATTCGGGCCATCACATATTCCGGTCTCAAATCAATAACCAACGCCGAGATTCTGGAAAGACTCCGAGAGCAGAAGGCCGATATCCGGCAGGACTCCCCTTACGATCCGGCGCGAGTTGACCGCGCTGAAGGCATCATCAAACAAATGCTCGCCGAACGGGGACATCAAAACGCCACGATTGACGTGCGTACGGAAAAAAGTTCCCCGAATCTCATCGCGGTGACCTTCGCGATTGATGAAGGTTCGACCATCAAGATTGGAAAAATCGATATCGAGGGTAATAAAGCACTTTCGGACAGCGACGTTAAGAACGCAATGAAGTTGGTCAAGGAAACTGGACCGCTCACATTGTTCACACGCAATGACACATATGACCAGTTGAAACTCAACGACGACATTACTCGCATTCGGATGCAGTACGCTTCAAAGGGCTATGTGCGGGCGAACGTTTTGGCACCGGTCACCGAAGTCAAACCGAAAACGATTTACCGCACGCTGCCTTTCATAAAGCCGGCGTTTCCGTTGGGTATTCCCATTCCTTTCTGGAAAGAACAAGCCCAGCGTATGCACGTCATTCTCAAAATCGAGGAGAACGCGCAATACAGGGTTGGCGCAGTCAACGTGATCGGCAACAAGGAGTTTTCCAGCGAGACTATCCGATTCACGCTCGGTTTATTTCCAGGAGCGGTCTACAACGAAGAGCGTTTGCATAAAGGCTTAGACATCCTGAAGAAAATGTATGGAGAGCGAGGGTATATCAATTTCACCCCCATACCGCAGCAATCCTTCAACGAACAGACAAAGATCGTTAATCTCATCATCAATATTGAAGAAGACCGCAAGTTCTACGTCAACCGTATCTCTTTTTCCGGCAACACGACGACTCGAGACAAGGTCATACGTCGCGAACTGTTGATCAATGAGGGCGAAGTCTTTAATTCAACGTTATGGGATCGCAGCTTACTGAAACTGAACCAGCTGGGTTATTTCGACAATGTTCGCCAGCTAGACACCGAGATGAAGCTGAATCCCACGGACAACTCCGTAGATATCAACCTCAAGGTCAAGGAAAAGGAGAAAAACCGCATCGGATTCAATGGCGGTGTGAGCAGCGCCAGCGGCACTTTCCTGGGGGTGAGTTACTCAACGAACAATTTCCTTGGCCTCGGTGAGAACATGTCGGTGAACCTGGAAGGCGGCACGCTTCAGTCCAACTACCAGTTCAGCTTCACTGAGCCGTACCTTTTCAGTCAGCCTCTGGCCACCAGCTTTTCGTTATTCTCCACCAGTTACCGCTACAACCAAAGCGGCTTGAACTTTGACCAGGCACGCCGCGGGTTCAACGTGTCGGCTACGCGGCCTTTCCGCACTTTTAATCACCTCGGCCTGAGTTATCAGCTCGACAATTCGCACACATCCTCGGTTGACCCCGCTACGCAAGAGTTTTTCTCAACGCTCGCTACAGGGGATCAAAATGCATCCAGTTACTTCGCCCGCCGCTTGACGACTACGTACACATTCAACTCGGTTAACAATCCCTTCACTCCGACGAAAGGATACAGCTTCGTTACGTCGCTCGAGTCGGCTGGCGCCTTCCTTGGAGGCAATGTGAATTTCTATCGTCCGAGTTTTGAGTTCAAAGCTTTTAAGCCGGTCAATCACGGACGGAATACACTCGCGATGCGCCTGAGCGGGTCGCACGTGCAGGCGTTCACAAACAAGAGTATTCCGTTTTACGAACGGTTCTTTTTGGGCGGCGATTACGATTTGCGTGGATTTGATTTCCGTTCCGTCAGCCCCATCGCCTTTATCAGCCGGACCAGGGATACTGTGGATGCCTCAACCGGCGAGGTCATAAAGGTTCCTTACGACGACATCGTCCACGTCGGAGGAGATACTCAGGCAGTATTCAATTTCGAATATCGTATTCCGATCGCCGGGCCCATAACGCTCGCGCCTTTCGTTGATATCGGCAACAGCTGGGTCATCAACTCGAAATCCCTGCTGCGGCAAGTGACAGACCCGTTAGGTCAAACCAGCCTGCAAAATGTAAAGCTTCTTTCCGGCACGAACTCCGGCTTGCGTGTAAGCACAGGTCTCGAACTTCAGATCACGATGCCCGTTATTAATATTCCTTTCCGGCTGATATTCGCGCTCAATCCAAACCGAATCAATCAAACCTATGTCGGCCCAACCGGCACCCCGCTATCAATTAAGCAGCCATTCCAGGGATTCAAATTCACAATCGGTAAGACATTCTGAAATTCGTCTACTGTGCGCGCTGCCGACGCGATGCAAGAGCTCTTGGCATTGAGCTTGCTCGTACGGTTTTCTCGGGACGCCGGCAAATCGGCGCCCCGGGACATCTGCTGAAATAACCTTGGGACTTTATGAGGCCCAAGTTTCCCAAAAACCTCTGGTTTTTACTGGTTCTTCGTTCTCAGCGTTCCGGTTGGGAACTGTTCCGCAGAAGTGCCGCGCGATGTACTGGGAGATTTGGAAAGTCTCGCTTGACTCACTGTGCGCCAACAAAATCAAGGCATTCTTGACGATGTTAGGCGTCGTGATTGGTAGTGCCTGCATCGTTCTGGTCGTCACGATTTCGCTCGCTGGAAGAAACTACATCGTCGCGCAAGTTGAAGCAGCCGGATCCAACCTCATCTACGCGGAATTAAGGCGAATCGGTGCACAAGCAACCACCTTGGGCGATGAGATTACCCAGGCCGACGTCGAGGCGGCACGACGTGAAATACCATATGTGGTCGAAGCTGCAGGAACAACCGATCTGCAGATGTCCGTTGTCGCCGGCGGTATCGAACGTCCGGTCACGCTCATAGCAGTCACCGAAGGCTTTCAAAGGAT
>DATFWY010000219.1:0-52799 GCA_035258805.1 Blastocatellia bacterium | reverse complement strand
AGATGCAGGATGGCTGGTTCACGACCCGCGACACACTGGCAGGATAACCTCTGCGCTGCAGATGTTCGGCGGAGTGACGTTCTGGATGTTTTGGAATAACGGATATGAAGCGCTGCGTTCGCTCGACGATAATGCCGATGGAGTGTTGACTGGAGAAGAGTTAAAAGGGCTGGCGATCTGGAGAGACATGAACAGGAATGGAATAAGTGAGAGCGGCGAAGTCCGTACCCTTGCTTGTTGGGGAATTACAGCACTTTCCTGTCAATACGCTTCCGATTCCGCTACGAAGAATCTAATTGCCTGGTCGGCGCGCGGAGTAACCTTTAAAGATGGCACCCTTCGGCCGACTTATGACATTGTGCTACACCCTGCCATCACAACTATCGATTAGCTTAGCGGCTCGGTATCAAAAGAGACACCCTGAGAGACTAGAGTTAAGAGGAAGCTTATCGCAACCGCTTGATGTGCTCTTTCAAAATGCAACGGTCCATAACCACCGCGATGCCGGCATCTAACGCGCGCTGTGCAGCGCGTACATCTATCACACCCTCCTGCAGCCAAACCGCCCGCGCACCGATTTGGATCGCTTCATCGACGTGATTACCCGCCTCCTCGCTCCGTCGAAATATGTCGACTAGATCGATTTTCTCGGGGACATCTTCAAGCCGCTCATAAGCCTTCTCTCCGAGCACGCTAATTTCGTTCGGATTGACTGGTATGATTCGGTATCCGTGCGATTGCATATATCGCGAGACGCTGTTGCTGGCACGAGAGGCGTCGGAGGAAAGCCCAACCACGGCTATGGTCTTCGCTTCGCTGAGCATCCGATCGATTTCGTCAGGATCGTTGATCTGCAATCCCATCCCCTCCAGGTTCGCTTATGTTTCGATCTTAGCATCGCGAGTAAGTTTTTGAAATTCGCGGCTGATCAGTTTTGAGATCTTTGCTTGTCTGTTGCTGTACTGTTTTGCATCGAAGCTCGAAACAATGCTCACTCCGCGAGCGGTTGAAGTCAGAAACACCTCTCTCGCTTCAAGCAGTCTTTGAACCGGGAAGCTGCCCTCTACCAAATGGAGTTTCCAGCGGACTGCAATCTCGTGAATGAAATGGCGAGTAATACCCGAGACACATCCGGTCGAGATCGAGGGTGTAAAGACCTCATCGCCAATCACCCAGAAGATGTTTGCTGCGGTTGCCGAAACAATTTCCCCTCGCTCGTTCAACAGGACTGCTTCATTGAAATTACGAGAGCGCGCTTCTTCAAGCGCAAAGAGGTTCTCGAGCATTGCGGTCTGTTTAATCCCGGCAAGCAGAGCGGTCGATAATAATCGGTAAGGTGAAAGTGTAAGTGTCAGATCGTCTCGAGCAGACGAAGCCTCTTCGGAGGTAAACATTAATAACTCGCTGTCGACTCCCGACTCCGATCGCCAGGATCCTGTTTCGCCCTTCAACAATGTAATGCGAGCTCTTCCCTGCTTCACCGAGTTTGCGGTGATCAGCTTGTCCAGCGCCATCCTTGCATTTTTGAGATCAAGCGCGACCGGGACTCGGGCTTTTTCCGCGTGAGCGACCAGCCGGTTCCAATGTCGATCGAAGGCGAATGCCTCACCGCCATAAATTCTCAAGTTCGTAAAAACGCCCCAGCCGTAAATCAGACCCGCCGACGTTGGAGGGATTCTCGACTCTTTTACGTCGATAATCTGGTTGTTGTGATAAATGAGGCTGTGCACGTAAATCGATTGGGGTCTAGCTCAAAAATTGGGAAATTGCTATCGAGAATCGTGCGAACTTCAAACAAATAAGGTAAAGCCTAACTATTCTTCAGTAAGGTAAAGTACTTCTGAGGAAAACTGGAAGGCCTTCCATCCGCGTTGACGAGCACGTGCAGCGTCTCGCCTACCGCAATCGGGTCTCCGTTTGAGCGCTCGATTTCGTAGCTGAACCTCAGGGTGCGACGGGTCGACTCAGTCACCCGCGTGCGAATTATCAACTCGTCTTCGTATCTCGCCGGGTTCTTATACCGGCAACTGGCTTCGGCGACAATCATGAACAAGCCGGTTTCTCGTTCCATATCGCGATATGAGAATCCGCAATCGTTACAATATTGACTTCGCCCAACCTCAAACCAGATAAAATAATTTGCATAATAAGCAACCCCCATTTGATCGGTCTCTGCATAACGCACCCTGACACGGGAGCTTGCGACTTGGGTTGAGGTTGTATCTTCGAACTTCTTTCTTTTCATGTTTCGTGTAGATAATGGAAGATTAGCCAGCGATTGTAACTTTCGGTTGAGGAGTCTCTCAAGTTAAGTAACTTTTGAATTGAATGACCGGGAGTCTTCGCTTCGGGGTAAGAGCACGCAAATTATCGCCACTCGTTGCCAAGCGTGCGCGAGTCCGCAAGTGCTATCTTCAGATCTTTTTCCTTTCCAGCCTTCAGGCGAAGTTCTTTTGTGTAGAGCGACACATAGTGGAGCAGTACGTCGAGTTGACGACAATGGTCACAGAATTTATATTTCGCATCGCGCTTAAAACATCTATGAGCTCGAAACTTCATCCCGTTTCGGATGCATAATTAATGATCGAACGCGCTTACGGGCTCACAACTGATCTCTACGAATTAACAATGGCGGCGGCCTATTTCGAGAACGGCCTCCATCAACCCGCCCTTTTCGATCTGTTTATTCGAAGGCTCCCGAAGCATCGCTCGTATTTGATTACTGCCGGTCTGGACCAAATCCTGGATTATTTATCGGAACTCCGGTTTACACCTGATCAGATTGACTACCTTCGCAAGCATCCGGTTTTCAAAAGGGTCTCCGACGCGTTCTTCGACTATCTAACCGGTTTCAGGTTCACCGGCGACATATGGGCTATGCCGGAGGGCACCGCTGCTTTCGGAATGGAACCGCTACTCAGGGTAAAGGGACCCATTATCGAGGCCCAGGTTGTTGAAACCTTTTTGTTATCGACTCTCAACTTTCAGACGATGATCGCGAGCAAGGCCGCACGAGTTGTGAGGGCTGCACAGGGACGCAGCGTTATCGAGTTCGGCACGAGGCGGGCACACGGTACTGAAGCAGGCTTGTTCGCGGCTCGTGCCGCCTTCATTGGCGGCTGCATTGGAACATCAAATGTTGAGGCAGGCCATCTGTTTGGCATTCCGACGTTTGGAACGCTGGCTCACTCTTTTGTCATGTCGTTCGATAACGAGGACGATGCGTTTCGTGCTTTCATCAATGTCTTTCCTGACAACGCGACGGTCCTCGTAGACACATACGACACGATCGCCGCGGTGAAGAGACTGACCGAGCAGTACAAAGATTCGGCGATTCCGGCAGTTCGTCTTGACAGCGGCGATTTGTGCGAGCTCAGCAAGCAGGTTAGACAAATTCTCGACGGCGCCGGTATGACACAAACAAAAATATTTGCCAGCAGCGATCTGAATGAATTTAGGATCGCCGACCTGATTTCGAGAGGGGCACAAATAGATTCGTTCGGCGTGGGAACGGAACTCGCGACTTCCTATGATGCTCCAGCATTATCAGGCGTGTACAAACTGTCAGGCATAGAAGAGCACGGCCAAATCAAAATGCGAATCAAGCTGAGCAAAGATAAGGCGACATATCCGGGCCCGAAGCAGGTTTGGAGACTGACCGATTCAACCGGCAAATATGTTCGGGATATCGTCTCACTCGCTGACGAAGATGAGCCCAGGAGCGAACCGGGCGAGACCGCAGCGCCGCTACTGAAACCAGTTATGAGCTGTGGAGAGATCTTAGAGCGAACGAATGCCGGCATTGCCGATTTGAATCCGCTGCGTGACCGCACGCTTCAAGAACTGGAGCATCTCCCAGCTGATTTGTTGTTGCTTGAGACTGAGGCGAGGTATCCGGTCAGTTTCAGCGATGGCCTGAAAGAGACTCGCGATAAAATCGAGTCGCAATTGACTCACTTGCAATAGGACCAATTTGGACCGATAGGAATCATATGACTTACTTATCTTCCGACGATCGCTACGAAGTAATGCAATACAGGCGCTGTGGCCGCAGCGGTTTGGACCTGCCGGTTATCTCTCTGGGGCTTTGGCACAACTTTGGAGGAGTAGACTCGCTGGAAAACTCGCGGGCCATGTTGTATCGGGCATTTGATTTGGGAATCACTCATTTTGATCTGGCCAACAATTATGGTCCGCCGCCGGGATCAGCGGAGGAGACATTCGGCGTGATTCTTCGTCAGGACCTCGCGCAGTACCGAGACGAACTTATTATCTCGACGAAAGCCGGCTACCGAATGTGGCCCGGTCCCTACGGCGAGTGGGGCTCTCGAAAATATCTGATAGGAAGTCTTGATCAAAGTCTTCGCCGGATGGGCATCGATTATGTGGATATCTTCTATCATCATCGACCCGATCCCAAGACGCCTCTGGAAGAAACGATGTCAGCGCTCGACCACGCCGTTCGCAGCGGAAAAGCACTCTACGTGGGAATCTCATCCTACTCACCGGATCGAACGCAAGAAGCCGCAAGAATACTGAGGAGCCTGGGCACACCCTGTTTGATTCACCAGCCGCGGTACAATATGTTCGACCGCTGGGTTGAAGACGGATTGTTGACAGTCCTGCGCGAAGAACGCATAGGGAGCATCTATTTTTCCCCATTGGCTCAGGGACTGTTAACTGACAAGTACCTGACCGGTATTCCGCCAGATTCTCGAGCGGCCAAGCCTCACGGCTTTCTAAAGCGTGAACAAGTAACTGAAGACAAATTGAGTAAGAGTCGACGTCTTCAGGAGATTGCGAATGGACGCAGGCAAACGCTTGCCCAAATGGCGCTGGCCTGGGTCCTCCGTCACCCCGAATCAACATCGGCATTGATCGGGGCGAGTCGCACCGAGCAGATTGATGACGCCGTAGGAACCCTCAGGAATTTGAAGTTTGAACGCGAAGAATTGGATCTGATCGAAAAAATTCTGAGCACCTGATCATCCAGAAATGAGGAGAGCGCATGCCCCAGGTTCACATTAACTATCTTGCGGTATTGGTGTCTGCAGTGCTTGCCTTCGCCATCGGCGGTCTCTGGTATTCGCCGTTCCTGTTCGCAAATCAGTGGGTGAATGCGCACGGTTTCACCGAGGAGAAGGTGAAGGAAATGCAGCAGAGCGCAAGCAAGGCGTACTCGGGTTCGCTTGTTTGCATGGTGTTCATAGCGTTGGCGATGGCAGTTATTGCCGGTTATCTTCACCTCGCATTGTTTGTGCAGGGGCTCAAGCTCGGACTGCTCGCCTGGGGAGGTTTTGCTTTTCCACTCGGACTCATGGCCACAATGTTTTCGGACCGCAGAATGATAGTTTTCCTGATTGACACGGGCTACCAGCTCGTCTACCTGCTATTGATGGGGGCGATAATAGCGGTGTGGCATTAAGAAGTAATCGTCCTGACGTACCGGAGACTGTCTAGTCTGCGGAAAAATGGTTTCTGGTTTGTCGTTTCTAGTTTTGGATTCTTGTTCTGCGTAATCTGCGGATGAGTCCGGTGCGGTCAGATTTGTCGTTCCATGAAACCCCGAACTCATCCGCAGATTACGCAGAATGAGAAACCAGAAAGCACTCAGTTCCGCAGACTGGACAGTCTACGGTACTGGGCAGCTACAATAATTTTGGAGGACCTGAAAATGGAACTCGCCGATGCCGCACTGATACTCGTCGACATTCAAAACGACTTTTGTCCCGGCGGCGCGCTCGCCGTAAAGGATGGCGATAAGATAGTTGAACCCGTTAATAAACTCATTTCCAGGTTTCCCTTAGTAATATCGACACAGGACTGGCACCCCGCAAATCACATTTCCTTCATCCAGCGGGGTGGTCCCTGGCCTCCACACTGCGTCCAGGGAAGCGCCGGAGCCGAGCTTCACTCTGATCTCGATACAACAAAAATCGCGCATTATTTTCGTAAAGCATCGTCCCCCGATAAGGACGATTATTCGGAGTTCGCCGGAAAAGACGATCAAGGCAGCTCGCTAAACGAGGTATTGGAGAGCAAAGCCGTAAAGCATTTATACGTCGTTGGCCTTGCAACAGACTATTGCGTTCTCGAGACGGTTTTGGACGGCTTAAAGTATGGTTACGAAGTGTATGCGGTGACTGACGCGATGCGAGCAGTCAATGTTGCTCCGGATGATGAAAGTAAGGCGCTCCAAAAAATGGAAAGCAGCGGAGCGCATCTGGTGACGAGTGATCAGGTACTTAATCTGGCTGGAAGCTCAGCGAAGGCACGTTAAGCTGACTGGCCGCCGGCGCCCGCAGAGATGGCTTGCCGTATAATGCCGCTATCAACAATTTCGCCTTTCTCGCTCACCGATTTGAAGACCATCTCGTTCTCATCCAGCTCAATCAGCATGAATGAATTGTCCTGATCGAAACTGGCTGCCCGCAAGGGACTCCTCACATCGATGTCACCACGCCGCATCTTGCCGCCGGCGCCGGTTATGAAATACTGAATGCCGTGCTGAGGTTTGGTACGTTCGTAAACGTGATCGTGCCCTGCGAATACAACTTGCACGTGATAACGGGTGAAAAGCGGCTCAAGCAGTGAGCGCAATTTCGTTTCTGAACCGTGCTTTTTGCCGGAAGAATATATCGGATGATGCATCGCCGCGACCTTCCAAATTGCCCGTGAGTCGCGCAATGATTTCTCTAGCCACGTAACCTGCCCCGCGTCGCATGCGGTGGAGTCGAGCATGAAGAAATCCACCAGCCCGTTCCCGCGGCTGATCATGTAGTAGTTCGAGCCATCCATATTGAAGAGCGGATAATTCAGTTGATCTTTGCGCCCTGCTTCCACATCGTGGTTACCCAGCACTGCATAAAATTTCATATGCTCTTTCAGCAAACCTTCGAATGGTTTTTCGAAATTACTGACGAAGTATTTTGCGCTTCCGTTCGGGTAGATGTTATCGCCTACCGCAAGCACGAATTCAAAGCCGGCCTTCTGGTGGCTTTCCAGCATCTGCGCGGCGACAGCGTATTCATCAGATTCACCTGTCCCAAAATCTCCCAAAACCGCGAACCTTGTTTTGCTACCCGGGGGTTCGATTCCAAATACGCTGGTTGGCCTGAGGAGTGTCCCGGTAGCCAGCGTCGCCAGTGATGCAATAGCCTGACGCCGGGTTATCAAAGCAGAATCCGTTCTCGCCATATCGGTAGTGGTCTCTCGTCACACTAAATTCAACATCTTGTGCCGCTTAGATTATCCTGTAAAGCGCTCTCGATCAAGGAATAAATTGCACCTGGGTTCTTTCTTGACAGCACAATCTGGCCGCTCGTACCATCTTGCATTAAAACGCGAGAACAATCACTTGTGCTAAACGCGTTCACAGTTAGAAGCAACTCATCGGAAATTGGAGGACAATTTGCAAACTATACCCAGACGAGCGCAACCCGATATAAGGGCCATTGCGCGGCTGATCCCCCCGAGCGGCAACTTAGTGCAGGGACAGAATGATGTTGCTCTACACCCTGAGCTCGCTCGCGCCCTTCGAGAAGTCGTCGATGAGGGACTGAATCATTACAGCTTCTTTGAGGGCGTTGATGAACTGAGACAATCCATCGCTGAAAAGCTGCGTTTGTTCAACGACGTAAAAATTGATCCGGATCGCCGCCCACTAGAACTTATCGTTACCCCCGGAGCAACTGGTGGGCTGATTACTTTCGCTCATACCTACCTTCGCGGGGCGTCGGCGATCGTGTTTGAGCCGTATTATCCGTATCACAAAAGAACACTCGAGACCGCTGGAGCGCAGAGCGAAGTAGTCAAGCTGCGAGGCGAGAATCTGGATCTGGACGTTGATGAATTGCGACGTGTTTGCTGGGAAGGACGATCAAGAACGGCATATCCGATTAAAGCGATAATCGTATCTTCCCCCGCGAATCCAACCGGACGAGTTCTCTCGAAGACCGAGCTGAAATCAATTGTTGATTGCGCGATAGAGTTCGATCTGATTCTGCTGTCCGATGAGGTATATGAGCACTTCACACTGGAGGCGGCGGACCACATTGCGACGGCGTCGATTGACGGCGCTTTCGAGCGAACGATTACCGTCAGTTCCTTTTCGAAGTCCTGGGCAGTTTCCGGCTGGCGGCTGGGTTACACCTATGGTCCGGGCGATTTGGTTGGCAAGCTCGCGCAACTGGGAAACATCTACTATGTCTGCACTCCTACGCCTCTCCAGCATGCACTGGCGCGTGTGCTGCTGAGCGATCCCGGTTACTACGATCGGCTGCGAATTGATTTTGCGCGAAAGCGCGAGGTGCTAACTCGAGCACTCGAATCCGTTGGGTTTGGAATTTATCCTTCACGGTCGAGTTTTTATGCGTGGGTACGCATTCCGGATCGTTTTGAAGATGCGACGGCGCTAAACGATTTTCTGATTCGCGAGGCTCAAGTCGCGGGGGTGCCTGGTAGCGCATTTATGGACGAACCGGAACGGGACGTCTATATGCGTCTATGTTTTGCGCGAGAAGACGCAATGCTCGAAAGTGCACTGGAACGCATTGTTCGTGCTCTCGCTTGAGCCAAGCGAGCCACTGCAACTTGGCTTTGGATATAGCGTAGACTGTCCAGTCTGCGCAATATTCCAGCTAATCAGGGATTGAAGTCATGCGCAGACTGGACAGTCTACGCTACCTCAAGGAGTGTTCTGTGGCGTTCTGCTCGAAAGACGCTCTTCGAGCTGTGCCTTTTTTAATATGTCTCTTATCTTTGAATCAACTTTGAAGCCGGCTTCGCAGATCGGACAGGGCCGGCGGTCCTCGAAGTAAGCGATCTCGCTCCAGATCGACACTGTACCTGAACCCGAACATTGACGGCAGCTTGAAGCGTCTTTCGTCAGACCTCCGACGGGAATTGTTCGTTCCGCGGCTACCATAAATCTTACCCGATCCCGACTCATCTACCGTGCCATTATTTTAAGGGCCCACCCACAATATATTGGAACTAATACTACGGCCGGAGCGGAAGGCTGTCAACCACCGCAACGACTGGAATGGGGTCGTGGAGAGCGAGTTCCTGTGAAGGCCGGTACCAGAAGGTGACACCTATAATGGGCTGTTTGAGCCTCACTTGTTCGTGAGCGCTCGTTCGTTTATTGTATTTAATCTGAGTGGACCGGAATTCCGCGATTATCGGAGGAACCAGAAATGAAAATTAGACACAGGGATCAAGAGAGAATCGCGGCCATCCTTCGTGAAGAATTAGACGAAGCAACCAGACGGATCTGTGATCGATTCTTCGAACTGGAACGCCCTCCGGTCGCCGGCAAAGAAGATTCACTGGACGGCATCCGGCGCTTCTACCAGGACCTGACGGATAACGATTGGACTGAGGCAGACGAAGAGGCGCTGGCAGGTCTGGCTGACACAACCGAGGAACAGATCAAGCGTATGCTCCGCGAGGCATTCCGGCGCTCGCGAGTTCATCCGGTTCCGAGTCTCGCGTCATTGATCAACGTTTCACGTAAGGGACCGGGGACATCAGCTCTCGATAGCGCTATATCGTTTGCAAACCCGGACGCAGTACCGGCGGCCGAGCGCGAACGGATCGCAAACCTACTGCACCGCGGATTGATCGCAGCAGCGAGTGAGATAGCTTCACGACTCGAATTAAGTGGCACTAAAGCAGATGTTGTTCGCGAGCACCTTGAGGACGTCGAAGGTGCGATCATCAGCGAGTTCACGCCGCTCGTGTAGGGCAAATTCAATCCCGTTGAGGAGGAGTCCTAATGGCAGAATATCCTAAGGAATTCATCGAGAAGCTTGATGCGGAGTGCACTAAAGAAGCGTGGCCCTTGATTGGACTCTATCTGCTTGATCTGGTCGTGGTGGCCGTTGCGGTCTTTATACTCGGAGAACTGGCAAATAGTCTCCTCTAGCGATTGTCCATATCTAACGACTCACCATTGGAAAACACTAAAGGTGACAGTACTGTCACTCATCCCGAACGGCTGAATTATTTCAATTATTTCACCGAGGTTGAGGATGAGTTCGTGCGTCGCCGCGGCAAACAGCTGTTGATCTCACCTATGGATTGGGCTCTGGTGGAGAGCTGGAAGAACGCCGGTATACCCTTGCATATAGTCCTTCGCGCAATCAATGAGGCGTTTGACGCCTACGATAAGCGCGGCCAAAAATATCGAAAGGTTAATTCGATTTTTTATTGTCAGCAGCAGGTTGAATCCGCCTTTGCCGACTATCGTCTCGCTCAGGTTGGCGGCGAATCCGGCGCCGCCCCGGCTCAGATCGAGGAGAATAGCGCCGCTCAAAAATCGGACGAGACCGAGATCCTTTCGAAGGCTGTCCTCTCTGAGTTTCTTCAACGCTGCGACGAGGGTCTTGGCATTGCCGCTGCTCGCGCGGCCGAATCGAAAAAGACTGCCCTTGAAGGAGCAATTGCTCGCGCGATTTCCCGGCTCAAGGAAATCAGGTCGGAAATCGAGGGGGTATCGCGGGTCGACGCCGAAGCACTCGAGCGGGATCTCGATAGCATCGATCGCATCATTCTGGAAGCCGCGCGCGAAACCCTGGCGCCAGATGAACTCCAGACCATTCGCAAAGATGCCGAATCACAACTTCGCTCGTACCGAAAGAAGATGGACAAGGAAATTTACGAACAAACCGTTCAGAATTTTGTTTCTCGTCGTTTACGTGAGATAAACGGCATTCCTCGAATGAGTTTGTTCTATCTCTAAATGCGTTCTATGACTCCTCCTTCCCTCTAAATCCTTGCCCCTGCTATCGTTAAGAAGTGAACAGCACGCCGCTGCGGGTTGGGGACGTAATCGAAATCACAACAGAACGGCTGGCATACGGCGGTGACGCTATCGCTCGCCACGAAGGCCTTGCCATATTTGTTCCTTTTGCCGCTCCTAACGAGCGCTTGCGGGTTCGCATTACCGAACGAAAGAAGAATTTTGCTCGAGCAGTCATCGACTCGATTCTTGAACCATCAAATTCACGACGCGAGCCACCTTGCCAGTATTTCGGCTCCTGCGGCGGTTGTCAGCTTCAGCACTTAACCTATCCTGCACAGCTGGAAGCAAAAGTTGGTTTCGTCCGTGATGCGCTCGAAAGAATCGGTGGCCTGAAGTGGAATGGTCAGATTCAAATTCGGCACGCGGATGAGTTCAGGTATCGCGGCCGGGCCCAGATCAAAATTGACCATCTCAACGGACGCGTTGGTTTCAATCGAGCCGCTACCGTCGAGGTCTGCGATATAAAAAACTGTCCTATCCTCGTCCCTGAGCTCGATGAGGCGCTTCAGACGGTCAGACTGAACGCCGGTGATCTCCATAAAAAACGGGATCAATCATCGCCGCGATCACAAATAGAAATCGCTGCCGGAGAGTCAGGAGTCGCGGTTGAACCTGCCTTGCAAGAGTTTGCAAATAGCCCTCTTCAGCGAACTGTGCTCGGATCCGTTTATAGGTTTGGAGCAGCGACATTCTTTCAAGCGAACCCTGGACTTCTCGAGGAACTTATCGAAGCGGCCGTAGGCATCGAATCGGGAAATCTTGCAATTGATTTATATGCAGGAGTCGGTCTGTTTTCTATTCAGCTCGCTCGGCGCTTCAATCGTGTAATCGGCGTGGAGGCGGATAAGACTTCGGCCGAGTTCGGTCGCGAAAACGTCACCGCGAACGGCCTTACAAACATTGAGTTTCATCAGAGCGCTGTCGATTCGTGGCTTAAGCGAGCCAATAAAACGTCGCGGACGAGAACGGATCTGATGGTCCTTGATCCTCCCAGGGGCGGCGCTAGCGAAGCGCTTTCCGGCATAATCGAATCAGAACCCTCACGAATTACATACGTCTCCTGTGACCCGACGACTCTCGCACGAGATCTTCGAGTGTTGAATGGCTCGGGGTATGACATTGCCGAGGTCACCGCCGTCGATCTGTTCCCTCAGACTTACCACATCGAGACAATCGTCAAACTAGCGCGAGCGGGATAAGACCATCTAAACGGGCTTGGGAGCCCACGAACGCAGAGGCCGTGTGAAAAAACACGTTCGTAGTTCCACCTCAGGCGGAAGTTCGTATCTTGATTTTTGCGAAAATTACCAATTTCCGCCTGAAGGCCGAACTACGAACTTTTCACACCGTGTCTGAGTTGGTGGATTCCAAGTTCATCGAGAATCGCCCACCCCATTTCTCATGAACGTCACGCGTTGCAAAGCAGCGCTCTCACCAACTAGAATCGAACGTTTTGACTTTAACAGGAAATTTCATCAACACCTGACAGAAGTGAGAGGACAAATGGAAAACAAAACGACCCTCGACGACACTGTACTGGCAGCCTTGCGCGGCCGAATCACGCGAATAATTCCAAATCAAGTCAGATCCGCTGTAGAGACTCTAAAAGACGAGCAACTCTGGTGGCGACCGAACGAGCACGCGAACTCCGTCGGAAATCTAGTCCTGCATGTTTCAGGATCGATGCGCTTCTACCTTTCACGAGGCGTCGGTGGCTTCGAGTACGATCGAAACCGTCCCGCGGAGTTCGCAGAACGAGGACCGATTCCCCGAGAACAATTACTGGCAACCTTTGATGAAGCCATTTCCCAGGCGGCAAAGGTGTTCGACTCGTTTGACACCTCGCGATTCGTTCAGCCATCTGACGAGCCTGACTATGTTCCTACGATCTTCGATGTGATCTTCAACGTCTCGATTCATCTCGCAACACATGCAGGGCAGATCGTTTACATCGCCAAGATGCTGAATGAGGGCTCGATCGACGAACTTTGGATTAAAGCGCACAAAGGAAAATGATAGTGACTCAGTTCGACGCAGTTATTATCGGTGCCGGCCACAACGGACTGATAACGGCCGCCTATTTGGCGAGAGCCGGTCTTAAAGTCATTGTACTCGAACGTCGCGAGGTTATAGGCGGCGCTTCAGTAACCGAAGAAGTCTGGCCCGGGTACAAAGTATCGACTCTATCTTATTTATGCAGTCTTCTGCAGCCGAAGATCATTCGTGAGCTCGAGCTGGAACGATTTGGATACCACCTGTACCCCAAAGACCCTGCATTCTTTACCGCGTTTCCGGATGGGCGTCACTTGTTCTTTTGGCAGGACATGAACGCGACGCAGCAAGAACTTGCGAAGTTTTCGAAGCGCGATGCCGAGGCGTATCCAGCATATGAGCAGAAGCTCGCTCGGATTGCTGAGTGGGTGGAAGGGCTACTGCTCACAACTCCGCCTAACATCATCCGACGAAAGGTCGGTGACTTAATCGCACTTGGACGGTTCGGTCTTGATGGCTTGAGATTTCGTGATCCGGATATCGTCGATCTCGTCAAGATAATGACTCAGAGCGTTCGCGCTTACCTGGATGAGCATTTCGAATCCGAAGAGATAAAGGCGACGCTCGCGACTGATGGGGTCATCGGAACAAACGGCGGACCTTCAACACCAGGGACAGCATACATAATGCTTCATCATGTTATGGGTGGCGCGACTGGCGTTCGCGGTCTCTGGGGGTTTGTCCGTGGCGGTATGGGTGGGATAAGTCTGGCGATAGCCGGATCGGCGCAATCCCGCGGCGTTGAAATCCGAACCGAGGCCGCAGTCGATCGTGTGCTCGTCAGAAACGGCCGCGCTTACGGCGTGGCGCTAACAGATGGCAATGAAATTCATGCTCGAATTGTGATCTCAAGCGCTGACCCGAAGATTACTTTCTTGAAGCTAATCGATCGAACAGAACTCGATCCTGAATTCAGGCATCAAGTCGAACGGATGCGGATGGAAGGCTGCTCGATGAAGATCAACCTGGCCCTGGATGGATTGCCCGAGTTCACGGCTTTTCCCAGATCGGGCGTGGGGCCACACCACAAGGCGACCATCCACGTTTGTCCATCAATGGAGTATGTTGACCGCGCCTGGGAAGCCGCAAAAGCCGGCCGGCCCTCAGAGCGTCCGCTTGTCGAAATAACGATCCCAACTGCTTATGATGATTCGATTGCTCCGGCCGGCAAGCACATTATGTGCATCTTTGCTCAATATGCTCCTTATAAGTTGAAGGACGCCGACTGGGATGCGATCAAGGATCAGTTCGCAGATCGATGCATCGATGCGCTGGCGGAATACGCTCCAAACATCCGCGACCTGATCCTGCATCGTCAGGTGATCTCCCCGCTTGATCTGGAACGTGAGTATTCGTTGACCGGCGGCAACATTTTTCATGGAGATATGACGTTGGATCAGCTGTTTTTCATGCGTCCGGTCGCGGGTTGGGCGAAGTACCGAACGCCTATCAACGCGCTGTACATATGCGGCTCGGGCACGCATCCAGGGGGAGGAGTGATGGGGGCTCCCGGGCACAATGCTGCGAGAGAGATTCTGTCTGATTGGCGCTCGCGTAAGATTCAGTAGATTTTGGGGATTTTGAGATCTCAACTGATTGCAGATTCAGATTGCAGATTTCAGATTGCAGATTGCAGAATTCAGATTCACATTTCAGATTCAGCAGGAAGTTAATACTTTCAATCCAAGGCAGTACCGATTCGCAAATGAGGTATGCAATCTAAATTTGCAATCTGAAATCTGTAATCTGAATCTGCAATCTGAAATCTGCAATCTGAATCTGAATCTGCAATCTAATCCGCACTTCGAATCCGCAATCCCAATTTGGACCCATTACATAGCCACTAAAAATATTTTGCATCAATACCAATATATTTCGACTTTGGTATTGCTCTGTGCACGATTTGCGTTTATGATTAGCGCGATTCACCGGTTGCGATATCCTGGGATCCAACCCTCAACTTCCATAATTACAAAGAAGGAGAATGGTAATGAAGAGAATCCCAGTGGTTCTGGTCCTCTTGCTCTTCGCCACCAGCGTGCTCTGGGCGCAAGACAAGGCCGAAAAACCGGCGAAAGCCAAAGCCGAGGCCGTCGACTGCTCCACGGTTGACGACGCCGCTCTCACCGCAGACGTGAAGGCCAAAATAGCTGCGGCTCCCTCGCTCAAAGATGCGACGGTCAATGTAGCGACGAATGCTGGTGTCGTTACATTAACCGGCACGGCGGTTAAGCCTACGCAAAAAGGTACGGCGTCGCTTGTTGCCAAAGCGGTCAAGTGCGTTAAGAAGGTTGAGAACCGTATGACGATCGAGGGCTCGGGCACAAAAAAGACAACCAAACCAAAATCGTAGAATCAGCAATCCGAGGTAAACAGCTCCCAAGAAAACTTGGCGATTCGGGACGAGCGGAAAAGCCGACGCTTCTTCGCTCGTCTCTAAGCAGCACGAAAACTCAAACCATTGAACCGCGCCGGTTGGCTTTCAGTACAATTATCTTCAGAAAACCCCGCAAGCCATCCGACTTCTCCGTTCCTATTCTCTGCTGGAATTTCGTTTCGATTTTGAAAGATTGACGATCATCTAGATGGGCGGCCCCTCTCCGGCCGCCCTTACTCAGAATCGAAATGGTTGTGGGAAAAGCAGCCAACTTCAATCATCATGTCCAGTTCACCGATCAATTCTGTTCTGCAGCGAATCTTCGCTGGACCGAAATAATGGTTTGCTCTATAGTGCTGCTGAATCGATGTTCAGCAACTTGACATAATGGCGAAGCTGAATGTCCGGGGGCGCTAGAGTACCAAACAATGTCTTTCAGAGGTTTACCTTGGACGCACGAATTAATACAACCCCCGCAGGCTTCGACCCTAACGACGAATTGCCGTCAGGTTTCCTGAACTTTGTTCAGCGACTCCATCGTGAGTTCACTCCACGCCAACGTGCACTCGTAGCCAAACGAGCCGAAGTTCTGTCAGCTGCACACTCGGGCGAAATGCCCAATCACTTGAAGCCAACTCCTTCAACAACAAGTAACTGGTCGATTGATCTGCCTTCGTGGTGTGCGGATCAAAGAAATCAGATGACCGGTCCGGCAGACGATGCAGAGCTGGTAGTAAAGATGCTCAATTCCGGCGCGCCAGGAGTTATGCTCGACCTCGAAGACTCGATGGCAAACACCTGGCGCAATACTATTGCCGGAATCAACAACATTCTCAAAGCCCTGAAGGGCGATCTTACGTACTTCGACGCTAAACGCGAACGCGACGTTCGCATTGAACCAAGCGACACGGTGATCTGGATCAGGCCGCGCGGGTTACATCTGAGCCAGGCGGGCGTGCTTCCTGATCGTGAAGAGTTGATGTCCGCCTCGTTGTTTGATGTAGCGATGATCTGCTATCAGTTCAGTCCTTCGCGGCTAAGACATCCGCTTTCTTTTTACATTCCAAAATCCGAATCTGCTGAAGAGGCGCTTTGGTGGCGGGACTTGTTCCAAAGACTCGCGCTCGAACGGAATCTATCGATCGACCACATTAAATGTATGGCGCTGGTCGAATCTCATCCGGTGGCTTATCAGATCGAGGAGTTTCTTTACAACCTGCGTGATCACGTAGTCGGGCTCAACCTTGGGCGGTGGGATTACATGGCGAGCCTGATTCATTTTAATTTAAATGATCCGAATTGGGTGCTGCCGGATCGCAACACTATCCCGCACGACGTGCCGTTCTTTCAGAATCTTCGAGATTTGCTTGTGGAGATCTGCCATAAGCGTGGCGTATTAGCGATTGGAGGAATGACGGCCCTTTATCCCAGCCGCGTGGACGCCGCCCTCAACGAACGCGCGCTTAAGGTTCTCGCGGAAGATAAGAAAAACGAAGCTGACTGCCTGATGGATGGTGCCTGGACGGGACACCCCGATCAAAACGAAATTGCAGTCAACCAGTTTCCGTTTCCCAACCAACGATCGGCGCGAAGGAAGAACGTAGACAGATATCCGGATCTTCGAATACCGCCAAAGATGATTGGGAATCTCACGCTTGATGGGACTCGCGCCGCGGTTCGCACTGTTATCAGATACCGCAACGGAGTTTTGAATGGAAAAGGCGCAAGCCTGCTCGACGGGTATATGGAAGACCTGGCGACAGATCGCATCTATAGGTTAATGATTGCGCAGCGAATGCTTCAACGGGATACGGTGAAGGTGATCGATTCCGTTGGGAATCCGGTGAGCCACACGCCGGAATTCGTGACTGGCCTATTTGATGAGGAACTAAAACGCATTCTCCGAGAACTGCCACGTGATACTGACCAGCTCACAATCGAGAAATACAGGCGCGCTCGGAGAATGAGCGAAGATATGATCACGCGCGGCGAATTCGATCCGGTCTGAGACTGCCGAACATCCTTTGCGCCTTATCGACCTTTGTATCTTTGCGCGAAGCGTGACTTCAAATCCCTGGTAATCAGATTCACGTTTCGCGCAAAGACGCCAAGATCAGCAAAGACGCTAAGAAGGCTAACCTAAACTCTCCTTGCCTTCAATGACTCAAAAGCTTTCGCTATCGCGAGGCCAACAACGTGCTGGGTTCCCTCGTCATTCACCGCATTATTCGTAGCGCATGCCGGACAGGTCATCGCCGGCATTTCAATTTCAACTTTGAAAGGAGCGGTCTGCTTGTACGTCATAGTCAAAGCAAACCGGCGTCGATGTGCCTTCAGGCCCATGAGACTTGCATCACACTTTCGACAGCAATGAGTCTTTCTCAGAACTCCCTTACGTTTCGACAGAATGCTCTGGCGCGAGAATATCTCATCCAGAACATACATCCCAAAGTTTTCATCTGGGAATCGCGGCGCCGTACGACCCTCATTGCCCAACAGCGGTACCCCAAGAAACGTAATCCGTACTTCTCTATATTTTCCCGCCAGGCGCGGAACAGTGACCATCTTCGAGGCGCTTTCATCAGGCATGGCAGTGACTACTCTATCAACTTTCCCTTGTCCCCAGGCAGGAGCATCTGCCGTTGTACCCAAAGCGGCGCATTGCCATTCGACAATAAACGATTGTGAAACTCCTCGAGAGAAAACTCCTCCTTTTGCTCGCGTTTATAGTCGTCACGCAGCTTCAAAATAGCGAGCTTTCCAACCGAGTACACCAGATATGTTGGATCAAAAGTCCCCCTCTCGGCCTCGATTCGCGCAGGCGTCTCACCCATATATGCGTTATCGATAAAGAAACGCGTTCCTTGATCCACCGTCATTCCGAGAGTGTGCTCACGTATGCCTACCACGAACCGGCACAGCCTGATCAAAGAATCCGCAAGTTGTCCTAACTTGAGCTTGGGATCGTTCCCGCCAAAGCCTTGCTCAAGCATCATCTGCTCTGTGTAATGAGCCCAACCTTCGACGAAGCTTGCGGGTGCGAGCGCGGAAACTCTTCTAATCACCGATCCGACTTGCTTCAAATAGGTACCCTGAACGAAATGGCCCGGATAGACCTCGTGAATCGAGGTTGTCCATAACTGAGGGTAATTTATTGACGAAAGATATTCTTCCTTCTGTTTTTCAGTCCACTTCGGATCAACATCGGTTATCAGGTAACGCGCGGGCAGTGCTCGGCGTTCAAAAGGACCCGCCGTCCACATGCTAGCTGAGGACCAGCGCATGAAGTCCGGCGTTGGGCCAACGATCGGAGCGTCCGCAGGTTGAAGCTTTACGATTTTCTTTTCTTCTATGAATCGTACCAGCCGATCGAGCTGCTTCTGTGCTTCTTCGACGAGAGTCCCAGGTTTAGGATGATCGCGCTGCACATCGGCCCAGACAGACATTGGCGGACGCTTCGAATCGATCAAGCCTGCGGTCCGCCGGAATTCTTCTTGAGTTTTGTAGAGCTCCCGTTCGGCGATCCTCAACAGCGTATCGACGGGCACATCGATCCCTTCTTCGAATTTGAGCTTGGCTTCGTAATTCTGCTTGCCTATCGCGAACGTTGCTGAAGCTTCGGGTTTGATTGATTGGAGATGCTTTACGTACTTACCAATTGATTCAGCTGCCTTCTTTGTTGATTTCTTGAATTCGGATTGGAGTTTCTGATCTTTAACCGAGACAAATGCCTTGGGTAGATCGTTCTGCACAAAGCTCTGAGTGCCTTTGAAGCTTTCTATTGCGACTTTCAGAAAGACGGCATGCGGTTTACGAATGTTTGCGCGGGCCCAATCCAGCAAACCGGGTACGAGATTCTCCTTCGCGATCACCTGGCGGAGTCTTACTTCAGGCGGGGCCGACTCGAACATCGCCAATTGCAGCAGACCAGTGGCAATGGGTTCGTTGTAGACCTGCGGGTTGTGCTCATAATTTTTGATCTGCTCGAGCTCGAGTAACCGAGCGTTCATATTCGACGCCAGGATTTGATGATCCAGGGTGTCCGACAATCGCAGCTCGAGTGGTGGGATCTTCTCGAGTCGCGCCTGGAACGCTCTGATGGCCGCGCATTCAGCGGCAATTGCAGTCGGACTGTAGTCCTCCAGTTGCGCGTCCCAGGTGTGAAAGCCACTGGACGCAGCTAGAGCTGGATGGCGTGAATGAAGATCCTGAAGGTATTCACTGACAAGTCTTGGAAATTTCGCCGCAGCCATTTCGCTTTTGTATTCATTCTTTTGCAACATCGAACCAGCGTCAGAAGTCAGCACTGGCATTATTAAAGCGCAAATGATCAAAGCTACAGTTCGCGTGTCTCTTCGCCGAAGCCTCTCGAGCCAGGTAAATTCCGGAGACGAATGAGGCACGGTGGAGGAAGTTTTTAAGGACAATTTCGCGTTCTTTCCTGCGATGACGTTTCGCCTCATCTAGGTTTCCAAAAGCTCCTTTGCTCGATGGGTCGCTTTAACGACCGCTTTGATCAACGTCACGCGCAGGCCGCCTTCTTCGAGTTCGAGGATGCCATCGATGGTGCAACCCGCCGGTGTGGTCACCATATCTTTCAGCTTTGCCGGATGTTCAGCGGTTTCCAGAACCATCGAGCCGGCGCCGACCACGGTCTGCGCCGCCAGCTCGGTAGCGACATCTCGAGGCAATCCCACCTTTACACCAGCCTCAGCAAGAGACTCGATTACGATATAAATGAAAGCTGGTCCGCTAGCCGAGAGACCGGTGATAGCGTCCATGTGTTTTTCATCCGCAATGATCGAACGGCCCACTGAATCAAAAATGAATTTTGCAAGGTCAAGGTGCTCGTGCGAAGCATTCTTACCCGCCGCAATCCCAGTCATTCCTCTCTTCAACAAGCAAGGCGTGTTTGGCATCGCGCGAATTACCGGGACTGGCGCGCTCAGATGCTTTTCAATGAAGGCAGTGCTTACCGACGCCGCAACCGATATCAGGATCTGCGTCGGTTTGAGGCTATCGCCGATCTCCGATAAGACAATCGGTACGGTCTGAGGTTTTACCGCGATGATGATGATGTCGGCAGTTGACGCCGCTGCCTTGTTTGACAGCGAACCTGATACACTGAATCGTTCGCGCAACTGATCGAGGCGGTGTTGATGGCCCGCGGTGACCAACACATCAGTAATATCGATCACCTCGGCTTCGAGCAGTCCTTTAATTAATGTTTCTCCTAATTTACCTGCTCCGAGCACGGCAATTTTCTTACCCTTCAACATGACCTTACTCCGTTGATTTTGCTTTAATCGCGATGATAACAGTCTGCGGAGATTAGTGGCCAGTGATTACCCCTTATGCTAGGCTCGATTTGCACTGATAATGGATGTCTAGTACGTCGGGACGTGCTAATCCCACCAACGTGCGAGACTGTGTGAAAAGTCCTAAATCCCACCCACGGCAGTGGGTGGTATTGGACTTTTCGCACAATCTCTGCGTTGGTGGGATTAATCGTAAAGTCCCGGTCTTATTCACTCCGAACAGGACCTAGTTGATAAATGCGTGAAAACGTCGCTCGAGTATGCGCTGTTATCACTGAAGCAACTGTTGAGGCGGCGCGCGCAGCAATAAGCCAGGCCGAATCTTGCGCCGATCTGTTTGAGCTCAGATTGGATTATCTGCGAGACTTTAGTTTCGCTGATGTAGAACGACTGCGACCGATTTTAGAAAACAGATCAATACCGGCGATAATTACTTGTCGCGCCCAATCAGAAGGCGGACAACAACACATTGAGGATTCAGTTCGGCTTCGGCTGCTGATTGAAGGCGCGCGACGTTACGCTGATTACTGCGACATAGAGGCCGCATACTATCAGGAAGCAGCTCGCCTTTCGCCGGACCCATCTCGGCTAATTGTTTCGTATCACGACTTCACCGGAACCCCAGGTAATCTCAATCCCATTTATGATCGTTTGACGGTTTTGCCGGCGGCGGTTCATAAGATCGTTACCCAAGCCTCCAGCATCACCGATTCCCTTTCGATTTTTGCTCTGCTCGCTCGCGCAGCATCGCAGGGAAGGTCCTTCATCTCGATGGCTATGGGCGAAGCAGGTGTTATCACCCGAATCTTAGGACCGGCTTTCGGAAGCTTTCTTACATATGGAACACTCGCTACTGGCAAAGAGAGTGCTGCGGGACAACCGAGCTGCGACGAGTTAAAGAGTTTGTATAGAGTTCATCAAATAACTCAACGGACCGCGATAACCGGCATCGTAGGCCGGCCGGTTGCTCATTCTGCCTCGCCCGCAATGCACAATGCAGCGTTTGCCCAGTTAGGGCTCGATTTTGTTTATCTGCCATTCGAAGTTGACGACATCGGTGAATTCTTCGCTCGACTCGTGAGCCCGTCGACTCGCGAGCTTAATTGGAATCTTAAGGGCTTCAGCATTACTATCCCCCACAAAACAAGCGCTCTTCCCCTCCTCGATGAATTGAACAAAACCGCGCAACGCATCGGAGCTGTTAATACTGTAGTGCTGAGCAGTGGTCGTTTGTACGGTCACAATACCGATGTGCGCGGTGCGATGAAACCATTAGAGAAAATTACTTCGCTTGAGGGTGAGAGATGTTCTGTCATTGGCGCGGGTGGCGCGGCGCGGGCAGTAGTTTACGGCCTTCTTGAACGTAGAGCGGAAGTAAAGGTTTTTGCCCGCAATCCTGAGAAAGCAAAACGCACAATGGAATCATTCGGGGTCGAAGTCTTTTCGATCGAATCGCTGGTCCCGACTAAAGCTCGGATTCTTATCAATACGACTCCAGTCGGCTTACGAGGTCACTCGGAAGACGCTTCGCCGGTACGCAAAGAAGCCTTGAAGAATTGCGGAATTGTTTACGATCTTGTTTACAACCCGCGTCAGACAAAACTGATGATTGACGCCCTAGAAGCTGGATGCCAAACGCTAAGCGGTCTCGATATGCTCGTTGCACAAGCGGCGCTTCAATTCGAGCTATGGACAGGTCAGAAGGCTCCAATCGAGTGTATGCGTAAGGCGGCGCTGTCAAAAATTAATGCTCAAGCGCTGTAGAATCAGAATTGCAAATGCGATATGCTACACAGGAAATCCAGACAATGCGATTTTTGTTACGATCTTCAAGCCCTCAATGGAGAGTTACAATGCGCACAATTGCGGCATTGAGCATCGCGTTTCTTATTTATCTGCCGACCTCCGCCGAGCAACGCGCGCAGACACAGACTCAGAAGGAATCCGGTGCGATTACTGGCTCTGTAAAGCGCGACGGCAAGCCTGCTTCAGGAATCACTGTAATCGCGACTCCGTTCCCGGACTCTTCAAATGCTACTCTGCAGTTATCAAATCAATCTGTATCTATGAAAGCGACCACGGATGCAACGGGCGTTTATCGACTAGAGGGTCTGGCACCCATTAAATATTTTGTTAAGCCATCCGCCGCGCCTCTTATTAGTACCGGCGGCAACTCGCCGATTGAAGTCACTGTAGGCGAAGGTTCAACAGTCGAAGGCATAGATTTTTCGCTCTCGCTCGGGGGTGTCATTACCGGGAGGATTACCGATAGCGATGGAAATCCGGTGATAGGGCAACGAGTCTCCATCAAATCGCTCGATGAAAAGGATGCGCCGAGCGGTGTTGAAGCCGCGGCGGCAACGATGGGTGATCGGATGTATGCGACCGACGATAGAGGTATTTATCGCATCTTTGGGCTGCGACCGGGTCGCTACATCGTAAGCAGCGGAAAAGACTCAGATTTTGTGAATGCGTTTTTCTCTCGGCGTCCAAGTCGGGTTCAAACTTATTACCCGGGAGTTACTACTGAGTCAAAAGCGACGCCCGTTCAGGTGACAGCGGGATCTGAGGCTACCGGCATCGACATACAGTTCAGCAACACTGATAAAGGGTTTCTTGTTTCCGGACGCGTCGTTGATGCCGAAAAAGGCATTCCAATACCTAATGCAATGGTAGGCTATTCAAAGGCACTAAAGTCATCGGACACTGGTCTGGACGTACATGTAGGAGACACCCAGGTCGTTGAATCACTTGGTGCTCCCGGTGGCTTTACAGTCACAAACGACAAAGGCGAGTACAGCTTTAGTGCCGTATCTCCGGGAAACTACAAACTTGAAGCCCAATCCATCGGCGCATTTTCAGGGGGTGGTGACAGCCAGTTTTATGCCGATCCGGTCAACTTCGAAGTGAAGTCTTCAAACCTCAATAAGCTCGACATTAAAGTACATCGCGGCGCCTCTATCATAGGCGTGGTCTCAGTTGAAAGCACCGATCCGCAAGACAGTTTGGAGCGTTTCGGCCGGATCATGCTGATGGCTATGGTTATTGATCCTGAAAGGAGCTATTCGGGCAGCAACTGCACAGTGAGTGGCGATGGCAGTTTTCGCTTAGGTGGATTGAAACCGGGTAAGACAACAATTCGCCCGGTCGTGATGAGTGCTCGCGGGCTCGGACTCCTCAGGCTCGAACGAAACGGGCTTGAGGTAAAGGACTTCGAAATTCATGCCGACGAAGAAATCACAGGCATACGCGTGATTCTTGCTCCGTCCACATGTGTTATTCGCGGGCATGTGACTATTCAGGGAGGTGCACTTCAACAAGACGCCACGATCAGGGTCACTGCTCGCCCTAGTTCAAGTCCAGATTCTGTCAACCCAACTGATTTTCTAGGCCGTCGTCTTACTGACGTTAGCGGAAACGGCTCTTTCGCAATCGAGAAGTTGACACCGGGCACCTACGATGTTGAAGCGTTCACGGTAATCCCTAATGAACAAAGACCGCGCATACGCTCCACAAAGCAAACAGTAACAGTAACCACTGAACGTCCCGCCGAGATTGAGCTCATTCTGGATCTCAGCAAGACCGCGGACAAATAGCACGTTATGAAGACTCTCATATCCGCCATAACTGTTCTTTCGCTATGTGTGATGGCAAGCTTTGCTCAGACAGGGAAGTCGGGCGATACCGGCAGCAGCAAGCAACAAACGACCAATGACAATGAGTCACGGTCTCGCTCGAAAATCAGAGGAAAGGTAATCACTGAAGGCGGAAGGCCGGTTCCAGATACCACAATAATGATTTTCCCTGTAAACATCGGCAACCCCCGGACTATCGTCGCGTCTTTGTATCGCCCGGTAAGTTCTGATACCGATGGCAACTTTGAGCTTACCAGCCTTCAACCGGGAGCATACACGATATCGGCGAGCTCTCCGGGTTATGTCTTGTCCGAAACGGATTCAAAATTGTTTTATCGACCAGGCGATGTCGCAACGTTGAAGCTGATCAAAGGCGGGGTCATCACAGGTAAGGTGACCAACTCTTCAGGAGAACCTGTCGTGGGTGCGCTAATCCGAGCCATAAAGACTCGCGAGCCCGATGAGTCAGCCTCGCGCATTCGTGGCGGCGCTGGCGCGCAAATCTCAGACAGCCTTGCCTCGATGCTTGGGCCTTACAAGTCGGATGATCGGGGAATCTACCGGATCTACGGACTCGCGCCAGGCTACTACCAGGTTGCGGCGGGTGGACGCGGCGGTGCCGGATTTTCACTAGGCGAGGCAAGTCCATACGACACTGACGCACCGACTTATTATCCATCGAGTACGATCGAAACCGCCGCTGAAGTCTCGATCGCCACCGGCGCAGAAGCTACAAACATTGATATCCGCTATCGCGAGAATCACGGCCACTCGATAGGCGGTACTATATCGGTGTCGGGGGGCCCCGCCCCTCAATTCACTTTAGTTTTCTTATCACGTGCTAGTGGCGTCGTCGAAGACACATCGATCGTGATGGCCGGTAAAGATCACTTTGGCTTCGATTCGGTGCTTGATGGTGAATATCTCATTACTGCAGTAGCCAGTCCCGGAAATGCGCCTATGGCCGGTGGAGGAGATACCGTAAACGCATCAGTTTCTGAGCCTCTCAAAGTGAACGTTCGGGGAGCTGACGTGACAGGGATTAACCTCGTCGTTGAACCCCTGGCAGCGATTTCAGGACGTACAGTGCTGGAACCCCTTGATATGAATCAAAGATCATCTTGTAAGGACATTCGTGCTGTACCGCTTGAAGGAACAGTGCTCAGCGCCCGAGATGAACGGAAGGGGGTCTCGGTCGACGCGATGCTTGGAACTTTGGGAGCCTTCAAGGACACTACTCCGAATGATAAGGGCGAGTTTTCCGTTACCCTCCTTCGACCCGGGTTACACCGTCTTGAGCTTCAGCTTCCAGCGGAACACTTGTATGCAAAAACGATATTACTGCCTCAAATGGATTCGAATGCCAAACCTATCGATATCGCAAAGAGCGGTGTAAGGCTCAAATCCGGGGATAAGGTCAAGGGCGTTGTTGTAACGATCGCCGAAGGCGCCGCCTCTCTGTCGGGAAAATTAGCGGTGCAGCCCGATAACAAGCCGCCTACAACAAAGATGAGGGTACATTTGATACCAGCGGAACCCGAAGCATTAGACGATGTCTTAAGGTACTTCGAAGAACCGGTGTCAGAGGACGGCAGCTTTTCCCTGAAAAACTTAGCCCCTGGAAAGTATTGGCTCGTTGGCCGCGAGTATCCGGCCACCAAAGAACCTGAAGCGGATCGCAAACCGGTGGCGTGGGAACCGGGCGCTCGAACGGCGCTGAGATTTGAAGGTGAAGCGTCGAGAAAAGTAATCGAATTAACGAAATGTCAGGCGACGGTTGATTACCGATTCAGCTACGTTCCTTTAACGAAGGAAACAAAACCAGCGGCAAAGAAAGCGCCGTAAGAAATAATAAGTTACGATTACTTGCTGGACGAGCTCTTCGAACCGCCTTTAAAAGACTCTAATAACTCGCCAATCTTTTCATCAAGCTCCTGTCCTCGGAGTCCAGTTGCTCGAATCACACCTTCCTGGTCGATCAGCACGGTGTGTGGTATCGCATACACTCCATATTTCCTTGAAATCGCGTTTCCCCAGCCCTGACCATCATAATATTGTGGCCACGTGACGGATTCGGCTTTGATATATGCGTCGAACGCCGGCCGGTTCGAATCGAGGTTGATGCCTACGATCGTGAAACGGTCGCCGGAGTACTTCTTCCAGATCTTTCGTACTTCCGGCATATCGATCCGGCAGGGTACGCACCAGCTCGCCCAGAAATCCAACAACACGACTTTTCCGCGTAACTTTTCGAGAGACAATTCGTCGCCAGTGCTGGATTTGACAACAAACGCTGGCGCAACTCGCGCGTCTACCATCTTCAAGTTGCCGATGACCGCGCGAGCCTGGCTAGCTTCCTGTGCCTCCGGATCCAGCTCGATGAATTTCTTTAGTACCGAAATGCCTTCTTGTTCTTTGCCGGCTTTAATGAGTGCGAAGCCAAGATTATAGTAAGCTTTAACGACTTTCCCATTGCTTAGCTCGATCGCTTTCTGAAGGGCAACTACCGCCTGTTCATACGACTCCTTTTCATTTTGCAGGTACAGAGCAACGCCGAGAACATTGTACATCTCGGCTTCATTAGCCGGTTTGAGATCGGCGGCCTGTTGAAAGGCAGTCGCAGCCTCTTTTAGCCGGCGTCGTTGCAGGAGGATTTGCCCGATACGTTGGAAGCATTCTGCGCACTTGTCATCGCGAAGCTTTGCAGCGCGCCTGAATTCATTTATCGCCTCATCGATTTGACCCGCGCGCAAGAGCAGCGTTGCATTGTCGAAAGCCTTTTGAAACTCATCAGATGGTTTCGGTTGAGAATCCTGTTGCTGGCCGAATGCGATCCCAAGCCCAACAAAAAGAATCACGAACATCACTGAGAGTAATTTTGTAGAACTACTGTTTGACTGCCGCATAGTTTCCGATTCTTTTGACATCCTTGCGATCTTTTCAGTTTAAGTGTAACTCGACAGCTTTCTTAGAGTGATTCGTTCCCAACTTCGAAATAACCATTGTAAGACCAGTCTGTCGAGCCGCGTCTTCGGGCATCATAATGAAGACCAGCCCCTGACGCGATTGGTTACCATTCAATGGTGTTTTAAGATCAAAGGCGTAAGCGGTAAAAGCCTCCAGCGAATCTTTGTAACCTGATTTATTGTAGGCCGTAACTTCGTAATACGACACGAGACGCTTGAAGGCTTTGCGCGCATCGACAGCGTTATAGCGTTGCGAGCCCGCTTCCACTTCGAAACGGGTCTCGCTGATATCGACCAGTTCTGGACCCGTGTTCGTAATCATCACACGAACGGGCAACAACCCGGCCGCAATCAAATTTGCGTCGAACGTATCATACAAAAGGTCCTCGTCGGTTATCGCTTGAGCCCCGATGCTGATGCTATCTACCGTAGTTGTTTCCGCGTACCTGGCTGGAGGCAGGCTCGGCTGCGTTTTGACATTGAACGGCCTTCCGCAACCAACGAAAGCAATGAGTGTCGCAAATGAGCTTGATAAGAGCAGGATTGGTAAGATTCTCAAAGGATTCCCAGCTCGTTGTGCGGCTGCAAGCATCAGGCTGATGCTAAGGCAGCGCCAATGGGGTGTCAACTTGCGGCCGTTCAAATGGCTATGCTAACGTGACTTCTTTCTGCTGATGACCTCTTTCTTGTCTTAGACGGCCGGTCACCGTGACCTTCCGTGCGACAGTGGGAAATGAGGATAGTTGATAATGCAGCGCATTTGAAATCAGAGCATCCATGATCACTGCATATAAAGGTACAAGTCCAAAAATCGCAGATAGTGCTTTTGTGGCTCCGAGCGCTCAGATAATAGGCGACGTGCACATCGGCGTAGACTCGAGCGTCTGGTTCAATTGCGTGCTGCGTGGAGACTGCTACCACATCCGCATCGGCGAAAAGAGTAATATTCAGGATAACACTGTAATTCACGTCACTCAGGAGCAGTTTGCGACAATCATCGGGAACTATGTCACTGTCGGTCATTCCGCGGTGGTGCACGGATGCACCGTAATGGATCGCTGTTTGATCGGAATCGGCGCGATTGTTCTGGATGATGTGACAATCGGTGAAGAATCGTTCATTGCAGCGGGCTCCCTGGTTACTCCTGGTACGAAAATACCACCGCGTTCGATGGTGATGGGCGCGCCGGCGAAAGTGCGCAGACAAGTGACCGACCAGGAGGTGGCTCGCATAAATGAGCATTGGCAGCATTACGTCGAGTACAAGAACCAGTACTTGCTCGAATATAAGAGCTAGCATTTGCGCGAGTAAAAGAGCCCGCAATTGCTCAGGACACGCTGGTTGACTTTGAATTTGAATCTGAATTTTGAATTCTGTATTTGAGGAAGTAGTGACACACGAGGCACTTCTCAACCGGTCATCCACCATCCAGATTTAGAATCCGACATGATCTCCAGAGTACGTGGAACACAGGACATTATCCCCGGGCGATTTGCCCAGAAGGTCGATGCTCGTATTGAGGCCTGGAATCTGATCGAGTCTGCTGCTCGGGAGGCATTCCGCCGCTACGGCTTCGAAGAGATCCGAACTCCGATTATCGAGAAAACAGAACTGTTCGAGCGTGGTGTTGGTACTGAAACCGATGTCAACAAGGAAATGTATACGTTCGAGGACCGCGATGGCGAGCGTGTGTCGCTGAGACCGGAAGCAACGGCATCAACCGTGCGAGCCTACATTGAACACGGTATGTTCAACCAGCCCGGTCTGGTGAAGCTGTTCTACATCGGTCCGCAGTTTCGCCGCGAGCGCCCTCAGAAGGGACGTTATCGACAGTTCGGGCAGATCGGTGTTGAGGTGCTCGGACAGAGCGACGATCCGGCAATAGAGGCAGAAGTAATTGAGATGCTCGACTGGTATCTCAAACAGCTGGGGATTACCGGTACCGAATTACGAGTTAACTCTATTGGCGATGAAAACTGCCGACCGGCCTACATTCAACGATTGCGCGATGCCATCAAAGAGCAGTTGCCAAATCTTTGCGGCAGTTGCAAACAGCGCTACGAATCCAATCCGTTAAGACTGCTCGATTGCAAGGTGGAATCATGCCAGCCCTATCTCGCCAAGTTGCCCGCGATCACCGACTCGTTATGTGATGCGTGCCGTACTCACTTCGAGACATTCACTGCATTGCTCGATTCGCGGGGCATAAAGTTCATTGTTGATAAGCGACTGGTACGTGGGCTGGACTACTACATGCGCACCGCGTTTGAGATTGTGGGCGACCAGCTTGGTGCGCAGAACACGATTGTGGGCGGCGGCCGGTATGATGGCCTTTCTGAGATGCTCGGCGGACCTCCTGCAAAAGGATTCGGATTCGCGTTTGGCATTGAGCGCATGATAATGAGCTTGCCGGAAAGCGCCGTCGCTAGCCTTCGAGAGACGCCCTCGCTGTTCATCTCCTACATTGGAGAGCGAGCCCGCCTGCATTCATTTGCGTTAGCAAGCAGATTGCGAGAAGCTGGAATAAGCGCGGTGGTCGACCTCGAAGGGCGCAAGTTGAAAAAGTCTCTTGCCATAGCCAACAGCATTGGCGCCCGGTATGCTCTGATAGTCGGAGACAACGAAATCGACAGTGGGAGCTACGTCCTGCGTGACATGGCCAGCGGCGAACAGCGAAACTTAAGCGAACAAGACCTGATTGCTGCGTTAACTGCCTGAATTTGATCTCGAATTAAACAGTTATGCCTACACTCGACAGTTTGGGGAATCTGAAGCGTACTCACTATTCCGGCGAGCTGCGGCCTGAACACGCCGGCGAGGTCGTGCGGCTCACGGGCTGGGTGCACAAGCGCCGCGATTTTGGACCTCTTACCTTTATCGACCTCCGCGACCGCGAAGGCATCGTGCAGGTCGTCTTCGATGAAGAGAAAAATGCCGACGCACATCGTCGCGCCAAAGAATTGCGAAACGAGAACGTTGTGGCGATCATCGGCAAAGTTCTGATGCGCGATAAGGACAAGGCCAACCCGAATCTCAAGTCAGGCCGGATTGAGGTGAAGGCAATGGAGCTCTTTATCCTTAACGACGCCAAAACACCGCCCTTCGAGATCGATTCGAATAAAGCCAGTGAAGAGGTGCGTCTCAATTACCGGTACCTCGACCTGCGTCGCGAGAAGATGCAGTACAACATCGGATTGCGGCACAAGGCAGCAATCGCGGTTCGTCGTTATCTGGATGAGCATGGCTTCTATGAGATCGAAACACCGATGCTCATAAAGACAACGCCTGAAGGAGCTCGGGATTATATCGTACCCAGCCGTTTGCAACCTGGCAGGTTCTATGCTCTGCCTCAGTCGCCGCAGATCTTCAAACAATTGCTGATGATATCGGGCTTCGATAAGTACTTTCAGCTCGCTCACTGCTTTCGTGACGAAGACCTCCGCGCGGATCGACAACCTGAGTTCACCCAGATCGATATCGAGATGAGCTTCGTCCGTCCGGACGACATTTTCAAAGTTGTCGAACCGTTGATGGCAGAATTATCCAAGTTGACCGAAGTAAAGGCTGAGCTTCCCTTTCCGCGACTCACCTACGCTGAGGCAATGAATCGGTTCGGCACTGACAAGCCGGATACGAGGTTTGGAATGGAACTCGTCGATCTATCGCAGAGCCTTGAGGGCACTGATTTCACGCCGTACCGGACGGCGCTGGAAGCGGGCGGACAAGTCAAAGCTATCAATATTACCGGCGGCGCAAAATATTCTCGAAAGAATCTTGACGAGTTTACTGAGATTACACGCCGTTTCGGAGCGGGCGGGATGGGCTGGATTAAGTTAGCTGAGAACGGCGAGATATATTCACCGCTATCCAAGTCTCTCGGAGATGCGAAGGTTGCCGCGTTGGCCCAGCTCGCCGGCTGCAAGAATGACGACTGTGCACTAATCGTGGGTGGGAAGGCTTCGGTAGTTGCTGCTTCTCTGAGCGCTCTTCGATTGGAAATTGCCGAACGTGAAGAATTGATCGACCAGAATAAGTTCAACTTCCTCTGGGTCACCGATTTTCCGATGTTCGAATATCACGAGGAGGATAGCCGGTTCTACCCAATGCACCATCCATTCACCAGCCCTCGCGATGAAGACCTTGAAAAGCTCGAATCGGATCCGGGAACGGTGCTGGCAAAAGCATATGACCTGGTACTCAATGGAGTGGAATTGAGCAGCGGGTCGATCCGAATCCACCAGCGCGAAATGCAACGACGAGTATTCAAAATTCTCGGATTGAGCGAGGAAGAAGCGCGGACCAAATTCGGCTTTCTACTTGATGCGCTTGAATACGGCACACCCCCACACGGGGGCATGGCAATTGGATTCGACCGGTTGGTAATGTTGCTTGCACGTGAGAAATCGATCCGCGAGGTAATCGCCTTCCCCAAAACCGCAACCGCTGCAGATCTGATGACTGACTCCCCCAGTCCCGTTTCTGATGAGCAGCTTAGCGAGCTGCATATTCGGATTGTGGAGTAGCATCGCGTACCAGTCTCGAATCCACATTGTCCTTTGCGGTGAAGCTACCTGGCTCTGGGATGGATTTGACAATCCCGGTTGGTGGTAAGCCTCACGTAGTAACGAATCTATTCGTTTGCTTACGTATAAGTGCTATTCGATCAGAACGAATAAATTCGTTACTACGAGGAGGGTCCTATGGTAATTCAACGGTGTTCGATTGAAGCAGTTGGGCGCTGGGAACCCAAGGGGAGGAAAGAAGAATGAACTTCAAATTGGAGGGCACGCGTCGTAACTTCCTTCAAATGTCTATTGCGGGTGGAGCGCTGTTGATTTTCAATGGCTGTAGGCGCGAGCAAGCGCAAAAAGCTACCGAGCATTCAGCGAAGGAATCTTCAAAGCCGGGCACTAGTGAAAAAGGCGGTGAGGTGACCGCAACCGAGGATTTGATGCGCGAGCACGGAGTTTTGCGAAGGGCGCTGCTGGTTTACTCGGAAGCAGCAGCTAAGCTCCGAACCAATCCCTCTGCAGTTTCAGCTGAGTCACTTCTGAAGACCGCTAAGTTGTTCCGTGCGTTCGGTGAAGAATACCACGAGCGGAAACTCGAAGAGGCATATATCTTCCCCGCGGTAAAGAAGGCTGGAGGCCCGGCTGCCGCTTATCCCGATATCCTATTGGCCCAACACTCCCGCGGTCGGGAAATTACCGACTATATCCTTGGCGTAACGAAAGAGGTGAAACTCGGATCGGCCGCGGAACAGCTCGCGGTAGCTCTTGACGCGCTTGTGCGGATGTATAGGGCACATGCTTCTCGTGAAGATACCGTCGTTTTTCCGGCGTGGAAACAGACGCTGACCGGAGATCAACTCGACGAGATGAACGATAAGTTCGAAGATATCGAGCACGAGCAGTTTGGGGCCGACGGATTTGAAGATGCAGTAAAGCAGATTAGCGAAATAGAGGCGGAGCTCGGACTCGCTGATCTTGGGAACTTTACTGCGACAGCGCCATCGGGCCGATGAACGGTGCATCAAGAGGGTGCAAAGGTACTTTCGGAACTCAACTGGACTCTTCGCAGTCTCGAGAGGTTCTCTCGCTAATCAATGCGTGCTACCTGCTATTGACTGATATCCCTCCAATTTGTAGAATGCGAACGCTTTCAAATTCGAAGTATTTCGGGCGCATTAATCCTCCAAGTTTTTCAGAAGCTAAGGTGTGTGATTTAGACGGGCATTTAAGACCCGTCCAGCACAAGCCTCAGATGTGTGCCGGTCACTCGTCGGGTGCGGTCTGACGCGAAGGCGCATCGAACATCCGCTTCAGGCTTCAATCCCGAATCAATTGAATATCTAAAGCTCACACCTGACCCTTGTCAGGCGAGGAATGGAGGCGAAATGTTTGGAAGGAGCATTCTTCGAAGACTATCAGTATTTGCCACAACGGTTTTGCTTCTGAGCGGGATCGTAGTACACGGGCAAGACTTCACAACTTTGTCGGGTGTCATAACAGACCCGCAGGCAAAGGTGATTTCGGGCGCTACAGTAACAATCACAAATTCCGCCACCGGCGCGAGCAGAAATACTAAGAGCGGCGATGATGGATCGTACATCTTCAGCCAAGCCCCGCCTGGAACTTACACCATCAGAGTGGAAGCAAAGGGATTTAAGGCCACCGTACGGGAGAGCGTCCAGCTGCTGATACGAACACCGACAACTCTCGATATTCAGCTCGAGGTTGGCTCTGTCAACGAGACAGTACAGGTGACTGGCGGCGAAGCAAAGATCAATACTCAAGATGCGACTATTGGCAATGCGTTTACGGCCAACCAGATCACCAATCTGCCTCTCGAAGGCCGCAGCGTTGTATCGCTGCTGAGCTTACAGCCAGGGGTCGTTTATCTTGGCGACTCTACCGATTCCCGCAACGGATCGGTAAATGGCGGCAAGAGTGACCAGGCGAATGTTACGCTGGACGGCGTCGACGTGAACGATCAACAGACTGGGTTCGCGTTCAATAGCGTTCTGAGAATCACCACCGAATCGGTCCAGGAGTTTCGCGTAACGACCACCACTCCAAATGCGGACCAGGGCCGATCGTCGGGGGCGCAAGTATCACTGGCCACAAAGGGTGGTACCAATTCGTTTCACGGTTCCTTTTTCGAATCTCATAGAAACACCATCACTACCGCAAATGATTTCTTTAACAATGCCGCGGGAAGCTTCGGGCCTCTTGATCCGCTGGTGCTTTCAGGAGAGAAGAAAGTCGGTGATCCGAAAGTTCCTCGCGCGAAATTGATTCGCAATGTATTCGGTGCTTCCTTTGGAGGTCCAATTCTAAAGGATAAATTGTTCTTCTTCCTGAATTATGAAGGACGTCGGGACGCGAGCGAGGTAAACGTCGCACGTACAGTGCCGTCAGCCCTGCTGCGACAAGGAATAATTCAGTACAAGAACAAGACCGGCCAGATCGTTACCCTCAATCAAGCTGGCGTGGCGAATCTGGACCCAGCACATATCGGCCCGAATCCTTCGGTGCTTGAAGTATTCAAACAGTACCCGCTGCCGAACGATAATACGCTCGGTGATGGAATCAACTTCCTGGGATTCCGATTCACCTCGCCTATCTCTGTGAGGTTCAATACGTACTTCGGGCGCCTTGACTACAATCTTTCGGACAAACACAACGTGTTCTGGCGTGGCAATCTGCAGAACGACAAGAGTACGGATGCGCAGCAATTTCCCGGCGAGCCTCCGACCTTTACAAACCTAAACAACAGTAAGGGTTTTGCAATTGGCGATAACTACTCGCTGAGTCCGACTCTTACGAATATTTTCCGCTACGGATACACGAGGCAAGGTCTCGAGCAGGCTGGCGCGTCGACCCTGGCCGCGGTCAGTTTCCGAAACCTAACCGATATTCACGCTCTAACCAGAAGCAATGGCAGAATCACTCCAGTGCATAACTTTGTTGATGATGTTGCCTGGGTGAAAGGCGAGCACTCGCTTGGATTTGGAACGAATATCAGGTTCATCAGAAACAACCGCTTCAACTTCACGAATTCTTTCCCATCGGCCAGCACAAATGCATCGTGGCTTTTGGGAACCGGACGTAACCTCCGTCCTGCGGACATCGACACGACCACCGGCGTAGCCTTTAGCGACGCGATGATGGCGCTGCTTGGCATAATTTCCCAGGGCAATGCTCGTTACAACTTTGACCGAACCGGGACTGCCTTGCCAGTTGGTGCAGCCGTCCAAAGGTCATTTGGTGCTGATGAATATGAGTGGTACGGCCAGGATAGCTGGCGCTTGAAGTCGAATCTTACTTTGAACTTTGGGCTACGCTATGGCCTGTATTCACCGCCCTGGGAAACTCACGGCAACCAGGTCGCTCCCAACATTCGCCTTGGCGATTGGTTCAATCTCCGCGGGGAAAACGCGGCCAATGGCATCCCGTCTAACCAGGCTCCTCCGATCTTTTATGATCTGTCGGGTCCTGAGAATGATGGCCGAGGCTTTTATGATTGGGACAAGAATAACTTCGCGCCGAGAGTATCGTTTGCTTATTCGCCGGGGTTTACAACTGGTTTCTGGAGTAAGCTGACCGGAGGACCCGGCAAGACTGCAATTCGAGGCGGTGCAGCCATGGTATATGACCGCATCGGCGGTGGCTTGGCGGTTACGTTCGATGCCGCCGGCTCGTTTGGCTTGTCAACTGCATTGACGAATCCTTCGAGTTCATTGAGCCCCCTTACAGCTCCGAGATACACAGGGGTCAACAATCTACCAGTGGCGTTGCTACCACCGCCTCCTGCCGTAGGGTTCCCAACCAAGTTTCCTGGTGCGGGTCAAAAAGGTAGCTTCGCTATCACTTTCGGAATGGACGATAACATTAAGACCCCGTACTCAATCGGCTTCAACTTCTCGGTGCAACGCGAGTTTCCAAAGAACTTCACGCTGGAGTTGGCCTATGTTGGGCGAGAGGCCCGCAACGTGTTGATCCAAGCCGATCTGTCAATGCCTGTCAATTTAGTCGACAAAGGCTCCAATTCGAGCTACTTTTCCGCTGCGCAGCAGCTGCTGAAGCTCGCCGGTACCCCCATTGGCAGCGTCCCCAATATCGCGTATTTCGAAAACATGTTTCCGGCGACGTCTGTTACAGCTACACAGCTGAACAACATCTACGGCGATGTGTTCTCGTTGAACCCTGGGCTCGCTGGATCAACAAAGCTTTCGGCCACCCAAGTCGCGTATTTCCTTTACAATCAGGAATACGCGCCTGACTACACCAGTGCATTATTCGATCTGGATGTTGGGTGCACCCCGGCTTGCAGCAAGTTCGGTCCGTTTGCGTTCTTCAACGATCAGTTCTCGGCGCTGGCTGCCTGGCGATCGATTCAGCCGATGCATTATCACAGCTTCCAGCTATTGCTCCGGAAGCGGCTGTCTCAAGGCGTACAGTTTGATTTCAACTACACGCTTTCAAAGTCGATTGATTGGGGTTCTGGAACCGAACGTTCCGGTTCGTTTGGTGGTGGATTCGTCGAAAACTCCTGGATTCCGAGCCAGAGACAATCCACATCTGACTTCGATCTAAGACATCAAGTCAACAGCAACTGGATCGCGGAACTTCCTTTTGGACGGGGGAAAGCTTTTGGTGGTCATGTGAATAAATGGATCGACGGGTTTATCGGCGGTTGGCAGCTATCAGGAATCGTCCGGTGGACTTCGGGGTTCGCGGTAAGTGTAGGCAACGGAAGATTCTGGCCGACAAACTGGAACCTCACCGGCAGGGCGTCGCGAAATGGACCGACTCCAGAAACAAAGACGACCAAGAATGCAGTGCCCATCACGGGCAAACGTGGTCCGAATCTATTTCCTGATCCCGCCCAAGCCATCAAGGGCTACAAAAACACGGTCGTTGGCGACTCGGGAGTTCGAAATGACTTGCGCGGCGACGGATATTTCTCAATCGATTCGGGCCTTGGCAAGAGCTGGAGAATGCCATGGGAGAATCACAAACTTACGTTCCGCTGGGAAACGTTCAATGTGACGAACACGGTTCGTTTCGATGTGAACTCCCTTACGCTCGATCTGGGGAATGCCGGGAACTTCGGAAAGTACTCGTCGTCGCTGACCAGCCCGAGGGTGATGCAGTTCATCCTTAACTATCAATTCTAATTTCGCTGCTCACATAGCGGAACTAAACAAAGGGCGCCTCTCGTGAGGCGCCCTTTTGCATCAGGGTTCCACAACGAAACTAGCGGAAGAAGTCGATTGAGTCACGCCGTCGTTGGCGGTAACGCGAATCTCGTATGGGCCAGGCCCAAAGTTTTCCAGTGGAAACGAAGTGAGATAAACGATTCGTCCACTCGCATCTGCAGGCGGCAGTTGACCAGATGCTTTCGATAGTGTTCGTGAACCCTGGATGAACTCGATGGTGGTCGCAACAGGACCCGTCGAACCCTTGGCCCGATATGCGCTGAAGTGGACCAGAAGGTTCTTTTCAAGAGACTTGCGGAAAACCGCACGCGTGTTCGGCACAAAATAGGCTTGTCCTTCGAAATACAGTGGGTGACGAGTATCCTTCTTTTGCTCATCGTTTAGCGGATTTACTCCTCGACTCAGCACAACGCTTGATACCCTCAACTTATCTTCAGCAGCCTCTGGAACATCCAGCGGAACGCGAAGCCCCGACATCTTTCCCGTCGTCGAGTCGCGCGCTATTCCCTCAATAACGTAGTGCCCCGAGCGTAACAGAATTATCCGCGAAAAGAGATGAGGTTGCTCTCGCACTGACGCAGCCTGCGAAAGAGGGCCTCTTAATACAAACTCCTGACCGAGTTTTCGAACAACCTGCTGCTTCTCATCCTTAACCAGAACTAAAATCGCGTACCTTGAATTAAACGTCTTGGTCTTCTCGTCGGTATTGAATTTCAGGGCTGAAATGGGCAGTTCCACATAAATCGGCACTGCCTGGGCGCCGTTCAGACCTCTGAAATGCATCGCTTTCAAATAGAGAGGAAATTCTGTCGGAAGGCTTCTTTGATTGCTCTGTTCAAGCAGCGGTAGTTCGTGCGCGAGCACCGGAGAGTTATCAAGAGCGTGGAAAGCATAATAACCCCTACGCGCTCGAATTTTGAAATCTCCAGGGCGTGTAAGCTTCACAATTACGTTTCGGTATTTGCCATCGAAGTTCTCGTTGGTTGGCGAATAGGTCAATACATAGTGCGAACTCAGTTCCTCAGTGATCCGCCGCAAGCCTTCCCCAAGATCGTTAGTGTTCTTTATGGTGTATCCGCCAGTATCCCCAGAGAGCTCATCGAGATTATTGACGACATTGAGCCTCATAGCGTCTTCCATCCGCCCAAGAGCCGATTGCCCACCCACAACCAGCTCCGGATTTGGATTGCGAAGAGTGGATTTGGACGCAGCCTCTTTCTCGATCTGGGCTGACTCATCGGGATTTATTAATCGAAGCCCGCCCACATCTATGGTGTAGATAGTCATGCCGGCGTTGTTAGCGGCGCTTATCACTGAGCGGAACTGATCGGTGACCGCAGAGGTAATCGGAAAACCCTCAGAGAACAGCAGCATTACCTTGCGCCCGGTAATTGACTGCTGCGCCGTAATGACTGATAACAGCGCAGTTACTATGTTTCGCCCCTGCCATTCTCGTTCAAAGCGTTCAAAGATTTTGAGAGTGCGCAGCATCGTGATGTTCAGCTGATTACGGATCAGTGTAAACATCGAAGGAGAAGGAGATTCGGCGGTGCGTCCCTCCTCGCTGCCAGACCCCGGCGCAGGAGTCGTGTAATCGGCTTCTACCCACGTATCTACGACTGACATTCGGTCAGCGTCATTACCGGCTATCATTAGTTTTTCGAGCTCGGACCTTACTTCCTGCGCCAAGAAGCCGTACCTTTTTGCGTCACGCGATGTGAAAGTCTCAACCGCTTTTTTCAGCGCTGCTTTATCCTGTGTAAACGGCGCGAGCACCATCAAACCAAGATCGATGCCGAACACTCCTACAAGATCGTTCGGTCCCATTCCAGAGTCGATGTAGTCAAGTGCCGCCTTTCTAGCCATCAACGCTCCATCTCGTGCAGCCTGGGCATCGAAAACCAGCGAAACCAGATTACCCGTCCGCGGAGCGACCGCAGTACCTTTTTCCTCGGCAGTCTTTGGAACTTGCTGAGTACCGGCGCCGGTCGACTCAAATCGAAACGAAGCGATGCGTTGCTTTACTCCGTCTTCATAGACTTCGAAGTCGGACGCTGTGAGATCGGTTACAACCCGATTCCGCTTGTCAACCACCACTGCATCAACAACCACTTCACTCGTTCCCAACTTTATTGGCCTCTCTTGTTGTGCAGGCTGTGTTCCTGAAACTGTCTGACTCAAAGCGTTCGTTTGTGGAAAGCTGAGTGCTTCGGCAGCGAAGAGAAGTAGTGTGAGTACCTTGTTGAATCGGGTAATCATGACTTGACTCCAGGGACGGTAATTTTGACGGCTTGCGAAAGTCATACTGCTACGGCATTGAAGCCCTGTCAAACTGGCAGGAATGCGTCTGGTCTGGCCTTCGGAGATTCGGAACGAAGTGTCGGAGGTGATCTAGGTTGATGGTGCCTTCGAGAAAAGGAGGAGCAACCCCCAATCAGAAGCGTTGCTCCTCATTTCATGTTACTCAGTATCGAATCTTCAGGCCGAACTGAATGCTCCTGGGTCCGCCTGTTCCAATCACCGGATTTGCGCCGGCTACATCAGGCGTTGCGGTCACCAGGCCAAATGTGTCCAAGAACCCGAGATCATTATTGAACAGAATCGCCGGGTTGGCAAAATTTGGATGATTCAGAATGTTGAAGACCTCCGCGCGGAGTTGAGCACTCCATCGCTCGGTTATTCTCCAGGTCTTCACCAAAGAGAAGTCCCAATTCTTGAACTTCGGTCCGCGAAACGTGTTTCGACCGCTATTCCCAAAGTTTCCGGGTTCAGGCTGTGCCAGTACTCGCTCAACCGGCACCGGTCCGGTAGTCGAGAAGTTCGGTATCGACTTCGGATTTCCGATCACATTCCAGCGATCGCTGAATTCGCCAGTGAGGCTGGTGTCATTCTCGAAGTCGACGCCGCTGAACGGAGTACCGGTCTGAAGAGTGACGATTGAATTGAGTTGCCAACCCTCGAGCATCTGCGCCCACGACTTGATCGATGGCAACTCGTAAGTCACCGCCAGGGTGAATCGATGTCGTATATCGAGGTCACTCGAAGCGCGCTCGAGATCCGGCCGCCGGCTATCCTGGGGTTGCGCCGCACGATGGAGAGAAACGAAATCGATCGCGTGAGCCCACGTATAACCAGAAACAAAGCTAAATCCATGGTTAAGTCGCTGCGTTAAAGTGGTCTGCAAGCCGTTATAATTCGACCCGTAGCCGTTCTCCAGGAAGTTGATGAAACCCAGGAACGGAAACTTTGAATTGTAGGGTCTGCCGAGTTGCTCCGATCCATCATCCGCCGCAACGTCGACTTGGTTGATGTCCCGTATGCTATACAGCTTGACGCCGTGATTCCCAACGTAGCCAACCTGTACCGACGCATTGGTCCATAGCGCTTGCTGGAGGTTCAAACTCCACTGAATCACATAAGGCGTTCTCAACTCGCTGCGTGCTCCAAGTATGTCACAAGGAGTTCCGCCCCGGTCAGGATCGCAGTTCACCTGAACATTGAATATCGGACCTGCAGGAGTCCAGTTAAGACCCGCTCGTTGCGTTGTAGCGGCGCCTACAATCGTGCCCGGAATGTTTGACCCAATTGCTCCGGTGGGTATCACATTCAACCCGGGAGTCGTCGCATTGTTGACTCCGTTTTGACCCAGGAAAACAGCGAGGATTGGGATTTCGTATGTAATTCCAGCACCCGCCCGTACAACCGTCTTGCCCTTACCGGCCATGTCCCACACGAAACCGACTCGCGGAGCAAAGTTGTTGTGGTCTCCTTTGTACGGAGCATCGATGTTCACGCCGACCTGCTGTAGACCAACAGCGGGATCAAAATTCCCCAGCAGGTCATCTTTTTCTTTTATCACGCTGTTGAGGTCATATCGTAGACCAAAGTTCACCGTCACTGAACGGTTAACACGCCAGTCGTCCTGGATGAACGCTCCAAATGAGTTCATCGTGACGTGACGACGAGAACTGCCAACGAAAATATCACCGCGAGACGGGAGTCCTGCGAGGAAGTCTTCGAGCGGCGTGCTTCCCTCAAACGCCTCATCACCCTCAAATCGAATGCGTCCCTTGCCGCGCCGATTGCGAAGGTTTTCGGTCGATCCATGGCGATATTCTCCACCGAATCGAAAGTTATGTTTTCGCCAGGTGTAAGCAACGTTATCAGCGAACTGGAACGTTTGATTCGGAATCGTAAATAGAGGCCAGCCGCTGTTACCTCCTACCTGGTTAAAACCCGATATGACAATAGTGGGCATTCCGAAGTTCGCCGGATCGGTCGCACCCGCATTAATGCCATAGGTTGTAACGGGATCCTTATCCGCGTCTGCTGTCTGTATCTTTTGCCAGAATCTGTTGTACCCGAACTTTGCCTCGTTCACCCATCGTACGTTGGGAGTCCAGATCCAGTTGACACCAAGTACCTGGGCGTTGAGATCAGATGTAGACCGCCATTCCGGCCGGAGCACGGTTATGTCCTGCTCGGTCTGCAAACTGTCGCCAAAAAAGTACCGACCCGTCACGCTATTCCGTTCGTTGAACTGGTGATCGATCTTGACGATGAAGTTGTCCATCCGATTGATGTTTGGAAACCCGGAACTGACCTGCGAAGGACCGGCGGGATTTGTTCCATCATTGACCGGGAACAGGCCCGGGAACGGCCCGTTGCCGGTAAACGCGCCGGTACCGATAAGGTTTCTTGTAAGCGCGCTCACCGGAATGCCTCTCGACTGCAAGGCTGCGATCGCATCCGGTATGCTGTTTTCGGGGTCGCCACCCAGTGATACCGTTGCCGGACTTGAAACCAGGTTCGAGTTGCTGACGAATGCACGGATACCTTCATAAGCGCCGAAGAAAAACGTCTTGCGCTTAATGATTGGGCCTCCGATGCTGGCTCCGAATTGATGCTGGCGTAACGGTCTTTGAGGCTGATCATCGGTGTTAAAAAAGTTTCGTGCGTCGAAAAAGCTGTTCCGCTCAAAATCGTAGATCGAGCCGTGGAGCTCATTAGTTCCGGACTTCAATCCAAGATTTATGATGGCGCCCGGTTTCCATCCGTATTCCGCATTGGGATGTTCCTGTGCGTTGAATTCCTGAATGGCATCAATTGGCAAAATTGTCCCAGGCGTTCCCTGAACTCCTTCCGCGTTAATTACCGTGGTTCCATAGTAAGGATCGTTGTTGTCGGTGCCGTCCACAATAAAGTTGTTGTTCTCAGGACGATTGCCGTTTGAGCTGATTGAGAGGAATCCTCCACCGGGACTTCGCTGTACTCCAGGACGAAGGACAACCAGATTTTGAAAGTCACGTCCATTCAGCGGAAGGTCATTGATTGATTTGTTGGAGAAAGTACCGCCGAGAGTTGTTGTTGTCGTCTCGATCGCCGGAGGTTCATTGGTGACCGTAACCGATTCCGAGATTTGACCGGGTGTCAGGGCGAGATCTATTCGGAGATCTTTGGCTACTTCCAACCTGACCGAAGTACGTTCCATTTTTTTGAAGCCGGATGATTCAGCAACGATTCTGTACAGTCCGGGCGGAAGATTTGGAGCAACGTAATCGCCCGACTCATTGGTTTCAAGAGTGCGTGAGGCCCCGGTTTCAACATTGGTGATTATTACTTTTGCGCCTTTCACTGCTGCACCGTTCACATCAGTGACAGTTCCCAGGATTCGGCCCTGATAAGTTTGGGCCACGGTGGAGATACTAATCATCACCGTTACAAGCAAAACACTCACATGCCTGCGGTAGTCCATATACCCTCCGTTCTCTATTCTCGATTTAACAAAAAAGATACGCCTCGTTTACCGCACGATATGCTGCTCCAACCACAATGTCAATTTTCTACGTCGGATTTCATAACCGCGTTCTATGAAAGGGGAAGTCAAGCAAAAAATCTCCCTGAGAACGCGGTTAAGATTTGCGAGGCACCTAACGTGAACCATCGCAACACGCCTTTAGGACACTACCCGCGCCTCTAAGAATTGACGGACCGCACGCCAATCGTGATAATGACCATCTTCAAAGAATCTGAACCCACTGACATGAAAGGCGAAGCTTGATGATGATCGAGAATGAAAATGTAGTTTGTTTGGCGAAACCTCGCCGCCGGCTTATGTGGATTTCTTTGGTGGGCGCAATACTCTTATTTTTTGGTTGCGGCGGTAGTCAGACACAAACTGGTAACACCCCAAAATACCCTGCGGGAATCAGCGAAGACATAGAACAGCAGCTAAAGTATGATGCGCGCGTTGATAGTTTTGAGCCCGACGGTCAGACTCTGGTTGTGAATGTGAATGACAGCTGGTTGCATTCTCCGCCCGGAATGCGCGAGCGCTCGCTCGGACACTGGTATAGCCTTTGGCAGCCGTCGCACGGCAACGCGAGCAAAATCGTTATCAAACACGACGGAGAGGAAGTCGAAAGCTGGACCGCTGATAAAGGTTATCAGCCATCCTCAAAACCGAAAGAGGGCGCCAGCGAAGGTTGATCTATTCAAGACCGTGACAAGCCCTCGCGAAAGCTCCAAATAATACCCGCGGACGAGACTGTGTGAAAGGTTCGGCCTTCAGGCGGAAGTTCGAGTTAGTTTCGTCATAATTACGAACTTCCGATGAACGCCGAACTAGGAACAGTGATTTCACAAAATCGCGGCCGTCGGTTGTATTAAGTTCCCTTTTGCTTCACTTTGAAGGTCTTTCCCGCAATGGTTATTAAGCCTGCGCGCCCGCCCGCCCCAGAATTGGCGTTAACATGATAGGTAACGGTTCTCGTGCCAATTCCGACTATCTGAGATGTAAAGGTCATCCAGTTGACGTTAACGATCGCGTCCCAGGCACATCTTCCTTCAGTATTCACTTGTATGCTGCCGTCTCCGCCAGCTGCGTTGAAAACGGCTGACGTGGGTGTGAGCACATAGACACAATCACTCAGCGTCCCTCCATCCTGGACGACAGTAAAAGACTGACCTCCAGCCATTATCGTCCCTTGGCGCGGAATGCCAGTCAAATTGTCCCGCACGGCATAGGTAACCGTTCCTGGGCCGGTTGAAGATTCTGCAGAAGTAATCATTATCCATGAGTCATTCGTATTTGTGTTCCATGGGCAGGATGCACTCGTCGTCATCGCAAAACTTGACTCGCTGCCAAACTGCGTAAAGAGCTTTCCAGTGGGCTCAATTACAAACTGGCAGTTCCCCACGCCGTCTTGCATAACGGTGAAGGTCAGCGTTGCAAGGCTTATCGTTCCCGTGCGTGGAGTGGCCGACGAATTCGCGTCAACTATATAATCGAAATGCCCATTGCCGATGCCGCTTGACGTCTCGCCTACAACCGTCAACCAGTCGTCATTACTTACAGCCCTCCATCCGCAAACGGACTGTGCGGTCACTGCTACGGTTCCATTCCCACCTGCAGCACCGAATGAATTTGATGTGGGTTGAATTGAATACTGACAAAACACGTTGCTCTGATTTACCGTGAAAGTCAGGCCGGCGATACTCAATGTTCCCATTCGGGGCGAGCCGGTGTTGTTGATCGCTACACCGTAAACCACAATGCCATTGCCCGTTCCATTCGAGCCGCCCGTGATCGTGATCCACGAATCATTGCTTACAGCCTGCCAACCGCAGCCGGCCGGTGCGGTGACGTTCACGATACCGGATCCACCATCTGCCAAAAAGGATTGGCTGGTCGGCGAAATCATGCGAGGCGGATTTGAGGCAGTGAAGTCCACGCCGGCAGAATTATTGCCGGCCACTGGATCTCGCATAACCGAAGTAACGGACGCCAGGTTCGTAACAGTCTGGCCATCCGGAACATTGCAATTCACTGAGGCAACGATCGTTGTGACCGCCGAAGAGCCAGCCGCTAACACAGCGAACGTAACCACGCGATTGTTCGCGGTACCTGCGCAAACTCCACCGCCAGACGAGCAGGAAACGAAAGTGAGAGCGGCTGGAAGGTTGTCGGTCAATGTTACCGAGACCGCATCGTCAGGTCCATTGTTGGTGAGCGTAATTGTGTAAGTGACATTACTCCCGACAACGACGGTTCCGGAAGAGGCGGCCAGGCTCACGCTTAGATCCGACGCACCGAATGTTATACAACCGGAGAACTCTGACGTGCTGCCAGCGGCGCTCGTCGCCGTTGCGGTTATTGATTCACCGGAATCCGCGTGACCCGCTATCGTCAGATTGAACGTCACGTTGCCAGAACCATCCGTAGTGACGTTCCCTGAACCTAAAAATGTTTGACCCTCGCCGTTACCCGACGGATCGCAGGATGAACTCGAGTAAAAACTCAACGTGAAGGTTGAATTTGCACTACTGTTGAGAGTGCCCTGAACGTTCGACCCGCCCCCAACTGCCCCGTTTGCAGTTGTCAGTACCGGAAAATTCTGTAACCCGTTCGGACCCGAATCGCCATCGCCGGCATCGTTGGGAGTCACACCGGACGGTGCAAGATCGATTCCCAAACCACCATTTGAAAAAAACGAATTCGCCTGGATGAAATTGCCGGTGCCCGAATCGACCAGGACTCCCGCTCCCAGATTGAAGGCGATTACGTTGCCTTCCCCTGCAGCACCTCCGATAGTGTTGTTACTGGCAGAGTTGAGTACGAATATACCGTCCGAACCGTTTGCAAGCACTGTTACACCATCTGCCCTGGTGCCGATTTTGTTACCCTGCACCCGGTTTCCTGTCGCGGTAGGCGCATTGATGCGTACCCCGTTTGTGCCGTTCCCTGAGATTACATTGCCGGCACCAGGAACCGTTCCTCCAACAGTACAATCATTCGATTCATTTACTGCGACTCCGCTGCTTCCGTTGCCCAAATCATTTGACCCGGTGACATCGGTACCGATGAAGTTTCCCTGAACCAGATTGCTGGTTCCCACCGTAATGAACTGGACACCGACACCGGAGTTTGCGGATATTACATTGCGCGCTCCTGCAGAGGTTCCTCCGACGGTACAGTTTATGACGGTGTTCGATCCGCTAATCATCTCGACGCCGTCGCTTTGGTTACCCACCGCAACGCTTCCCGCTGAATTGGTGCCGATAAAGTTCCCTTGAACCAGATCGTTCATCGATGGCCCAAGCACCACCACTCCCGGGCCTGAATTGCCGGAGATAACATTACGGGCGGCGACCGTTGTACCGCCGATCAGGTGTCCCGAGCCTGAGCTGATTTCAATTCCTGATTCGTTATTACCGTCGCCAGGACCGCCGGCGGCGGTTGTACCAATAAAGTTTCCTTCAACGATCTGACCACCCCCACCCAGATCGATCCCTGCGCCATCAAACGCATTGATCACTAATCCGCGCACCGTGCAGTTCCCGCCGAGTATGCTGAGTCCTTTAGTGGTGAGCCCGGCGCTGGCTCCCGCGATCTCGATCGATAATGCCCCACCTGGATTCTGAGTAGTTCCATCAATGGTCACCGCGCTGGTGACCAATGGAAGCGCCGACAGAGGGCTAATCGTATGGATACCCGCTCCTGGAATAGCAAAGCTTATGGCGTCTGCGCCCGGGTTTGAGTTGGCGTCCTGGATCGCTTTTCGTAAAGATCCGTCGCCGGTGTCGTTTGTATTGGTAACGGTGAACGTCGCCGTTGGACCCGACAGCATAACTGTTGGAGCACTCGAAGTGCTTCTCAGGACTACCAGGTCATTCAATGCGTCGCCATTGAGACGCATTCCAATCAGTGCCGTCGGTTCCGAGTCAAAATCTATCGTACCTACTACTTGAAGTCGCACTGACGAGCCTTCTTTTCCGGAACTGTTTTCAGGAGATACTGCAGACTCGTTTACGACTAAATGCACCTGGCGGTCGCCAGGATCCAGCACCAATAAGTCGTCCTTCGGAGAACTGGAGACTCGGGCGCTAAGAAGCAAGCGACTGTTCGCTGCAGACGAGCTCTTTGCCGGAGGAAGAGTGACTGCACTCACCGGTTGCCAGATCGAACCGTCAGCATTTGTTCGCGTGAAGACCTGGCAGACTCCGCCTTCGGAGAGCACTACAAATTCCTGCTGAAGATCGCCCGTGAAGTCATTCACCGTCATGGAAACGATCGGAAACGAAACCGGCACTCGCGTTATGACCGGCGGCAATAGATCCTGCTGCTTGCCTGCAATCGAAGCGTGTTTGCGATCTCTTCCATGAACGATGACCACCTCATTACCGGCCGCAGCGGCAATGTCAATTGGAAACTTATCATCGAGCTGACCTGTCGCGATCGACTTACATTCCGAGGGCAATATGATGGTTTCAGGAGAGGCGTTCGCGGCTCCCGAATTTCCTTCGTAAACCAGTAGCTTCGCGGTGGTGCCGACCTTTACCGCTACAATGATGTCGGCAATTCCATCGATCCTGTTTACGTCCGCAGCTATCAGCGCGGTTACCTTTCCGGGAAGATCGATGGCATGCTCACCGGTGAACCCTCCGTGACCATCGCCTGTCAATAACGATAGCGTCGATCCTCCCTGATCTGCAGTTATTACGTCGCGGTGTCCGTCACCATCAAAATCGCCGGTAATCAGAAAGTGGGGAGCTTGATGCACTTCAAAGACCCCCGTCTGAACAAAGAAAGGAGACAAAGAGTCGCCCGGCGCTGGGGTAAAGCCACCTGGGTTGCGCAACTGGCCGCGATGGACGATTGCTTCGCGAGTGTTGGGGAAAATCGAATCTACATCGCCTCGCTGAACGGTAATCAAACTGGATTCTGCTCCGGAATAGCCGGATACGATATCGGGAACTCCATCCTCATCAAGATCGGCAGACGCAATGGATAATGGATGGCTCTGGTTGGTATTCAATAACTGCAGCAGATTTGACGAACCAATATACTGAACTGGAGCGGCTTGTCCATCCTTCAGCGTCACCCAGGGATTACCTCGACCTGCTGCGTGCGCCGTAACCGGCCCAGACAACAGTCCTCGGAGTTCTTCTTTTTGCTGGATAACCGCGATGTCACCGGAAGCAATGGTTCGAAACGCAATGCTCACTGGAATCGTGATGCATCCTAGAATAGATATGACGGCAAGGACATGATTTCGTTTCATTTCAACCTGTCTTGTAAATTAAATTGTCGGCATGCTTAACGCCGGCTGGACCGGAGTTTCTCAAACCGGACAGAAAGGTATCCTGCACCTATGACACCCGCGCTCGATCTCGTTCATGAGGCGTCGCTTTTTTGTTCATTGGCTCTGGAGCCGCGTGGATATTATGACTGTGAACCTTGCTGGTCAAGCACACTAAAGCCTGAAGACACGTTAGGCGTACTGAGAGAGACTTGCCACAAAGAGATTAACAAACGAAACTACAATGAGATCTGGTTCTTTTTGCACCTGCTCTAAAGACTTGAGCGTATTTTGTAGCGAACGCCTGTACACCGCAGGCCTCTCGCCTGCATAAACGTTCTAGCTGTGATAGTGGATTCTTCTGACCAATGAGGCGGAATCAGTTTCGATCAAGCGTATAGCGCTTCGCCCGGAGGTTTCGAAAGATGTCGTTCGTAATCAGAGTGCTGCTTATTGCCGCTTCACTGTCCACTTCCCTCCCTCTTTCTGCAAGCGCAGATGACGCGACGTTCACACGTGTGTTCAACGAACCGATCAGAGTTGTTTTTATCGAGAACCAGGCTGGTCCAATCGACGTGCGAACGTGGCCCTCGTCCACCGTTAGCGTAAAAGCATCGCGCATCGAAAACATGGGGGCGCGCGTTGAGTCTGAAGTAATCTTTGAGCAACCCGATCGCGAAACCTTGAAAGTCATTGCTAATCCGGACAGTCTCTTTCGACCAATCACTCTAACGATTCATGTACCGTCCTCCGTGCAGCTGTCTGTTAAAGGCGGTTCACAGCGCGTATCCTTAAGGGGCTCGGTTTCCAGTCTGGCGGTCGAAACCGATTCCGGTAATGTAGCGTTGTACCTGCCGGAACAGACAAACACTGAATTGTCTCTGAGGACAATTAGAGGTGTGGTGGAATCACGAATGCCGCTTAGCATCTTCGGCCCGAGTGACTCGCGACGACTGGACGGTAAAATTGGCAAAGGCGGATCCCCTCTGATCGCCAGAAGTCAACGTGGCAACATCAGTCTGCTTCCCTACTCTGACGCTCAATCGGCCGGGCAAATCGTCGATGGTGAAAAAACGGCAGTTACGAACGTCGAAAAGAGCCTGACCAGCGCAACATCTAAGTTAGACACGGCATTGGCGAGCGATCACGAAGGTGCGGGCGAAAATGCCATCAAGCTTGAAGCGAGGCTCGTTAATCTTAACGTCAAGGTCGCTGATGCAAACGGAAGGACTGTTCCCGCATTGAAGAAAGAGAACTTTGTAGTTTTGGAAGACGGTGTGCAGCAGGACGTCACATACTTTGAACCGGTAACCGCTCCGCTCAACGTCGTGCTTCTACTGGACCTGAGCGGCAGCACCGAACACAAGATAAAGTTGATGAAGAAGGCTGCGCAGAAATTTATCGACTCACTGCAGCCTGCCGATCGGATTGCGGTTGCGGCATTCTCAAGGCGCTTCTCCGTGATTGCCAATTTCACTACGGACCATAAGCTCATAAAGGATCGGATTGAGAACATAAAGAATCGTCATTCGGGTACAGCGTACTACGATGCGATGTGGGCCGCGCTCGATCTGTTGGACGAAGCAAATGCGACGCGAAAGGCGATCGTGGTACTTACGGATGGAGTGGACAATTCGCTCAGCAACCCCGACGAGGCAGAGTACGACCCAAAGCATGGATTTAACGAACTGCTGGCGCGTACCGAAGAGGCGGACGCAACGATCTATCCAATTTATCTTGATACCGAGTATGAGACGATAGGTGCGGGCGGACGACGAGGCCACGATGCCTACGTCACTGCTCGCAAGCAGCTGCAGGCACTCGCGGATCAGACGGGTGCGATAATGTTCAAGGCGGAGAAGGCTGAAGATTTGGAGGGCGTTTATCAGCAAGTCGCATCGGAGCTACATTCGCTTTACAGCATGGCATACGCCCCAAAGGTAATGCGAAAAGACGGCAAATGGAGAAAGATCAGTGTGGCAGTGGATCTCCCTGGTGCGAAGTCCAGAACGAAGCGCGGTTATTTCGCGAGGTGAGCCAAGCGATCGTCAGGTTTTACGATTCTCATTCACAGGACCCCTCCCTTCTTACAAATTCCTGAACATAAATCCGAAAACTCGGATTTCAGATATGGTCATCAAGGAGATGCGCCGACGTCTCCATAACTTCGCTTAACTTTAATTTCGACATATCAAGTATATACCGCGAACCTGCTCACTTCTTCTGTTGATGGACGCGTGCTTGCATCTACATTGCGATCAGCAGCAACTAATTGAATCGAGTCCAAAATTCAATTTTTTGAATGAAAGCGACCAGCTACGAGGCGGTAATCAAATTCGGACAAGGCCTTTCTTGAATTCAACTTTGTCCGGAGTCTTTGGAGGTGTAATGAAACGAATAAGCTCGAACACTCTAGCGCTTCTACTTTCTGCAAGCATGCTCCTGGCTCTGAGTGCGCCTGTCTATGGACAAACTAGTCGAGGGACAGTTACGGGCGTGGTCACTGACCCACAGGGTGCGGTCATTCAGGGTGCAAGTGCTGAATTAAGGAACACCGGGACTAACCAGGTCCGAACAGTGACTTCAAACGACGCAGGCATCTACCGGTTCGATGCGGTGGAACTGGGAATTTATGATCTGAAGATTTCGGCGCAAGGATTTCAGGCTTTCACGGCAAAGGGTGTTGAAATTCAAGCGAACCGAATCGCGACTTTCGATGCTCAGTTACAAACTGGTGGCGCCGAAGTAATTGTCGAAGTGAATGCCGGTACAGCAGAGATACTCCAGAAGAGTGACGCAGTGCGAGGCGGCAACTTCGACCGTAAAGAAGTCACGCTCTTGCCAACTTCGCAAAGCAATCCTTACAACCTGGCGCGCTTGCTTCCTGGAGTCGTTCAACCCAGCGGGACTACGGCATTCGGGAACGGAACCGATTTATCGATTAACGGTTCGCGACCACGTGGTAACAACTATATGCTGGATGGAATCGAGAACAATGACATCTCGGTGGGAGGCCCGGCATTCCAGCCCAGCAACGAAGATCAAGTGGCCGAGGTCTCGATACAGACAGGCTTGTTCAGTTCAGAGTTCGGCCGGGCAGGCGGCGCAGTCTTCAATCAGGTAACGAAGTCCGGCACGAATCAGTATCACGGGACCGCAGCATGGAAGTTTCAGTCACAGATTTTCAACGCGCTGACGAATGGGAACAGACTTGCGGGGCTGACGGAGCCGCCGGTTTTCACCCAGAACGACTTTTGGTTTTCTGTTGGCGGACCGATCAAGAAGGATAAGACATTTTTCTTTGTGGCCCGTGAATGGTTCCGGTTTCGGTCCACAGCTAATTTCGGGCCCTTCACCGTTCCGAGCGCGTCGGGACTTACTCGACTTCGATCTCTGTTTCCACAAGGATCTAATCCGCGAGTCGACACCTACCTGTCAGCGACCGAAGGGATGATCGGCGTTACAAGTCTTAGTCAGGTTCCACTCGGCGCCGGGCCGGGAGGCGTCGGCGATCGTGGCTCGATTGAATTCGGGCAAGTAGGTATATCGGCTGCGTCCGTGCAGGACGATGGCAATTGGGCGGTTCGTATCGACCACACGTTCAACGACAAACATAGGCTCTCTGGTCGCTATCTCTGGGATCATTCAATCTCGACACCGAATGGCGTCAATGGCCCTGGGTTCACGTTTGACGGGGACTTCGGTTCGCAGAACTTACTTGTCGCCCACACGTGGGTCATCAATCCCAGAACCACGAACGAATTACGCTTTTCGTACGGGAGAATCAACTTTCAGTTCCCGCTAGCGCCAGGAAATAAGCCAGAGGCGGAGACGCTGCAGAATATCAGCATCAGCGGGATCTCGGCCATTGGAATTCAGACCAATATTCCGCAGTTCCGCATCGCGGATAATTACCTGATACAGGAAACGATGTCCAAGGTTGTAGGGACTCACACTTTCCGATTCGGGGGCGAATACCTTCGACAGGTCGCGGACCAAAGGCCGCCTTTCAATGAGCGAGGTTCGTTTAATTTCCTTGCGGGTGGTGGGTTCTCGGCGTTTGCCAACTATGTCGATAACTTCAGCGGTGCCAGTGGAACCGCAAACATAAATTTTGGCGATCCCATTTACCATCCGAATCTGGATCGGATCAGCCTCTTCGTACAAGACACCTGGAAGATGAGCGAGGCGCTGACGCTCAGCCTCGGACTCCGTTATGAGAATTTCGGGCAGCCAGCTAACAACGCCTTCAAGTTCCCAGCGTTAACGCTCGATCCGGCCGCGTTCCTGACGCCAAACGAAGTTGACAAGGACAACAACAATTTCGGTCCATCTCTAGGATTTGCGTGGGCGCCGAGATTCGGCTCGGGATGGCTGCGAACCGTATTTGGGGAAGATAAGACCGTTTTACGCGGAGGCTATCAGGTGAGCTATGACACGTTCTTCAATAACCTCCTTTCCAATATCGCAGCAGATTCTCCGAATGCTCTTTCGGCTACGACAACCGGAAGTACCGGACGCGGGACGGCAAATTTCTTCCCGACGGCTATTCCCTCTAGCCCTCGCACGCCGACGCCGTTGGATCAACAGGTGGCGGTTTTTAACCCGCACATACGTAACCCGTACACACAGCGTTTCTCGTTGGAGATTCAGCGACAACTGCCTGGAAGATTGATTCTCGATACTTCTTATGTTGGATCGCTTGGCAGAAAACTTTTCGTCACCGAGGATCTCAATCCTATCGTCAATCCGGGTCCTCCGGCGGTGAGGAGATTCCCGCTCCTGGGAATCAGGCGATACCGCACGAGCGGCGCGAACTCGAGCTACAACTCTTTGCAG
>DATFWY010000218.1:0-5259 GCA_035258805.1 Blastocatellia bacterium | reverse complement strand
GATGCTAAGAGAGGTGGGAAACCGTAACCGAGAGGTAGAGGAAAAGTTTCTACGGAAGCATTATGAACGAATGCCGCGTGTGATGTTGCGGTATGCCATCGAAAAATTTCCCGAACCTAGAAGGCAGCAATATCTAAAAGGAGAGATTTGATTTATTGCGAAGGTGCATTGACCTGAAGCGCAAAATTTTCCCTACGAATGCTTCCTTTCGATCTTTCCGGCTTGGCGTCTCCGCGTGTGAACCCAAAATTGACGTGTAAAAAGTCAGGTTCGCGCAGAGACGCCAAGCCGCGAAGATCGCAAAAAAGATTGAGCGTCTGTAACCAGCATTCGACCAGAGGTCGCTGGTGTTTCAATATGTGTTTGTCGCTTCAGTAATTGTACTTTAGTGCGAACTGGATAAGCCGCGGATTATTGCTAGTCGATGTGATTCGCCCGAAATCGCCGGGGCTGATGATCTGTCCCGTGTTCGGATCAATACTTCCGCCAGACGAGATGACAGCGTTAAAGTTGCTAATGGGATTGGCCAGGTTCACCTGGTTGAGCAAGTTAAAGAACTCTGCGCGAATCTCAATAGTCTTCGACTCATCAATGCGGAACCGCTTGATGATGGAGAAGTCTACGTTGGTTTGTCGGGGCCCGCGAAGGACGTTTCGTCCGACGTTGCCGAAACAACATAATAACTACGCTAAGGATGGCCGCCAAGACTCAACGGAGACGGTCGACCTACTAACAAAACGCTGTTCTCTATTGTGGCCGCAACGGATTCGTTAACGTTCGGTTGGTCAGACTAATGAGCGATCGACTATCGTGTGTCTAAACTCTATCTGAGGCTGAGCTGCTGAAGTTTTCTGCTGGTGAACCGGTCAGGAATCCGATTCTTCATTAACTCTGTGCTGCGTGGTGCTGATCTTTGTATTCGGTTGGCGAGACAGCAAAGTTGCGTTTGAAAGCGTTTGTAAATGAGGCCTGCGATTCGTAACCGACTCGTGCCGCAATGTCACGGATTCTCATCTGACCATTTCTGAGATGGCCAGCGGCGAGGTTCATCCGCCACCTGGTGAGATAAGTGAGTGGCGGTTCACCCACGAGAGAAGTGAACTTGTTGGCGAACGGCGATCGTGACATGCCTACTTCGCTGGCAAGCCTTGAAATGGTCCATGGTTTATCCGGTTTCTTGTGAATCAAGTTCAACGCCGCGCTTATCTGCTTGTCGCGCAGCGCTCCCAACCATCCGCCCTGGTTTTGAGGCTGAGTTTGGATCCAGGCTCTGACGGCTTGAACGAAAATAATCCCCGTCAGGTGACCGATTATTGAACCTGAGCCTTCGCGCGGAAATCGGGCCTCGTCGGCTAACATTCTTAACAACGCGCGGAGCGAGTCGCAGTTGCTAAGCTGATCCTTTCGGACATGGACAATCCTGGGGAGCAGGGAGATGATTGGATTTCCTATTTGATTCACGAATGTGAAAGCCCCGCATACCATCGAAGTCTCGGATCCGCCTCCTCCGTGTCGCAGGATGTGGTCGTCACTGGACTGAATCAGACGGTCGACATCCACTGACTTCGCCTTGCGATTGTCACTTAGAATGTGAGCACTGCCGTGCGGAAGAATCACCATCTCTCCGGCTGCAATCGAGGTTACCGAACGCTTCTCGTCCAACTCGACCCAACCCTGACCGCACTCACAGAAGTGAAAATAAGCGCAGTTCCTGACCTTCAATCGTACTGCCCAGGGTGCAGTAAATTTGCTGTAACACAACACCCTTCCTTTGAACTGAAGAGAGTTCAAAACGTCGGTCAGCACATCCGAAACTGCGTCTGCAAAATCAAACTTCACGTTAAGAGCCTCTAGCTGCTAATTCGGCCCGTTTTTTACATCACCGATCTACATTTTCAACGCGTCTTGTCTCTGGCGACTACATAAGGACGAACGAATAAAATATAAGGCTTCTTGCGCATCATGACTATCACCAACTCCTCGTATTATCAAATTAACCGAGGTTCTTAGGGTGAATTGGCGACAGTGCTGGGCCACATTCGTTCTGTTGAGATTGATCGCGGAATTGGCGCGAAGTCGCTCTTAGTCAGAGTCGCTGTGTGAGGACATTCTGGAAATGTCGGACATGACCGAAGCTGAGGATAGTTACCTGAGGGTGCCTTCTTGATCGGGCTCATACGTGAGCTTACATTCCATCTCGATAGGGACATCTCAGATTAGTGCCTACGACAGAGGAATAACGATGTTAACAAAAGCTCCACGATATCGGATCAAGCCACGGCACTTCCATGAGCTCCAGTTGCAAGTATTTCTGGTGTTATTCAGCTTGATTGTAATCTCGCAGCCGCTTCACGGACTAGCGCAGAATAAGTCCGGAGCAGCAGGAACAAGCTTTCAACACACTCCAAAGGATCGGGATGGTCAACATGACTTTGACTTCGAGATCGGCACCTGGAAGACCCACTTATCGAGGCTCCTGCATCCTCTCACTGGTTCTAACTCGTGGGTCGAATATGACGGTACTTCGATTGTCCGAAAGATCTGGAATGGTCGCGCCAATCTCGTAGAACTTGTGGTTGATGGACCTTCAGGTCACATCGAAGCGTTGAGCTTACGTTTGTACAATCCGCAATCCCTGCAGTGGAGCCTTAATTTTGCAAACAGTCAGAGCGGTACTTTGAGCCAACCCGCAATCGGCGGCTTCAACAATGGGCGCGGCGAGTTTTACGATCAGGAAACGTTTAATGGCCGTGCCATCTTTGTTCGATTTGTTATCTCGGACATTACTCCCAACTCTTGTCGATTTGAACAGGCATTCTCGGACGATGGTGGCAAGACCTGGGAGGTAAACTGGATTGCGGTAGATACGCGAGTGAAAGATGGATCCCAAAAGAGTCGCTGAATTCCAGCGAAATAAGAACACAGTGAAGGATTAATTATGTCTGCAAGCGGACCTCGCACCGAGTCGTAATGATTTCTTCCAACTCTGATTGGTCTGAAGCACGGTACACCACCGCCAGTCACAGAGAAACCGAACAGGGGAAGGACAATGATGCGTAAGGTAGTCGTCTGGAACATGGTGACGCTCGATGGCTATTTCGAGGGGAGGAATCCCTGGGAGATTGATTGGCACGAATACGTCTGGGGCGAGGACCTGGAGCGCTTCTCCCTCGATCAGGCAAAGGAGGTGGGGACGCTGCTCTTCGGCCGTAAAACCTATGAAGGGATGGCGGACTACTGGTCGACTGCAACCGGTGAGGTCGCGGAGTTCATGAACAGTATCTCGAAGGTCGTCTTCTCGAGCAGCCTTAAGACGGCGGAGTGGAGCAACACTCGGCTCGTGAAGGGAAGCGCTGAAGAGGAGGTTGCGCGCCTGAAGCAAGAGCCCGGTAAGGACTTGTTCATCTTTGGCAGCGCAAACCTGATCGCTTCGCTGACAGCGCAGGGCTTGATCGACGAGTATCGCATTGGTCTCAACCCTCTAGTCCTCGGCGGTGGGACGCCGATGTTCAAACCGAGTGAGGAGCGGATGCGGCTGAAGTTGTTGGAGGCTCGCACGATGCAGTCGGGCGTCGTGCTCTTGCGCTACGCGCGGGCGTGAGGGAATCAACAAACGCGAACGTTGGGGGATGGTTTCCAACTAAGCAAAGGAGAATTAGCATGCGGAAGGTAGTTGCAGGACTGTTCATCTCGCTTGACGGCGTCATACAGTCACCCAATCTATGGCAATTCGACAATTTCGATAATGAAATGATGTCGGCAATGAATGCACACATAGCCAGGGAAGACACGATATTGCTAGGCCGAGTAACCTATCAGGAGTGGGCTGCATACTGGCCAACTTCAACTGATGAACCGTATGCCAGCCACATCAACAACACGCCCAAGCATGTTATCTCAACCACGCTGGACCAGGTCGAATGGGAAAACTCAACGCTCATCCATGGAGACCTGGCAGAAGAAATCGAAAAGTTGAAGCGGCAATCCGGCAAGAACATAGGCGTCGCTGGAAGCCCCACCCTCGTTGAATCGCTGCTGCACCAGGACCTCCTCGATGAACTGACACTCATGGTTCATCCAGTGGTGGTGGGCAATGGCAAGCGTCTCTTCAAAGAGGGGCGGGAGTTAAATCGACTTAGGCTGGAGGATTCCCAGACGACCAGTACCGGCGTCGTGCTGCTTACCTATCAACCGCGGTCTCAATCAGGAAGTGATCAATGAATAGAAAGATGGCAATTCAAGTTACCTATCTTTTACTGCGGGTCGTAGCGGGCTTCTTGTTTTCGCAGGCTGGCGGCCTGATTCTGTTTGGATGGTTTGGCGGCATGCCCGGCCAACCAAGCCCGCCGCCTTTGCTGTCGCAGACGGGTATCGGCGGATTGTTAGAATTCTTTGGTGGCCTAGCGATCATGCTCGGTCTGTTCACGCGTACAGTTGCTTTCATTTTGTCCGGCATGATGGCAGTTGCGTATTGGCAGTTTCACGCACCGAATGGCATGTGGCCCGTACAGAACCAGGGCATGCCTGCGGTCCTGTTCTGTTTCATCTTCCTATACCTGGCCGCGAAGGGGGGCGGCGGTTGGAGTCTTGATGCGCCGCTCCGCCGCAAACGCGGGAGCGGCGTGAACGCGGAACCAAGTGAGAGCACCTTTGTCTGAGGCTCGGTAATGCTAAGTTCGGCATCAACTGATTGTTGAACTTCCAGAAATAATAGAAACCTCGAAGGATCAAAATCATGAAGATGTCACGTAGTGCGCGATTCGCATTGCTGATAGGACTGCTGGTACTACTGGCGGTCGGAGGCTTTCTGGTCATACGAAGTGGCCGTGATGAATCTCATTCTGCCTCCACGAGCCTGCCCGACCTTGAATACCTGAAAGCGATCAACAGCACCGGGCCTCCGCAGGACCCGCAGTTGCTGTTCCTATTGTTGACGCAATACCTGAACGCAAATCGGCCAGGTGAGGGAGCGGCGTTCTTCTCCGCCCGGCTCGAGGAATTCGAAGGCCGTTTGACGCCAGTCCAAAAGTCGCTTTATCTGAGCATCATCGGTTTGTTGCGAGCCCAGCATGCTGCGTCGCTGTCACTGTTATCCCGGTATAGCTATGTTAAGGATACGATCGCGATTCTTGAACGAGCAAAGCATCTGTCGGAGGGCAAAGTTTTTGTCGTGCACTGGATCGCTGGCATCGTCTACACCGAAATTCCCGGGTTTTTTGGTCAGAGAGAGGCCGCGCGCGCTGAACTTACCTGGTGCGT
>DATFWY010000217.1:0-6576 GCA_035258805.1 Blastocatellia bacterium | reverse complement strand
CTTTGGATCGTACGACCTCGCGGTTACGTTATTATTCCCTTTTGTTGCAATCAGGCTCGTAGCAGCGGAGAAGGAGAGTGGTGCATTAAAGCTGACGCTACAGGCTCCTGGAAGGATATGGGAGTCCCTTGCTGCAAAGGGTGCTGTAATTCTGGTCGGTTGGTTGATCGCCTGGACGCCAGGCTTGCTGGCACTTTCGCTCTGGAAGCTGTACGGCGGTCACTTGCATTCGCCTGAGGTTCTGAACCTGATGGGTGGTCATCTCCTAAGGGTGATCCTCAGCTCAGGCGTGGCAGTTGCGGCGGCGGCTATTTGCACGGGTGCGGCGGCGGCCGCCATCGTTACGCTTGGATTTACTGTGGGCACATGGGTGCTCGAGTTTGTTGCTACCGGGCGGGGCGGAGTCCTGCAGGAGCTTGCTTCGTACACACCGACAGCAGTCCTTCGCAGATTCGAGCAGGGACAACTTAGATTAAGCACGGTGGTTGTTTTGCTTGCGGTCGGATTCGGCGGGTTTGCGCTTGCTGCGGTTTGGTTGCCGACTGGCCGGCGACTGCGTTTTAGAGTCCTTGGGTCACTGGGAGTTGTTTTGACAGTGACTCTGGTCAGCGTGTCAGGCTCGATGATTCGGGCTACCTGGGATCTTAGTGAGAATCGTCGCAATTCTTTTTCTGCTTCGGATGAGAGGGTGCTGCGGCAGATCAAGGACCCGTTAAGAATAACCGTGAATCTCGCTCCGGAAGATCCGAGACTGACGGATCTCGAACGCAGCATCATCGGTAAACTCAGAGTAATCCTACCGAGAGTGGATGTAGTCTACGCGGCGGGCACCGTTACGGGATTGTTTGAAGGTCAGGAGGATCATTACGGCGAGGTTTGGTACGAACTATCGGGACGTTCGGCGATGAGCCGATCGACAACCGAGCCGATTGTACTTGAAACGTTGTATGAGCTTGCGGGTGTTCAGGCACCCGTCGCATCGGACGAGCCGGCATATGAAGGTTATCCGCTGGCGGCTCGACCTCGATACGCACCTCTGGTCTTCTATCTGATCTGGCCGGCGATTGTGTGTGCGGGATGGTGGATCAACTATAAACTATGAGGATTCTTCGCCACAAAGACTCGAAGACATCAGGTTACACAAAAGGTTTCTTTGCGAAAGACGTGAAGACACCAAGTTTCACAAAGGTCCTGGTGTAACTTCGAGACTTCGTGTCTTTGTGGCTAGGTTTACTGAGGAGCTGAAAATGCAAAGAGCAATTGTCTCATTCCTGTTAGTAATGATGATGCTAGGACTATGCGCGGCGCAGTCTTCCAAAGGATCAAAGAAGGCTCCGAAGAGCGTTCGAATTGATCTTGCAAACGAAACTGCGGGAGCCGAATCAAAGAAATTTCTTTCGGTGGTTGGGAATTGGGTAATAACGCAGGATGATAACAAGAAGGTCTTGATGGTTGACGGACGTGAATGGAAACGCGGACAGCCTGCCGGCGGCCTGGCTGATAAAGCGCGATTGATTTACGGTTCGCGCCATGAAGAGTTCATCGATAACGTAAAAGCGTTCGCTTATTTCCCCATCGCAATCGCAAAAGGCATTGATGACTTCCAGAACGGCGAAATCTCTATCCGGTTTAAGCTCATCGAAGGCAAGCTCGATCAATGCGCCGGTATTCTGTTCAATGTAAAACCGAACGGCGATTACCTGACCGTGCGCTTCAATGGAAAGGAAGACAACCTGGTTCTTTGGACCTTCAACAAGGGAAAGAGGAGCTTCGTAAAGAAAGGCTCTGAGAACATGCCGCTGGCGATGAACCAGTGGCACACGATGAAGATTGTTGTCGCCGGGACTCAGTTACAGGGTTATTTAAATGGCAAGCTTCTGCTGGAGCACACGCTCACGGAACCTGTTTCAGGGAAGATTGGCGTTTGGTCTAAAACAGACAGCGTAAGCTACTTCGATGATTTTACGGTCACCGCAGCACCGTAAGAGAGAGGTATTGTTGAAACCATAATTTGACGTTAAACGAAGACCCGCACCTTTTTCGTTTTCCGTCTTTGACATAAGAAAGTTTCCCAGAGCAATTCCGAGTCGCGAAGGATCTCTATCGATCCACCAACGAGTTGCGTTATAACTCACTTGCCTTTTACTACCACGCGATTAGAATGTGATTTTTCTTTCCTTCGAGCTTTGTGACTGGGGGGTCCGGGGATGTCCATATCGTTAAGGCCGGTTCAGCGGGACGACGAAGAATTCTTGTTCGAACTGTTCTGTCAGACGATGGATGAGGGGCTTATGACCTTTAATACAGCGCAACGCGAAGCGATTCTCAGGCTGCAATTCAACGCTCAACACGAGACTTACAAGGCCGAGTTCCCTAACGCAGATCACCAGATAATATTGCTCGATGTCCAGGCTATAGGACGAGTGATGGTGGAAAGGACTTGCACGGAGCATCGTATTGTTGACATAGCCCTCTTGCGCGACTATCGCAGCGGGGGTATTGGAACTGTGTTAATTCGAGAGCTCTTGGATGAAGCTGCACTTGCCGGAAAACCATTTCGAATTTCAGTCGTACGGTCGAACCCGGCGCTTCACCTCTATCAAAGGCTTGGATTCAAGTTGACTGGAGAGACTCCGAGCCATTTTTTGCTCGAGGTATCGAGTTGATGAACAACACGCTCGGCGCGTATTTTAGGGGGCTTTGTGAAATGTTGAGTGACCTGCCGAAAGCATCATTTGTAGATAATCTCAAGACAACCTTCAGAGCCATCCTGGAGGACGGTACCGTCATTGACATGGAACTGCTCGAGGTCATAGATCGAAAATCTACTCCCAGGCAGGAGCAGTTTTCGCTGATGTTTTGTGCTCCAGTCGATGCTCCTGCCGCGCAACAAACATTCCGTCTTGAACATGATCTGCTTGAATCGGGTGAGCTTTTTCTTGTTCCTGTAGCTAAGAATGAACAAGGAGTTTACTTTCAGGCTGTGTTTAACAGATTGATTGATTAGTCAGAGCTGCAGGTTCTTGTTCGTAAAAGGATTTCGGCGCAATTGGCCAACAAACTTAAAGAGGAATCTCTGCAAGATGGTGGGTTCCGCCTGCGTCCGGTGCGAACGGACGACGAAGGTTTTCTTTTTAGAGTCTACTCAAGCACTCGAGAGGATGAGATCAGTGAACTTCCGTGGGATGACCATCAGCGGAATAGTTTCATGCAAATGCAGTTCGCCGCCCAACGGGCGGACTATTCCAGACGTTTTCCGGATGGCGAGCATATGATCATAGTTCTTGGGGATCAGCGTGCGGGCCGATTGTATCTGGCCAGAAGCAATGATGAGATTCGGATTTTGGACATTGCTCTTCTACCGGAATACAGAAACAAAGGTATTGGGAAATCTATCATCGAAGGACTAACACGAGAGGCTTCTGAAACAAACCGGCCGGTACGGATTTATGTTGAGCTAAACAATCGAGCCTTGAATCTTTTTGAATACAATGGATTTATGGTTGTACAAGACATCGGAACACATCTTCTTTTGGAATGGCGCGCACACTCCTGAGGTCGGAGCAGAATACCTGAACTTGTCGGTCTGCAGTGTTGATTACAGGTATTTTGACTCCTCGCAGACCAGGCACTCTACTTTACGTCTATCTTAAATACCGCCGATTCTGAGATTTCCGCATAGTCGTCTGAATGTTACTTTCTGAAATGGATTAAAGACTGGCTGATATTCCGTTCTTTTTTATTGTCGTTAATAGAGCGGATGAACATCAAAGGTCCCATTTTGATCTCGTGGACGAACGACCGGTAGACAACGTCAAGCATTGTGAAGTTAACTCAAAAAAGATTGCGGCCAAACCTGTAAAAGTTGACAGGTTTTCCGTTCTCTTCCGCAGACCACAGAACAGACCGCTTGAACCGAAGATGTTCTTTAGGTCGAGCGCTTTCCATGCTTTCGGCACAGCGTCCGCCGCCCAGTCAAACCGGACCACTGCTCAGAGGCGTGGCATGGTCCCTGCCTTGTGGAATCTTCTTAGCCATGGGATCCTCTGGACACCGAGTTAGTGGGCTAGCGCGCAACCCTTTTGTAAGGTTAATAGCAAACCACTGTAACATTTATTTTGAAATCCTTATTTGCTTGACTCGCATCTCGCTAAGGGATAGAATCGGCGCGCTTGTAATTAGGACTACAGTGGCCAAACCTTTGATTTTAGGTAGTTGAGCGCGTCCCAAACACTAAACCTTATTTGAATATAGGGCAGCTTGCGATTTCTAATCCGGCTGCAAGGGGTTGTTCTGCCAGCCGAAAGAATCGGCGGCCGGCCAAAAAAGGAGAATAAACATGTCAGAACCATTCCTGGGGATGATTGCGATTTACCCTTACAGTTTTGCGCCGCGCGGATGGGCTTTTTGCCAGGGACAGATTCTGCCAATCGCTCAGAATACCGCGCTCTTTTCGCTGTTAGGCACTACTTTTGGTGGAAATGGGCAAACTACTTTTGGTCTTCCCGACCTGCGCGGCCGCTTTCCAAATAGCTCCGGTCAGGGCCCGGGGCTTTCGAGCTATGACCTCGGTCAAGTGGGCGGGACCGAGAGTGTCACCCTCACGATAAACCAATTACCGGCCCACACTCACCCAGTCGCACCTGCGGCGAGCACGAATGCGCCCAGTGCCAGCAAACCCACAGGTAATTACCCTGCGGCTGGCAACTTTTACGATTCCGCCACCAACGCCGCGATGGGTAGTTTTCCAAGCGGTCCGACGGGCGGCAATCAGCCGGCTGGGATAATAAACCCGTACCTGACGCTCAACTACTGCATCGCGCTTGAAGGAATTTACCCAAGTAGGAACTAAAGCCATATGCAGTCTCACCGAGAACTCGCAATGGGGTGATGGGAGTCAAGCACCAGTAGATCTATCAGATGGAGCTAGACTCCCTCACCTCTTGCCGAGCCCATTTCAATGGAGAATCGTAGGTTCAGTGTCTTCGAGTGTAGCCAACAGGGAACGAGAGATTATGAAGAAATTAGTGGTGTCAAACGCTTTCAGTAGTGGATACTCCTCTAATCCGAAAGCAGTTCGGTACTTATTGATTTTGACATGCCTGGTCGCTCTCATCGGCGTCCAAAGGATTGCGCTCCTGCACACGGTGGCCGATGCCAAGACCGCAGGAGCGATCCGGATTTCACCCTCTGTCCAATCGTCTTCCGCTTGTATCGCCGAGTCGTTGTCTGCGAGCGATACCACTTTCAAGCGCCCCAATCCCACAGGCCCGCCTTTCTCGTGTCCGTCAGCCGCCCCGATAGTGCGTTATGATTCGTTTGAGTTCGATCTCAGCGGGTGCTCATCTTCGTCGGTGACGATAAGCTTATGCGGTCCAGCCGGCTGTACTGGGGTCACAGGACAGAATTTAGACACTATTATCTACGTTTACCAGGCAGGTGGGGCACCGCATCCATTCAATCCAGGCACTCCCTGCACTAATTTAGTTGCTGTAAATGATGATGCCAGTCCAAGCTGTTCGGCGGGCGCATTCTTGTCCGCGCTTACTACGACCCTCGGCTCAGGGCGTTTTCAGGTTGTTGTCGCCGCGTTCGGTGATTCGTTTGACAATAACGGCAGCTACAATCTCTACGTCAATGCTCCGAGCTGCACGCTGAACCAGATTCCCGCCTGTCCTGCGATCACCGTCAGTCCATCGACGATTCCCTGTGGAGCGAAGGGTACGGCATATCCAAGCACGATGCTTTCGGGCGTCGTTGGCACCGGACCATACACATTCACTCACAGCGGAACGCTGCCTATTGGGATGACCTTCGATGATGCCACTGCGACTCTGTCAGGCACTCCATCGCAAGCCGGTGGTTTCTCGCTTACGGTCACCGCCACCGATGCAAATGGTTGTAGGGGCACTCAGACTTATTTGCTGGTCATCAACGACGTCACCCTGCCCTGCATAACCGACGGACTTTGTCCTGGCGATCCGACTTTTCATCCAGCCAACACCCGTGATACGGATCCGACGGGAATCGATCACACCGGTGAGGGCGGCGTCTGCCGGCCAAGCCTGATTCAGACCAACACCTTTTACAAGGCTTATGAGCTCAGTGTTACCGGCTGCTCTTCTGCTACGTTAACGGCTACTCTGTGCGGCTCCAGTCCGTGTGATCCGCTGACGGGCACAGGCGCATTAGCTAACCCTGTCATTTACCTATATCGGACCGGGGGGTTAACTGGAACGAGCCCGGGAGATGGAGCGCCTGGCGCATTCGATCCGAATAATTCGTGTAACAACCTGGTGGCGGCCAATAATGAACTCGATGGTACCGTCTCGAGCGGGGGCCTGGGTACCTGCTCGGCTAATTCGAGCCTGGCGGGGCTACAACGGACCATCGCCCCCGGGAATTTCGTGTTGGTGGTAACTTCCTTTAGCGACGGAGACACGGGAGCTTACAGACTCTCGCTCAGCGCGCCAGGGTGCACGATCGCTATATGTTCCCAACCACCAACCCCGGCCAATGCCGGGCCGGACCAAAATGTTTGCGGTTCGTCGGCCACTTTGGCTGCTAATACTCCAG
>DATFWY010000216.1:0-44843 GCA_035258805.1 Blastocatellia bacterium | reverse complement strand
CAAATGACTGCTCGGATACGAATCCGTCGCAAGCGGCTCATTCCTCAGCATCAGATCCTGGATATCCGCAACGCATTGTACTTTCTGCAAGGTGAGCCGGGCGTGGATCGAACGCGTGTCGGCGTGTGGGGAACTGGAATGGCGGGCGGCCATGTGATCGTCATCGCGGCAACCGATGCTCGCGCCAAAGCGGTCGTGGCTGATTCGCCTGTGATCGAAGGTAAGGACACACCTCGCGAGGCGTCGTCTCCAACCGGGGCGATGCTCAAAGCAGAGCAGAGTAGGGCGAGGCGTGATGCGGAGATCGCCACTCCGGGTGTGTTGAATGATATTGAAAGCAAGCTCGCTCTAAATGAATATCATCCCTTTTGGTACCTGGAGCAGGTGCCGAAGGAAACGCATGTCTTGTTTGTTTATAAAGATACGGATCTGAGGAGTCGAGAGAGTGTTGAAGCAGCATCGAAACGTTTGACTCGTCCTGCTGATGTAGTACGAATTGCAGGTGGAGTAAGAGGAAGTGGGCAGGTGGATGCGCCGGCAAAAGCGGCCGCGGAATGGTTCTTAAAGCATTTGTGAAGCTGTTCTTTCCGAGCTTTGCGGTTCAGCGCTCAGAGATTTCATCCTCTTTTATCTGCGTAATCTGCGTAATCTGCGGATGAGGAGCCTTCCAAGAGAATCTATCCGCAGATTACGCAGATTACACAGATAAGAAACACTGAATCCTGCACGTTCAACCCTGAACGCTAAACCCTGAACCCGCGAACACGCAAAGAGCCGGCTCTCAATTCCCTGACACCTTCTCAACTATCAATGGTTGGGGTTCCTCCTCACGGCGATAGAACACTCGCGGCCGCTGAACATTCCGTTTTGTAGGATCCGAAACCTTTTCATCGCCCGGAAGAAAAACTATCTTGAGCCCGCGAGATCCTTGCAGCGCCGCTTCCTGCATTTCTGGGACTCGCGCCACCGCATAGTCGACCCATTCGCGAATCAGGATCTTGCCATCCTTGGGTTCCGTATCCGCGGCTGCATTCTTTAAACCCTCCTCCACCAATGCATAGGTCAAGAACCCGTGACCAAGCTCCGCAGCTTCCAAGGCTGCCTGGTAACCTTGCGCGGCAGTGAGAATATACAGCCCCTTCTCGTATGCCAGCTGCGCGAGACCTTTCGAATTCATCGGGCCGCGCCTCTTCTCATCGGACTCCAATGCCTGACCGCTATTACAAGCGTCGATTACCATCAGCAAATCAGTGGCGTCGATACGCTCGAATGCCTCCGCGAGCTTGCGATCTGAAATGCTATGGTCGAGCAATGTTTTGAGACTGCTCTCGTTGATGCCGTCGATCGGTCCATCGTAGCCAAGGTCATGAGGGATTAAGTAGAACCGTGACTTCTGCGAGGTTCCGTGCCCGGCGAAATAGACAATTACGGCATCCTCGGGCTCCGCTGGTTTAATGCGACTCAACAACTCCGAGTCGACCGATGTTCCACCGGCAAGTTTTGCCAGGGCACCTAAAATATTCTCTTTTGTTGCATCTTTGTTCAGAAGCGAAATCACTTCTACGCGGGCGAAGTTTCCCAACTTGTTTTGCTTCTGCAAAATCGTTTCGCCGAACTCCTGTGCATCGGCAACAGCGTAACGTAAATTGAATCGTGGGTTGGAATATTCATTCACGCCGGCTACGACAACGTACGCCGTCCCCTTTCTTCTAAGACTGTTCGCACCGGTGAGGACAAACGTAGCGTCAGCGCTCTTTATGTTGTCCTTGTTGAATGCGTAGGCAGTGAAATGGTTCTCACCAGCTACAATCGAAACGGTCTCCTCAAGCGCTCCGGTCGAGGACGATGTGAGTAAGTCGCCTCGCCATACCTTTATCAACGAGCCATTTCTAAACAAACGCACATCGCGAGCGCCGCTTCCTGAACCGTGACTTGCGTCGGCCTGTGCTTCCGTGATCTCGATTCTTACTTTCACTTTGCGCGACGAGATAGGTCTATCGGTGCCTATGGTTTTGTCGACCAATGAGAGCCTGACTTGCGGTTGCCGTCGATCGACGCGTGTCAGATTCTGTGCTGCCTTCGGTCTTTTGCCTGCAACAACATCCGCAAGAAGTCCGGGATAATAAAACTCGTTAAAGAATGCTTCAACCGGGGCTGTGTCGAATGTATCCGATGCGAATCGCCACAGGATCGATTTCCACGCTTCTGGTGATCCATCGAACAGGCCGTCAGGTGATATGACAAGCCACTCGCCACCTTCATTGAAGGTCACCAGAGTACAAAGGGGTTGCGAGCTATCCGACGACCACAACTTTGTGCTCGCGTCTTCCCCACCCGACACAATGAATCGGCCATCGGGGCTGTATGCGACCGCTACAACCGGGCTTGAGTGGCCTTCCAGGGTTCGAAGTACACTGCCGGTCTTCGAGTCCCAGATTCGAAGTGTTTTATCGTAGCTTCCAGATACCAGCGTCCTACCATCCGGGTTGAAAGCGACTGCAAAAACATCTGCAGCGTGGCCTTCAAGGGTACGGATCAGTTGTCCCGTCTGCGGATCCCAAAGCTTTATGGTTTTGTCGCGGCTGCAGGAAGCGAGCATTTTGCCATCCGGACTAAACGCGACTCCGGTTACTTCCGAAGCGTGTCCGGTCAGAGTGAACTTCGCTTTAACTGACTCGACATCCCACAACTTTATCGAATTGTCATAGCTGCCTGATGCAATGGTCTTTCCATCAGGTGAAAAAGCAACTGAACTGATCAGTGTGAAATGTCCCTCGAATGTTTTTATCGTCCTGCCGGTTTGTACATCCCAGAGCTTGACCGTTCTATCGACGCTGCCTGAAGCGATGAAGCGGCTATCTGAACTAAAGGCGAGCACTGAGACATTGGACAGATGTCCGGTGAGATCTCTGAGAAGCCTGCCGGTAGCAAGGTCCCAGATTTTGATCGTCCTGTCCAGGCTTGCGGAGGCCAGGAATTTCCCGTCGCCACTGAAAGCTACCGAATTGACTTGTGATGAGTGTCCGTCGAGCGCATGCATTGATGAGCCGGATCTTAAATCCCATAGCTTGACACTATTTCGTCTTGCGAGCGCGATCATCTTGCCGTTGGAGCTATACGCCACCGACTTGATGTTGGACAGGCGACTATCCAGCGTGCGAATCCACTTATCGGTTATGCTGCTCCACAGCTCTATCGTAACGTAGCTGCCGGCGGCAATGGTCCTTCCATCGGGACTAAGCGCGACAGAAGTAATCCCTCCGCTTGGACGATCGATCGAACGAATAGGCCTGCCGTTTTGAACATCCCACACTTTGATTGTTTTGTCCGAACTGCCTGAGAACAAGAGCTTGCCGTCGCGACTGAAAACGACTGAGGTGACGATACCTCTATGTCCCTGAAGCGTCTGAAGCAGAGTCCCGCTATCGACTCGCCAGAGTTTGATCAAGTTATCATCGCCGGCTGATGCCAGGATCAGCCCGCCTTCAGAGGCCGGAGAAAACGTCACAGATCGGATGGTGTCTGTGTGGCCGTCCAGCGTGCGCAGAAGCTGGCCATCGCTGACCTGCCAAAGCTTCACGCGCTTATCGGCGCCGCCGGAGGCAACGAGCTTTCCATCGGGGCTAAAGGCTACCGTACGAAATTCCGAGCCGGGTGCTTCAAACGAACGGATGAGGTCCCCGTTTGCGGCATCCCACAGGTTAATCGTTTCGTCTCTGCTTGCTGACGCGATCATTTTACCGTCAGAGCTGAAGGCGACCGCGTTAACCTCATCGGAATGGCCGGACAAAGTATGAATAAGGCGGCCAGTTTTGACGTCAGAGATCAATACTGTTTTATCGAGACTGGCGGAGGCGATCACTTTCCCATCGGGACTGAATGCAACCGACGTAACACTGTCTTTATGATTGTCCAGAACGCGAAGCATTCGTCCGGATTCAGCCTCCCATAATCGCAAGGTCTTATCCGAGCTCGCGGAAACGATCAGCTTCCCGTCCGGACTGAAAACCACCGAGCGGATGTTATCTGAGTGTCCGTTTTGAATTACTAATTCGGGTTTTTCAGAAATGACCGCAGTCGGTGGTTGTGTTGGACGAGTCCGTTGTGTTTCGGGTTGAGGCCTCTTTGGCGCCGGTCTTTGACCTTGTTGTTGGCGGACCAGTCCGATAGCAGCGGATGTTAAAAAAGCAATTAACAGAAGCGAGGAGGTGGATTGGATAAGGGGCTTTTTGTACATCATACTTCTTCAACTTCGATATGGTTATTTGTTGCAGGATGAACTCGGATGAAAGGCTCCGACTTCGCGAGAGTCATTCCATATCAACCGCTCATCCACGATTTCCAGCAAAAGTCCGAAACGACTAAATGCGGGAATGATTTTGTCAAGCAAACTTTTGAAAGTCTACCCCGATTTATCCAAGTCTGGAATTTGAGGAATTCTTCTGCGCAATCTGCATCATTTGCGGATGAACCAGGATGTATTCCTCGGACAACGCAGATTCGGCGGAAGCCAACGAGAACTTTTCTTTTTTTCTCTACACTTATTTGGCGCTAAGTTGCGGGTCCTTATTTATCCTAGCGAAAACCGTGGCCTGAGGATGTACATAATCGCTGTGGAATTCAGCACTCAAATCGTCTACGACTGTACGAAATCGGTGGTAACTCTAACCCCGCTCTAAGCTAAGTTCTTGAAAATCAGTTAGTTGAGCTTTGGAATACAACTTGCCCAATTAGTAAGCGATGGATTTCAAGGACTCAGCATTGGAGGTGTTTTATATGAACTTTGAATTATTCAGTAAGAAGATGGCTTCTTTTGTTATTGCTGGAGGATTGTTGCTGAGTACTGTAATCCCGGCCGTCGCGCAGCAGCCCACTCAGGAGGAGCAACAGCGACAGGAGCAGAAACAACGGGAAAAACAGGCTCGAAAACAACAGCAACAGCAACAACAGCAGCAAGCGCAACAGCAGCGTCAGGCTGATAAGCAACAGCGACAGCAGGAGCAACAGCGTGCTGCGCAGCAGCAACAGCAACAGCAGGAGCAGGCTCGCCAACAGCGTCAGGCTGAAAAGCAGCAGCGCCAGCAGGAGCAGGAGAGAGCGGCGCAGCAGCAGCAACAGCAACGACAGGCGGAGAGGGTTCAGCGACAGCAGCAGCAACAACAGCAGGACCTTCAGCAACAGCAGCAGCGGCAGGCTGAGAGAGCTCAGCGTCAACAGCAGCAGCAGCAGTTGGAGGTCCAGCAACAGCAGCAGCGTCAGGCTCAGAAGGAGCAGCGTCACGAGCAGAATCGTCAGGTCGCTGCTGAGCAGGAGCGACTTGCTCAACAGCAGCAAGCGGAACAGCTGAGACGTCAGCAGGCGCGTCAGACTGAGTTCAATCGCAGAGCGGCTGAACAACAGCGTCTGGCCTTATCTCGCGAGCGAATTCTCCAGCAACAGCGAAGGATGAACCAGTACCGGTTCCAGCAGCAATATTGGGAGCGAGTCCGTCAGGACCAGGCGAGGCTGCGAGCGTTTCGTTCGTTTAGCTATTCACCTTACTCGTATCGCTACTATCGCGGTGGCCGATACTACTTCGCAAACCAGTACGGGGCGGATTTGCTTAGACAAGCTCTGACCCTTGGTTACCAGGAAGGCGTTCGCGCCGGTCAGGCTGATCGCGAGGACCGGTGGCGATTTGATTATCGCGACTGCTATGCGTACCAGGATGCTACTTACGGGTACAGCGGCTACTACGTGGATTTTCCCGAGTACCAGTACTATTTCCGTGAGGGCTTCCGACGTGGCTACGAGGACGGTTACTATGGACGTTGGACGTACGGTTCGTACAACAACGGTTTGTTTAGCCTGTTAGGCAACGTCTTGCAAGGAATTCTAAGCTTGCAGAGATACTAAACCTCGTCGCTGTTTTAGAGAAAAGCCCGGGCCTTTTATGGTCCGGGTTTTTTTATTTTGACTCACAAAAAACAACGCTCACTTTGCATTGTGGAAAATTATTCCAAGACAATAACGTCGACCAGATTTTAAGCGGCTAACACCATGCCGTACGTTTACGCGATAGTCGCCCCGCTTGCCTGCCACGGGACGCCAACGATTGGGGAAAACAATGAACCTGCCTCTCTGGAGGGTCACCGCTTCTCCGCGGGTTTGCATGCGAGGACGTTGCTCAGTAAGCAGAAACTCCCCCCCTTCATAGTCGCGTCCGTGCTGGCTCAGAACGCAGGCAGCTTGTAGCGGGAAGGCTACTTCGCCATACAAATCCTGGTGAAGACAATTGTAGTCGCCTTCCTCATACCGAAGCATCAAAGGTGTCGGCAACGCTTGCTGTCGAGAGCTGCAGAAGTCGAGAAACTCATCGAGAGTCGGCGGAAACCGTTCATTAAGGTTCAATCGTTTCGCCCAGCGATTGGCGACTTCTGCAAGCGGCACATAAAGTCGCTCACGAAGTTGTTGCACGATTGGCGGAATCGGATCGGCAAAATACTTGTACTCGCCGCGACCGAAGTTGTGTCGTGCCATCACAACACGAGTTCTGAATACCGCTGCAACGTCATATAGTTTAATCAGACTGTCGCATTGTTTTTCATCAAGCAGCGGTGGGGTGAGCGCATAACCGTGCTCTTCCAGTTGCGCGGCCAGCTCTTCTGAATCAATGTGGAACCCATGCCTAATAGATGACGCCATAAGCTTTCCTCACGAGGAAACATCGGTCCTATTTTACATCGGGACCTTCGTCGATCTATCCGAAACTTGCTGTTTGGAGCCTGCGCTTTGTGCGCTTGGATTCAAGATCAAACATCTTCGCCTTGACGATGAAAAACGAAGCTTTGCAAAAGCATTCATCAAGGACTTTTTCGCAAACCTGACTGCTCAGGACCTCATCTTATTTGATAGAGCCGAGCAGATGACCGCAATTGACTGGCAGCTTTTCAGGTCAGATCGAAAAAAGCCGGCGGCCTTCTGATTACAGCTCACAAGGCAGGTTTGCTGCCAACATTAAAGGGGTGCACAACGAGCCCGGAGCTTCTGCAGGGGATTATTTCAGACTTGCTCGGCGGTGAGTCGTCAGAAAGCCACAGCTCAACCACCGAGCTGTTTCATCGACATCGCGGAAATATCCGCGTGGCGCTTCGCGAGATGTACGATGTTTTACGCTGCGAAGCCGAGATAAACACAACAGCGTTGGAATAAAACCGATCCGGAGATTTACGCAGATTTACACAGATATTTCTGCCTGCGTCTTACTCGCATCTGAGCGCGGTCATCGGATCGACTCGTGCCGCTCTTCTTGCAGGTAAGTACCCCGAAAATGCTGCGACTGCCAACAACAAAAAAGTCGCTAACCCAATGGTAAACGGATCTGTCGGCTTCAGGCCAAACAGGAGACTACTGATAAAACGTCCTCCAACAATTGCCACAGGTAACCCAATGCATATGCCCAACAAAACCGGTTTCAAGCCTTCTCGAATTACCAGTCTCAAAACATCTGCTCTCTCAGCGCCAAGCGCCATTCTTATACCGATCTCATTCGTTCGACAGGCGACTGAGTAGGACATAATACCGAACAGCCCAATGCAAGCCAGCAACAGTGCGAGCACGCCGAAAAAGCTCGAGAGGTTTGCTATCAGTCGTTGATGGACCAGCGATCTTGCAACATGCTCTGACATCAGCACCGCTTCTCCGATAGGTATGTCTTGATTGACTTCTTTGATGGCGCGACGCGTCTCAGAAATGATTGCGCCAGGCTGACCGGAGAAGTTAACCTCAAAATTACTCAGAAAACCGATGGATTGCGAATACGGGTAATACGCCATCGGCTGCGGTTCCTCCGTCAAGTTTCCGTACTTGGCGTCCCTTACTACTCCGATCACTTCAATGTCATCGCTCTTTTCTGGACCACCGAGGCCAAAGCGTTTCCCTAACGGCGCTTCGTTGGGAAACAGCCGCCGAGCCATAGCGTCACTGATTATCGCCACCTTGGGAGATGTTTCGGTGTCCTGTTCTCCAAACGCTCTGCCCGCCAGCAACGGAAGTCCCATTGCCGAAAAGAAATTCGGCCCGACACTATTGTTTCTTATCTGTTCCGTTTGCGTGTTGGCTGAATCGCGGCGCGTTGACGCCGGGGCGTTCCATCCGCCCTGGTTGAAAGCGAACATCGAAAAAGACGCCGCATGAACGCCGGGGATTTGCCTGACCTTTTCTTCAACATCTCTGTACAGCTGCGCCAGACGCGCATCCGCTTTATAGCCAATCGAATCAGTATCAATCTGGAATAGCAGTACATTTTTTCGATTAAAGCCTGTATCGACTCCCTCGAGGTTGACGAGAGTGCGAACAAATAGTCCTGCGCCGACGAGCAAAACCAGAGACAAGGCGACCTGTGAAACCAACAATGATTTTCCAATCAAGCTTCGGCTCATTGGAGTTGACGACGCTCTGTTCGATTTCAACGATGCGCTGAGCTCGACCCGCGAGGCGCGAATAGCGGGCGCCATTCCAAATACAACCGCAGATAAGATCGACACTACCAACGTGAAGGTCAGGACGCGTAAATCGGGGTCGACGTTTAGCGGCAGTACCTGCGGTCCTGTAGACACCATCGACAGTAACGCCCCGCTGCCCCAGGATCCGATCAAGATTCCCGCGGCTCCGCCACAAAGAGCCAAGACCAGGCTTTCGGTTAACAACTGTCGTCCAATTCTCAGAGGACTTGCACCCAGTGCAACTCGAACGGTGAATTCCTGTTCGCGCGACGCAGCTCGCGCCATCAGCAGGTTCGCGATGTTTGCACAGGCGATCAAAAGAACGACTCCCACGACTACCATCAAAATCTTTAACGGAAGGGAGAAGTCTTTTCTTAGCTCTGAGAGACCACGGCCTGCCGGCGTGAGGTCGATACGCGCGTTCTGAATATCCTGCAGCCTTTCAGCTGAAGGCTGCGAGCCCGCGTACTCGAGTAGAACCTGCTTGAATAATGAATTCGTCTCCGTTGAGGCCTGTTCAGTGCTCACACCGGATCTGAGACGACCTATCAAATACAGAGATTGAAACAAGCGGTTACTAAGTCCCTTCCAACCAGGAGGCAGTTGCTCTTCCATCGACAGCGGGACCCAAATATCTGGAGACTCTCCGACAGTTGTGCCGAAGAACTCTTGTGGAGCGACACCTACAATTGTGTAAGCAGTCTTATCGATTGTTATGCTGTTCCCGATGATCGATGGATCGCCTGCGAATCGTCGCTGCCACCAGGAGTAACTGGCGACCACAACTGGATGTGCGCCCGGGCTCGCATCGTCGGATTCTTCAATGGTGCGACCAACGAGCGCATTCACACCAAGCACCGAGAAATAAGTGCCCGAGACCATCTGGGCGTTTATCGGTTCCAGTTCCCCGGAAGAGCTGCCGGATCGGACGATGCCATGAACACGGCTGCCGAAACTGTGAACAGCAGCCAAATCAGGGAAGACCTGATTGCGTTCGCGGAATTCGAGGTACGTTGGGTATGAGAAGAGATCCCAACTGGAATCCGGGAACCCGATGGTAATGCCTGCGGAATCGGCATTGCCGAAGAGCACGAGTTGGTCAGGTCGCTGAACCGGCAAGGCTCTCAGCATCAAGGCATCAATCAAGCTGAATATAGCTGTGTTGGCGCCTATTCCAAGCGCTAGTGACAGAATTGCCACTGCGGTGAAACCTTTGTGCTTGAGCAGCATCCGCACACCGTAACGGAGGTCTTGTAGCATTGCTTTCTCCGATCAAAAGTACCGTAGACTGGACAGTCTACGGTACATCTGTGCGAGCGACAATTCGAAGCGGGCCGCCGCTTCCGCCTCTGATCTTCATCGGCAGCGCAACAACAAGCTTGATCTTCGTTGGCAGTCGATCGAGGTTCGCTACGTTTTCAAACGCAGGTATATCTCGCGCCATCAATGTGCGGTGGCTTTCAAATAATTTAGATTGCCCGTAATCGATGCTTGCAGTATCCAATCCAATGGCGCTGATCTTGCGGTTTTCTGTGAGCCATCGCGCCGCTTCAGGAGCCAGCCCGGGGAAATGCAGCTCTGCGACCCCTTCAGTGCCGCGTTTGTCGGTGCCCAGATATTTGGTCCGATCGTTCCAATATTCGGACCACCCGGTCTGGATCAATACTATCGAACCATCAGGTATTCTACCGTTCTGTTCTTCCCAGCTTTGGAAATCCGAGCTGCTCACCTGATAGTCGCGATCAGATTTCGCCTTTGCCGACACATCCAGCTTGACTGCCGTGCCGATCAGTTGTTCCAGCGAAAGTTGATCGACTGGCTTGTTGCCTTCCGAGAAATGAACCGGCGCATCGATGTGAGTGCCACCGTGCTCAGCGGCGCAAAACTGATAAGCCGAATAGTAATAGCCGGCTTCCGTCTTACCTGCGGCAACTGTCTCCAATTTGAACGGCTCGGCTGTCGGCCAGTAGATCGTGTCGGCGGCGAAGTCGTGTGACAAGTCAACCCAAGTGCCGGGTCCGGTAAGATCAGAGTTGCTCGCGGACTGCCGCGGTTCGCAAGCGGAAAAAGACAGCAGAGCGACGATAGAAATGATGACCGGGATCTTCACAGGTTTCAAACCTCCGCATAGAGAGTTGCCGCTGAGATTATCACACCGGTAATTCGTAAATTAAGGAAATCACAACGAGGCACAGTCGTTGCGAGGCAATAGGTCAGCTGGTTAATAAACGGTGTCGCGTTGGGAAGAACGCCGTTAGCCGTTTTTTGGTTGACTGCACGCGGCACCGTGACCGGCCGCAAGTCATACGTGTTCGTTAGGAATACACTGACCGAAGAGAAGGTGTGAAAAAGTTGGTAGTTCGGCCATCAGGCGGAAGTTGATAATTTTGGCGAAATTCACGATACAAACTTCCGCTTGAACGCCGAACTAAAGTTGGTTTTGCAAAATCTCCGAAGTCAGTGGAAGGGGAGTATTAATGAAACCCAAAGAAGTTACTGTACCTGAGTTAGCCTTCATTGCAGGAACGCGCGGAATGTTAGGAGCTGGTATTGGTCTTTTGTTATCCGGAAAACTCAGCCGAGAGCAGCGACGCGCCGTAGGTTGGACGCTGGTCACTGTTGGTGCTGTAACCACAATTCCATTGGTGATTGGCGTCTTTGGCAACGGAAAGTAAGGACAACATTAATAGGGAGGATAGAAATGAACACGGTTGAACACATATCTCGCGATGAATTGACCAAGAAGATCGCCAGGCATGACCACTTTCGGCTAGTCGAGGTATCACCGGAAGCGGAATATCACCGCGCACATCTGCCGGGGGCTATAAACCTTCCTCCGAATCAAGTAGGCAGGCTGGCACTCAAGCGCCTGAGGGACCGAAATGCTGAGATTGTTCTTTATTGCGATGGATCGGAATCAGATCCGGCGGCGGAAGCGGCGCGCGAATTGTCTGAACGCGGCTATACCAACGTACGAGAATATGCGGAAGGGAAGCAAGATTGGATTGATACCGGCTTACCTATCGAGCGCGACAAAGTCGAAGGAGAAGGTGAGATATCGTAACAGGCACGCATTAATTGTACAGTTGAATGACACGCTGGACATAGGTGCCGACATAGCTGTTGGTATTTGAATCGAGTTGTTTCGCTGAAAGGGGCGGCACGAGGGTGCCGCCCCTGCCCGGTTATTGTTTATAACAACCAGTCGCGGATTTATTCATATCTCAACGCAATCATTGGATCTACCTTTGATGCTCGACGCGCCGGAACGTAACACGCCCCTAAGGCGACGCTCGCAAGCAATATCGGTATCGCAGCAAACGTCAACGGATCAGTAGCGCTAATCCCATATAGCAGCGTTGACATTATTCTGGTCAACGCAAAGGAACCTGCAAGCCCGATCGCAACGCCGGCGCCGGCCAGCATCATTCCTTTCTTCACAACCAAAGCCAACACATCGCCGGTCTGCGCGCCCAGTGCCATTCGGATTCCGAGTTCATGAGTCCGCTGTGTAACCGAGTATGACATCACACCATAGATCCCAACTGCCGCAAGGATGAGTGCAACCACAGCGAAGATCGACAGCAACAGGGTGCTGAACCTCGCCCGGCTAGTTGAGTTTGCAAGCAACCCCTCCATAGTACTCACATCGGCGATTGGCTGTTCGCTATCGAGGTTTTGTATTACCCTGCGTGCCGAGTCCGTCAGTGCTGCCGGGTCACCCGTGGTCCGAATAACTAGAGTCATAAAAGGGTACGAAAACTCCGAGTGAGGCCAGTAAGCCATTGGTTCGGTCTCGACGTCCAATCCCATATGCTTGCTATCGCCCACAACACCAATTATCTGGCTCGGAACGTTTTCGTCCTTCATGTAAATGGTCACACGTTGCCGCAACGGATCCTCGCCCGGAAGGTTCTTTCGCACAAACGCTTCATTCACTACCACAACGTGGCGCATCTCAACCGCTTCCTGCTCACTAAACAAGCGTCCCTGCTTCAGAGGAATCTTCATGGCATCGAAGTAATTCAGATCGGTGACACACGAACCCGTTGTTAGTCCCTGGCCCGGGGGAAGCTTCGGACGACCTTCTATCTCGACCAGCGTTCCGGCGTGCGGTCCAGCGAAGGGCAGGAAATTTATCGCTCCGGCATTCGTCACACTCGGGAGCGCGCGTATTCCTTCCAGGGACCGTTTAAAGAAATCAATTCGTTTCTGATCGGTGTCGTATTTGCGCATCGGCAGATTCACACGCATTGTCAACAGATTTTGTGCGTCGAACCCGGGGTCAACCGATTGCAGGCGCTGGAAACTCCTTACGAGCAAACCCGCGCCCACCAGCAACACAAGCGCGAGTGCGATTTCTACAGTCACGAACAGGTTTCGCAATCGGTTGCTGCGCGTGCCGCCACCGATGTTCTTGCTACCCTCCTTGAGCGACTCGTGCAGATTGAATTGCGTTGACTCGAACGCGGGCACCATTCCAAAAACTATTCCGGTCAGGAGCGAGACCGCGAGAGTGAATGCGAGTACCGGAGTATTAATTTGTACTTGTTGCAACTCACTCAATTCACGAGGACTCAAAGAAGCAAGCAGCTGTGTGCCCCACCACGCGAGCAACAATCCTGCAATGCCGCCGGCCATCGACAGCAAAACGCTTTCAGTCAGCAGTTGTCGGATGATCCGCCATCGATCAGCGCCGATCGCGGTGCGGACCGCTATCTCGCGTTGTCTTGCGGCTGCCCGCGCCAGCAGCAGGTTGGCTACGTTGGCGCAGGCAATCAGAAGAACGAAACCTACCGCGCCAAGCAGGATCAGCAGTGCAGGTCGGAGCTCGCCGGTGAACTGCGTCCGGAGCGGAACGACATTCACACTCCAATTCGCGTTGAAGTCGTTATATTGTTCCTCAAGACGGGCACCGATCGCGGTCATCTCCGTCTTTGCCTGCTCAACACTCACTTCAGGTTTGAGCCGAGCGACGACAGTCATAAAACGACCCTGCCGAACCCGCATCTGGTTTGTAATTACAAACGGAGTCCAGAGTTCTGCCACTTTGGCAGTCAGCGAGCCTTTTTTGATGTGCCATCTGAAACCAGCCGGCATAACGCCGATAACTGTTGTACTGTTCTGATTGATATTGATCGTACGGCCGATTATTTGTGGGTCACCTCCGAAGCGGCGTTGCCACAGTCCGTAACTGAGTATCACGACTCTCGGTTGTCCGGGTTTGCCATCATCTTCTGAAAAGGTTCGGCCAAAGATTGCATCGACTCCCAGCAAAGAAAACAGATTAGCGGTCGCGAATTGCGACGGAACTTGCTCGGGCTCGCCGTCTCCAACGAGGACCGCGGTTTGATCAGCGAACGCTGCCATTTCGGTGAAGACGCTGTTTTGTTCGCTCCAATCCATGAAGTTCGCTGGATTGACGACGTTCTGATCAGTCTTACGGCTCTTCTCCCAGACTATCATCAGTCTGTCTGCGTCTTTGTAGGGCAGCTTTCCAAGCAAAACGGTGTTGACGACGCTGAAGATAGCGGTGTTAGCTCCGATCCCCAGCGCGAGAGTAATTATGGCCACCGTTGTGAATCCGGGGCTCTTTACGAGCATCCGGGCTCCGTAATGCAAGTCTTTCCAGATCTTTTCCATAATCAATCACCGTGAAATTCGTTTCTGGTCTTAAGGTTTTGGTCTTAATCTGCGGATCAGCGGAGTTAGAAAAGTCACAAAACTTGATTCATCCGCAGATTGCGCAGATTACACAGATGAAAACACTTGTCACTCGTATCGGAGCGCGATCATCGGATCTACTCGTGTTGCACGCCGCGCAGGTAAATAAGTTGCAAAGATGGACACAATCGCCAGGAGCAGCGAAATAACAACAAAGGTTATCGGGTCGGTGGCGCCCACCCCGAATAGCAGGCTTTCCATCAGTCGAGTCAAAGCCAACGACACTACTATTCCAATTGCCAGACCGATCATCGTGAGCGTTAGCCCCTGCTTTATCACAAACCCGAGCACGTCACCCTGCTTCGCGCCCAGTGCCATGCGTATGCCGATCTCGTGTGTACGTTCAGTTACCGAATACGACATCACTCCATAAATACCAATCGATGCCAGGAGCAACGCTATAACCGCGAAAACCCCCAGCAGCAGAGCATAAAGGCGTGGCTCGGACCTCAAATTTGATAGATGTTGCTCGACTGTTTCAATGCCTGAAACCGGGAGATCCTTATCAACTTGCCAGATCGCTGCCTGCAGCTCCTTCTTCAGCCTCAACGGATCGACGCTTGTTCGAACAATAAGAGCGGTCCCGAACCACGGAACCTGCTGCATCGGAACATACACCTCGGGCTTCGTCGGAGAGCCCAACTCTTCCTGCTTGACGTCGGACGAAACCCCGACAATCTCGCGCACCAGCCTGCGTCCCAGGTAACCCAATACAATTTTCTGACCGATCGGTTGACCATCCGGAAAGTAACGGCGAGCAAGCGTTTCGTTTATTATTGCGACCGGCGCAGCACGCAGATCATCCTGGTCGTTGAAGTCACGCCCAGCACGAATCTGCGCCTTGAGTACGTTGAAGTAATTCGGCGCGACGGCGCTGTAACGCACGTTTTCGTCGCCGTTGGGCAGCGGATTGCTCTCGATATTGAATTGAAAATTCAGCAAACCAAACCAGCTTTCCGAGCTCGAACTGATACTCTCGACACCCGGAACCAGAGACGCCTCGTCCTGTAGCCGCTTGAAGAAGCGCGCTTTGGCCTCGTCGTCCTTGTACCTGACCGGAGAAGCTGACACCCAAATGGTTAGCAAGCCTTTTGGCTCATAACCCAGATCTACATTACGCAAACGAACAAAACTCTGAGCGAGAAGTCCTGCGCCGATCAGAAGAACCAATGCGATAGCGATTTCAGCTATTATTAACGCGTTACGTGTTCGCTGATGCCCAGCATTTGATCCGCTGCGGCCACCCTCCTTCAGGCATTCGTTAACATCCGGACGTGAAGCCTGCCACGCGGGGACCAAACCGAAAACGATTCCGGTCAAAGCGGAAATGACAAGCGTGAATAACATGACCCCGCGATCGATCCGGATCTCAACAGGAAGCTGGAATGCCTCCTTCGATGGCAATATCCCAATGAGCAGTTCAAGTCCCCACCCGCCCAGGAGCAAGCCAACGACTCCGCCGGCGAGCCCCAGAACGAGACTCTCTGTGAGCAGTTGCCGGATCAATTTCGCGCGCCCAGCTCCGAGCGCCAGCCGTATTGCCATTTCCTTGCGCCGAGATGCGGCGCGTGCGAGCAGCAGGTTGGCGACGTTCGTACACGCAATCAACAGCACACAACCGACTGCTCCCAGCAATACCGATAGAGCGCTGCGCGTGCCGCCCATTAGACTTTCTCTCAATGGCGTCAGGTGCGCGCTCCAGCCTTTGTTCGAACGCGGATGCTCAGTTTCCAGATGGCTTGCGACGGTGTTCAATTCCGCTTGTGCGCTCTCGATCGATAGGTCGGCTTTGATTCGACCGACTACGTTGAAGTATCGATTCGATCTGTTGCGCATTTCGCTCGCATTGCGGGCTAGTGGTACCCAGACTTCTGCGTAGCTGGGAAACTTGAAGTCCGGCGGCATCACTCCAATCACGGTTGTGCCGCCATCTGCTGAGTTAAAGGTTCTTCCAACAACCGACGGATCGCCGCCAAAACGGCGCATCCAGAGTCTGTGACTCAATACCACGGTCGCGGGCGCATTAAGGTCACCATCTTCTGTGGAAAAAATGCGGCCGATTAGCGGTTGAACTCCGAACGTATGAAAGAAGTTGAACGACACGCGCGCGCCGTTGAACACATCAGGATTGTCGGCGTCCCTCAGGCTGAAGCCGCCGCCACCGGAGAGGGCAGCCAGTTCCTCGAATGCCTGGCTCTGTTCTTTCCAGTCCCAAAAATCCGCTGGCGACACCCCATCGGTTTCGTGTTGGGTGTTTAGAGAGTTCACCGAGTTCGCTGAAACAAGACGTTCCGGATGAGCATAGGGAAGTGGCTTGAGCATCACCGCGTTGACGACACTGAAGATTGCGCTGTTGGCGCCGATGCCCAGTGCAAGCGCGACTACCGCTACCACTGTAAAGCCCGGCCGTTTTATTAGCACTCTGAACCCGTATCTTAAATCTCGTAGGAAGGTGTCCATGATTTTGGTTCCTGGTTGTTGGTTTCCAGTTTATGGTTGTTGGTTTTTGTTCAGCGTTTAGCCTTCAGCGTCTATATATCATCTGCGTAATCTGCGTAATCTGCGGATGAGCCTCTGTTATTGAATGTCGAATACTTATCCGCAGATTACGCCGATTTACGCAGATGAAACTCGACGCTGAAACGGTGAACGCTAAACGCTGAACAAAACCCGAAAACAATGCAAACGCGGAATGGGATCCAGACCAATTGCCGTGCCATGGCTGGCAGACGTTAAATTATGGAACAAAGGCCGTTTGATGAATGCCTTTACTTTTACGGTCTCTGACGATGTGCGGCTTTGGGAAGGGCGAATCTCAGATTCAGAAATGCAGGATAAGATGGCTGGGGTCTCAGCGCGGGCCTTCCTCAGGTCGCGGGCCGAAAGGACGACCTTTTCGAGCTGTGAGCTTCTCGAATCTGCTTCATTTGAGCCTTCTGCGCATCAGTCAAATCAAGATTTCGGAAGAAAGCGCGCGACATTCGGTCGCCGCCTCGCATCCCGTGTGCTTGCTGGGCGCCTGGGTCTTTCGATTGTGCGATCGCAAAAGGCGCTGCTATGGCGAGGGCCATTACGGCAGCTAACGCGATTGCGCGAAATCGGTTTAGTTTAATCATTGTATCCTCACTAATTATAAGTATCTCATCCTTTTCGAAGGCTCCGCTTGTTAAGACACCCGGTTTGGAGGATTGGTTACAAGTAGGTTGTAGCTTGGCAGAGCTTCCGCGTTCTTCAACGATCCGACAAAGTCCTTACGCAGGTCTCGTTCGTGCAACCAGATAAGACACTGAATTGTCTAACCTTATAGCAAGCAGCGAACACAGGTAATGGTTATGACATTTCGGTCCTTCTTTTGCGCGATCGTTATTATTGTTGGGCTACTTGGTACGGCTTCGGCGGAAAAAGTGAGCGGTAACAAGACCAGTTCTACAGCTACTCAACTAACCCAAGCCAAGAACGATGTATTGCGCGCCGCAGACCAATACAAGGCCAGCGTAAAGGCGTTAATCCCTCATTATGAAGAGAGCCTTAAGGCAGCCACCGATGCGGTAGAGAAGCGCAAAGAGCTCTTCGAAAAAGGCCTCGTCTCGAAACGAGACATCGAGCAGGCTGAACAAGCTTTGAAGGATGCTCAAGTTCAATTGGATCAGGCTCGGCACCAGCTAGTCGAGACTGATCAACTGATTGCGGAAGCTACTGCTGAATCCGCCAAACCGGCCGGCCCTTCATCTACCGGACGGTACGCCAGCAAATCTGCGGTGATGCGATATAGCGGCGCGAGTGGTTGGGCAATCGCCGAGGCATCAAACGTTCAGGGCTTCTTTTCCTCTAAATTCGGCAGGCAGCTACCGATCAGCGCTTTTGGACAATCCGAAACGCACAACCGGTTAGGCTTCGACCATAGGAACTCGGTTGACGTCGCGCTCCACCCCGACAGCGCGGAAGGCAAAGCATTGATCGAATACTTGCGGACCAATGGTATCCCCTTCCTGGCATTCCCATCGGCAATCCCGGGCGTTGCAACCGGCGCCCACATACACATCGGGTACCCGTCACATAGAATTTAAGGTGCGCCTTCGGCGTTCAGGGTTCAACGTTGAACGTTCAGCGTTTTCGCGTTCAGCGTTAAAAATGTGTTTCTACGGATTCACAAAAACATCTCCGCAGAAATCTCACCTCTCGACGTTGAGCCTCGACGTGAACCTGAACGCTGAACGCTTAAACGCTGAACGCCGAAGGCGTTCACTGTGCCTATTCATACCGAAGTGCGACCATCGGATCGACCTTAGTCGCACGCCTGGCCGGCAAAAAGCAGGCTGTCAGGGCTATCGCGGTAAGCAGCAGGGAAATGCTGACGAATGTGATGGGATCGGTTGCAGTAACTTCGAATAACAAGCTGGACATAAATCGAGTCAGCGCGAAAGCCCCGATCGCGCCAATCGTCACGCCGCTTAACACCAGAATCGCCCCACGACTCATAACTAACCCAAGCACGTCGCGTCGTGACGCCCCTAGTGCCATCCGCACGCCGATTTCCGGAGTCTGTTGTACGACCAGATAAGACAGCACTCCATACACCCCGAGCGAAGCCAGCAACAGCGCCAACCCGGCGTAAATCGACAGCAAAATCATTCCCAGACGCCGCGGCCCCGTTTCTTTGGTCAAGACTTCTTCCATGCTGGCGATGTTAGAAACTGGCTGATCCGGATCAGCATTTCTGATTACTTCACGCACCCCGGAAACGAGTGCCATCGGGTCTCCTGACGTGCGGACAACGAGGTCTCGCGGTCCATACCACGGATGAGATGAGATCTGCCGATACGGGAAATACATTTCAGCTTTCACGGGAGCATCCATCCCCATCTGCCTTATATCGGTTACGATCCCTACAATTGTTAACCACGGCGCATTCGGCACTCCGAGCTTAAACCGCTTTCCGATTGCATCTTCATCTGGCCAATAGCCTCGAGCCAATGCTTCATTCACTATTGCGACCGGCATCGATAGTTCTGTGTCGCCGTCGTCAAAAAGGCGACCGCTGCTGAGCTTTATTCCCATCGTCTGGAAGTAACCAGCACTAACCTGCCTGTGGATGGCGTTTGGCGCGATGCTGGGATCTGGTGGACGTCCCTCGATCGTAAACCCGTTCGCGCCGCCTTTCCATCCAAGGGGCACTGAAGTGGAGTAGCCTGCGGAAACGACGCCAGGCAGGCCGCTGACCCGTTCAAGCACCTGACCATAAAAAGCGAGTCGCCGAGGATGCTCGGTTCTTACATATTCGCTCAGGTCCCGATACTTATTATCTGGAAAAGTCGTTCGCAGAGTGAGCAGTTTCTCCGGTTGAAACACGGAATATTGATTATGCAGATTGGACACGGTGCGAATCATCAACCCGGCGCCAATCAGCAACAGAAACGCAAGCGCTACTTCGGCTACGACAAATGCACTGCGGAGCTTATGACTTGCCGCGCCGGAGCTTCCTCGACCGCTGCCTTGCTTCAGCGCCTGAGTCAGATCCACTCTTGAAGCCTGGAACGCCGGCACCAATCCAAAGATCATTCCAGTGAGAAAGGATACTGCAAGGGCATAACCTAGTACCGGGAGATCGATCTTTAGCGTAGTGGAGAATGCCATTCCAGGTGGAATCAGTTCCTTTAGTAACGCGAGACTCAAAAAAGCCACAGCTAAGCCGAGCACTCCTCCGATACCGGCAAGCAGAATGCTCTCGGTCAGCAACTGACGAATAATTCGAAGACGGCTGGCGCCGAGCGCAGTTCGCACGGCGATCTCGCGACGACGAGCAGCAGCGCGAGAGAGCAAGAGTCCGGCAATGTTTGCACAGGCGATCAGCAGCACAAACCCGACAGCTACCAAAAGCATAATAAGCGGTCGACGCACAGAACCTGACAGTTGCTCGCGCAAGGGTAGCACCACGGATTTTAGATCTCTGGCGTCGTCGGGATGCTCCTGCGCGATCCGTTGCGCAATTGCCATGATGTCGGCTTGTGATTGTTCAAGCGACACTCCTGCTCTTCGTCGTGCCACTAAAGTCAGATAGTGGTTGTCCCGGTCCACAAGCTGAAACGAGGTGAGCGCGATTGGAACCCACACGCCAACATCGCCCTGCAAGAATTGAAATCCGGGCGGCAAGACTCCAACGACCGAATATTTTTCGCCGTTGAGTAAGATAACGCGACCCAACACACCTGGTTCACCGCCATAACGTCCCTTCCATAAACCGTAGCTGAGGATTGCTACTTTTTCTGAGCCAGGCTTGTCCTCCTCAGCCGAAAAGTTGCGGCCAATGATCGGTTGCACGCCAATCAACGGAAGAAAATTAGAACTTGTGCCGTGTGCGAGTATCCGTTCAGGTTTGCCATCACCGGTAAGATTGAAGTTTTTCCAGTTCAGAGCTGCGATGTCTTCGAAGGCCTGGTTTTGGTTCTTCCAATCAACGTAGTTTGCCGGCGCGACATCGGCTCTTGGAAAACCGATGACCGATTGATCCTCCCAAACCATTACAAGCCGGTCCGGATCACTGTAAGGCAGCGGCTTGAGAAGCACCGCGTTTACCACGGTGAAAATGGCGGTGTTTGCTCCGATGCCAAGCGCCAGAGAGAGTACAGCGATCAGGGAGAATCCCGGGTGCTTAAAGAGCGTCCGAAATCCATAGCGCAAGTCGTGGAAAAAGGTTTCCATAGTCAAATCTCCACAGGTTCAACGTTCCACGTTGAACGTTCTGTGTTGTGTTCAGCGTTTAGCGTTCAGCGTTTAAGCGTTCAGGGTTCAACATTCAGCGTTTGCGTTCTCAATAGTGATCCGAGGGTTACACTAAACGTTGAACGCTAAACGCTGAACGCGGAGCGTTCAATGTGCCCTATTCGTGCCTTAACGCCAACATTGGATCGACTTTTGTCGCCCGCCTCGCTGGGATGTAACACGCCAGGAGCGCTAGTGCGATCAGCAGGATTGCTATTGCGATGAACGTGACCGGATCAGATGTGCTCACTTCATACAACAGACTCCTGATCAATCGCGTCAGACTCAACGAGGCGATCAAACCAATAATTATTCCGACCAGCGCAAGCGCGGCACCCTGCCCAAGCACGAGCTTCAACACGTCTCGATTTTGTGCTCCCAGCGCGACGCGAATGCCGATTTCGTTCGTACGTTGGATTACCGAGTAGGAGATCACTCCATAGAGACCTATTGCAGACAACAATAAAGCAATTAACGCGAAGGTGGTCGATAAAAGAGTCTGTAACCTCTGCTGCTTGATGGAGCGGGCGAGAAGAGCAGTCAGCGTCTGAAGATCAGGTGGCGGCAGGTTTGGGTCGAGCGATCTTATTTCGGCACTGATTATTGAAGCAAGCTCCGGCACATTCTCATTGACTCGAAGGACCAGAGTACCTCGACGCGCCAACATATTGTCATCTCCCGCCTGCTCAAACGGGATGTAAGTCAGCGCCTTTGTGCTTCTCTCGAGACTTCCGTACGAATCAATCAGCGTGTCCCCAGCGATACCAACGATCGTGCGCCAGGGTGACTTGCTGCTTGCGCTTCCTATCTTGATTCGTTGGCCGAGCGGTTCCATATCGCGGAAGAACTGCCGTACCAATGTTTCACTGACAATAGCGATAGGCTCTTGATTTTCGCGGTCACGATCTTCAAAGGGCCTGCCCCTGATAATTGGCATGCCGACTGTCGAAAAATATTGACTTGAAACGAGTATCTGTCCGGCAGTCGGGGTTACATCAGTGGCAGCTGTTGTTCTCCCCTCAATTGAGAGTTCATCGCTGCCTCCGGAATAAGCCGGTAAGACCGTAGTCGCGCTGGCCGACTGTACCATCGGAAGTGAACGCATCTTTTCGAGCAGCTGGTCATAAAAGCGAAGCTGCTCCGATTTTTGTGGATAAGCTTTAACCGGTAGGACGATTCCTGCCGCGATCAAATTCTCTGGGCGGAACCCACGCGGCTCCGAGGCCAACCGCGTAAAACTTCGAACCATTAATCCTGCACCGGTCAGCAGGACCAAAGAGAGCGCCACCTCGACCACAACCAAAATCTTTCGAGTCCTTTGGTGCCTTGCGCCTTGAGAACCTCGCGAACTCTCCTTGAGAAGTTCGTTCACATCCAACCGTCCGGCTTGAATGGCTGGAATAACTCCAAACAAGGCTGCCGTCAGAAACGACAGCAGAATTGTGAATAGGAGAACCCTGGAATTTATCGCGACATCGTTGAACGCCGGGATTTCGAATGGATTTAACGCTAGAAATGATCGCAGACCAACATATGCGAGAAAGAGACCCGCAGCGGTTCCGATCGCCGAAATTAAAAAACTTTCCGTCAAAAGCTGTAGAACGAGCGCGCGACGACCAGCTCCCAAAGCCGCGCGTATCGCAAGCTCTTTGCGCCGTTCGGCAACTCGAGCCAGCAGCAGACCGGCAATATTCGTGCAGGCGATCAACAGCACGAAAATGACAGCTCCTGATAAGACCAGAAGAGTGGGACGAACGCTTCTGGTGGCGTCCGACTGCAGTCCGGCGACAAACGGTGTGTAGTTTTTCCAGATCGGCGGCGACACTTCATCGACTCGCACCTTGATCGAAGTCAACTCCGCTTGTGCCTGTGCGACGTTTACTCCTGGTTTTAGCCTGCCGATTACGCCGATGGGCTGATCCGGTGAGTCTCGATAGGGTTTATTTGCGGGATTAGGTTCATCAGGAGTCAGCAAGATCCATAAATCTTCGGGGTGGTCCGGCTGTGCAACACTGGGCAGCGACGTTCCCGATGGCGCCACACCTATGATCCCGTAGGTCCGATCATTGAGCGTAAGCGTTTTGCCTATAACATCCGGGTCACCGCCGAAGCGTCGTTGCAAGAATGCTTGTCCCAGCACTACGACGGGCGAGCCGTTGACGTCATCAGGCTGGAATTCTCGTCCGCGTATTGCTTCAATTCCTAGCGTAGAAAAGTAATCCTGCGTGACCATTTGACCGAGCACTGAATCGGTCTCACCAAGTCCGGTCAGCGTATAACCGCGCCAGAAGAACCCGGCCAGGCTGTCAAACGACGTAGACTGACGTTCCCACTCCTGGAAATGACGCCACGGAGCGAAGATCGAAGGTAGCGAAGGGTTCTTTGATTCGCTCTCCCAGATTGCCGCGAGTTGCTGAGGGTCTCGAAATGGAAGCGGTTTCAACAACCACGCATCAACCGTACTGAATACAATGGTGTTCGCTCCGATCCCGATGGCAATCATCAGTACCGCAAGCAGGGAAAAGGCACGGTTCCTGGTAAGCTGTCGAGCGCCAAACCTAAGGTCTCGTAGCAGGGTTCCGTTACTCATATCTCAGCGCAATCATCGGGTCCACCCTCGTAGCTCTGCGAGCCGGCACAAGGCACGCCACAAGCGTGACTACACCGACAATCAGCGATACTAGTGCAAAGGTAAAGAAATCGGTCGGGCCGATCCCAAACAATAGACTCGATATCACTCTGGTTAAGGCAATAGATGCGGCAAAGCCAATAGCAATTCCGCCCAGCGCAAGCCTTGCGCCTTGCGCTAGTACGAGTTTCAGAACGTCGTTCGCTTGCGCGCCTAAGGCCATTCGGACGCCGAACTCCTGGGTGCGCTGTGACACCGAATACGAAGTGACGCTGTAGATTCCAAACGCCGCTAGAGTTCCAGCTAATCCCGCAAGCGCAGCGAGCAACACAACAATAAAACGCCGTTGAGCTACCGATGACGAAACGAGCTCCTCCATCATCGCTACACGATAAATCGGAAGATCTTTATCCACGGCCCAGATTTCATTCCGCACCGAGTCCAGCAGAGGCTTTGTTTCTAATGTGCTTCTTATTACCAGATTCAGGTCTGATCCAGTCCACTGTGCCTCCGGAACATACGCCTGCAGATCAGGTGCGGTATCCAATGCGTAATGGTTAACGTTTCGGGTTATACCAACGATCGTTCGCAATGGCCCTTGAGGACCGCCCATCCTGACCTGCTTTCCAATCGGATCTTCATCCGGCCATATTGTCTGCGCGGTTGACTCGCTGATCATTACAACGAACGGAGCATCGGGACCGTCCCGGTCGGTGAACTCCCTGCCAGCAAGCAGAGGGATTTCCATGGTCCGCAGGTAATTGGGACTGACGACATAGCGCTCGACGCTCGGCGCCTCTTCCGGGTTCGCGAGCGGTTTTTCTTCTACATGAAAGCCGTATTTGTCTACATTGCCCCCCAGGGGAAGGTTACTCACAATCGCTGCAGCTTTCACTCCGGGCAGATTGGAAACGCGATTGATAACTTCATCATAGAATGCACGAACACGAGCTTCGTCCTGATATTTCGTTCCGTCCGCCGACACCTTCATAGTTAGAAGATTACTCGGCTCAAACCCCGGCTTGACGTCGAGGACCTGCAAAAAGCTCCTGACCAGAAGTCCGGCGCCAATCAACAGAACCAGCGCTAACGCAATTTCTGATATCACCAGCAAATTGCGAAGCCGGTGTCCGGCGCCGCCGGTCCCGCGGCTACCTTCTTTAAGCGCCTCGCTCAGATCGAGCTTCGAGGCCTGCAGGGCTGGTGCGAGACCGAAGATTATTCCTGTAAGAATCGACAATACAACAGTGAAGCCGAGGACTCGAATGTCCACATTTACCTGGTCCAGGCGCATGATGCTGGGCGGACTGAGTGCCGCGAACAAACCGATTCCCCACCATACCAAGGCGAGTCCTATTGTTGCGCCGAGAATGGATAACATCACGCTTTCGGTGAGTAACTGACGTATGATTCTGACGCGATGCGCTCCAAGCGCGGAGCGTATTGCGATTTCTCTTCGTCGCTGAGTCGCGCGCGCGAGCAGGAGGTTGGCAACATTGGCACAGGCTATGAGTAATACCAGGCCTACTGCTCCGAATAGAACATAGAGCGCAGGCCGTACGCTTCCAACGAACTTGTCGAGCAGTGGAATTAGAGTGACGCCAGACACAGCGTAATCGTGCGGGTGTTCGATTTTAAGGTTCTCCGAGATGGCATTCATCTCGGCTCGAGCCTGTTGGAGAGAGACGCCGCGGTTGAGACGACCGAAGGCGTGAATGTGACGGCAGGTTCTGCAGGCCCAGGGCAAAGTCTCATCGTAACCGAGCGGCGCCCACACGTCTGCTCTTTGAAACAGGCGCGCCGAAAGCATGTCTTCAAAGCCGGGGCCCATGACTCCGACGACGGTAAAGGTTTGGTCTGAGAGTCTGATTGGCTTTCCTACTATTTCAGAGTCCGCGCCAAACCGACGCCGCCAAAGTCCGTCGCTGAGCACTACGACTCGTCGCGTTGCGGGACGATCTTCCTCAGTTGTGAATTCCCGGCCGAGCGCTGGTTTGAGTTTCAAAGTTCCGAAGTAATTAGCGGAAACGCGCATGCCTCGCAGCATCTCGGGTGTGCCTTGTCCGGTCAGGGTTACGCTCCAGTCGCGAACCACCGAAATGCCTTCGAAGGTTTGGCTCCGTTCCATCCAGTCTTTGCTTGTGGCGTAAGACGTATTGGAGTGGCCGCCTTGCTGGTCATTTTCCTCCAGCATTACCAACCGTTCGGGTTCGGGGTAGGGCAGCGGGCGTAGCAAAACCGAATTGATGAGGCTGAAGATGACTGTATTAGCACCAATCCCCAGCGCGAGCGCGACAACTGCGACCGCAGTGAAGCCGGGTCGTTTACGCAACATGCGAAATCCGTAACGAATGTCTTGGGATAAGGTTTTCATAGGCTTCTCGTTAAGGGTTCGGGATTTAGAAAGCTAAACTTTTCACATTTAGGGTTTAGCGTTCGGCGTTCTCGGATCCACAGATTACGTGGATCACAGAAACGCGTGACACAAAACCCTGAACACTGAACGTCGAACGCTAAACGCTGAACACTAAACGTGAAACGTTCAGCAATTTTATTCGCATCGCAGTGCCACAAGCGGATCGATGCCTGCAGCCTTGCGAGCAGGCAGATAACCGCCAAGAAGAGTTGCGCCGGTTAACAATAATCCCGCAGTGACGAACACAATCGGATCTCCAACCTTAACCCCGAATAAGAGCGATTCAGTAAATCGCCCCAATGCGTAAGCCGCCGGAAGGCCGACTACCAGTCCGATAATCGCAAGTATTACGACTTCTCTTAGTATTAGCCACGAAACACCACCACGTGTTGCGCCCAACGCCATGCGAATTCCGATTTCACGGTTACGACGAGTCACCGTGTACGCCATTACTCCATAGAGTCCGAGCGACGCCAACAAAGCGGCAAGGAGGGCAAAAGCCAACGAAAGGAGAGTCAGGAATTTGTCGTTGAACAGAGAATCATCTATTTGCCGTTCCAACGTCTTCATGTCATAAATCGGAAGATTGCTGTCCAGTCGCTGCAGTTCGCCACGCAAAAGACCCGCAGTTGACCCCAGCTCTTGTCTGGTTCTTACATAAAAAGTGATTCTGCCTGCAGTCTTGAACTGGGAATATGGAAGGTAGACGAACGGACCGCCCTTATCGCGCACTGTCCCGTGCTTGCTGTCTTTTACTACTCCTACTATTTCGATATCCGGACGATTGCGATCTCCTGCGCCGAACATGAATTTTAACCCGAGAGGATTTCGATTCTCGAAATAGCGACGCGCCATCGACTCGTTGATGATCGCTACCTGGGGGCTGGAGGCTGTGTCTGCTGCTCCGAACTCACGCCCCGAAATCAGAGGAATTCCCATCGTCGAAAAATATCCCTGGCCTATCCAGTTCTGGCCGACATTCATGTCCTCGTCTTGTTGAGCCTGATATCCCTCGACGGTGATGTTACTGCTCGCATCAGTGTCCGTGAAAGGTGGGTATACTGCTTCGCTGACCGCCTCTACACCAGGTTGCGTTGCTAGTGACTGGTGAAGCTGATCGAACAGCGCGATCGTATTTTTTGGGCTGTACCCGTTCAAGTCAGGAGAGATCGAAAACGTAACCAGATGTTCAGGTCGCAGTCCGAGGTCGAGACGTTTGAGATTGTTGAGGCTACGGGCGAACAGTCCCGCGCCGACGAGCAGCACCGCCGTCAACACGACCTGAGAAACGACAAGCCCCTTGCGAAAGCGTACCTGGCTCAGGCCACCAGAGACGCTTGAACCTTGCTCGCGGAGAGTTGCTTCGAGATTCAATCGAGTTGCCTTGATTGCCGGCAGCAAACCGAAAAGCAGGCCGGTAACAATCGAGAGGCTGATGGTGAAAAGCATCAGTCGGACATCCAGACTCTTTGATAGGCCAATTGCGCCTATGCTGTCCGGAATAGCTCCGACCAGTGCGCCAATTGTCCACCAGCCAACAAGGAGTCCGACTGCTCCTCCCATTACCGACAGCGTAAGGCTCTCGACCAGGAACTGGCGCACCAGGCGCAAGCGACCCGCACCAACCGCCATTCGAATCGCAATCTCTCTTTGGCGCGCTGCGCCACGGGCCATAAGAAGGTTGGCGACATTTGCGCAGGCGATTAACAGCACAAGACCCACCATCCCCATCAGCACGAGAAGAGGTTCCTTTTGTGCACTCTCAAGAATCGGCCGTCCTCTGGAGCCTGGTGAGAGCAACATTTTTCGGTCGAGGAAACGCTGCTGCGTCTCGGGCGAAAACTTATTGAACGCAAGCTCGAGCTCCTGGATCTGTCGATAGATCGGCGCAAACGCTTCCTCGGCTTGAGCTGGGGACAATCCCGGCTTGAGTCTGCCGATAATCGCGAGCCAATAATCTTTATGATCGTTCAATCCGTCCCAGTTAGGCGTCATCTGGGCCTTCATACTGATCGGAATAAAGATGTCCGGAGTTTGGCCCACCTGAACGCCATCGAACCCAGCGCGTGCCACCCCAACTACGGTCATCGCCGAGCCGTTTACCGTGAGGGTCTTGTTCAGTATTCCGGTGTCATTGCCAAAGCGACGCGTCCAGTAGCTGTGACTCAGAACGACTACCTGGCCTGCCCCGGGAATCCTGTCGTCTTCTGATGTAAATACTCGCCCAATTGCGGGACGCACCCCGAGTACTTCAAAGTAATTTCCTGACACCAGCTCGCCGTCGGCTCGTTCGGTCTGACCCTCGCCGGAAACGCTAAGAGGGATCGCAAAACGGGCTAACAGTCCGGAGAGAATATTGTTCTTTTCGACCAGTTCTTTGTAGAGCGGATAGGAAAGCGATGCGGATGAATCCCCATCGCTCCAGACCCGGCCCGACTTTGGTCCTGGGGAACGCAGAACAACGAGTTCCTCTGGCTTCTCGACCGGCAGGCGGCGAAGGAGGATCTGATCAGTTAACGAGAATATGGCGGTGTTGGCCCCCAGCCCCAGTGCCAGGGTAAGAACTGAAACGAACGTAAAGCCCGGGTTCTTGATCAGTGTTCGGATGCCATAGCGTAAGTCTTGAATGAGAGTGTCCATCAATGCCCTCTATTGGCAATTGGCAATCGCGATTGCCAATTTCGATTGCCAATTGCCGATTGCCAATTGCCAATTGCCAATTTGCGATTGCCGAATTGCGATTGCCGAATTGCGATTGCGGAATTGCGATTGCGGAATTGCGATTGCGGATTGCCAATTTGCGATTGCCGATTGCCAATTGCGATTTGCAATTTGAAATTTGCAATTTGAAATTTGCAATTGGTGCTTGCCACAGGCCCCCAACTCCGAACCCCCAACTCCCAACCCTATTCATATCTCAACGCAATCATCGGATCTATGCGGACTGCCTTGTAAGCCGGCATAAAACAAGACAGCATCGCCACCGCTGCCAGAACCGCTGAGATAATTGCGAACATCATCGGGTCCGTCGTGCTTACCTCAAACATCAGGCTCTCCATAACCCGGGACAAGGCAAGCGCGCCCGCAATACCGATCCCCATTCCAGAAACGACCAGCTTAAAACCACGTGCCATCACGAGTCCTACAACGTCGTGAGCACTCGCCCCCAGAGCCATTCGAACTCCGATCTCGTGTGTGCGCTGTGAAACCGTGTATGCAATCACTCCATAGATTCCAACAGCGGCCAGGATCGTCGCCAGACCGGCGAACGCTCCAATCAATAACATTACAAATCTATTCACAGCGACTGAGCTGGACAGGCGCTCGTCCATTGTCTTGATATCAAAAATCGGTTGGTCAGGATCTAACGATAGAACCTGATTTCGTATCGGCGAAATTGCGTTGACTGGCTCTAAAGCCGTTCTGACTACCAGCGTCATGAAGGTGCCGGGATATTGTGAGTACGGGAAATAGAGCTCGGGCTTTGGCGCAACGTCCAGACGACGGTGCTTAAGGTTACCTACGATGCCGACGATCTCGTGCCAAAGCTGTGGGTCCGATGATTTGAAACCGAGTCGTTTGCCGATCGCTTCTTCGTTCGGCCAGAAGCGCTGAGCCAGTGCTTCGTTGATCATCACCACTCGAGGCGCATCTTCACGATCACCGTCGTTGAAAGTTCGTCCCCTAATAATTGGAATCCGCATCGCCTGAAAATAGTTGGAAGTGGCGGTGCGTTCACCCACTTCTGGTCTTTCTGCCACCGGCAGCGGTGTCGCGCCTTCAACGACAAATCCGGTGGTGCCATCACTACCACCAAAGGGCAGGGGGTCAATTCCTCCGACGACTTCAACCCCTGGAATCGAACTTACTCTGCTGATCAACTGTTCAAAGAAGGAGTTAATCTGCTGGTGCTCTTTATACTTTTGCCGTGGCAGAGAGACATTCATTGTAAGGACGTTCTTCGAGTCAAATCCGGGGCTGACGTGCTGCAAACGCAAGAAGCTCTTAATCAGCAGACCAGCGCCAATCAACAACATGAACGCGAGCGCGATTTCTGAGATAACAAGCACATTGCGCAATCGGCTTCGTCCCTCGACAACAGAGCGACCACCTTCTTTCAACGACTCATTGAGTTCTGGTTTTGATGCCCCTAGTGCTGGCGCGAGTCCGAACAGCATTCCTGTCGCGAGCGATATTGTTAGCGTCCAGGCGAGGACCTCACCATTCAAGCTGATCTCACCGAGCCGCGGAACTTCAGGAGGCGCCAAAGCAACCAGCAGGTAGGTCTGCCAGTACGCCAGCAAGAAGCCTGCGAGACCGCCAATACCGGCAAGTAAAATACTCTCGGTTAGGAGCTGGCGGACGATCCTCCAGCGGGTAGCTCCGAGAGCTAATCGAATCGCGATTTCTCTGTAACGCGCATTGACTCTCGCCAATAGAAGACACGCGACATTAGCGCACGCAATCAACAGCACAAACCCGACCGCTGCAAATAAGACCCGAAGATAGGGCCGCGAATCTCCCACTAGTTGTTGCTGTAAGGGGATAAGGTTAACGCCTCGATAAGAGTTCGTCTCCGGATATTGCTGCTGCAGTTGATTTACCAGGACGGTCATTCCAGACTGCGCCCGATCAATTGAAACATTGCCGCGTAGTCGGCCGATGACGTAAAGGTAATGACTTTGTCGATTCGTGTTTGATGCGGAGATGCGCATCGGCATCCAAATCTCGATTTGGCGGGTGATCGGGAACTCGAACTCGAATGTGGACGGTAAGATTCCAATGACTGTAGCCGGATTGCCGTTCACAGTCAGAGTCTTCCCAATTGCATCAGGATCAGCTCCGAAGCGGCGTTGCCATAGCCCAAGGCTGATGATAATCGTACGCGTGCTGTCTGCGTTTTCCTCATCCGCGACAAACCCGCGTCCCATGATGGGCTTAGTGCCGAGCAGCGAAAAGAAATTCGTTGTGACAACCGCTCCCTGGATCCTTTCCGGTTCCGCTGATCCGGTCAGGTTAACGTTAGAGTAATTGAGAGCAGCCAGGGCGTCGAATACTGTTTGTTGAGTGCGCCAATCGAGAAAGTTTCCCATGGCGACCTCATTGCGATTGTTGACATCCTGCCCAGGTTGGGCATTTGTTTCCCAAACTGCAACCAGGTGTTCCGAGTCCGGATATGGAAGGCCACGCAGCAGCACAGCATTGACGACGCTAAAAATTGCGGTATTCACACCGATGCCAAGGGCGAGAGTCGCAACTGCGACGAGTGTAAATATTGGTCTTCGCAGAAGCGCACGCAGGCCATATCGTACGTCTTGGAGTATGGATACCATGCTTCTTCCTAAAAGGTTTTGCAAATTTGCTAGCGCCCGATCCGTGAATCGATCATTCATATCTCAGCGCAATCATCGGATCCACCCTCGTTGCACGTAACGCCGGCACGAAACAAGCCGCAAGAGCCACTGATGTCAATACGGCGGATATCACGACGAAGGTCAATGGATCTGTCACGCTAACATCAAACAGCAGGCTCTCCATAAGCCTGGTCAAAGCCAATGCCGCTCCGATCCCGATTGCAATCCCCACAAGAGTCAAAATCATGGCTTGACCCACTATCAGTCTAAGAATGTCAATCGAATGCGCCCCCACAGCTACCCGAATTCCAATTTCGTGGGTTCGCTGCGACACCACATAGCTGATCACCCCGTAAATCCCGACCGCCGCCAACAGCACTGCAACTGCAGCGAACACGCTCAACAGCACCAAATTGAATCGCCGTTTCGAAAGTGAATCTGAGAGATACTCAGTCATTGGTTTTAGCGCATAAACGGGCAATGTTTTGTCCATGCTCAGCAGCTCGGCTCTTAACCCCTCAACCATTCCCGTGGGACTCGACTTGGTACGCACAACTACTGTGACGGATCGCTCGAAGGAATCGAAGAGAGGGTTTTGCAAGTACGGAAAATAGATCTCCGGAGTTGCTGGCTCCTCTAACGTAAGATCTCGTACGTCGCCAACAATTCCGACAATCAACAAGGGATCGCGGGACTGTCCCTGCAGGCTTAATCGATGTCCTAACGGATCCTCACCAGGGAAATGACGTCGAGCAAAGGCCTCATTTATTAGGGCAACGTTGGGCGTTTGCTTAGTGTCGGTATACAAGAAGTCACGGCCCTGCAGGAGGGGGATTCCCATCGATTCAAAGTAATGCGGCGTGACCACGCGGCATTCGGCAAGGGGCTGATCCTGTTTCGCGATCGGCGGACGGCCTTCGATTGTGAAGTTGTCGCTTGTATTGCCGCCCGAGAGCGGCAGCTCAGTAATCGCTCCGGCGGACTGTACACCTGGAGTAGAGTTAAGCCGGTCCAACATCTGTGAGTAAAACGCCGCGACGTTCTCGTCCTCGGGATAATTAGTGCGCAAGAGAGTAACGCCCATCGTCAGAAGGTTGTTGGGATTGAATCCTGGATTGATACGATTTAGCTTTGCGAAGCTCTTAATCATCAGACCGGCGCCGATCAGGAGCACGAGCGACAACGCAATCTCCAGGACCACCAATGAGCTTCTAAGACGATTCCGCTGAACTCCGCCAGTTGTTCGTCCGCTTTCTTTCAAGGCATCGGTCAGATTGGGCTTTGACACCTGCAACGCCGGAGCCAGGCCGAAGACCACACCGGTTACGAGTGAAACTAATAGCGCGAAGCTTGCCACTCGAAAGTCGACATGGATTTCTTTTACGCGAGGAATGGTGTCCGGGCTCAATGAGATCAATGCACCGACTCCCCAGAGTGCAATTAGCACTCCGGCAGCACCTCCGGCGAGCGACAACAGGACGCTCTCCGTAAGCAATTGTCGAACGACTCTGCCGCGGCTGGCTCCAAGAGCAGTTCTTATAGCGATCTCGCGCTGCCTCGCATTGGCGCGTGCAAGAAGAAGGTTCGCGACGTTTGCACACGCGATCAACAGCACGAACCCCACAGCACCAAGTAACACAAATAGCGCCGTTCCTATATCGCCGACGATCACGTTGCGCAACAATTCGAGCTTGATCCCGTGCCCCGCAGTCTTTTCCGGATGCTGTTCTGATAGACGCGAGGCGATCGTAGACATCTCAGCTTGTGCTTGCGGGAGTGGGACTCCGGACTTTAGTCGACCGACTACACGCAGGTAATGAGGGCCTCTATCCAACGTTTTTGGGTCTATCGGAATGGGGCGCCAGATTTGCGCCTCATTTGGGAAGCTAAACCCTGCGGGCAAAACGCCAACTATTGTGTGTGGGATCCCCATTAATTTTATGGTCTGACCCAGGATATTTGGATCAGAACCAAAGCGCTTTTGCCAAAGAGATTGGCTGAGGACTACAACACGATGACGGCCAGGGAGTGTCTCTTCCTCGGCGAATGTGCGCCCGAGCAAAGGCTTCACTCGGAACACGGAGAAAAAATCGACGGTTACTAGTCCTATCGGTGTGTCCTCGACTGCGTTTCCATCATCAACAAAAATGTTCCCGCCTTGAAAAGCAGCCAGATGTTCGAAGGACTGATTCTGATCCCTCCAGTCAAGAAACTCGGGGGCGGAGGTAGGCGCAGTTGGCAACTTCGGCAGACTATCCCAGAGCCAGACGAGTTGGTCGGGGTGATCGTGGGGCAAGGGCTGAAGCAAGACGCCGTTCACTACCGTAAAGATTGCGGTGTTGGCGCCTATGCCCAACGCCAGCGCGATTACAGCGACGCCGAAAAAGAGCGGCTGCTTGATCATCATGCGAGCTGCATAACGCAGGTCCTGGATTAGTGTGGACATTGCTCCTCCGAATAGGACGAATAGGACGAATAGGTCCAACAAGTCCTATATGTCCTATCATTCGTACCGCAAAGCGATCATCGGATCGACTTTTGTCGCGCGGCGCGCTGGCACGAAACAGGCTCCCAGAGCTACCGCTACAAGCGCGACCGAAATGACGACGAAAGTCAACGGATCAGTCGCACTTACGCCAAACAAAAGACTCGACATCACTCTCGTTACCAGCCAGGCTCCAACGAGACCAAGTCCCAGTCCAGCAAGCGCGAGCTTCATACCTTGTCTGATAACCATTCCCAGAACATCTGTCTGACGCGCGCCTAGCGCCATCCGAATGCCTATCTCGTGTGTACGCTGCGTCACTGAATATGCCATCACCCCGTAGATCCCTACTGCGGCAAGGATCAAAGCGACCGCAGCAAAGGTGCTCAGAAGCATCAAGAATAAACGATCCGGGGCTATCGAATCAGTCCAGATTTGTCCCATCGTTTGCACGCTGTAAATCGGCTGATCAGGATCGATTGCCAGCACCTGCTGTCTTACACCATTCGAAAAGGCAGTCGGATCGCCTATCGTGCGCACCACTATGCTCATGCTATTGCTGGGGTTCTGATTATTCGGGTAATAAGATTGAACACGGTTTGAGTCCTCATTTAAGCCTTCCATTTTTACTCGACGCACTATCCCCACAACCGTCACCTTGCCTCCCCAGAAGGTGATTTGCTTGTCGATAGGGTCTTCGTCAGGCCAATACCGTCGAGCAAATTCCTCATCGATGATTGTCACGCTCGGTCGCCGAAACTCCGGATGTTGCGGGTCCGGCGGTGTCGGCGACATCACGTCCTGATCGTTAAAATCGCGTCCTTTCAGCAACGTAATCCGCATCGCATTGAAATAGCCCGGGCTTACCTGAGCAACTTCGGTCAAAGGCCGCTGGCCCTGCGGTGGTTCTGGTCGACCCTCGATCCAAAAGCCGCTCTGCCATCCATTGTTGCCAAGCGGAAGTCCCGTTGCCATTGCCACTGACCGCACTCCAGGCATTGCTGCAATATTCTGCAGCAGCTGTTGATAAAAATTGATGCGTTGTTGAGGTTCCGGGTACTTCTTCTGGGGCAGCGAGACGTTGAATGTCAGTAGATTGTCGGCTGAGAAGCCAGGATCCACTCGTTGGAGGTAGTAGAAGCTGCGGATCATCAAGCCGGCGCCGATGAGCAGAACCAGGGTCAACGCTGTTTCGGAGACAACAAGAATGCTTCGCATCACATAACGACGTCCGGTTGATCCGCGTCCCGCTTCTTTCAGTGTTTCATTCAAATCCGGTTTACTAGCCTGTACCGCGGGCGCCAGGCCGAAGATAACCCCAGTCAAAATTGAAACAACCATCGTAAAGAGCAGGACTCGTCCATCCAGCCCAATTTCTTTGAACCGCGGAATGCTGTTCGGGCTGATGGCGAGAATGAGCTTCACACCCCAATGAGCCAGCAGCACACCAAAGACTCCTCCAGCAAACGATAGGACAAAGCTCTCAGTGAGCAATTGGCGCACGATTCTTTTGCGGCTCGCCCCAAGCGCTGTTCGAATCGCCATCTCCTTTTGTCTGTTTGACGCTCGGGCGAGCAGCAGATTGGCAACGTTTGCACAGGCAATGAGCAGGACAAAGCCGACCGCGCTGAGCAGCACCAGAAGCGCGGTGCGAATGCCACTGACCACGTTCTCCAGGGCAGGTATGAGCGAGGCTCGGTTGCCAGTGTTGCTGTCGGGATACTGCTTTTCCAGATTCGCGGCGACGATTTCCATATCGTCGCGAGCTTGCTCGATTCTAACTCCGGGTTTTAGCCGAGCCATCGCGTAGAGTCCGGGATGATTCCCGCGACTCTCCCATCCAGGATCCTTTGCAAGCTGGCCCACCGGCGTCCACATTTCCACCCGGCTCGGAAATTGAAAGCCGGGTGGCATGATTCCTATCACCGTGAAGTCGCGACCATTCAAGGTCAATGTTTGCCCGATGATGTTAGGATCTCCACCCATGCGACGCTGCCAGAGCGCATGGCTCAGGACGACAACCAGCGCTGCTCCGGGTTTGTCTTCGTCGTTGTCAAAAACCCGGCCTCGTGCCGCGCTTACCCTAAGCACCTTGAACAGATCAGCCGAAACCTGACCGGCGACGATGCGCTCCGGCTCGCCGCTGCCCGTAAGGTTGTAGTCTGAACGACGAAAGACACCAATGCTCTCAAATGCATTGTTTTGTTCTCGCCAATCCAGAAAGTTTGGATAGGCAATGGACATGCGCTCGAGGACCGGGCTTCGTTCTGTCATGAAGACAAGGTTTTCGGATTGATCATAGGGAAGCGGACGTAGAAGCACTGCGTTTACAACGCTGAAGATTGCGGTGTCAGCGCCAATCCCGAGCGTTAGGGCCAACACCGCGATCACCGTAAATCCAGGGTTCCTTATGAGTGTTCTTGTACCGTACCGCAGGTCCTGTAAAAAAGTTCCCATTCTCTTCCTCCGGCTTGTGTGCGACAAACTTTGCTTCAACAGAATTGAAGTGTCCGGGAACCGACAACATAGGTTGTCAAACTACAGACACTTCAACCTTCGGTTTCCTGTGAGTGTCACGTCGCCGGTAGAGGTTTCAGAAACGCTGCAGAAAAGCAAAGGACGCCGGAAATTACTCGTACCTCAGTGCTACCATTGGATCGACTTTCGTTGCGCGGCGAGCGGGAATAAAACAGGCCATCATTGCCACGCTGGTGAGCAAGATCGCAACACCAACGAATGTAATTGGATCACTCGTACTCACTTCAAACAGAAGGCTCTCCATGAACCGAGTTAAGCCGTACGCGGCTATCAACCCCAATCCCACTCCGCTAAAGGCAAGGATCATTCCCTGGCGAACGACCAGCTTCAAGACGTCTCTCGGCTGTGCCCCCAGTGCAAGACGAATACCGAACTCGTTTGTCCGATTGCTTACATTCAATGACATCACGCCATAAATTCCGAGCGCCGCTAGCAGCAGAGCGGTCATTGCAAATCCGGTTAATAACAGATTAGTCAAACGCTTTGTGTTTAATGAACGGGAAACCGCGTGCTCGAGGGTTTCAACATCGTAGAGCGGGAGCTCAGGATCGAGAGCAGCCACCTCGCGGCGCACGCCGGCAACCAACGCATCGGGGTTTCGATCGGCGCGGATAACAAGCGTCGTCTCACGATCGATGCTTTGTGAAAAGGGCTGATACACATAATATCTTGCGTCCTCATCGAGCTTGCGATTCTTGACGCTTGCAACGACTCCGACCACGGTCAGCCAGGGATTTCCGCGATTCGCGCGTCCGATCCGGACGCGTTTTCCGATCGGATCTTCGTTCGGCCAGTAGCTTCGGGCGATCTTTTCATCAACGACCGCGACTCGCAAAGATGTTGGGGTATCCGAATCCTGGAAAGCTCTTCCTCTAAGAATCGGAATCGCGGTTGCGCCAAAGTATCCCGGTGTCGCATTGCGGCACCACGCGATCTTAACAGCATCTCCAGGTCCGGGTTCCTGGCCTTCAACGGTAAACTCATCTCCATCTCCGCCACCGCTGAAGGGCACTACATTGCACAGGCCGGCCACTCTTACGCCAGGCAAACTCTGAACTCGCTCAACCAGCTGGTTGTAGAAACTCCTAATCTGGTCTCGATCCGGGTATTTAATCTCCGGTAATTCAAGACGTCCGCTGAGCACATTCTCCGAGCGGAAGCCTGGATCAATCGACAGCAGCTTTCTGAAACTTGTGAGCAGCAACCCCGCGCCAATCAACAGGACCAACGATAACGCGATCTGCGCGATCACAAAACCATTGTTCAAGCGTTTGCTGGAGCCTGAGAGTGTCCCGCGCGCGCCATCCTTCAAGGCCTCTTGCAAATCCACTTTCGAAGCTCGAAACGCCGGCGCGATTCCGCACAGCAAGCCGGTAGCCAGGGCTACACCGACGGTGAACAAAAGCACCTGCCAGTCGAACTGCACGGTCTGGAGTCGTGGAACGCTGGAACCGGAAAGCGTCTTGATTCCCTCAACGCCCCACACTGCGAGAAACAGGCCAACGCTTGCGCCAATCACCGCGAGCAATAAACTCTCCATCATCAACTGCGAAACAATCCTCAGCCTGCTTGCGCCAAGGCAACTACGAATCGCAATTTCCCGACTCCGCGATGTTGCACGCACCAACAGAAGGTTTGCGATATTTGAGCATGCAATCAACAGAACAAAGCCGACAGCGCCGAACAGCATCAATAGTTGGGTTCGCACACCGCCGGTAATCTTCTGTGTCAGCGGTACCACGACGGCTATCGTTCCAACATCTCCTTCTTTCGGGAAGTTGTGCTCGCGAAAGAAGTCATCGCTCAGGCCGGCTATCTCTCGCTGCGCATCCGCGGTGGTCACACCAGTATTCAGTCGTCCCACGACGGAATAGTTCCAAAATGAAATGTTGTCGCGATCGAGGCCCAGCGGAACCCACATCTCAATGTGCGGAAATTCTGATCGCTCCGCTGGGTGGGGGTAATCAAAATCCGGCGGCATCACGCCAACGACTACAAAGGACTGATTGTTCAGGTTTATAGATTTCTCGAGAACTGTTGGGTCACTGCCGAATCGTCGCTGCCACAGATCGTAGCTCAGGATTACAACGTTGTTATTGTGTGGTGTATCTTCCTGGGGGAGAAAGGTGCGGCCGAGCAGCGGCGCGCGCCCTAAAACACTGAAGTACTCGAAGGTAACGTTAGCGCAGCTCAACCGTTCCGGTTCGCCTCTACCCGTGAGAGAAGCGCTGCCGGTATCGTAAGCTGCCATACTCTCGAAGGAATGGCAGCGATCCCGATAGTACGCGAAGAGTCCTTGAGGAACGTTTACCTCTCCAAGGCCTTTTCCCGGTGCTGAGAGCCAGAATGTCGCGAGCCGATCGGGATCGCGCAAAGGCAAGGGTTTAAACAGGACGCTGTTGACCACGCTGAAGATTGCGGTGTTGACACCGATACCCAGCCCGAGCGTGACTACCGCAATCGCAAAGAAGCCAGGCTTCTTCAAAAGCATCCGCATTCCGTAGCGCAAGTCTTTGATCAAGGTTTGCAAAGGCCAGTCCCGTTCTTACTTATCGCCCTGTGATACGATCGTTACAGGTCCATTGATTGTCGAGAGACGGATCACCGGCGTTGGGCCGCCAAACTCGATAACCGAAGGACGATCCCAGGTTCTTACCGCCTGCTTGCATTGAACAGCTTTGCACTGGATCGGCGAGTGCTTGGAGGCATCTACACGCACCGGTGACATGTAGCTCTCGGGTAGCTTTAGAGTGAGCGGTCCGTTCTGGGTCCTTCCTTCAAGCTCGCCGCCTTGCCACTGGACCCCATCGAGGGCGATGGTCAGCGGACCATTCTGGGCGGTCAAACGGAAGTCTCCTCCGCTTCCGGCAACAGTGATCGGACCATTTTGGACATCGGCTTTAACCTGACCGCTGACGTTATGAAAAGTGATCGGGCCGTTTACATTCCTTGCCTGGATGTTGCCAGAGAAATTGGCGACGCCGACGGGGCCGTTTCCCGACTCCAGATCCAAAGTCGATCCGTTGGGTGCTTGAATAATCAAGAACGCAAGCCAATCCTGCGGGTTAGGTCCTTCTAGAGTTACCTTTCCATCGACCACGGAGAGTTTGATCTGGTCCAGAATTGCCTTTGCATCATTGGCGGTGTCCGAACCCGCTGCGAGGCAAGCTGTGATCGAATAATCGCTGCCGGTCCATCCCTGTACGTGGATTCCGCCGTTTTTGGAAGCGCGAACCTGGAGGGTTGAGACTGCCGATCTTGGGACCGTTTGTACCAATTGAGATCGGACCGTTTCACCGTCCCCGATTTCAATTCTGATCTGGCCACAATCGGTGATCATCTTCTCACCGTCGGTTGAGATTGTGGTGTTGTGGTGCCTCTTTTCTTGCGCACCAGCCGGTTCGAAGATCAACAGCGAGCTTGTAACAAGGATCGCCAACAAGAGCATCGTCTTTCTCATCGTTTTAATCCTCCATCAACTCCGAGCAGTTTTGTTTTGCATGAGTTCTAGACGCATGAGTCGATCAATGTGTTAGCTGTGGGAAGAGGATTTTGTGCCTCGAGCTTAGACATTCACTGAACCAACTTGCAAGTCGACAAGGGATGGTAACCAATCTCCGTGCCAGCCTTCGAGCGAGCTGTTAAGTGAGGGGAATAAAGGGAAAAGAAAACGTATGAGATGACGTCATCGGATGCGATTGTTCGATTCCGCGAATGTGGTTTCCCAATGACGGACTTAATACAAATGCTGATTAATGTTCGACCTGGAGAACTTTGCGGCTTTTCTTTGCGAGAAACACGACATTTTAAGACCGATTTCTCGCAAAGTAACCATACCCGCTTTGCCGGGCGAATGCGCCTTGAAACCCATCTCCGTAAGTTGTCGGTTTCATTCAACAGCCTCGGGGTGTTTCTAAGGAGACGCAAAGTACCCGCAAGACGCCAAGAAAACTATTCATACCGGAGCGCCACCATGGGATCGACCTTCATTGCGCGCCGCGCCGGGATGTAACAGGCCAGCAATCCAATCCCGATAAGCATTGCCGACACCGAAACAAAGGTAATCGGATCGAGCGCCTTAACATCGTAGAGTACGCCCGCGATCAATCGTGTGGCCATCGCTGCGCCTGCGAGTCCCACAATAACGCCAGTACCTGTGAGCACTAATCCCTCTGTAAGTACCATCCGAAACACTTGTGACGGCTGCGCTCCAAGCGCCATTCGAACACCAATTTCGCTCGTCCTTCGCGCAACGAAATAGGACATCGTGCCGTACAACCCAACGCACACAAGCAGCAGTGCCAGCAATCCAAACGAGCCGGTCAGTCGCGAGAACATTCGTTCGAGGAATAACGATTTGTCGATCTTTTGCGCGAGTGTTTCCATCCGGGTGATAGGAATATTTGCATCCACCGCAGCTACTTCTATTCGTAACGCGCCCATCACCGTGTCCGGATCGCTCTCGGTGCGCACCAGAAATGTCATATAGCTGGCCGAATTAATACTCTGGAGATGCGAGAAGTAAGCGGTCGGCGGAGGTGACTGCCGAAGGTCGTTATATTTCGCATCGCCGACAACACCCACGATCTCAAAGTCTCTCGGTTTTTCGTCGCTTCCAAACCGCAATATCTTACCGAGCGGGTTGTCTTCTCCAAATGCGTTCCGTGCGAGAGTCGCATTAACTACGGCGACTTTTGGACCCGCATCGTTATCGCGTTCATCCAGGACTCGACCTGCTAGCATCGGAATTCCAAGGGTGGCGAAGTAATTAGGCCCAACAAGATGCCGATGGAGGTCGAACACTTCCTTACCCTTTGTGACTCCTGGGATCTTGATACTTGATGAACTGGATCCATCACCAACCGGTCCATGACTGGAGAAGCTGACCGAGCTCACTCCGGGGGTGGTCGCAATACGCTCCTGCACCTGCCGGTAGTACTCCGCAAGCGCAGCACCCTTGTATCCGTTCAGTCCCGGCGAGACCGAGAGTAGAATCAAACGGTCTCGTTCAAACCCCAACGGAACGTTCTCGAGATTTTGAAGCGTACGCAGGAAAAGCCCCGCGCCTACCAGGAGCACCAACGACAGTGCTACCTGTGCCGAAACAAGAATACGTGTCAGTAGCGACCGTCGCGGGCCTAGACGGCTTCCGGCCCCGCCTTCTTTCAATGCTGAGGTAAGATTTATCCGCATAGCGCGGAAAGATGGCGCAAGCCCGAACAAAATTCCGGTGATAACGGCAGCGGAGGCTGTGAACAATAACACCCGATCATTAACTGTTATTGATAATGGAATGCGATTGTTACCGCTGGATACCAGCGCGACTAGCATATCGCTCATCCAGCGAGAAAGAAGAAAACCAATCGCTCCTCCGAGTAGTGCCAGCAACAAAGACTCGGTCAATAGCTGCTGAATCAAGCGTGCGCGACGCGCTCCAAGGCTCAAACGAACGGCGATTTCCTTTTGACGGGCGGTTGCCCGGGATAACAACAAGCCCGCGACATTTGCGCAAGTAATCAAAAGAACCAACGCAACCGCGCCCATCAATACAAACAGCGGCTCGGAAAATCGCCTTCGCAGAAAATCCAGACCTTTGTTGCCTTCAACCAACCTCATCGCGGGGCGATTTTCTTTCTGCTTTTCAGACGTGATCATTGCATCAATGCTTTGATCAAATATGACGTCGAGTTCCGCACGGGTTTGCGCTTCGCTAATGCCCGATTTGACACGGCCCATAACCACCAGCCACCAGGTGGTTGACTGTTGCCAGTAAGCATCGGCAGCGGCTGCGGCGTTGCTTCCGGAAGCAGTGCTGAAGTTCAATGATTGAACCAGGCGAGGAAACATACGCAACGTCACCCACATGTCGTTGTTTTCGCCCGGCTGCGTTCCAAAGAATTCCGGCGGCGCGACCCCGATAATTGTCATCGGAAGATTATTGGTGACGATAGTTTTTCCGACCGCTGATTCATCGCTGCCCAAATTGCGCTTCCAAAAGTTGTAAGAGAGTACCGCGACCGGCGGGGCTGTAGCTACGTCATCGGTGGGCAGGATCGTCCGCCCCAAAATCGGTCGAACTCCAAGTCCAGTGAAGTAATTTCCGGAAACGGATTCGGTTTCGGCCGCATAAGGTCTTCCTTCGAATTGCACGTTAAAGCGATGTACATTCGCTGAAAAAGCAAAGACATCTGACAATGTCGTGCATTGTGTTCGTAAGGCGTCGAAAATCGGAGTTGGGAGTGACTCGCTTAACGACCCGCCGCCGATTGGGTCCTTACGACTGCTGCCCTCGAGGTCTTCTACTATTGCCGGCCAGTTCTTGCTCGTCCAGTTCACAACGACAAGTTGCTGCGGATGGTCGACCGGGAGGTTCTGAAGCATCACTGCGTCCAGCACGCTGAAGATGGCAGTATTAGCACCAATTCCTAATGCGAGTGTGAGTACGGTTACAATGGTGAACGCTGGATTTTTGCGGAGCATGCGTAAACCATAGCGTAAGTCTTGTAAGATGGTCTCCACGATTGGTAATCCTCTTTGGTCTCTGTAAGCCTCTTTGGTTTGTATCACGCCGCCAAAGCTCCGCCTCGCCGCGCGGCGCGCCTCGTCAAAACTCATACCCCTGGACATGTTGTCCTCGATCAGCATCTCGAGGTGTGATTGCAATTCTTCGTCGAGATCCTGGTCGAGTTTCGCTCTGCCAAACAAACCGCGTATGCGTGATGCGAGCTCACGAAGGCTGATCATCGTGACTCCTGACGGCGAAAACGTATGGTTGTCGAAAGACCCTAAGCATTGCGCAGCATCCGGCCGATGATCGAAGAGATCCGCTCCCAGTCTTCGGTTTCCGCAGCAAGTTGCTTGCGGCCCGCGCGAGTCAACGAATAGTACTTGGCGCGCCGGTTATTTTCCGACGAGCCCCATTCTGCGGTGATCCAGCCTTTTTGTTGGAGCCGGAGCAGGGCAGGGTAGATGGTTCCCTGGTTTAGTGACAACACACCCTCGCTCACCTGCTCGATGCGACGGGCGATTCCGTAGCCGTGGAGCGGCCCGAGACCTTCGAGCGTTTTCAGGACCATCAGGTCAAGAGTACCCTGCATTATTTCCGAGGTTGATATCTTCACCGAACGCCTCCTGTGGAATTTCTACAGGAGCATACAGATCTTCCTGTTGAATATCAACAGGGATGGGGGATAGGGATGGGTGATAGAGATGGGTGATAGAGATGGGTGATAGAGATGGGGGATAGGGATGGGGGTTGGGGCTTGGGAGTTAGCGTTCAGAATTGAACGTTCAGCGTTCGCCGTTTTGCCTTCAACGTTCGGAGTTCGGAGTTCAGGTCAAGAGACTCATTGACCTATGATTACTAAGAACCTTAATGTAAAGGCCGAATTCTGAAGAGATGAGCCCGAGACGCCGAACGCTGAACGCTGACCCTAACCGCTAAACGCTAACCGCCGAACGCGGAACGCTGAACGCCGAACGCCGAACGTTCAACTCTGAACGCTAACCCCCAACCCCCAATCCCCAACCCAATCCCTTGTGTCGATCGCCTTCTTACAGGTAAATTTTTTATTCCCGCCTGTCTCAGGTGCAGCAGCCGCGTTAGGAGGAAATAATATGAAAAGTTATCGAGAACACAGATTCGGATTCTCTGGTCCCGCCAAAGCTATTCGCAAATACACGCAATTGACCGTAACGGTCGCGTTAATCACAGCGACATCATTTTTCTTCGCGGCAAAGCAGTATGCCGCGCCGGTTTCGTTGCAATCAACGGCGCTTTCGCAGTCGATGCCGGTTGATCCCGAGATCACTATCGGCAAGTTCTCTAATGGATTGCGTTACTATATCCGCACAAATAAAAAGCCTGAAAAGCGCGCCGAACTTCGCCTCGTAGTCAAAGCCGGCTCCATACTCGAAGATGATGATCAACAGGGTATGGCTCACATGGTTGAGCACATGGCGTTCAACGGAACGAAGAACTTTCCAAAGCAGGATATCGTGCAATTCATCGAGTCGCTGGGAATGCGTTTCGGCGCAGATCTGAACGCCTACACCAGCTTTGATGAAACAGTGTATAAGCTGCAGGTTCCGACCGATAAACCTGAGGCGATGGACAAGGCAATGTTGATCCTCGAGGATTGGGCTCACAACGTTACGTTCGATACCGCCGAAATCGACAAGGAACGTGGGGTAGTTATGGAGGAGTGGCGGATACGTCGCGGCGCGGGAGAGCGAATGCTGTCGAAGATTTGGCCGATCATGCTCAAAGGTTCTCGTTACGCCGATCGCATCCCGATCGGTAAGCCGGAGATTATTCAGGGAGGCAAGCCAGAGCGGTTGAAACAATTCTACGCCGATTGGTACCGGCCAGATCTCATGGCGGTAGTAGCGGTTGGGGACTTTGGCAAGTCCGCTATTGAGAAATTGATTACAAACCACTTTTCAGGCATACCCG
>DATFWY010000215.1:0-7883 GCA_035258805.1 Blastocatellia bacterium | reverse complement strand
TCTGCGGAAATGTACTTTAGACACTCGAGTGCGGAAATGTACCGTCCGTTATGCGGATGCTCACCGGACGCGTCACCCCCGTTTAGTTGACTGATCCGAATCCACCCCTCTATATTGGAGTTCGATTGTCGCGCGCACACGAAGGCCTCGCAGGCTCTGCGCAGTCATCGCTCCAAATGCCCAAAAAGCTCAAAACAAAGAAAATAGATCAACGCATCTCTGCGGCAACAGGCGCGCCGAGGCGACGTTTTGTTTATCCTTTTACCGCGATCGTTGGCCAACAGGAAATGAAGCTTGCGTTGCTGTTGTGCGCGATCGATCCAAATATCGGGGGCGTCGTGATCATGGGGCATCGCGGCACCGGTAAGTCTACTGCAGTCCGAGCCCTTGCCGATTTGCTTCCCCGAATAAGAAAGGTGAAGGGATGTCTGTACAGCTGTGATCCGCAGCGCGTAAACGAACTCTGTGTTGAGTGCGCAAACCGGCTTTCTGAGCAAGGCAGTCTCCTCTCCGAAACCGGCATGGTGCCCGTTGTTGATTTGCCGTTGGGCGCAACGGAAGACAGGGTCTGCGGCACGCTTGATATTGAACGGGCCCTTGTCGAAGCAATAAAGGCTTTTGAACCCGGGTTGCTTGCAAGCGCAAATCGCGGATTTCTGTACGTCGATGAAGTGAACCTTCTTGATGACCATCTTGTTGATGTGCTGCTTGATGCGGCAGCATCGGGTCGAAATGTAGTCGAACGTGAAGGAATTTCGGTTACCCACCCTGCGCGTTTCGTTCTGGTCGGTTCCGGTAATCCTGAAGAAGGCGAGTTGAGACCGCAGCTGCTGGATCGATTTGGGCTCTATACGCAGGTCACGACGATTACAGATATTGCCGAGCGCGTGGAAATTGTGACACAACGTGAAAACTTCGATAATGACCCGATCTCTTTTCAGAAATCCCATCTGGATGAACAACAGAAACTGGCTAGAAAAATAACCCGCGCAAAGAAGTTGTTTGCCGCCGTCGCAATAGATCGTGAGCTGTTAGCGGTCGTTGCCGAATTGTGCCTTACATTGAGAATTGACGGACACCGGGGTGAATTAACAATCGCTCGGTCGGCGCGCGCGTTAGCTGCGTTTGAAGGACGCCGAAAAGTAACTTCAGACGATGTTCATAGGGTGGCGGTAATGTCGCTGAGACACCGGCTGCGCAGGGATCCGTTTGAAACTGTTGATAGCGGTGTACGCATTGAGCAGGCGTTGAGAGAAGTAATGTCCATCCCATCCAGTGCGTCTCGCCTGGCTATGGTCAAATGACGAAACCTGACGGCTATGACGAGAGCGGAGAAAGCTATTCAGCACACAAAGGCCGATGGTAGTTTCCTCCGAGTAACGTATCCATTTACCGCAATCATCGGCAACACTACAGCGAAACGCGCTCTACTGATGTTATCGGTCGATCGAGAGCTGAGGGGTGTACTAATCGCATCAAAGGACGGTTCAGATTCCAGTACAGTTGCAAGGTCATTTGCTGCGTTAATATCTGAAGTCGATTTGAATCCCACTGGGTCGAAGACAGGTGATCCGTCGGATTCAAAAGTTGCGACGGGTATCGTCGACCTACCCCTAAACATCACTGAAGACCGGCTTCTTGGAGGTCTGGATCTCGATCGAACTATCGCCAGTGGCAAGCCGCAGGTTTCACCGGGCGTCCTGGCGGCTGCAAATGGCCGCGTTCTCCTCGTGCACGATATCAACCTGCTGGAAACCAGCGCGTGCGGTCATTTGGCGGGAGCGCTTGATCGGCGGCACATCAGGATTGAGAGAGAGGGCGTCAGCGCGCTTCACGAAGCAGATTTCACTCTGGTCGCAACGTTCAATCCCGATGAGGGTGAGCCCGCTGCTTTGCTTCGCGATCGTGTCGGTTTGATCGTAGACGTTGAAACCAAATGCCAGGATGATCACTCGGTTGAGATCATCGATCGTTTTCTTAGATTCGACGAGAACCCCGCGGACTTCGCTAATGAGTTCGCGGTGGAGACGTCTCGCCTAAAACAAGAAATCGGGAGCAGCCGAGCGCGTCTACCGTTCGTCAAAATCGACCGTGATCAATTGAGTCAGCTTTCGGAGGTTGCGGTAAGGCTCAGTGTTGAAGGCAATCGCTCAGATGGTTTCGCAGTAAGGGCAGCCCGCGCTAGCGCGGCGCTAGCGGGGCGTGATCATGTAATCGAAGATGATCTGATAATTGCTATTCAGCTTGTGCTGATGCCTCGCGCTATCTCAGATCCTGAAATGACTCCGGAAAATGAAGAACCGGCTGAAACCCCGCCTCCTGAGTCCAATCGACAGGATTCCAAAGAATCCAAAGAACGTAGTGATAATGCGAGTGACTCCATTCCGGATGCGATCGAGGATCTGATTTTAGAAGCATTGGATGCCCGGATATCAGACGATCTTCAAATTAGTGAGCAGCGAGCACCGCGCGCCTTACGCTCAGGAAAACGGCTGAAAGACTCGAAATCATTTCGTGGCAGGTATGTGCGCAGTCAAATCCGCCGCAGCTCTAATAGCCGAGTCGCCATCGACGCGACGCTCCGAGCGGCCGCGCCGTATCAACCAACGCGCCGTAGAAAATTGAAAAACTTACTCGAAACTGAGGCCAGTCAAAGGGTAATGCATCCAAAGCCGCGCGTAAGAATCGAGCCCTGTGATCTCAGATACAAAGAACTAAACCACCGAACGGGTATCCTGTTTATCTTTGCGGTGGATGCAAGCGGCAGCATGGCGCTAAATCGTATTTCGCAGGCCAAAGGAGCACTCACACGTTTGTTGCAGCAAGCATATCTTCATCGTGATCAGGTTGCGCTGGTCAGCTTCCGCCGTGATAGCGCGGAAGTGCTCCTCACACCTACCAGAAGCGTCGAGTTGGCGAAGCGATTGACAGATGCTATTCCCGCCGGCGGTGGCACTCCTCTCGCAGCCGGAATAGCAAAGGCTCTCGAGGTGGCGCGCTCAGCAAAGCTTCGGGGCATGCCTCAGGCGATGATTGTGTTGTTCACCGATGGAAGAGCGAATGTGAGATTCGGACGCAGCCCCGGTTTAGGTATGGAGGCAATCGCCGACGAGCTGCGACAAGTTGGTATCGTGCTCCATAAGGAAGACATCAAAACGGTAGTGGTTGATACAAAGGCGAAGCACGTCGGCGGCGAAGAAGGCAAAGCATTAGCCGAGCTCTTAGGAGCGCGATATCTTTCCCTGTCGCGCTCGGATCCGAAACTTATCTACAACGCAATAACATCGGCGGTAGGACGGCTGGATGTCTGAAAAACGCGACAATGAGAATCGCGACAGGCGCGTGCTCGAGCTGTATGAGAAGGTTCTTGAGATCGAGCAGCGGCTGATACCGACCGGTTTGCATGTTTTTGGACGGCCATCGAATCAAGCTGAGACTGCCGATCTGCTGCGCATGGTCGCCTCATTCGATAGGCCTGAAATCGGAATCCGCTCGCTGCCGGATCTGGTGACTGAAGGTCTGGGCCTGGCGCCTTACACTGAATTGCTCCGGGAAAGCGTCTGTTTGGAGCAACGACTAAGGGAACGCGAGCAAGTTGAAGCAATCGTTACGAAAGCGATAACGATTTTTGCAGATGAAACGACCGATGTCGCAAAAGCATCCGCAATTCAATTTCTCGTGGAGTCTGCCTCCGTCCCCAAGGAAGAGTCCAACAAAGTATTCACATTACTGTCGAACATTCGGGTGAAACTCGAGACTAACAACGAACTCGACGCTCTGGTTCGCGCTCTGAGAGGTGAGTACATCGAGCCCGGGCCTGGAGCTGACATAATTCAAAATCCGGACATTCTTCCCACCGGGCGAAATACTCACGCGGTTAATCCTTATTCAGTTCCATCGTCAACCGCATTTCGCCGAGCGGAGCCGGTTGCTCACGCCCTCCTTGAGCGCAACATTAAGGAAGCAGGGCGCTACCCGGAAACAATAGCAATGGTGCTGTGGGGTATCGACAACATCAAAACCGAAGGTGAGGCGGTGGCGCAGGTGCTTTGGTTGCTGGGTGTGAAACCGCGTCGAGATGCGATGAATCGAGCAACGGATATTGAAGTCATACCACTTGGGACACTAGGCCGTCCGCGGATCGATGTTGTTCTGACCGTCTCTGGGATATTCCGCGACTTGTTTGGAGCGACAATGGCGCTCCTGGACAATGCGATCCGCCAGGTAGCCGCACTTGATGAACCGGTCGACATGAATTTTCTTAGACGACATGTGCAGGAGCAAATTTCGAAAGACGGCTGTTCCTTCGACGAAGCTGCGGTTCGAGTATTTTCTAATGCAGCGGGCAATTACGGCACAAACGTCAATTTCATGGTTTTGGATAGCCAGTGGGAAGATTCCAGGGAGCTAGGCGATTTATTTGTCACTCGGAAGTGTTTTGCATACGGGCGGGATTCTGAGGGAAGGAATCTCGAGGGGCTCCAGGCGCAAAGGCTTCTCGAGCGCGCCTTATCCCGAGTCGAAGTCACGTACCAGAACATTGACACGACCGAAGTCGGAATCACGGATGTTGATCATTATTTTGAGTATCTTGGCGGCGTCTCGAAAGCGGTTGAGAAACAATCCGGAGCTCGCCCAAGAATCTACCTCTCCGATACTCTCTCTCCTGGATCCAAGATGCGAACGCTTGAAGAAACAGTCAGGCTCGAGACTCGAACCAAGACACTCAACCCAAAATGGTTTGAGGGGATGCTGCGGCACGGGTTCAGTGGCGTGGCTGAAATCGAGCATCACGTATCAAACACGTTTGGATGGTCGGCAACCGCCGACGCGGTGGACGACTGGGTCTACGATGAAGTTGCGGCGACATTTGTTCTGGACGAACTGATGCTCGATCGTTTGCGCTCGCTAAACCCGCATTCAGCCAGAACGCTTGTTGGACGGCTGCTCGAAGCATCGGGGCGCGGTTTCTGGTCTGCTGAGCAATCGGTGTTGGAGCGTCTCAGAGATATATTTTCATCCCTCGAAGATAAGCTGGAAGGCGTCACGGGCTGAGGAGATATTCATTACATTTCTCGGATCGCCGTTTTCGCTCCGGCCATTCCTCTTTTCTTCATTCAATTTGAAACTACCCTGTCAATTTGGTCGGTCATTCCTACGCTTCGCTGATTTTTAAGAGGTCGTGATCTTCAATTTATCTCGCATCTTACCTGCCCGTTACGTGGCACTGTCCTTGCCATAGTGCTTTCTGAAGACCGCACGTCCCGTTGCCGAACATTGAATGGTGCATGGTCTGAAATCACCCTGATAGGGCATTTGTTGAGCGCAGGGCCGCAAAAAACAGAATCTCTGATCCACCTGCCGACGCAATCGGAATCGGCTGGACCGGATACGCCTGCCCATTACAATTTGGTACAGGATAAGCCGGATAAATTTATCGATGAGCTCATATTTCTGGCCGCGCAGGTTTGTTCTGCACCCCTTGCTATATTGAGCGTTGTTCGGTCCGGCACGATTCGTCACATCTCCCGATCAAACGCCGCTGAGCTTGCCGGCGAAGATGCGTTGATTGCTCATGCCGCTTTAGAAGGCGTCGCTTTGTCTGTTATTCGGGACACGGTTATTGACTCCCGGTTTAGGGAATGTGTCCAGAGCATAGATCGCAGCGCGCGATTTTATGCTGGTACGCAGCTATCGACCCCCGAGGGCTACCGAATCGGCATTCTGTCAGTCATCGATCATCAACCGAGAGAGTTAACCGACGAACAGGAGCGAGCGCTGAAAGCGGTGGCCCAGGCAATAATGACAGCGTTAGAGCTTAAGAGAAAAGATCTGGAACTCGAGCAGGCAAGAGCTGAACAACAGCGCGCCCGAGAGGCCCTGGTGGCGAGCGAGGAGCGCAACTCGATGCTTCTTCGAGGCGCTAGTGATGGCTTGTGGGATTGGGATCTTGAGACGAACGAGATGCATTTCTGCGCGCGCTGGAAAGCAATGCTCGGCTACAAGGAAGACCAGCTGAGCAGCCATCCTGATGAATGGTTCAATCGCGTGCACCCGGATGATCTCGAACGAGTTCAGTCTGAAATCATGTCTCATCTCCTGGGTGTCACCACGCAGTTTCGCAGTGAGCATCGAGTGCGTCGCCAGGATGGGAGTTATCGCTGGATGTTGAGTCGCGGGTTGGCCGTGCAGAACTCGAACAGCTGTGTATCGCGAATGACTGGTTCTCTCACCGATGTCACCGAGCAGAAGCAAGCAGAGAAGCAGTTGCTTCATAATGCATTTCACGATGCATTGACCGGGCTTCCCAATCGAGCTCTTTTCATGGATCGATTGAAGCACTCTATTAGCGAAGTCAAGAACGCTGGGGCTTATTCTTTTGGTGTTCTCTTCCTGGACCTGGATCGCTTCAAGGTCGTGAATGACAGCCTGGGACACCAAATCGGGGATCAGTTGTTGGTTGCGACTGCGCGCCGAATCGAGGCGTGTTTGCGTCCGGGGGATCTGGTGGCTCGATTGGGAGGCGATGAATTTGCGGTTATTCTCGATCACGTCAGACATGTTAATGATGCGATTCATGCGGCTGAGAGGATTCGAGAACATCTTGCTGCTCCGTTCAACCTGAGCGGCCACGAAGTATTTATTTCCGCGAGCATTGGGATCGCGCTTAACCAGAGTGCCTCCGATGAGCCCGGAGAGATTCTGCGAAACGCGGATACAGCGATGTACCGCGCAAAGGATCAGGGGCGGGGTTGCTGGGAGCTCTTCGACAAGGGCATGCACGCACGCAATGCAGCGCTTTCACAATTGGAAACCGGATTACGCGGGGCGCTCGCACACGGCGAGTTCCGCGTGCACTACCAGCCGATAATATCGCTGGAAAGCTGGCGAATCAGTGGATTCGAAGCGCTGTTGCGATGGGAGCATCCGGAGCACGGATACATTTCGCCCTTGAAATTCATACCGGTAGCCGAGGAAGCTGGCCTGATAATTCCGATCGGACAGTGGGTGTTACGAGAGGCCTGCCAGCAGCTGAAAGCGTGGCAGGAACAATTCCCTTACGATCCTCCCCTATCGATCAGTGTAAATCTGTCCGGAAAGCAGTTCTCTCAACACGACCTTATTGATTGCATCTCTCAGATTCTTGAGGAGACCAATCTTGACCCTGGCACCCTGAACATCGAGATAACCGAAAGCGCTATCATTGAGAACATAGATGCCGCTGCGCTAATGCTGAAGCGCATTAAAGAGCTCGGAATTCAACTTTCCCTGGATGATTTTGGCACTGGCTATTCATCGTTAAGCTACCTGCATCGTTTTCCGATCGACACATTGAAGATCGATCGTTCATTTGTTTCGAGGATCAATCTTCCGAAGAACGTGGAGATAGTTAAGACGATACTAACGCTCGCCGGAAATTTGGGAATGGATGTAGTAGCCGAAGGCGTTGAAACCCGCGAACAAGTTCTTCAGCTAACGGGCCTGAATTGCGAATATGTTCAGGGTTATTTGTTGTCAAAGCCAATCGATGGACGGGCAATGCGCGACCTGATTAGTGAGGTCTACCATAAAGGGCTTGGGGAACATCGGACTGGAGCTGCGTAAATCTGCTACCCTATTGAGCATTCCTACCATCGCGGGCAGGAGTTACTCGGCATCGTTACCTTCCTGGAAGACCGGCTTATCTGAAACGGCGGATCAACACTACATCGTGACTCTGATTTCCGCCGACCAAGGCAACTTGCCTGCCTTCATGCGACCATGCAAAGTGGAAGATTTTTTCTGGGCTGACGTTTGCCAGGTGTCGTGCATCTCCGCCCGCGAGCGGTGGCACACCCATTCGTTTAACGGATAGGTCTGCGAACTGGCCGTCCGTCTCGCCT
>DATFWY010000214.1:0-3797 GCA_035258805.1 Blastocatellia bacterium | reverse complement strand
AAAGCGAAAGGCTCGGGCTTTTTTCCGGGCTTCGCGTTCGTTGGCTTTTCCTGCCCGGCAGGCGGATTGATTGCAATAGTGGACAGTTGTGATTTCTCTGTCGGGTTCGATGCGGCCTTAACTTCGCCAGGATTAACTGCGAGGCGCGACTTTACGTCCTTACTCGATTCTCCACTCAGCGCGCGAGTCGAAGCAGTTGCTTCGCCCATAGTTGTAGCGGACCTCAGCTCACGAGACTCGATCTCGGCCAGACGGCGCTCGAGTCTTTCAATTCGATCGAGCAGCATTCGCTCACGCTCAGTCAGTTCAGGCGACCCCGTTGTCGGCGTTACCGCCGCTTTGGAGAGAGGCGCAGTAGCGGCCGCCCCCACGGCCGAAGAGTTACTTGTTTGCTGAGCCAGGCCTTCTACTGTAAGAAAAATAACAGTAAGGAATGTCGCCATAAACTTTTTGTTTGTTATTACCTTCATAAAGTCCTTCTCGAAGCCGCAAAGTACGATCTTCGCGGCGGTGTTTTGCATGGTGGGTTGTCATTCACTTAACACTGTGAATGGGAGGTCGAGCACGTCCTCCGAAATCATCAGGCGGTCGCGCTTCTGTTCCGGGTCGCGTGATATCACTCGGTTTGATCTCGCCATCAGTCGACCACAAGAGCCACGAATCATCATCTGTCTTATCCCTTTTCAGATCTGTCGTATCCCTTTCCAAGGTCGTTGGTGAGGGGGGTCGTAGCGGTGACCGCTTCGGGTGACCCCACCGAAGGAAAACGTGAAGAAACGCCATCAGAAAAAACGTTACTATGAATACCCCGGCAATCCCTATTACTTCGTTGCTCATGATGTGCCGCTCCTTCTTGCTTCTGCGGTGGAGAAGCGCACCGGCGCAAAGCCCAGTGTGAATAATTCAAGGTAGCACCAGGGTCGTAAGTTTGGGGTTAAAGGTTTATAAAGAGTTCGTAAAACTGCGGGTCGGTAAAATTCCGTTTTATAAAGAGGTTGGTGGTCAACCGGCCAAGTGCAAAGTTGACGAAATTTCAACGCTATGAACTGCGGAGAATACTCGCGGGACCACAGATGAGAGAGCTGACAAACCAACGCCAATCACCACAAGACAAATCGTGAACGGAAGCCTTAGGCGCCTGGTCAGAGCGAGGGTAGCCGCTGCTATCAAGAGCAACCCAACTATCACCTCGACAATTTCTACTACGCCAATCCCCTGTTCCATCTCATCGCCTGTCTACGGTCGCGTGAAACCAAAAAAGTCTATCCGATGATATGTGCGGAAGTCATTAAAAACCGTAGCGCGCATGGGTGAGGAGATCCCAGAAACCGAAGGCCCTGGTCACGTAGTCATCAGCGTCTTCGAGGCTTTGTTGGCACCTGGGTTTTGATCTACTTCACCCGTCGCTCTCTTGAGTCCCGGGGCACCATGCTCTGAGCGACTTCACCCCTTCCGATTTGATGAATTCTTAATGCGCTACTTACGACTCCTTTATGTTGCTGAGGGTTTCGCTGTCGGCCCCGTGCTCGCGGATGTAGTCAAGGACGTAGCGGATAGTCCATTCCGGCCTCACCGCGACGTAATCAGGTGTCATTAAACGGCCAACTGAGTATTCCGGATACCCCAGCAGCGACTGGGCAATTTTGCGCTCGTCAGCCGGCAACATCGACAGGAGCTCCTTGGTTACTTCTGCCGGAAGCTCCTCCAGTAACATTGTTCGATCATCGGGCGACATTTCATTCAGGATCGCTGCAGTGTCGTTCTGAGCCATCGAGGAAAGTAGATGCCGCTGCTTTTCGCCAGGCAGATATTCGAAAGTGGATGCCGCTAGTTTGCGGGGGAGAATGCGGAAGAAGATCGCCTGTTCGTGAGGTGGGGAATCTCCGATCAATGCCGCCAGATCCCGAGGGGTTAACTTCGATAAGTTCTCGCGTAGCGCGGTAAAGTCTCTGGAGCGAAAGATATCATCGAGATTAACCGGCTTTTCCATTTTCCCACTCGGCCAAATAGTCTTGTTCCGTCTTAACAAGCGCATACGGGCGCGCTTTATATCTACTTTGATTTCTATCGGTGGTATTCAATTACAGCTCAAACCCCAGGATCGAAGCGATAACCGATCCACGGCTCAGTGAGGATGTATCGCGGGGAGGTAGGATCGGGTTCGATTTTTTTCCGAAGCTGACCAACAAACACGCGAAGGTACTCAGTCTGGTCCGCATAATTCCCACCCCATATTGACGTGAGCAGTTTCCGGTGCGTTAGCACTTTCCCCGCGTGCCTCATAAGGTGCTCAAGAAGTTCGAACTCCTTCGGCGTCAGGTGAATTTCAAGCCCTCGTACCGTCACTTTTCGCGTCTCGACATCCAACTTAAAATCTCCAGATTCCAAAACTAATGCGTCGTTCTCATCCGATGCAGCCGGTGCTCGCCGTAGCGCTGCCCTGATCCGCGCAAGCAATTCCTCCATACTGAACGGCTTTGTCACGAAGTCATCTGCACCAGCATCCAGCGCTTCGACTTTGGTCTTTTCTTCTCCCTTGACCGACAATACGATGATAGGAACTTGTGATATCGATCGCAGTCTCCTGCATAGATCCAGACCTCCCATGTTTGGCATCGCCAGATCAGTCACCACCAGATCGGGATGCCAATCGTTGAATGTATCCAACGCGCTCTCTCCGTCGGCAGCCACTCGGACGTCGTATAAGCGGGTGGTCAATCCGGTACGTAACACTCGGGTGATCTGCGGTTCGTCGTCCGCAATCAGAATGCGCTGTTTTGGTGACACTAGAAAAACTCGGATCGTATGCCCAATGGAATAGGACAAATAGGACCAATAGAACCTATGCGCCGTGAGCAGGGAGGTGTTTCACTTGCTCTGAGTGGGGCCTCCATCCGCCTCGGTCTTGCCCTTCTGGTGGCGCGCCTGCTCCTGGTCTTTGTGTTCCAACTTGTAAAAATCAAGCATCACATCCGATTTTCCCTGGAGATCCCTCTCGAGTCGCTCTAACGCCACTCGCACGACATCTCTGTGCCGCACTCGCTTCCGAGCAGGGATCTGGCTCACCTTCAGCCAGATGTTATGAATGACCCGCAAATCGTCGTCAGTGAAATCGGGCGCATGGGCGCCAAGGAAGACCGAATACTCTTGTTTGTCCGGAGACACTATTTTCAACCACACCTGACGCCTTGGTTTTTCAGGTAACCTCTCCCACGCGCGGCCGAGCTCACGAGCCTGTTCCTGTGCGGTCATCTTTGATGATAGGCCGGCAATGATCTCGGCAGCATCCAATCGCACCGCTGTTTGAGCGACCGCATCGAAGATGCTTGCAGCCGGGACGACCACGAGTTCGACTGGTTTACCGCGCTTCTCGGCGAGGGCAACGACCCGCGTGAAGAGACGCTGTTCGTAATCCGTGAACAGGCTGGTATCGTAAAGATCCCGTTCGCCTGCGTCCGGCCCCTTAACCAATCGCACAGTCATGACAACTATGTCCTGCACCTCAATATCAGTCCGCTCCAACACGTAGTCGAGGTGCGAGAGCGTATTAAAGTCTCGAACTGCAACTAATGCGTTGCCCGGCCGCACATGAACGGTGTCAAGACTTACATCCTGCTGATAATTGAGTTTGAACTGGTCCAGCGAGGCTATAGACTTGTCGAGCTTTCGCTCATTTATGCGTTCGGAAACGAGAAAAATTGCGAAGAAGACAACTGTGAAGCTCACTCCCCAAATCGTGGCCACTTCTTTAGTGATAAGGTTAATCCCGGCAACTGAAAAGAGAATCGCCGCGATTA
>DATFWY010000213.1:0-12739 GCA_035258805.1 Blastocatellia bacterium | reverse complement strand
TTCGGAGGTGCTCGCGACGGAAATTCCAGGCGGTGTCCATCAACTCGACCGCATCAAGAGCGCTACGCCCCGACCAGGGGGCGCCTGCCGCGTGCGCCGCTTTGCCGTGGAAAAAATACTGGACCGACACCAATCCGCTGTTGTTGGAAGGCTGTCCATAATTAGTGGCGAAATCGCTATCGACATGACAGCCAAGCACGATGTCTACATCCTTAAAGAGTCCCGCTCTTACGTAGAAGGCTTTTGCTGCGACGAGTTCTTCGGCGACGCCTGGAAACAGCTTGATTGTTCCCCCGATTTGGTACTTATCCATCAATTTCTTTAGCACTAACGCTGCGGTGACATTCACTCCCTGTCCGGAGTTGTGTCCTTCGCCGTGTCCGGGTGCGCCTTCGACGAGGGGGTCGTGATAGGCCACGCCCGGCTTTTGAGAAGCCTTCGGTATGCAGTCGATGTCTGTTATGAACGCGATAACCGGCTTGCCGGAACCGTAAGAAGCCACCCAGGCAGTGGGCATTCCGGCCACTCCGCGCTCAACTCTGAAGCCGTTTTTCTCGAGGATTCCGGTTACGTAATTTGAGGTTTCATATTCCTGAAACCCAAGTTCGCTGTAGCTGAATATCTGATCGACCATCTGTTGGGTCAAAGTTTTGAGGCTGTCAACTTCGGCGATTGCTTCGCGTTTGAGATCATTGATGTTGCGGCCATCCTGGGGTTGGAACGGCAAGGCGACCGCCAGGAGTAGCAGGACTTCCGCAATAACCAGCGCAGCCTTCTTCATTATCTATTCCTCCGATGACAGTGGAGTGTTTTCTGAATGGCGAGATTATGAGTTTTGCCCAATCAAGTCAACGAGAGACCACAATTTTGCAGGTTACGGAGAGTCGAAAAAGGACTCCTACGTTGGATTTACCTTCGGACGGCGCGCCGGCGCATCGTTGAGTGGCGTAGGCCACATTTTCGGATTTTTCTAATGTTGATCTGCATTAAACGGGGACGGTGGGCCTTGCAAAAGACAGGGGTTGCTGACAGGATACCGCTTCCGGATGAGAGCTGGAAATTTTTGTAACCGAATAAGAACTTTTTAAGTCTAAGGCGTCAGGCGGGCGCGCTCGTGGCCGTGCTTCCACTGGCGCGGACGCGAGCACGCTCTGCCAGCTTCATCACGACAAATTAACAGGTATAGACAGGATACACAGGAAAGCACAAAGGTTCGGGTCTACCCCTGAGCAACCGTGTATCCCTGTTGAATCACCTCTCTACCGACGATTTTCCAAAAAGATAGCGATTCCAATGGAGGATGCAATGAACCGAGGACGAAAGTTTCCCTTCAGGCGGACCCTCGCACTGGTGACTGCCACCGCCATCATGGTCATGCTCACCATAAATACCCATGCCGCGGCCCCGTCTCAGAAGAAAGAAAAGGGAAAGGCCGCCGCGTCGGCGTCGAGAATTAATGAGGCTTACTCGGCGAAGGTCAAAGAGTACACAACCGAGAAGTACTTTTTGACCGAACTCGTCGACCACCTCCCGGCTTCCGACAAAGTGCCGTCGCCAGACAAAGTCCTCGGCTACGTTATCGGTGCACCCAACAAGCTTACTTATACCAAGGATATGTACCGCTACTACCGGGAGCTCGAAAAGGCGACTCCTCGAGTTCGCGTTTTCACCGCCCCGGAGCGGACTGAGGAAGGCAAAGAACAGATGCTCGTCGCCGTAAGCGATGAAGCCAACCTCGCCAAACTGGACCGCTACAAGGAAATCACCGCGAAACTTGCCGATCCTCGCAAAATCAACGACGCCGAAGCTCAACAGCTGATCAGCGAGGGAAAGGCTATTTACTGGGCGTCGGGATCGATCCATTCTCCGGAACAGGGTTCCTGCGAGATGTTGATGGAACTTGCCTATCGATTGGCGGTCGAAGATTCGGCACTGATCGAAGCCATCCGCAAGAACGTCATAGTTCTTATAACTCCCGCGCTGGAAGTAGACGGCCGTGATCGCTCAGTCGATGTGTACAACTATCGAAAAGCGAATCCAAACAAACAAGCGCCGCCGCTGCTGTACTGGGGCAAGTACGTGGCGCATGACAACAACCGCGACGGGCTGGGAATGGCGCTTGCGCTCTCTCGGAACCAGATGAAGACCTTCCTTGAGTACCATCCGGTGGTTTTGCACGATCTTCATGAGTCGGTGCCGTTCCTGTACACGTCAACAGGAACCGGACCGTATAACGCCTGGCTCGACCCCCTGGTTATCGATGAATGGCACGTTTTGGCTTATCACGAGATCGAACAGATGACCAAGCGCGGCGTGCCCGGCGTCTGGACGCACGGCTTCTATGATGGATGGGCGCCGAATTACATGTTCTATGTAGCAAACGGCCACAACTCGATCGGAAGATTCTATGAAACCTTTGGTGGTCAGGGCGCTGATACCAGTGTCAGAAACGTAGGCGCACAGTCTTCACGCGACTGGTTTCGTCCAAATCCGCCGCTGCCGTGGGTCAAATGGTCGATACGTAACAATATAAACATGCAGCAGTCTGCGATTCTGTTCGCAATGGAATATGTCGCCGCTCAGAAGGATCGTTTCCTGAACAACTTTTACATCAAGAGCAAACGTTCGATCGCCAAGGCAGCTAATGAAGGACCATATGCGTGGGTTATACCTGGTGATACTCCACGCCCAGTCGAAGCGGCAGACACGGTGAACCTGCTTCGCCTGATGGGGGTAGAGGTCCAAACCTCTACAAAAGACTTCAGCTTTAAAGATCAGAAGTTCCCTGCCGGTTCTTACATTGTTCGGATGGATCAGCCGTACTCACGGATGGCAGATATGCTGTTCGACACTCAATATTACAACGTAAATGATCCCAGCCCTTATGATGACACCGGCTGGACCCTTGGTGCGATGCGCAACGTGAAGACGGTTCGAGTAACCGATAAAAGCGTGCTGGATGTGCCGATGGTTTTGTTGACCAGCGATGCCAAAATCAAAGGCAAAATCTCCGGCGCTTCTGCAGCGGGTTTTGTTATCAATCATAATGCCGACAACACGCTCGCGACGCTGCGCTTTAAGCTAAAAGATGTGAAGATGAACGCCGCTGAAGACAACTTTAAGATCGGCGAACAGCAATTCAACGCCGGCTCATTTATTATTAAGGCCGAAGGAAACTCAGGCGATTTGCGCCAGCGACTCGAGTCGGCAGTCACTGAACTGGGGCTTACCGCGGTAGCTGTCGACAAAATTCCCGAAGTTAAGACTCACGAGATTGCGGTCCCCAGGATCGCAATCGTCCACACGTGGACGAACACTCAGAACGAGGGCTGGTTCAGAATCGAATTCGATCGATTACAGATCCCTTACTCATATATTTCCGATCACATGATTCGCGACACACCGAATCTGCGCGAGAAGTATGACGTTATTGTGTTTCCGCCGGTAGGTGGATCTGCCCAGGGGATCGTGAACGGCACTCCTTTGCGCGGCGACCCGGTCCCGTGGAAGCAGTCTGAGTTAACACCAAACATGGGATTCTCGCCCGATCAGACCGACGACATGCGTGGAGGGATGCAGCTTCGGGGTGTGTTGAACCTTCAGCGGTTTATCGAAGATGGGGGTCTGTTCGTCACAATCTCTAACGTCGCTCAGGTCCCGATTGACTACGGGCTGACTGCGGGGGTTTCGATTCAAGCCGCGCGTCAACTCAACGCCAGAGGTTCGGTGTTCAGCGCAACGTTTGCTGATCGAAAGAGCCCGATCGCCTACGGCTACGGCGAGGCGTTGCCAGTTTATTTTAGCCAGGCGCCGCTGCTCAACGTACAGGCGGGAGGTCCGGGTGGGTTTGGTGGCGGAGGCGGCGGTGGTCGCGGCGGCGGAGGTGGCGGCGCAGGAGGCCAGGAACCACGACCCTCAGGTCGGGGATCGCTGACTGATCCAGATATCGTTCAATCTATGCCGCAAGCAGGTCAACGCCCGCCGCAGCGTCCCGGCGAGGAAGAGAGTGGATTCGGGCCACAGATTGTCACACCACCGGCAATGCGTCCGCGTGTTGTGTTGCGCTTCAACACGAATGAAAAGGAGTTGTTAATCAGCGGTATGCTTGCCGGCGGATCCGAGCTTGCCGGTAAGGCTGCGGTGGTTGACGTTCCGGTAGGCAAGGGCCACGTCGTAATGTTTGCGAATAACCCGATGTGGCGGCATCAGACTCAGGGAAGTTTCTTTCTGCTGTTTAACGCTGCGTTGAACTATAACAACCTTGGCGTTGGGCGACCCGAGCCTCCGCCACGGCGACAGGACGCAGCTACCACCGGAGAGGATCAATAAGGATCGATAGGAAGTTTCGACAGACCTCAGTTTGTCGTTTTTACGGGGCGGTTCGTACTTGAGCGGGACCGCCCTTTTAAGTTTAGAAAGACCCTGCGCGCCTCCGCGAACCCTGCGTCTGTACGGTGATTGTGCAATGCGCCGCCCAGAGCTTCAGCGCAGAGTCACGTAGCACGCAGAGCTACGCTAAGAAGAATTCCAATCGGCGAGAGAATCTGGACTCATGTCTACAAGCCAAGTCACAGAAGCACCTCCGGCTCCAACTCAGCAGAGCAAGCTCGAAATATTCGCACAGGTAATGGGGCGCTTTGTGCCCGATGCGATAACGGCCTCAGTGATTTTGCTGGTGCTTCTAACAGGGATGGCGATGGCGCTCGGCAACGGTGCCGCAAAGACCCTCGATGCCTACTATCAGGGACTGTGGATGTTGCTGCCGTTTACCATGCAGATGACCTTGATCATTGTGTTGAGCACGGTGCTCGGCGCGACGCCGTTTTTTAAGAGCGGGATCACGCGTCTCTCGCACTTACCTAACACGCAGTTCCAGGCAATAGCGCTATCGGTGTTAGTGACCGCGGTGTCGGCATATTTCTACTGGGGACTTGGCATCGCGATGACGCCGTTGGTAGCCGTTCACTTTGCTCGAGAAGCTGAACGAAAAGGAATCAAGTTAGACTTTTTGTTCCTGCTGGCATTGCTTTGGGCGGCCAACGCAGCATGGCAGTTCGGTTTGTCCTCGAGCGCTCCTTTATTGATGGCAACGCCCGGACATTTCCTCGAAAAGAATATAGGTATTCTTCCTCTAAGCACTACGATCTGGTCACCTGCAGCAATAATTCTTGAAATTACCTTCGTCGGCATTCTGATGGTGGTGGGTTTTCTTTTGATGCCGAAGGAAGGGCGACCCGTATCGATGTTTCCGGATGCGTGTAAACTCAGCGAAGAGGAGAAGCCTATTGATCCGGGTGCGGCGAATTTCTCTGAGAGTCTTGAACGGAACCCCATCATCCCGTTGTTGATATGCGTGGCACTGGTTGGCTGGCTTTATAATCACTTTGGCAGGAAGCATCTCAGCCTGGATATCAACGCTCTGAACACGATTCTACTGTTTTCGTGTTTGCTTTTACATCGGACTATTTATCGATTCACGCAGGCCTTGCAGCACGCGGTCGTGTCGTGTTGGCCGGTGATCATCATTTATCACCTCTATGCCGGCGTCGCTGGTCTTATACAATTTACCTCGGTGGGCGAGGTCCTGGCCGGGATAGTTTCTTCGGTTTCTACGCCTTATTCATTTCCGTTTATTGCTGCCGTTTCCGGAACGATCGTGGCGATATTCGTTCCGTCGAGCGGTGGGCAATGGGTGATTCAGGGTTACGTAACTTCGACGGCGGCGATGGCTGCAGGAGTTACTGTCCAGCGTGGATTGCTGGCGCTGAGTATTGGGGATCACATGGGTAACCTGGTTGCGCCCTTTTGGTACGTCATTGTTGCCGGCGTTGCACGAGTAAACTTTCGGGAGTTCTTCGGGTATGGATTGATATTCGCCCTGCTCTGGTTTCTTCTGGGTGTACTCATATTTACATTTGCACCCTGTTGACACGCAGTTCGGGCTGGAAGCTCTTTTAGAAACTTTAGAGTGTGATTTACTTTTTGGTGCTTTCGTCTCTTATGAGGTCCGTATGAACAAACGTGTGCTCCGAATTGCTTCTCTCTTATTTGCCATCCAATTATCTGCGGCATTCGCGGTTGCGCAGACGAAAGTCACTACGCCAAAAGAGCAACTCGGCTTCAATTTCGGCGACGACTACCAGTTGGCGAACTACACTCAGCTTGTCGATTACTGGAAGAAGCTCGCGCAACAGTCGGACAGGATGAAACTGGTGGAGATCGGCAAGACTGCCGAAGGGCGCACAATGGTGATGGCTATCATCACCTCGCCAGAGAACCTCAAGAAGCTGGATCATTACAAAGAAATATCCCGGCGACTCGCCACCGCAGAAGCGCTGACTGACGAGCAGGCCCGAGCCCTTGCCGCGGAAGGCAAGGCCGTCGTGTGGATCGATGGCGGCTTGCACGCAACCGAGGTTCTGGGAGCCCAGCAGCTTCTGGAGCTGGTTTATCAAATGGTAAGCATGAGCGATCCGGAAACCTTACGGATCCTCAAAGACGTGATTGTCCTCGCGACGCCAGTGAATCCCGACGGCATGGAACTGGTTTCCAACTGGTACATGCGCGAAAAGGATCCGATGAAGCGCTCCACTAACGGTCTTCCACGTCTCTATCAAAAATATATTGGTCACGACAACAACCGCGACTTCTACATGTCGAATCAGCCGGAGACCGAGGCTATCAATCGAATTTTCTTCCACGAGTGGTTCCCGCAAATCATCTACAATCATCATCAAACAGGTCCGGCCGGGACAGTCCTGTTTGCACCACCGTTCCGTGATCCGTTCAACTACTATTTCGATCCTCTGATACCGCTCGGGATCGACTTGGTCGGGGCGGCGATGCACAGCAGGTTTGTCGCTGAGAATAAACCCGGCGCAACGATGCGATCCGGGTCGAGCTACTCTACGTGGTGGAACGGCGGCCTGCGCACTGTTGCTTACTTCCACAATATGATAGGGCTCCTGACCGAATCGATAGGTAATCCAACCCCGGTTGAGATTCCTTTTTTCCTTCAACGTCAGCTTCCAAAAGGTGACTTCCCGTATCCAGTCGCGCCGCAGAAGTGGCACTTCCGCCAATCGATTGATTACTCAATGACTGCAAACCGCGCAGTCCTCGATCTCGCTTCTAAACACCGCGAAGATTTTTTGTTCAATATCTATCGGATGGGTAAGAACTCAATCGAGCGGGGCAGCAAGGATTCGTGGACCATAACACCCCATAACATCGCCGAGGTCCAGGCGGTAATTACGAAAGAAATGCCTCAAGCAGCAGGCGCGGGACCCGAGGGCCAGGGACGAAGAGCGGCGCCCGCAGGGGACACACCACCGGCAGGAGATTCGCCGCAAGGATTCGGGGGTCAAAACCGCGGACTGCCCTTGAAGTATTTCGAGCTTCTGCACGCATCCGACAAACGTGACCCTCGCGGATTCATAATTCCATCGGATCAACCCGACTTCCTGACCGCAACCAAGTTCATCAACACTTTGATCAAAACCGGCATCACGGTGTATCGAGCGACCTCGAGCTTCGACGTTGGCGGCAAGAGCTATCCCGCTGGTTCGTTTGTCGTGAAAACTGCTCAAGCATTCCGGCCTCACGTCCTGGATATGTTCGAACCCCAGGATCATCCCGATGATTTTCCCTACCCGGGCGGTCCGCCCACGCCTCCCTACGACAATGCCGGATACACGGTGGCTTATCAGATGGGCGTGACCTTCGACAGAATTCTCGATGGATTCGACGGACCGTTCGAGAAGATAAATGGCCTTGTGAAACCGGCACCGGGCAAAGTCACCAGCGCTGCAAATGTTTTAGCTGGTTTCCTGCTCGACCACCGGGTTAACGACTCAGTTATTGCAGTCAACCGTCTGCTTGCGAGCGGTGAAGAGGTTTACTGGGTCAAACAACCTGTTAACGCAAACGGCAAAGCGTATGGACCGGGGGCGATTTTTATTCCCGCGAAGCCGTCAACATCACGAAAGCTCCAAAAGCTGGCTGAGGAGGTAGGGTTGAGTTTCGACGCGGTGACCTCGGAGCCGGCCGGCGACGCATACAAGCTTCGACCGCTGCGAATCGGTCTCTGGGATCGCTACGGCGGATCGATGCCCTCGGGATGGGTTCGTTGGCTTCTCGAGCAGTTCGAGTTTCCATTCACGGTTGTCTATCCGCCAACCCTTGATGCCGGCGATCTCGCGAGCAAATTTGATGTGCTTATCTTCGTCGACGGAGCGATTCCTGCCCGAGAAGGTGGAGGCGGCGGCAGAGGCGGCGGAGGTGGTGGAGGTTTCGGAGTACCGGATCCGCAAAGTATACCGGCTGAATTCCGTGATCGCCTCGGCAATGTGACAATCGCGCGAACAGTTCCAAAGCTTCGTGAGTTTCTTGAAGCGGGAGGTTCGGTACTGGCCATCGGCAGCTCGACGAGCCTTGGATATGCGGCAGGGCTTCCAATTTCAAATGCGCTTGTGGAGCGCACGCAGGAGGGAACTGAACGTGCTCTGCAGCGTGAGAAATACTACGTTCCGGGCTCCATCCTGCAAGTACGTGTTGACAACACAAATCCGCTGGCTTACGGGCTGAGCGACAGAGTGGATGTATTTTTTGATAACAGCCCGGTGTTCCGTCTGAAACCCGAAGCCGCATTAAAAGGCGTGAAACCGATAGCCTGGTTTGATAACGACAAGCCACTCAAGAGCGGCTGGGCATGGGGACAGAAATATCTGCAAGATGCCGTCGCTGCCGTTGAATCAAAAGTTGGAAAGGGCAAGTTGTTCCTCTTTGGGCCGGAGATCACTTTCCGCGGTCAGCCTCACGGCACTTTCAAATTCTTGTTCAATGGAATTTACTATGGTGGCGCAGAACCGGTCAGCTTAAAGTGACCATTCGTAAAAGTGCTTCAGGAAAGGAACGATTATGAAAGTTAAGTTTCTCCTCGGGTATGCAGTGATCCTGGCGTGTTGCCTGTGTACGACCGGTTGCTTCAGCATAGAGCAGGAAATTTTTTTGAACTCGGACGGCAGCGGTGATCTGGTGGTCTTCATCTCGTTGCCCGATCTTCCGGAAAAAATGGCCGGTGGAGATCTGACGGTCAAAAAGAATCCAACAGATGCGATTTCGGAGTTCAAGAAAGAGCTCACCTCGGTTCTTCCGCCCACGATAACTCTGAAGGAAGCAAAGGACGTAAAACAGAACGGTGTCCAGAGCCTCTATGCCGTTTTTTCATTCAAGCAACTGGAAGACATTCAGCGGGTGCTCGCAAATTTCGGCAAATCGACCCTGAAAGAAGGAGACATCGGGTCCGACCCGGTTTGGTCATTCCAAATTGATAAGAAGGCGAATAAGACCTTTTATACCCAGAAATTTCTCCTGGATATCGATGCGAAAGCAAAGGCCGAGGTTAAAGCTGAGGTTACAGTGAACGGGAAGCCCCAGGAGCAAAAGAAGAGTCCGGAAGAAGATAAGGCATCAAAGGAAATGGAAGAGCAGTTCAAGCCGCTGATTCTATCGATCGTGAGAATGCGTTTTGTGTTGCACACCCCCGCGCCGATCAGCGACAGCAACGCCGATATAATCTTGAACGGGAAGACTGCGGTTTGGAACTGTTCCCTGGCGGCGTTTTCGAAGAACAAGAAACCAATAGAAATGAAGGTGACGTTTTGAACGCTTCGCGTTTAGCGTTCGACGTTTAGCGTTCGGCGTTTAGCTTTTAGTTCATCTGCGTTAATCTGCGGATAGTGGGAATTAGATGCGTGAGGAAGACCACAAATCACGATACGCGCGCAGATGACGCAGGTTGACGATGAACGCCTAACGCCAAACGTTGAACGCCGAACGCTAAACGTTGAACGTTAACGTTCACCGTCGGATCTTGAACCTCCTCGTCCTGATTACATACATATCGCCCGATATTAATTCGCAGCATTTGAAACCCCCGATAATTTCGAAAAAACCGCCGATTCAAGCTGGCATGGGCTTTGCGAAACAAGTATGCAGGGCCTCAGGTTACAACCTGCGGCCTTGGAGAAAGGGGGAAGTACAAAATGGATAACAGAATACTGAAATCATTTTGCGCTTTGCTCGTGTGCTGTACGGTCGCGGCCCTTTCGCCGGTGACGATGGCACAGGATCGTGATTGGGGCTTCAGAATTCAGTTTGGCCCCAACATCGAAAGACTTGTTCGTCAGGCCGAGAATAACACCAATCAGTTGGCAGCAATGCTCGAACAGAGGGATCGAGTTGGCCTGAGCGAAAGAGCCCGCGAATTGGAGAACCAGCTGAACATGCTTAACAGCGACTTCGATGAGGGCTCGAATTACGGAAGGCGTTCGCAGGTAGCCAATGTTCTGAGAGTGGCTCAAAGCATCAACAACGCCATGCGATATCGCGGTGTTGATTACGATGTCCAACGACAGTGGGCGATGGTTCGCTATGATCTTAACAGGCTAGCCAGAACCTACCATCTGCCGATGATTTCGTAACGCCTTGTAACTGGTTGTTCGGGAACTTCAGTTTGTCTGTTTCTAAACACGACAAACTGAAGTTGGCCCGAACACTGTAGACTTAGACATTGCTCATCCCAATTCCTTACTCAACCAAAATTCACAAGATCGAAATATAAGTTCTTAGGGTAATCTACTAACTGCCGTGGGTGGATTTGGACTTTTCACACAGTCTCTGCGTTGGTGGGATTTGCTTCCGATTTATACTCAAAATTCCCTCAAGCGGTACCGACTCCAACTTTGACACTGTTTCTGGCACCCGTTATCCTTTTCACGTTCGTTGCCCGCGTAGCTCAGTGGATAGAGCGCTTGCCTCCGGAGCAAGAGGCCGCAGGTTCGAATCCCGCCGCGGGTATTAGCAAGGATTTTGGGCCGCGCTCCATCGCGGCCCTTCCTAATTGAAAGAACCCACCCAGGACGCTTGATGAAAATTGCTACTTGGAATGTTAATTCAGTGCTTGCTCGCTTGCCTCAGGTCACCAGATGGCTCGATGCAGCCAATCCCGATGTGCTGTGCATGCAGGAGACAAAATGCATAGACGAGAAATTCCCCGCCGATGAGTTCTCTCGACTTGGTTATCGTTCTGAATCTTTCGGCCAGGCCGCATACAACGGCGTCGCCATCTTGTCACGACTCGATTTTCAACAGGTTCACCGAGGTATGCCCGACGACGAGGATGGCGCGCAATCGCGGTTGATTGCGGCAACCATTGGCGGCATCAGGCTCGTCAATGTGTACATCCCGAACGGCCAGGCCATCGGGGCCGAACGGTACTACTTCAAGCTCGAGTGGTTACGTCGCCTGAGGGTTTTCTTTGAATCCCATTACCTGCCGGGGGAAAAAGTGTTGTTGTGCGGCGACTTCAACGTAGCGCCGGAAGATCGAGATGTGCACGACCCGATGTTGTGGCGCGGCAGAATTCATTTCAGCGAACCGGAAAAAGAAGCGTTGACCTACGTTAAAGATTGGGGGTTTCTTGACGCGTTCCGGATGCATAACTTGGAAGAGAAGCAGTTTTCGTGGTGGGACTATCGAGCTGGGGCGTTTAGAAGGAACCTTGGCCTTCGAATCGATCACGTTTGGATTACCGAACCGCTTGCGAAAGAGTCGTTGTCAGTGGTGATCGATAAAGACCCCCGACGCTGGGAAAAACCTTCAGATCACGCTCCGGTTGTCGCCGAGTTTAAGTGAGGACTATTCCAGATCGCAGTTTCGTATCTAGCCCAGGTCCTTTCAAGTTAGTTCGCACCAGCCGTAACCTTTCGCCTAATGATCAGTTTTTATAATATGAGGACCGACGGATGGATCTTTGAAACTGGCTTAATCAAAAGAGCCGGAGTTTTTGCCCCGGCTCCCGCTAAGATGGCGGAGAAGGAGGGATTCGAACCCTCGATAGGCCTTTACAGCCTATAGCGGTTTAGCAAACCGCCGCCCTCAGCCACTAGGCGACTTCTCCATCAAGACTTGGGGCAGTATAGCGGACGCCCTAATGGCCTATCAAGCAATGGCTTAGACAAAACGTTTTGTTCATCCCTGTTGGTGAATTAATTCTGGAGTTAACGAACGCATCTTTGACTGCCTAACGGGTCGAGGAGGTTTACAATGCGAAGACCTGCTCATTTGATAGTGATATCTTTGTGGTTTGCCGCCGCAGCTCTTCTGGCGCTTTCATACCAGTCAGACACAACCGCTCAAACCAAATCTGAACAATCGATCGTGGTCCCGAAAATTTGGGACGCGAAGCAACTGGCTACCTGGGCCACACCTGTAGCCGGGATCAACAAAACTGCAACCTTTTATTCTGAAGAAGAATACTATGCAGCGCCGATCGACAACGTGCGCACCTATCCGGTATACGCCCCTGATAAGGAACCCAGGGGATACAGAGAATGGATTCTCAAACAGGGTCGACAGCGTTTGATCGAGCCCGAAAAGCTCAAGACCGAGCGGGACTGGATCGATGCAGGCAGAACCGTTTTCGACGGACTGGATTTCCGGGTTACACGCACTGATGATCCGCGAGTTGTTAAGTATCTCAGCGATGCCGAAGCTGTTCGCAAAGGCGGAGATTCAATCACCAATGACGGAATCCTTCCTGCTTTGCGATGGAGTGTCGGTGAGGATGGCAAATTGAAAGTCTCGCTGGCGGACTGCTCGGGTTGTCACAGCAGGCTTATGCCTGATGGATCGGTGCTCCTTGGTGCCCAGGGCAACCTCGGGTTTGCGTTCGAAT
>DATFWY010000212.1:0-9590 GCA_035258805.1 Blastocatellia bacterium | reverse complement strand
CTGATTCACCCGCCGCGACAAGCTCTTTCATGTCTTCAACCTGTTCGGGCGGTAACTGGTCGCCGTATTGCGTCAGGAGCCGCAGAAGGCGCATCTCAATTTCGATTGGTTCCATTTTGCATGCCTCACTCAAGGCAGAAGGCGCATCTCAATTTCGATTGGTTCCATTTTGCATGCCTCACTCAAGGGACTGGATAGCCGGTAATGATCCCCTCTCCGAAGGGCTCAACAATCACTTTGACATTAACCCCTCCGCGCTCGCCTACCACAAAGAAACGGGCCGGGTCTCCCGCTTTTGTGTAATAGGAACCCGCAGGACCCGTTTGCCGGACCCATGCCAACGCCGGGTCGGTCGCTATGTCCGAAACCTCGTGCATGATTCTATCTGCCGACCAGTTCTGGGGAAATGCTGTTTTCCCAGGGTTGCCTGGCCAAAGGTGCCCCCCCGAAGTCGGTCCATCTCCGAACAAGATATGGTTCGTTCGCTGCGGACTCGCAAGGTTTACCCAAGCTGATTCATCGAACAGGAGCGCGGCGCCTGCCTCGGCGCCTGCCTCGGGCAATGGAACGATCGCTAAACTAAGATTTTTTTGGGCCCACTCTAGATCATTCGCGCGGCGCCATTCGAACAATTGGTCATAGGTAGGACAGTTGAAATCGGCGCACAGACGCTCCGGCACGTAGTTGTCGTCTCTAAACCCATAGTACGGCCAGAAGCTCGTTCATATCGCCTCCGACTTCCTTTAGTTAGTTACTGAAGCTTTCGCCAAACATGGGCAACCCGCTCTTTGATTCTTCCTTGGTGGCTTCGTCCTGGATAACATCCCAGTGCTCAACGAGAATGCCGTCCTTGATCAGAAGAATGTCGGCTGCAATCCAGTTGACCGGTTGAAAACCTGAAAATCGTCCGTGAACAATCACGAAGTCTCCGTCGGCGACAATCGTGCCGGGCTCATACTTGAGCGTCGGCGGGAGGCTTTTAACTAAATTGAACAATCCATCGCGGCCCGGCGGGATGTGAGCGCTGTGCTGGATGTAATCCGGCGACCAAAATTTCTCAGCCGCGGCGTAGTCACGTTTGTTAAACAAGGTGTCGAACGCCTCCAAAACGAGTTCTTTGTTCCCCTCAGCGCCTGTCTTCATGAAGTTTCCTTTCTTTAGATAAACACAGATAGAAGGATGCTCCCTGGTCATTCAAGAACAGCCTTACTTGCTCAAGGAAGATCTTTGCGTGTTGGTACTGTGCTCCGTGACTCGAATCCGAGTACACGATTAGCTGACCATTCGGCAGGTGCTCCGCCAAGATCAATGCATTGATCGGCGCAACCGCGACATCTTTGTTGCCGTGAACGATCAGGGTCGGATGTGTGATCTTTTGCAAAGTGGCGTAACGACCGCTTGCAGGTATGGTTCCCCATTCTCTGATTGCGGCAACCTGAGCTACAGCCGAGTCCCTCAACACGGGAAGGTCACGATCATCCGTGCGAGACTCCAATCGATTCATGTACTCCCTGCCCCACGCGGGCCCAACAGGAACGCGACCGGATCTGCTTGTTCTTCAGGTGAGAGTTCAGTGAAGGTCATGCCCTCTCCGCCACGCGGGCCGGTCCCCAACAAGATCAGTCGCTGGACAACGCGTGAATGCTCTTTCGTTCACGCATTTTATATGAAGCTATTGACGAGTATACGTAATTCGCATATTCTGCCCACCGTGTTTGGCCGGTACTTATACGCCCGATCTCGGATGGCAAACTAGCCCCAAGAATCAAACGACTTGGCGGGAATTATACTCTGAGGGACCCAGGACCAACACATTGGCGCCCCCTTCCAAACGGATGCGATTGTTGAGTTAACACCCAAGAAACTGCCTCTGGCATTCGACGAGGTTTAGGCTGTCGCCTGCTTCGCAGCCTTATGATGATATAGAATGTCACAGTCATGAAGAGAGCGCACGGACGAGGACGGCCTCTTGTTGCGCCCGGCATCGTGCTGGCTTGGATGTTGCTGGCGTGGTCTCCTTGTGCGTTCGGGTTGGACCCGGCGCTGGACATCAGCCAATACGCGCACACGTCGTGGAAGATCCGCGACGGCTTTATCAAAGGACGGATCTACTCAATTGCGCAGACGCCCGACGGTTATCTCTGGCTGGGTACGGAATTCGGCTTATATCGTTTCGATGGTGTTCGGAACATTCTATGGCAGCCGCCAGCCGATCAGCATCTCCCTTCTAGCGTGATCTTCAAACTGCTCGTCGCGCGCGATGGGACGCTTTGGATTGGCACCGATAAAGGTCTGGCAAGCTGGAATGGAAACACGGTAACGCAGTACCCAGAGCTTGCAGGGTTTGTTTTTGCGCTGCTTGAGGATCAAGGAGGCTCGATTTGGGCCGGCACATCTTTGGGTTCAAGTCCCACCGCGAAACTCTGCACGATTAACGGGGGCAGCACTCAATGTTACGGAGAAGACGGCACCTTTGGCCGCGGAGTGGTCGATTTATATGAGGACAAGACGGGGAATCTCTTGGTTCAAACGAGAGATGGACTGTGGCGATGGAATCCGGGTCCGCCAGAATTCATTCCGATGACGTCCGAGTTGGGCGCCAGAGAAAAGTTTGCTGAAGACTTTGACGGCGCACTCTTGATCGTCGCAGATGGCAGAATCAGACGACTCGTCAATGGGAAAATCGAGGAGTATCCTCTCCCGACTTCTGTGCGACAGCTAAGACCCAACAAAGTGTTCCGTGATCGCGATGGCGCTCTGTGGGTCGGAACTGGGACTGGGGGCCTTGTGCATGTCCACATGGGAAGGACAGATGTGTTTTCGGCGACCGACGGTCTTTCAGGCGATCAGGTTGACGCTCTCTTTGAAGATCGTGAAGGCAATGTTTGGATTGTTACCTTGAACGGCCTCGACCGCTTTCGCGAGTTTGCTGTCTCTACGTTTACAGTGAAGCAGGGTTTGTCAAATGCCAGCGTTCTTTCTGTTTTGGCGGCCCGGGACGGAAGCGTTTTGCTCAGCACTAATGTTGGCCTGAACCGATGGAATAATGGGCAATTTTCGATCTATGGCATGAGCACTGGGCGCGCTGAGCAAAACAATAATGCGCCGTCCTCTCTTTATCAAGATGCTCGAGGGCGAATCTGGGTCGTCACTCCGCGCCAGTTCGGCTACCTGGAGAATGACGGGTTTATTTCCTTGAGTGGCATTGCCGGTGGAACCGCGCGTTCCATTGTTGAGGACACTGGCGGGAGTCTATGGGTTGCGAACGAGAATTTGGGTCTGTTTCATTTACGCGGGAGCGAGGTTGTCCAGCAGATTCCCTGGGACAAGCTCGGTCATAGGGATTTTGCTACGGCCCTTGCCCTTGATCCTTTGAACGGAGGTTTATGGATTGGATTCTTTCAGGGTGGTATCGCTTTCTTAATGGACGGAAAGATCCAAGCATCGTACGGAGTAGCCGATGGTCTAGGCGAGGGGCGCGTTAATGACCTTCGCATCGATCATGACGGCACGCTTTGGGCCGCCACCGAAAGCGGACTCAGCCGGTTGAAAAACAACCGCCTCGCCACATTGGGCAGCAGAAACGGATTGCCCTGCAATACGATTCATTGCCTGATTGAAGACGATGACCGTTCCTTTTGGCTGTACATGACCTGCGGCCTGATACGAATTGCGCGCGCCGAGCTGGACGCCTGGACCACCGCCGTGGATCAGGATAAAGATTCGGCGCGGACCATCCAAGCTACGGTTTTCGACATTTCGGACGGTGTAAGGACCGCTGCCTATCCTGTCGGCTTTAGTCCGCAGGTTGCCAAGTCCACGGATGGGAAATTGTGGTTCCCTGGTTTGGACGGCGTCGCGCTCGTCGATCCGCGACACTTTCGCTTCAACACACTCCCGCCGCCGGTGCACATCGAGAGTTTCATTGCCGACCGCAAGACTTACAATGCAATTTCCGATTTAAATGGAAACTTGCGCTTGCCGCCGCTGATCCGCGATCTGGAGATCGACTATACAGCCCTCAGCCTGGTTGCGCCGGAAAAGGTAATGTTTCGGTACAAGCTGGAACCCCGGGATCGCGATTGGCAGGACGTTGGCACACGCCGGCGTTCCTTCTATACCGATCTCGCTCCCGGCAACTATCGCTTCCGCGTGATGGCTTGCAATAACAGCGGCGTGTGGAACGAAGCCGGCACATTCTTGGATTTCTCCATCGACCCGGCCTACTACCAAACCACCTGGTTTCGTTTGTCGTGCGTTGCTGGATTCGTCCTTTTGCTCGGTGTGCTCTATCAACTGCGTGTGCGGCAAGTGGCGCGTAAATTCAACGTGCGTATGGAAGAACGCATCGGTGAACGGACTCGCATCGCGCGGGACTTCCACGACACCCTGCTTCAGAGCTTTCAAGGTGTCTTGCTGAAGTTTCAAGCTGTGACGTACGTCCCGGGTCTCCCCAATGAGGCCCAGAAGAAGCTGGAGAGCGCCATGGATCAGGCTGAGCAGGCAATCACCGAAGGACGTGACGCTGTTCAGGGATTGCGCTCCTCCACGGTTGTGACCAACGAACTGGCCCAGGCGATCAGCGCGGTAGGAGAAGAACTTGCCGCCGAACAAACTGGCCCGAATTCTCCAGACTTTCGACTAATTGTCGAAGGCACATCAAAGGATCTCGCTCCACTCGTCCGGGACGAAGTCTACCGAATTGCATGCGAGGCGCTGCAAAACGCTTTCCGGCACTCACAAGCAGGGCGGATCGAAGTAGAAATCCTGTACGAGCGACGGCAGCTTCGGTTGCGAGTCAGGGACAACGGAAAGGGGATTGAGCAGAAGGTTGTTGATGCAGGCGGGCGCACGGGGCACTACGGTCTGGGCGGAATGCGTGAACGAGCCGAGCTTGTGGGCGGAGATCTCGAAATCTGGAGCGAACGCCATTCGGGCCCGAGGTCGAGCTCACTATTCCCGGCTCAGTTGCGTACGCGAAATCGCCGGCGGCACGTCGGCTAGTGTTTTTCGGGAAGCGGACTTGATGGGTCATCAGCGGCAGACGCCACGCAAGCCTAATGCTTTTCCGTGATCAAGCAGCACGCAGTTCGCGCAGTTAATTGATCAATAGGAGTTTACGGGTTATGGCATTTATCCTCGGCAAGGACATATCTGGCGAGTCGTATGACGAGCTGCGATTAGCGTGGAAGGCCTACTCGGAATATCTTGAGAGTATCAAGGACCGGCTGCCGAAGTCTGCTTACGACTTCGCAACAGCGCCATGGCATTTTTTCAATCCTGACAAAGGCTTCTTGGACATTGACGATCCCAGAATCCATATGGCGCCTCACGATTCTTGGCTTGAAGTTGCAACTATTGCCGAGCCATCAACGGGTGAACGGTTACAATACCGCTCCCTAGATATATTCGTGCGTTTACTTGGGCCTTACCATGATTGTCATATTGAACTCAATTACGGACAAGTCAAAAGTTATTCCATGGTTGCAGCTTTAGATGGCTCCGAATCCGGAATACGGCATGGCGATTGGTTGAGTGATGAGATGAGACTTTCCGAACGAGGATATGTGCTCCACGAAATCGAGTGGTCTAACAGCAGTAATTGGCAAATTGAATGCAAAGAGTTTTCTTACCGTTGGTCGCCGTTGGAACAAAGTTGATGATGAGTCCCACTAGACTAGGAGTTTACACTCGATTAACTACCCAATGTTGAATACAAGATTGTGGCGTGTCGTTGTTGTAGATGCCGGCAAGAAGTTGGAAGATCTTTGAAATCCCCACCCAAAAACTTTCGTTTCACTTAAATTTTTGTGGAACGACGGCTTACTGTGTGAGCAATCCTACAGAGCTGGTGTCATGAACCACGCTGGAGAGCAAGGGCATTCGTCACAAAAACTCTGGAATCTCTACCAGGTTGGCCGCGCGTTGTTAGTTATACCGCCATCGCAAGAGAACTCGGTCAGTCCAAAACGACCGTGTGGCGTGTCGTTGTTGTAGATGCCGGCAAGAAGTTGGAAGATCTTTGAAATCCCCACCCAAAAACTTTCGTTTCACTTAAATTTTTGTGGAACGACAAAGATGTTATGGTGACTCGTCATGAGAGTCACCATCGGCTTAAGCGCCGCAGAATACGATGAGATTCGTTTATACGGAAACCGTAGGATCAGAAGTTTGGGGGTCTGTACTCGACAGGCTACCTGGGGACTGATGCTGTAACCAATTCGGCCGCCTAACGCTGGTGTCATGAACCAGCGGACAGCCTGGAATCTCTACCAGGTTGGCCGCCGAAACATTTCAGAGATCACGCTCGAAGAGAGGAGCGACTGTGAAACGACCCCACAACTACACCTTTGAAGAAATCAAGGCGTACTCAAAAGATCTCCTTGAACTTTATCCTGACAGTATCAGGGAGGATCTCATTGAGCTTCGCCCTGCTCTTGAAGCGAGCATCAAAGCAGTTGAGGCTGCAATTGACCGCGCCCGCGGCGAAGCCGTTATGCTGGATTTGTGGCGCATATCCTATACGCAAGGGACCACTACCGTAGGGCCCACCCATCTGAATTTCTCGAGGGCCGTGAAGAAACCTCGCTTGCTGAACCGTTCACAACACAAGAGCGCTCTGAGATAGGCGAACCGACTGGAAGGATGTGGGCTCGAATTATGAAAGGCGCGGCAATGGACCATTACCGTAAGGCCCACCCAGAATTTCTCGGGAGCCGTGAAGAACTCCCGCTTGCTGAATGGTTCACAACAGAAGAGCGCGCTGAGATAGGGGAAGTGATGGAAAGCATATGGGCTCGATATATAAAAGGCGTGGCCCCTAAGGGAGGACGCGCCGTGGCCAAGCTTGAAAAGGCTATCGAAGGTTTTCTCGCCTATGAAAACCACAGACACGGGCGTCGAAAGGGGACAAAGTCAGGTCGCAAGATCTCGCTCAGTGATGTTGAACGCGTTGTGCACCAGAAAAGAGAAGACAAGCGCGTTGTTAGTTATACCACCATCGCAAGAGAACTCGGTCAGTCCAAAACGACTGTGTGGCGTGTCGTTGTTGTAGATGCCGGCAAGAAGTTGGAAGATCTTTGAAATCCCCACCCAAAACTTTCGTTTCACTTAAATTTTTGTGGAACGACAAAGATGTTATGGTGACTCGTCATGAGAGTCACCATCGACTTAAGCGCCGCAGAATACGATGAGATTCGCCAGCTCGCCGCCCGCGAAAGGCGCGACCTACGCGACCAGGTTGTCGTGTTAGCCCTCCAAGCGCTTCGCGTTCCTGAGAAGCCATCGGAGTCAATCTCTTTAGCCTCGGCCGCCCCTCGAGATAAACGGAAGGGGGCGCGATGAGCAAGCGACAATCTGAGCGAGTAATGAGAATTCTTATGGTGCGCTGGGAAGTCAACGATTGCGGTCAGTGCCGACCCCAGATCTTGTGGCTGAGGCTTGAGGCCCGAGGTGATGAGAGCGTTGATCCCGTGATCGCACGTTTAGAGCGCGGTAGGCGAGAAGTTCTGCGACTCATCAAACAGGAGGCGACCGAAAGTGATTAAATCCGCGACGCGCCCGTCAAAACTAGGACAATCAATCACATCGACAGAGAGGCAGATACCCAATGAGTAGCTACGGCGAGCGGCTGACAGCGCGCGATCTGGCAACCCTTGCTGCGTCGTGGATCCCCGCCGAGCTCGCTGAGGCGGCGGGTCTGCGCCGCGTTGACTCGCCCACTGGCGCCGCGATTGTCGGACGAACTGGAGCCATCCAGCTCGAATCGGTTGGCGGCGGCGGCTCCTCGTCCGACCGGACGAATGTCGCCGTCTGTACGCCGGCTGGGGCGAAAGGGTAATGGGTAAGTGCATATGTTTGACTGCTGATCTGGCAGGTCGGCGATTATTCCATTCTGGCCTCACGGTCGGACACAGGGATTGATTCGTAGTTTATCTGCACGGTGGTTGAGGTCGGGAATGTGAAGCTCAACGAGGCAACAATGAACGATTTAGACAAGCACCTTGCAGAGCTGATTAACGACAGGTTGGCTAAACCGATATATCTCAGAGTCACTCAGGGCGATGACGGCCTAGCGTTGAACAAGTTGCTTTCTTGCGCGTTCAGGACCTGTCTGCGCTAATCCACATCGATGAGCCAACGATTCGGGGATGGGTAAAGAAAGACTTGATACCGTCTTTTAAAGCTCCGGGGAGTTCAGTCTACCTTTTCGACCTCAACGAAGTGATTCGCGCGATCAGAAGCGACGCAATTGAAACTGGACAAGAGGAACACGCGAGTCTTAGGATAGCCGCGCCCAAATCGCTGGCTGCGATGCGGGAAAGGAGACACTCATGGGAAGAGTGAAGAAGGTCAAAAAGGGAAAGGGACATAGCTACTACTACGACGTTCAAATTCGGCGGAAGCGGTATCGTGGCGTGATTCCGGAAGCACAGAATAAAAAACAGGCGTTGGAGGCTTTTCGCCAGATTATGAACGACATCTACGAAGGAAGGTATGGAGGTGCCTATAAGGATCCGATCTTCAGTGAGTTCGTTGCCGAGAGCTACTGGGAATGGGCTCGAGCCACAAAGCCGCGCTCGCTGAAGATGGATAAGTACCGAATGAAGCCAATCCTCGCGTTCTTCGGAAGAAAAAGAATAAGCGAAATAAGCTCATTCTTGATTGAGAAGTATAAAATCGTGAGGCGGGATACACCGATTAAGAAAACTCGCAAGATGGGTGGAACGACGGTGACTTGGGAAAAACCGCGGTCGACCACTTCAGTGACTCGTGAAATCTTCCTGCTCTCCAGCGTCCTGAGCCTCGCGGTAGCCGACAAGAAAATTGTGATAAACGAGAATCCTTGTCGCTCGGTGGAGATACCAAAGGAGCAAGGGCGCACGCGATACCTGCAGCCGGAAGAACAAGAGTCGCTGTTCGCCGTCTTAGTAGGTCCAAGAGCGCATCTTCGTCAGATAGTTGATCTCTACCTTAATACGGGGACGCGGGAGAACGAGTTGCTAAGGCTTCCGACCGGTCTGGTGGACTTCCATCGGAATGTAATCTACGTAAAAAACACAAAGGGGGACATAGACCATGAAATACCCTTGAATGGTCAAGCAAGGGAGATCCTTCAAACACTGGTTAACAGAGCGCGAGCGAAGGGCTATGAATATATCTTCACCAATCCAGTGACGAAGAAACCATACACTTCGCTCAAAACAGCCTGGAAGACTGCCTGCATGAAAGCTGGCATCACAGATCTACGGATCCATGACTTACGGCACACCTTCGGAACGAGGGCTGCGGATGCCGGCGTTCCACTTCCGGCGATTCGAGATGTGATGGGCCACCGGTCGATAAGGATGACCGAGCGATACGCACACGCAACTGATGAAGGAAAACGTCGGGTGGTTGAAGCGGCTGGCAGAAAAATTGCGCAGGTCGTCAAAATCGCGTCAAAAAAGGCGGTAGGGAAGTAAGATGCCTAAAGTGGAGGTTTGCAAGTTGTTCAAACTTCAGTGGGTTAATGGTGGCCCCTGGAGGATTCGAACCTCCAACCAAAGGATTATGAGTCCTCTGCTCTGCCGTTGAGCTAAGGGGCCAAA
>DATFWY010000211.1:0-52595 GCA_035258805.1 Blastocatellia bacterium | reverse complement strand
CGCTCCACCGCCGCCGCGACCGCCGCCGCCTCCTCCACGACTACCACCACCGCCTCGGCTGCCACCACTGAATCCTCCTCGGCTACTGCTACTCCCGCGACTCATGCTTGATGATCCACGGCTCGAGCTGCTGCGTGAGTCGCTACGACTGAAGCCACCAAACCCACTGCGACTTGATGAGCTGTTGCCGAGGCTGCGGTTGCCGATGCGATCGCCACCCCCAGCACTGCCGCGATTGCCCAGGCTACTGGTACTTCCCGCACGATTTCCTAAGCCACTACTTCCGACGCTACCGCGATTACCTGCGCCCCCGCTTCCGAGGCTACCGCGATTTCCCGCGCCACCGGTTCCGAGACCACCGCGATTACCTGCACTGGGGCGCGTAGCGCTGCCGAGATTGCCGCCCTGCCTCCCAATCTGTCCTCGTGCATTTCGCTGCCTGCTGGCAAGCGAATCTCCACGCGTATTGCCACCGAACCTGTTTGCTGTACCGCGATCCGGGTAGGGCGTTCCGCCGCGATGTGCTGGATTGTGTTGCCACTTATTCCCGCCGCCCAGGGGATTGACGCGATTGCCGCCGCCGAGGTTTCCGCGATTGCCGCTACCAATGTTCCCTCGGTTTCCACCGAGCGGGTTAACGCGGTTGCCCCCGCCGATGTTGTTGCGATTGCCGCCGCCGATGTTGGTGTTGCGGTTAAAGTTGTTATTCATGTTGATGTCGATATCCCCATGACCCCAGCCGCAACCCCATCCCCAGCCACCTCCCCAAGCCCAGCCCATCGCGACTCCTATTCCAAAAGAGACCGCAGCGGCCGCATACGCCGCTCCGTAGTAAGGCGGATAATAAATATACGGATATGGATACACAGGTGGTCCCCAGACATAAACGGGGTCATACGAAGGTACATAGACGACTTCTGGATTTGATTGTTGAATCACTATCACCGGCTTACTCTCGACGGTTTGTACTACCACTTTCTGTTGCTCGTTTGATTGTAGAGATCCTTTATCCTGGGCTTTCTTGCGCATGCGCTGAACGGCATCCATTACATCGCTTTGTTGAGCCAAAAAAGCATTACCAAGATCGGTGGTCCACTGAATATCGTCGGCCAAACGCTTCACTACATCGGGCAACGCCGCCATTGCCTGAATGCTCGCATCCCACGGTTGTTTCTTAACTGCTTCCGCCAGCTTTTTCTGATCGCGTGCGAGTTCCTGATTCCGGTCCAGCCACTGCTGGAGTTGCATGATCTCCAACGGATAAGTCGAGGCAACCAGGGTCTGACTGAGCAGGTTGTCGGGATATAGCGCAATCGGCGCAACCAAAGAATCCAATTGGTCCGGAGGGATCTTGACGGTATTTTGTTGGAGCGTCACCGGCGCGACACGGGCAAGCAGAATTGCCTCCCCGGGAAAAAGCCCTATCGTGCAAGCGAGTGCGACTACATACCGAGTGATCTTCCGTGTGGGTTTAAATCTTCGAGCTGTGATATTCATTTCAAAGCTCCTGGGTTTCAGTCACGCGCACGCTACCCTCTGGCATTCACAACAAATTCTTCTCATCGTGCGCATTGTCCTTTTTTGCGAGTCAAATCGGTTTCACGCAGATTCGCTGGTCAGTTTCGACAGCATACTTGCGTTTTGAATAAGTAATGCTTGACTATTCTAGGCTCGCTTCAGGCCACACGAAACTGTCAATTGTTACAGGTAGGATTGGCTTAAAATGATAAAGGAATTGTTGTCCGCCAGTGAGGCAAAATATAATCGCTTTATTCTGAATTGACATAAGTTATTGTGAATTGACATAAGAATGGAGCGCGATCCCTATTCTTGATTTTCCAGTCGAATTTCCTTTCCAGGCTTCACACAACAATCGAGAATGGATATAAATCGGAATCCAGGAGGACCTTAGAATGGGGGATCTCAAAGAGGCACACCCGCGCGGCATTGAAACCTTTCGAAAACACTTGAGACGAATGCGAGACCTTAGGACCGCCGAGTTGATTGACGAGGCAAGACGGGTCGGACCAGCCGCCCGCAAACGCCGTCGCCTTCTGGAGTCCGCAACCGAAAAACTCGGGATAGATCTGTCATCAATAGATGAGTTGCACGATAAAGATTGGGATCTGATCTTAAAGCAGACGGCAAAACAACAGAAAGCCGCAATCGCATTCTCAAGAGCACAGCGCGCCCGTGAACGTCAGATCCTTCGTCACGTGACGAAACAACGGGCACGGTTCGAGCACAAGAGTGGTAATCCCCATACATCGATCTGCCTCTGGCGCGCGACAAGTCGTGTAGCTTTGACATTCACTCCGCAGACCTTTAATGACGGGACCGCTACGCTGCTGACAGCGCCACTGGGTCCGCAGCCCAGCGTAGGACAGAATATCAGGCGTTTCTCGGCGGAAGTTATTGCGAACGCCGCGCACGACTTTCATCTGAGTCCGGTAGCTGCCGCTGACATCTTTACCAGTCACACCTTCGAAACCACAGTTCAACAGAGAGGAGTGCTCAGTGTCGTAGCAAACTATGTCCCTTCAGGCACGATTTTCATCGGAGCACCCGGGGACTGCGTATTCCCTGGCTCAGCAGGCGCAGAAGGCTTGTTATTCATGTTGGTGGAGATTGAGACAGCGGATGGCGATACGATCGAATTCCCACTGGGAGCTACGCGAACAATCGTCGATCAGGAGGTAAGAGCATCGTGCGACGGCGCGAGTCGGCTCGTACAAGTCGGTACGAAAAATGGCGTTGCGCACCAATTGACACATAGAGACATTGTAGCCGTAGAGCCGGGCGATCTTGTCCGGGTGATCGCTGGTTTTGAGTTTTACATCTCGGCTGCGCTCAGAGGCTCGGTCCGAGCCACCTTTGATCCTCAACCTTCCGGCCTCAATGTCCCGATGGTCCTGGTGAAGATCGACAGTTAAACGGGGCGAATGCGATGCGTGTAAGATATCGCTTTCTTCATTCAACAAGTACAATGATCTCGCCCGGATAAGGCGTGCTCAGTTAATCAGTCGAATCATAGGTCAAATGCGATGGCTGAGGTCTAACTCTGATGACAGGAAGAACGCAACGCATCTACCTCGATTTCAATGCCAGCACTCCAATTGCACCCGAGGTGATCGCGGTGATGAGAAGCCTGCTCGAAGAGCCATACGGCAATCCATCAAGTGAACACTGGGCGGGAACACCAGCAAAAGAGGTAGTCGAAAAAGCTCGAACACAGGTCGCACAGCTGGTAGGCTGCGACGCAAACGAAATCGTATTCACCAGCGGCGGAAGCGAAGCCAACAATTACGCTCTCAAAGGACTGTTCTTCGGCAGTAGAAAACCTGATGCCCACATCGTTACCACGCAAGTGGAACATCCGGCGATAATCAATCCCTGTAGATTCATTGAACGGCTCGGTGCAACAGTGACGTATCTCCGAGTTGATGGCTTTGGACGCGTCGATCCCGACGATGTTCGGCGAGCCCTGCGACCCAGTACAATCCTGATATCGGTAATGCACGCCAACAACGAAGTCGGGACTATTCAGCCAATTCAGGAGATTGCAAAGATCGCAAAGGAAGCCGGGGTCCTTCTACACAGCGACGCCGCGCAATCGCTGGGGAAGATCGCTTGCAACGTTCGGGAGCTCGGCGTCGATCTGCTGACTGTAGCGGGGCACAAACTTTATGCACCCAAGGGTGTGGGCGCGTTATATATTCGCAAGGGTGTTTCCCTTGAGCCCCTGATTCACGGTGCAAGCCACGAGTCTGGCCGGCGAGCTGGGACAGAGAACGTGCTCATGGATGCGGCTTTGGGCGCGGCTTGCGAAGTGGCGCGCACGTGGAGCGGCACCGAATCGATTCGCGGCCTCCGGGATCTATTCTGGGATCTCTTGCAAAACAAGTTTGGTGATCGGGTGGTCCTAAACGGCCACCCGATCGAGCGTTTGCCCAATACACTCAACATCAGTTTTGTGGCACAGGTCGGTGCGAACGTCTTGGGGCGATTGGACGGCGTGGCGGCGTCCACCGGTTCCGCATGCCATGCCGGATCGGTGGAGTTGTCTCCAGTGTTGCGTGCTATGGGCGTACCGCAGGAGATCGGAATGGGTGCGATTCGATTTAGCCTGGGCCGCACAACGACGCGGGATGAGATCGAAGCGGTGGTCGAGGAACTCTGAGAAAAGCGCTAGCTATTTACTCATGTTTGAAGTCGGTGTGCGCCAGATTTCCTTTCTGGTTCCGTCTGCGTCAAGAGTCGTTGCCACTACTGTACCGTCCACCGTATCTATTAGGAGCAATGCTCCCTTGCTGTAATCAATCGCAGGTGACATACCTACATCGATGAGAAATATCCTCCCATCTTTCTCCTGTCCGATCTGTCCTTTATCGTGGAACGCACTTGGATCGTGACCAAAGACTATGTGTCTGACGTTGAGTGCTCTGAGATAGTCGTCAAGCAACCTTGTAGCTGGACCCTCCCCTTTCCACCACTTTTCAGCTTCCAGCAAAGAATCCTTACCGATCAGGAAATCAGATCCCCAATCACCCTGACCTACATCATGCCGAAAGGACTCCGCCAGTTCCGCAATCGTCTTACCTGACGTGTTACCCGCATGTGAGAAGAACCAGTCGTTAACCCGAGCTGCAAGAGGGCGATTCATCAACCATTCTCCATACGGCTTCTCACCTTGCGGCATCGTATCTGGTTCAATTCCCCTGCTATGGAGTTCGTCTATGAATTCGCGAGCCTTCTTGTTGTCCGGATTGGCAAGAAACTCCACCTCGTGGTTTCCAAGCGTAATGATGACGTCACCGCCGTCTTTAGGAGCCTGGGATTGGAGCTTCATCATCAAATCCAAAACTTCGATTGATTGATCGCCTTTGTCTATCAAATCCCCGACGCTCACAAGCAATAGATTGCCGCCCGCCCACGAGTATCCGGGCGGCGCTTGCCCATCCGGTTTGATCAATCCGGCCGTCGCTAAAAGATTGACTAGTCTTTCGTATCCACCGTGGACATCGCCGAGTGCAATGATGTCGACATTGGTGTTTCGCTCAACAATTGCGGGATATCGTTTCCAGTCCCGGTCGTATTTGAAGTGGGTTTGCTCGTGTTTTGCTTTCTTCTCTTTTTTGGCGTGATCACACGAAGACGATAGAAGAACGGCGGCTATTAAGATGAAAAGCAAACGAATAGCTTTCACAAGACTATTTTGAACTTAAATCGACGCTCAAGGCAATTCGAGCGTCAGGTAGGGGGAGCCCAGAGTGAGTATTATTACCGAACTTGGCGATAGCGGTCATAAACCGCGGTAGTGTCCTATCTGTGTATTGCTACCAATCAGTCTTGTGGTGTTTTCACCCGCCAACAGTCTTGTCGTGTTCTAACGATCTTGTGGTGTTTTCAGCCGCCAAACTACCGAAAGCTCTGCTCCTATGAGCACGAGGAAAACCTCAATTGCGTATGATCCCGTTTGCCATTAGCTAAAATCGACTAAAATCGACGTTGAGAGGAGCGCAATTTCAGCGCAGCCTGGGATCGTCCTCTTGTATGACCGAATAGCCGCCGGCATCGTCGATAAGAAGCAGTGACCTTTTACCGCCGATTGTCGCTCCTGCAAGGCCCTCAATTTTCACGCCGCGCGCGAAGCGCAAATTTTCGAGGGTTCTAACCGTGCCCTGGTCTCCTCCATCCCAAAGGACAATTGAGAATGGCGCCTTTACGGTGCTGGTGGCCTTGCCCAGGCTGATGACGAAAGCCTTAAGCTTCGGAGCGTATGCCAGTGAGCGGATACCCTGACTCCCCGAAGACTGGACCTGTAGTGTTATGGCCGGAAGCGCCTCGAAGTCTTCCAGTCGCCATTGGCCGCCTTCGCCTTTGAGTCGCACAGGCAGGATGGCGGGTTTGTTGTTGATATGTGGCGTACGAAGGCCGAAGAGTAACGCACCCCGATTCGGATCCCAGGCGAGCCCTTCAATGTTCAACCCACCATCGTCGGGGACGAGGTCGGCCGACGCCTTTAGCTCAGGATACTTTGATATCAGCCACTCGCGGAATCCGGGTATGTTTTCTGCCTTGAGCGTTTTTTCAGTCCCAGGACTGATGCGTAGGAGTCCTCCCGCATAACCTTCGGCCGGGACCATTTTTTTGCCTTTTTGGGTGTGGTTCCGCTCGAACGACGAGGTGGCCACTACGAATCGATCGCTGTTGCGCTCGACGATCGTCATTCCCTCCAGATCATCGATCGCCGAAGGATCAACCCCAGACAGCGGCCGGCGAATGAACTGACCGGACATCTTCCCTTGCTGGTCGAGGCGAAACTCGATAAGCGCGTTTCGAATCTTGTTGTCACAGAAGAGGAACTGTCCGTCGCCAATTTCGGCTACCCCGGACGCATTGAATGGCTTCTTACCATTTGTCTCGGCGAAGGGAATCGAGGTGATCACATCCGTTTGAGCTGGCTTGTTCTCGGTCGACTTGTCGGCTTCGGATTTCTTCTTCGTTTTCTGCGCAGCCTTATCGTCCGCTGCAATCGATATTCCCAGGGCCAACAGGAGGACTACCATCATCACCGCTACCCATCCAATCGCATTCCTCATTATTCAGCCTCCATTCTTGTTTTCCGGATTTTTCCGGATATGAATTCAGTTCAAAACTCGCGTTTTGTTAACCGAGAATTCGGGCAGTTCCGAAATATCAACTCGTCCATTCGCGAAGGTAAACTTAGTGGCTATAGTAACGCTGCCCGTTGCTCAAATTCTGATCAGTCAAATGATACCCTTATATCCAGACCCATTCTATCCGCAGAAAGGTCTTTCACTATCACTTGCCAAGAGAAATTGAAACGCTCAGAGTGCAGCATTCAGGGTTTAGCGCTCGGTCGCGTTCGTCCTTCTGAATCTGTAATCTGCGTAATCTGCGGAATACTGTTCAAAAAGGTTTCTCCACAGATTACGCGGATGAGCTGTTTGGGCGTATGAACGTACTATTGATGAGGAATGATTGAATGCCTGATTGGTTAAGTGTTATCGCTCCAATCTCCGCCAAGGAAACGAACACACTCGATCATCGCTCTAATCGAGATCACCAGACGCCACCCTCACAGATCCGGCAAATCCACCATAGACTCGGGTCTGGCCGGTGATTGCGTTGATGATTTCACCCGAGACCGGCGACAGTGCTAGTCGATTATGGTCACGGACGAATAAGATCACTTGTGCCAGCACCTGCACACGACCAGTGAGCGAGTCTCCTGGAACTGGAAGATCAGCACGGCGGAAATCGACGAAGTTGAATTCACCTTCAGGGATGAGAAACTCGGGACTCTGGCTGATCGTGGTGCCATCCGCCAGAAAGAGCCTTACGCGCGCACGAGCAGGTTCCGACTGCTCATTTCTCGGTGGTCGCTGATTAGGACCCAGCACTGTAATACGGAAGGTCTGGTCAGGTGCCAGTCCAACGCCCAGAGAGTAGCTCAGGATTTCGATGTGGTCTCCCTGTGCGGCGACGGTGCTCGCTGTAATGACCTGCGTGGTCCGATCTCGCAATTGAAGCAAGCAAAGAATAGCAATCACCCCCACGATTACAGTAATGCGACTGGTAGTTTTGGTTTTCACGGACGTGACTCCTTTCTAATGCCCTGTTCGGCGTGCTGCATACCTATCCGATATTGCGCACACGGACGGGCGCGCCCATATCGATCCATATCTCCGACCGGCCATCGAGATCGATCAGTTCAATCGAGTTGGAGCCCCCGGTTCGGACTGGCTGCGCGGTGTTAGAAGGTAATTGTGGATTCGCGAGTCGTTGAAGGATTATTGTCGGGCGTACCTCCAGGCGGCCCGTGCCCGATTCGCCCGAAAGAAGAATCGAATTGCGACTGAATTCGACCGAGTGGAATCCATCTCGCGGAATGGAAAACTCGGGGCTCTCTGCAACCTGGTTGCCTTGACGGTCGAACAGCTTCACTTGCGCGCGCGCAGGCTCTCTAAACTCATCCGGCTCGTCCGTTGTTGGATCGGAAACAGTGATACGTATGCTTTCGCCAGGTACAAACCCGATTGCAGGAATTCCTCCCAGGAAGAAGACCAGGCAGTTACACGGCTCGGCGGCGGCAGTCACAATGCCTGAGGTAACTCGCGTTGGCAGCTGAAACAAACAGAATGGCAACAGTGTCAATACCGCGACTTTCTTTATTAATTCTTTACCTGGAGAGTTGCTTGTGATTTTCATACATTAGGCTCCTCTGAGTATTTCGGTAAAACTCTCACGATTACACGAGTATTTCGGTCACACTTTCAACAATGACTTTCCTCCCCATTGATTAACGCGACGAATGGGAGTAAAAACTCTAACGTCCGCATCCTCATAAAGATTTCGCCTGATCCGAGGCGGTCCATTTCGTCCTACAATTTGAAGGTCCTATGGAAACGCCGATTCCCAACAAAGAGGCTGGCAGCTCGGTACATCAGATTACCGAGAGGCTGATCGCCTGGAGCAGTGGAGATGTTGCCGCACTCGATGACGTGATTCACGCGGTCTATCAAGAACTACGACAGATGGCCGATCGTTATCTCAGGAAGGAGCGGTCAGAACATACCTTGCAGCCCACAGCACTTGTGCACGAAGCGTACCTGCGACTAATCGACCAAAACCAGGTAAGCTGGCAAAACCGCGCGCATTTTTTCGGTGTAGCGGCACAAATGATGCGCAGAATCCTGATCGATCACGCTAAGTCGAAACACCGTGAAAAACGGGGCGGGGCGGCGACGCCTATGCCGCTTGATGAAGCGATCGATCTGTCACAAACACGCGTATCTGAACTCGTTGCGCTTGATGACGCGTTGACGGGCCTCGCCACCATCGACGAACGAAAAAGTCGAGTGGTTGAGTTGCGGTTCTTCGGTGGTTTGAGTGTCGAAGAAACCGCTGATGTTCTCCAGGTCTCGCCGCAAACAGTCCTGCGCGATTGGAAGCTCGCCAAGGCTTGGCTTTACCAGGAGATCAACAATGAAACCCACAATAGCCTGAGCGGTGGCAACTGATCGAAGTCAGCTGAACCCTTAGCGCCAATCCTTAAACTGGCCTCGTTGACACTCCTATAGCCCTGGAGATAAACTCCAAATTACTCTCAGTCTTTGAGCAGAAAGTCATTAAAACGCTGTATGCTTGCGCCCATTTTCGTGCCAACTTGCGCTCAAGCTGAGACATCATATCCAAGTTGGTGCGTTGGCCCGCAAGCGATTGGAGGAGTTAAATGTTTCGTCAGTTTCTATCGAGAACCGCCTTTGTCCTAGCCGCAGCAACCTTGCTTTCTCCGGCTGCGTTTGCGCAGTCCGGGCAAGTTGAAGGTACGGTCAAGATCAAAGCCGCAGACGGTTCAGTCAAACCCGCCCCTGGAATCCAGATTGACATCTATCGGCTCGACATTAAGGGCCATTTCGAGGTCAAAACGGATAAGAACGGCCACTACGTCCGTCTCGGTTTGCCGCTCCAGGGAACCTTTCTCTTTGTGTTCTCGGGTCCCGGCGCAACGCCAACCTGGATGAACAATGTTCGAATAACACAGATGCCGGTAGTTGATACCACACTCGAAGCTGGAGACGGCCGCACGCTCACCTACGATGAAATACAGAAACAAATAGGGCAGCAGAAGGCCGGCGGCGGTGGTGGAGCGGCACAACCACCCCCGAAGGCTATGTCTACGGCTGATCGTGCCAAGGCTGAAGCTGCACAGAAAGAACAAGAAGCAAAAGTGAAGGAGGCCAAGGATGTCCAGAGCTCCTTTGACCAGGCGCGTGAACATTACAATTCCGGCGTCGAGATGATGAAGACCGCCAATTATCAGGGCGCTCTGGGTGAATTCGAACAGGCATCCACAGTCGATCCCGGCAAACACGCGGTGATGTTGATGCTCAATTACCGAGCAAACGCGAACCTTGCAGAAGCTCACTATCAACTGGGGGTTGAGCTTTTCAACAAGAAACAGAGGCCTGAAGCTAAAACGCATTTTGAGGCGGCCCTCGCAGCGGTCAAGAAAGCCCTCGCTCTCGCACCCACGGATACCGCTGAGAACAATCCCAATCTCAACAACGATCTGGTCATCTATTACAACATTCTGGCAAAGAATGCCTCGCTGCTGGTTGAGTACTACGGCGCGGCCGATCTTGTCGATCCGACAATAAAGGAGATCGAAAAAGCTGAAGCGATCGATGCGGCCAACGTCAACAAATGGGGCGTCGTGAAGGCGGATTTGTTAAGATCGGCGGGAAAAACCGATAATGCGGTGGCGGCGTACAAGAAAGTACTCGCTGCTGATCCCGCAAACGTCGATGCGCTCTACGGATTAGGACTCACATTGATCGCAAGCACCGAGCGCCCGCAGATTCAGGAGGGCGCGAACACGCTGGCCGAGTTTGTAGCCAAGGCGCCTGCAACAGATAAGCGCGTTCCGATCGTAAAAGATGCGCTTGAAGGCGTGAAGAATGCTTACAAGGTGGAAGCAGAGAAGCCAGCGTCAACGTCCAAGGGAAGGAAGAAGCCCTAGAATAATCCGTCCTCGATTTTGAGGCTTCCAGCGCTCTCGATGGCTCTGCGTTGAACAAATATAGGGTTCAAGGCAGAGACGTCGAGAGCGATCAGTCTAAAGTAACAATGTTGACAAAAGCCATGGTTCGTGGCTTTTCTTCGCATCAGCCCTCACGATTTTCTCCCCGCAGGACCGCGCTTGTGATGTTCCTTGTTTGTGAACTCGCTCAAGTGCGAGAGTCTTGACCTGGTTAGTGCCTTCTGGTACATCCCTTGTTCGACCGAAAGTTTTGGAACGGATGAACACAAGCGGGTCACATCGCAAGGTGGTTGTGACGGGCATCTTGCTCGCCGCTTCAGCGTTGTTGCTCGTAAGCTGGACTCCAACTGCCAAAGTATCTGCTCGTTCAGGAAGAGTCCTAAAGTACTCGAACCCGATTAATGTCCAACGCGCCGCTCGACATGCGAACCTCCAGTCCAGGCTCGAGTCCACAAACTTATCGGAGTTTCAGAACTCACTGGCTGCACTGTCTCGAATGGATGAGCCTGGGGTACTCGATGTCTGGCAGACTGCCCTCAACAATTCCGACGTTCGGCTTCGACTGGAGGCGTGGCGCAGATACGGCGAAGTTCAGGCTGAGATATCTCGCAAACAATACGTGCCGCAGATCGCTCGCATAAATGCGACGGCGGAAAAGATAACAGCGCTTGCAAAAGATGGCGGTTACGACATAACGATTTGGACCTCCAGCGATAATCAGAGCGTAGTTGCTGCGCCTCCTTATCTAATTGAGCATCTCCGTAACGAGGGGATAACCAGCAGGATCCTTTACAATTCAGTCCTGGATTGGCAAAAGGCCCGCTCAACTGGCGATGTAATCGCCCAGGCAATCACTCCTGAATATCAGACAGATTCAAGCGAGGCATCACAGATCCGCATCGCAGTGATCAACCTAGCCGACCGAACTTCGGCAACGCAGGGCTATTCGGATTGGCTCGGGGAGCGGGAAGACATACTGATGCAGGATGGATCGCGACTGGCATATCTGGATATTTTCGAATCGGACGGCTCTGATAGATCCATAACCAATCACATTGCCGAGCGCTACACACGCAGGGGCTTTAAGCTCGAAGGCTTTTACTCGCCGGAAGAATTTGCGGATCGCGCTCCGCAGCTTTTCCCTGGGAAGAGTTTCGATGCGGGCCGCCGCTCTAAAACGGCGCGCAACGGCGAAGTGAGCCTCGCTCTTGCAAATGGAAAATTCCACAGCTACGACCAAACCATAAGCGAATTCAAAGCCCTGGCCACTGCGCATCCCGATCTTGCCGTTTATTCCAAGCTGGGAACCAGCTTTGAAGGACGTGATATCTTCGCTCTCAAGATTAGCAAGAATGCGTCGGTTGATGACGTCAGCAAGCCCGAGGTGTTGATCACCGGGCTGCATCATGCTCGCGAGTGGATATCGGTCGAATCACCAGTGTACTTCGCAAACCGGCTTGTGAACGGCTATGCAACCGAAGATTCGGTTCGATACCTGGTAGATCATCTTCAAATATGGGTCGTGCCGATCGTGAACCCGGATGGGCTCAATTACACTCAAGCCTCACCAAACGATCAGATGGATCCTATCCGGCTTTGGCGCAAGAACCGGCGGCCTATTAGCGCTGGCGCTTGCACTGCCGGGGTTGGCGTCGATCTGAATCGCAATTACGGTTACCACTGGCGACTGCTGAGCGATCTCGAGTGTCCTAATTTTTGCGATGATCGCAGCTGTCTAAACGACGATGTCGGCGGAAGCGATGAGCCGTCAAACGACATCTACCGTGGGCCGAAGGCAGAAAGCGAGCCGGAGGTTAAAGCCGTCAAAGCGCTGGTCGATGATCCCAATCGCCATTTCAGGGCTCAGCTCGACTATCACAACTACGCTCAGTTGATTCTCTATCCGTGGGGCTATTCATCTTTAGAAACCGACGACAACAGTACGCTTTCGGGATTGGCCCAGCGAATGTCAGATGCTTTGTTTGCCGTTGATCGTAAGCGCTATCGCCCGGAGCAAGCGATTGATCTCTATACGCTAACGGGCTCTTCGATTGACTATGCGTACGGAGTAAATCACGTGCCGGCTCCGTTCGTAGTGGAGATGCGACCGGACTGCTGCGACTTCAGCGTTTCCGAAGCCCAAATACCGGTAGTGAATCAGGAGACTTGGGCCGGGGCGCAGCAGCTTTTCAATTGGGCTGCAGGCCCGCCAATTCTGGAATCAGTAAAAGCTTACACCCCTGGTCCTGACGGTTCTTTTTCCAGACTCGTGTATTCCGCCCGCTGGATCTCGTCACCGGACAGCAACGGCTTTAGACAACTGACGGTTGAGACCCGTTTTCCGGGGATCGATCCAGGACGTCTGCAAGTACGATTACAATTCTCAAAACCGATGAACACGTCGGTGGATCCTATCGCAACGCTCGGGCGTGATTCCAGGCTGAACGAAGTTACCCTGGCGGCAATGCGCGGCGACGAAGGATGGCAGACGACGGTTTACACGTACGACACCTGGGTTGGCGAAACGGTTCTGGTTGACGATGGTAATCTGACGAGCGTATGGCGGGTTGCGGTATCGGCAAGCGACTCAACGGGTTTGATGCTTGACGCTACGCCATTTACTATCGCCAGCTATAGAGCCGGAGGCAGCCAGTGGGACAGATACGAAGACTCTAACGGCAACGGGAATTCGGGAGGAACTGACTCGGTTCATACGATCGGCCCGGGTGTGCGCGGTGATTATCCGAGCATTCTCGTTGCAACACCGAGTGGCGGCGAAAGGCTGGCAGCCGGAGATGATTACGTCATCTCGTGGACGTCGCCTACGACGCCGGGCTTCACGCAGTCTCTGTCTCTCTCAACCGACGGCGGCTTCAGCTTCTCGCCGTTGGCCGACAATATTCCGTCGGACGCTCAGCGGTTCCGGGTTACGATGCCTCGAATATCCACGTCTCGAGGACGGATACGCCTTCTGGCAACCGAGCCGGTAAATCACAACTTTATGGCTGCCGTAAGCATGGATGATTTTTCAATCGGCGTGAACGTGGGCTCAAACATCGATGTGAGTTTTGTTTCGTCCGAAAAGATAGATTTGAACTGGGTCGATATGTCTACCGATGAACCGCCGAGCACCGCCAGCGGCGCGTCGCGGTTGATAATTAATCTGACAGTAAAGAATCGCGGAAACATCCCGATTGCCAGCCCGTTCCTTAGAGTCGCTGAAATGAACCGTCACGTGCTGCTGACGCGCGATCCGAAATCGAACTGGACTGTGGGGGCGCGCTTCTACATCGACGCGGGCGATGACAACGTTCTTTCGCCGGGTGAGATAGCTAATGCGCGATTGGTAGTGGGATTGATAAACGCGAAGAAATTCTTTCTTTCAGTAAGCGTGTACGGCGTTCCGGATCAACTGATCGTTCCGGCGAGCGCAGCGGATGTGTGGAGCGGAAAGCCGAGGAGTCGATAGGCTACATAACTCCTTAGTTGTCCAGATTCAGATTGCGGATTCAGATTGCAGATTGCAGATTCAGATTGCAGATTCAGATTGTATCCTCAGATTCAAATTACAGATTCAGATTGCAGATTCAGATTCAGATTGCAGATTCAGATTGCAGATTCAGATTGCAGACTTCAGATTGTATCCTCAGATTCAAAATTACAGATTCAGATTGCCGATCTCAGATTTCGTTAATCTGAATTATCAATTTAACTTTGCAGTGTGATTAGAGATCTGAATCTGCAATCTGAATCTGCATTTCGAATCTGAATCTGCAATCTGAATCTGCAATCCTGCGTTTGAAATGTGAAATTTTAAATTTGAAATTTCCACTCTACTGCCACGCGATAGTTGCCAAACCCGCGGCGCCCGCCAGGTGATCAAACCTGATCGGTTCTCCTTTTAGATCCATTCCGAACTCTGCCGGGTCGAGCGTGCGAGGTTCACTATCAATCGCGTCGGCAACCGCAACCCGAGCCTCTGCCAAATCAATACTGCCCAACACAAGCATTCTCGCCAGCGTCCCTGCAGCATCACCACCGGTCATAAGCTTGTCCCGGTAGTACAACGTGAACCGATGCAGCTCGTCCGGGATGGACTGAGGCTCGCACACAAAAGTACGCACCAGGATGGGATCGCCGTTTCGCAGTATTAGTGTCGTGAATCCCGTCCGATTTGATGACACCAGCATCTTGTCGCCCGGGGCGTTGTCCCAGATCAACCACTGGGCCTCGCCGATGTGGCGTGGAAGCACGAGTCCCGCATTCCATCCAAGATCGGCGAACACAGATTCATATTGCGCCAGAACCTCGTTGTGGGCGACGGTCACGACGTACCGGTCCTGGCCGCCTGCCGCATTCATCCGCTGACGAGAGATCCGTAGTTCGGTTGCATTAACGCCAATCACGCGTTCGATCTTCCAGGATAATACCTCATTCAACTCTCGACGGGTCGCTGGCCGGCTCTCGAGCGTGATCACGACAGTCCGTGCGGTCGAATCAGGGAGAGCTACTGACCAACGCTTCTTGTTCGCAAGGCCTGCGGCTTCGGCGGTTTGAGCGATTGCCTGCGCAAGCTCTACCGGATCTTGAATGTTCAGGTTGTCAAAGCCTGGAGTGATCAACCCGGGTGGGAGTTGTGTAACCGCGCTGGAGGCCAACGAAAAACTTCGCCGACCACGCCGCAGATCCACTACTGCAAAGTTGTCGTCCACAAACCCTGCTGCGTTGTTCGGCGCTGGAGGAGCTAAAAAGAAGCGTTGTAAGGCTGACATTAAGAACGGCAGCAATGAACCAAAGATGAAAAACGGGCACACGGCCCGTTTGAACTTCAGCCTTGATCTATTGCTTGCTCTATTCCTTTCTCAGAGGTCTCGATAAGCCGTACCGTCGGTGCTCTCTCCGGCGGCTGCGCTATGGACGTCGACCACCCCGGTTCCTCCGTCGCGCGAAATCGTGTCCTCGCCCATGTCGACGACCCAGTCCTTTTGCCCAGTGATTGGGTCAACTGGAATCTCGCGTATGTAGTCTGGAGCGAGATCATCAAGCGACGACGGTAGCTTTTCTTTATCAGCGGAGTACTGATCGATCATCTTCCGCATCGTGCGCAAATTTTCTCTTAGAATTGTTTCTCGCGCTTTCAATTGGATGCTTTGATACGAGGTTACGCCGATTGCGGCCAGAACCACGATAATGGTCATGACCATAACAAGCTCGAGCAGGGTGAAACCGGCATTTGATTTCTGATTTGCGATTGCCGATTTGCGATTTCCGATTGCCGATTGCCAATTGTCAATTACCGATTGCCGATTGCCGATTTCTGTTTGATGATTTGCGATTTCGGATTTCGGATAACACTCGCACGCAATTCTACCGGTCGCGATGCAATCAGAAATCGCAAATCGGAAATCGGTAGTTGGCAATCGCAAATCCGCAATCGGCAATTGCAAATCGGAAATCGCAAATCGCAAATCGGAAATCATTACCAGTCCTTATACTTTGTTCCGTTAAGAGCCTCACCCTCGCTCTTACTGTAAACATCGAACACGTCGTCGCCGCCCCAGGAGGTCGAATCAGGCTTATCTTTGTACGATCTGAGCCCCCATTCAGAATTCCCGGTCATCGGATCGATCGGCAGGCGCCTGAGGAACCGGACCCGTGCTTCGCTGGTGCCGACCACATTCGCAGGAATAAATCCATCAACCAGCAGTTTGAGCTCCTTGGGATAACCGCTTTGAGTCTTCCATTCTATTGGGATAGCGGTGCCGTTACTCTGATCGTGATACAGCTTGTAACGATCGATAGCCTGTCGTAATTGTCTCAACGCCAGCCTCAGGTCGGATTCTCGCTCCCGTCTCACCGTATTGCGAACCATAGGAATCGCCGCCCCGGTGAGCACCGAGAGAATTACGATTACGATTATTATTTCTAGAAGGGTGAACCCGTTGGGGCGATTTCGGATATTGGATCCTGAATTCTCGGACTCTGCTTTGTTAGGTAAACAGAACACCCGATCCAATATCCAAAACCGTTTCATACTTCTCAAACCGCTCCGCCCCACAACCGCATCGGCGTTCAACGCTCGACTCATCGCAGATCAACCTGTGATGAGTGCACTTTTATGGGAACGGGTTGACCGCTGGAGTTTCTGAATTGAGTCGCTTGCTCATTAAGAACCAGCGGTGATTGACCTGGTCCCTTGACAGTAAATACCACCAGGCACAACTGTCCTCGTGCTGGGACGGCGGGAGTTCCCTGCGGTCTATCCATCTGGATATTTACCACACCGCCTTCCGCGGTAAACGCCAGCTCGGCTCGGGCGCCGGCGCTAAGCATGCCGCTGTCGCGTACCCCTTTGACGTCGAGCAAGTTTGGATCATAGGAGAGCGCAATGTGTGCCGAAGACACTTCGCCGTTCCCGTTCACGAATATCGCAGCGTAGAGGTCCTGCCCCTTAGTTGCAGTGGCTACATTTGGTCTGACGTAGACCATCAACGGACTATTCTGCTGATGATTGGCGGAAGTGTCCTCGTCGTCATCATCATCGTCATCATCCTGCTGTTTATTCGTTTGATTATTCTGCTGCAACTGATTCTCAGAACTGGGAGCGCTAACTGGCGCACCCGGCTTCGAGACCGTCGTCTTTATTATATTGGGCCTGGCGACTTGACCCGGTGCCGTCACTACCACTCCGGGTGCCGGTCCCGGTGAACTGGTATTAACTATTGGCGGCGCAGGTGAGGCCGTTGGCTGAGGCTTTGCTTCGGGAACCGGCGGCGGCGCGGCATTCTCCGCCACCTGATTCGGCTGCGATTCATCCAGATCTGCCAGATACAGGATCTGATCGATTCGCAATGGATTGCTTGGACTTCCCTGATCGCCCGCCCACCTCGCAAGATGGTCGGATTCTGTAATATCGGCGCGTCTCAGAATGTGCGGTGTTACGGTGATGATGACATCGCTCTGTCGATCAACTTGCGTCGGCGTCGCAAAGAACCTGCCGAGGATTGGAATCAAGCCGATCAGGGGAACGCCTTTTACGCCTTTGGCCTGCTCATCCTGGCTAACGCCGGCAACCATCGTAGTTTGCCCGTCTTTCACGCGCGCCATGGAGGACATTGTTCTCTGGTTAAACGAAGGCGTGAAATTACCGGTGCTTCGATCGAGAGATGTTGACTCGATCTTCATTTTCATTTCGATCTCGTCTTCGAACACCTTTGGCTTCATGTCAATGTTTAGACCGACATTTTCATATTGAATTTGCGGTATGCCCTGTGCAAAGGCGCCGTTCACCCCCGCAAACTGATTGTTGAGAGGAACTCCGTTCTGCTGTGCACCAGCTGCCGAAGCAACAGGCGAGACAGGCTGGTACGTCGGGAGGCTGGCGGTTTGAATAGGCACCCTCTGACCAATGCGTATTGATTGATCCTGATCATCGAGCACGTGAACCTGTGTAGCTGCCAGCAGTTTGGCTTTGCCCTTGTCCTGGAAAAAGCTAATGGTTGTATTGGGCAGACCAAGAGCGAACCCAAATGGTCCGGTAAGTGTTCGCGCGCCTAATCCCAAAATATCTTTCTGCCGGTTGATACCGCCGAGAGCATTCAACCCAACGTCCTTGCCAGCTGCGAACTCAGTCGTTATCTGGTTTCCGAGCTGGAGGATGTTGTTTCGAGCAACTTCGTAAATATTGATGTCTATCAGAACTTCGGCTTTGGCCTTATCAAGCGAGTTGATCAGGTTCTCGACTAGTTCGAGATTGGCTGGCGTATCGCGAACGACCAACGCGTTGAGTTGCTTGACCGTGGTCATGTTCTTTGTGGCCAGAGTGCCGGTAACCGCCTGTCTTACTTCATCGATCGCCGCGTTCTTTACGTAGAACGTGCGCATAGCGTAAGGCTCGTAACGCATACGCTGCTGCGGGTTGTCACTGGCAATCACGATCGTGCGCGAATCGATCTGGGCATACATCAGATTGTTGGTCTTCAAGATCATCTCGAGCGCTTTCGGATAGGTCACATCCCGAAGCTCGACTGTGAGCTTGAACATCTTCATCTGATTTACAACCATCATGTCGAAGATGACATTGAGTTTCATCATCTGCGCAAGCTGTTCGATTGCGGTCAGAATATTAGTATCCCGGTAGATTACATCAGTCTTATTGAACTTACGTCCCGGTATTGCCGGTGCTTCTACTTTCACGATTTTGACAGGCGCTGCTCCGCCCGGACCCGAAAACGAAGCTTTCTGATTCAGATCGCCCTTCGGTTTAAGCTTCGGCCCCGCGGGATCGCCGCCGTTCGGCAGGTTATCAGTCGGCAAGCCCTGCGCTTCAAGCATCCTGCGCATCTTGATCAGAGCCAGTTCATTTGCTGGATCAAATGCGAAAGCCTGACGATAAGCGTTATACGCTGCATTGTAGTCTTTCTTCTCAGCGAGGCTGTCTCCGCGCTCAACAAGCATGATTGCAGCGCTCACCAAAGCGCGTTGAAGATGCAGTGAGTATTCAACGTTGTTAGGTTTCTCTGAGTATGCAAGTGCAAATTCCTGGGCTGCTTTGTCCCATTGGCGGTTCTCTTCGTATTTCAGACCTGCGTTAAAATGCTTCCTGCCGTCTGCCCCGAACGCCAAAATAGGAACGGCTAATGTCACCGCTAAGGACAGCGCGATGACTTGATAAACTCTTAGACTCTTTGCCATAGCCCAAACTCCTCGATTGATCTTCCCACGGAGAAATGCACCCTTGAAACCTTCGCGAGGCACGGCGGCTGTCGGATTTATATACGCCGCTCGACCAAACTCAAAAGGGCTAACGCCGCTTCGAATTCTCTTCAAAAGAGTGTCTGCTGGGTTAAACCACTCTATCACGCTTCAGTTTCAAAATAAATAAGATATTGGCAAAAATCGAGACTTTTTTGGGACAAAAACGATAGGACCTGTGAGACAGAATTGGACCTATTTTCTATTGTTTTTTTGTCGCTCTTACTCCACAAACGTTACGCGATTAATCTCATGCAACGTTGTGACCCCCAAAAAGACTTTTGCAATTGCCGATTCACGGAGCGACGTCAGCCCCTCCGCTCTCGCAGCCCGGCGTACCTCCGACCCCGGTCGCCTCTCCAAAATAATCTCGCGAATGTGATCGGTGACGTCCAATAGTTCGTGAATCGCCGTTCGACCTCGATATCCCGTCATGTTGCAGACTTCGCAACCTACTGATTGATAAAAGACTTCCCCCCGATACTTGTCCGGATTCAGTCCGGATTCGGACAAATCCTGATCCGAAGGCTGATACCGCCGCTTGCAGTGCGAACACAAAATGCGCACCAGCCTTTGCGCTAAAACGCAGTTGAGAGACGACACGAAGTTGTAAGGCTCAACTCCCATGTTCAGAAAACGGCCGATGACATCAATTACGTTGTTAGCGTGGACGGTGGTGAATACCAGGTGACCGGTAAGCGCTGACTGTATTGCGATCTGAGCAGTTTCAGAGTCGCGGATCTCACCGACCATGATCTTGTCCGGGTCGTGTCGCAGTATGCTGCGCAATCCCCTCGCAAACGTCAGTCCCTTCTTCTCGTTCACAGGGATCTGGGTGATTCCCTGAAGCTGATATTCGACCGGATCCTCGATGGTGATAATCTTATCTTCTTCGTTCTTGATCTCGTTGAGCGCCGCATACAGCGAAGTCGTTTTTCCCGAGCCCGTGGGGCCAGTAACCAGCACCATACCGTATGGCTCGCCGATGAACTTGCGGAACTTCCTCAAGTCCTGGGGTGCGAATCCGACTACATCCAAATTCAGTTCGCGAAACGATTCGTTGATCTGTTCCTTGTCGAGAATACGAATTACAACGTTCTCGCCGTGGACAGAAGGCATGATCGATACACGGAAATCGATTTTGCGGCCACGAATCATTATGCGGAAGCGTCCGTCTTGCGGAACGCGTCGCTCGGCGATGTCCAATTCAGACATTACCTTTATTCGTTGTACGATCGTTTGATGATGAGCGATATCAATCGGATCGGCAGCACGGTAGAGCGCGCCGTCAATTCGGTATTTGACTACAACATCCGAGTCGCGAGTTTCGATGTGGATATCGGATGCGCGGCGTTCGAGGGCATTCAGCACGACGGTATAAACCAGCTTGATGATCGGCGACATTTCCTCATCGCCGGTCAACCGCTCCAGGTCCAGGACCTCTTCGCCGTTCTCGGTTTCGCGAATAATGGCCATTCGATCGGTTCGAAAGCCGGCGGTAGCATCCTGCAAAATTCGCGCAGCGGTATCTCCTCGCTTCAACGCTTCTTCCACTGCGGACTGAGTGGCCAACGATGTTCTCAGTCGAACATGGAGTTGCGCTTCGATCTCGTCGATGACATCGAGGTTGCTCGGATCGGCCATCGCCACATACAGGATCTCGCCCTCGCGCCCGAGAGGTACGAAGCAATGCCGAACCATCATCTCGACCGGCAACTCGTGGATGAGATTGTAAGCAGGCTCCTCGGTCCTTAGATCGACGAATCTTAATCGATACCGGCGGGCTTTCTCGCGCGCTACAATCTCTTCCTGAGTCATGTCAGCAGGATTTCGCACCGGAGACACTGACGGAAGTCTTTCGGGCGATTCTGCAGTTGAACCTTGTTGGATTGTTTCAGACATTTGCTTCTCCGATCAGCGAGGTACTCCCTGGTTCTGACCCATGTTTCCTATCATATAGAACAACGGCAGATACATCGCCAACAGAATTGTCATCACCAGGCTGCCCATGAAGATCAGGATTACGGGCTCGATGAACGTAGTGATGGTATTGAGCCTTACGTCGATTTCCGAATCATAAAAGTTTGCCACTTCATCAAGCATTTCGCGCAGCGCACCCGAGCGTTCACCGACACCAATCATGTCGATGGCAAGTTCGGAGACCCATCCCGAAGCTTCGAGGCTATCTGTAAAAGGACGACCTTCTCTGATTCCGACAAGCACCCCGGAGCTTGCCTCCCTCAACGCGCGATTCGTTATTGACTCGCTGGCGATCTCGACCGATTCCGGCAGCGTGATGCCGCCCGCAAGCAGGGTAGCCAGGCTGCGCGTAAACTGCGCTATCGTCAATTGACGAATAGTCTCGCCTGCCACTGGCGTCCTTAGGATCCAGCGGTCGATGGTGAGCCGTCCAGTCGGAGTGCGACGCCATACAAAAATAAAAATCAGTCCGCCGATTATGGCAGGAATTAACCAAATCAGGTTCTTGCTTATGAACTCAGATGTCGTTATCACAGCGATTGTAATACTGGGCAGTTCCTGAGCTCCTACGCCCTGGTACAGCTTCATAAACTGGGGGATGACATACGTGGATAGAACCATCACTAATAAAAGTGAGGCGCCGACCAGTACCATAGGATAGGCAAGCGATTTCTTGATCTTGCGCCGCGCCTCGGTGATAGTTTTTTGATAGCTCACATAGCGCAGCAATACTTCATCCAGAGAACCAGCACGCTCGCCCGCCAGAATTGAAGCGATATAGATTCGTGGGAAGGCATCACCCTGCGCTGCGAATGCCTGGGACAACGCCTGACCAGCACGAACCTTTTGTTCAACGTCCTCCAGGGTAAGCCGCAGTTTTTCGTTCTGAACGCGCTTGCGAAGAATGCCTATCGCTTGAAGTATTGGGAGTCCGGCGCGCAACAGCGCTGATAGCTGTTGATTGAAAAGCAGGAAGTCTTCGGTTTTGATCTTGCTGACCCGCTGTTCCCTTCCGAACGTGCGTCGAATGTTCACGCTTCCAGTGGCGGAAATGGAGAAAACGCGAAAGCCGTCCCGCTCGAGCTTCGAACGGAGATCGCGTTCGGCGGTGGCTTCGACAGTTCGCGTCACCACTTCGCCGGTAGGCGTTCCGAGCCTGCAAATGTACTCTGCCATGGGATTGAAACCTTCTACAGCGCCGGGCCGTCGCGGCCGGCTTTCCAGCACGTGGGGCTGTGCAAAACCAAGAGCAATAATAACATAAGGGACTCGCAGACCACCATGGTTAAGGTTCGCGTTCAGGGTTTATCGTTCAGCGTTTTAGAAGTGAGAGATTGCTCTCTTTTTCTGTCAATCTGCATCATCTGCGGATGATCAAGGGGCCAAACACGGCCCGCCAGTTTAATCCGCAGAAGACGCAGATTTACGCAGCAGATGGCTCACTCTCAACGCTGAACCCCTGAACTCTGAACGCGTATTCTGTCAACGCTTCGAAAAGCAGCTTGTTTCAAAGAAAGTTAAGAGCTGTTTGATCGGTTGTGGCCAATCGTGCACGGAAGCGTCGATCTTTTTACTACGTCCACTCTGGTCACTGGCGCAGACGTCCTAGAATGCTAACGCCGCCAATTACCCGGTCGCCTTTGTGGACCAGCACCTCTACCTCAGACGGCAGGATTACATCCATTCGTGAGCTGAATTTCATAAGCCCGACCCGTTCACCCATTGCCACGCGATCGCCCTTCTTCTTCCACAGTACTATTCTTCGCGCAAGGACTCCTGCAATCTGGCGGAAAACTATCGTCAGCTCTTCTCCCTTGATCGTGACGATATTCTGTTCGTTTTCCACCGAGGCTATGTCGCGCGAGGCTATGTGAAACGCGCCAGGTTTGTAAGCTACGTCGACGATATCGCCACCGATCGGGGCGCGATTTATATGCACGTCGAGGGGTGACAGAAAAATAGATATCTGAGTTGGAGAATTATCGATGCGTTCATCAACTCGAGCCGCGGCCACTACGCGGCCGTCCGCGGGAGAGACAACCACCCGGCTATCTTTGGGACAATCGCGCGCCGGATCGCGAAAGAAAAAAGCCATGAACGCAGTCAGCACGAGACACAATCCTGCGGCGACCCACCAGCCCAGAGCGAGAAAGCCAAGCGCCGGTATGAGAAAAACTGCTATGAACGGAATGCCTTCTTTTGCCATCGAACCGGGCCGATGTTAGCGCGAGGTTACCGCCTCGTAACTTTCAAGTTCTAAGGATCTCTTTGTTTATAAACCAAACAAAAAAGGCTACTCGTAAGCAAACAAACAGCTTCGCCTTCGAATGCGAAGACTGCCAGCCCGCGAGTAACCAACAGTTAATCCAATTCTATAAAAGGCGCGAGTGCCTTAATAATTGTCTTGCGATCTCGTTGCCGATCTATATTAATTCAGTGACCTGCGACGTGTTGCTGTTCTTTGTAGCGTCGCATGATCGTCTCCATCTGGTCTTTTAAGTATAGCTTCTTCTTTTTCAAAGTGGCTTCTTCCATCTGTTCCTCAGCGCTCGGGTAATGCAGGGCGGCCAATTCACTCAACCTTCTCTCGTACTCACCGTGGGTATGGGCCAATTCCGCGAACTGCGCGTCGTCAGCCAAGAGTTGCCGCTTGAGCGCTTCGGTGTCGGAAAAACTCATGGATTTTCCCCTCCTTGTTGATTTTGAAAGACCAGTTCAAAGCCAGCGAAATGGTACTTCAAAGCCCCCATAGCATGCAAGAAGTACCCCCGCAACAGGAATGCCACTCGTTCCACGCCAATTAACACCTCCCAGACCAAACCCTCTCCACAAGCTTTGGAAAGGATCTCAGATTATTAACGGTATGTTTCGATATCGAACGTTTCCGGGTCAATGCTGACCGTCACCGTTCCACAGATGCCGGTTTGTAATATCCGAATCCCTTTTGCAACATAGCGGCTGACAACAGTCGCATGTGGATGCCCAAAGCGACTTCGCTCACCAACCGAAATCACAGCGTACTTCGGATTCACAGAATTGATAAAAGCATCGGTTGATGAAGTCTTTGATCCATGATGGGGGACTTTCAGAATGTCGGCGCGAAGGTCCGTTTGCGATGCAACCAGCGACTCTTCGGCTGACTCCTCGATATCTCCAGCAAGCAGGACAGAGGCTGATCCATAGACGAGCCGCAGCACAACTGAGTCATTATTACTCGAAGTAACCGGTGTTACGGAAGCCGGCGGTGGCCACAAGACTTCGATCCTGACATCATCGATCTCGAAATGCTCGCCCGCCCTTACGATTGACAGCGGGATGCGACGACGCCCGACGGTTCTAGCGAAAAAATCAAACTCTGGATCGTTGTCGGGAGCGTGTCCGACAATTGCCTCGCCAACTCGAAAGTTTCGGGCTATTGCCGAGAGTCCGCCGATGTGATCGGCGTCCGCATGCGTCGCACAGATGTAATCGACTCGAGTGCGACCGAGAGACCAGATGAACCGCGATACGACTGCTTCGCCGACGGAAAACGCGCCTTCACTAAACGTGTCAACATCTGTCTCGTCGCTGGCTAATTGACGTTTGCCGAACTGTAGCTCGCCGCCACCATCGACCAGCATCGTCCTGCCGCCAGGAAACACTATGAACGCTGAATCGCCCTGACCGACGTCAAGAAAGTAGACTGTTAATTTGCCCAATGTGCTCTCGGTTGGAACGCTGATCACCGCAATCAGCAAAGCGATGAACGCAACTCCAGAAAGAACTCGTAACGTTCGCACCAGGGGAACAGAACCTGACCGGGTCGATCTGGAGGCTTTGCGGCGATCGGCGTTGGCGGCGCGATCGCCTGGGAGGACAAACTCGATCGGCTGCCATCGATCAATCAAGACAGCGATCATAGCAATTGGGAGGAAATACAGAGCGTACACTACGGCGATCCTCCCGTGATAATGAGCAACTCGGAAGGTTGCAAAAGGAAGATCAATGAAGGGTTCGATCGCTCTGACGAGCAGGTAATGAGCAGCATTCACCACGACTCCCAAATGAGAAACAACCCATGCGCTCACTCCGGCGAGCGCTATCGTCGCGAGCGCTGTTAGCATCAAAACCCCGGTCAGAAGCCCGGCGATGACGTTCAGCAAAACTCCAACAGGCGCAACGCGATTAAAGTAAAAAGCCATCAGCGGAAGTGTTGAGAGCTGGATTGCAGTGGACGTGAGCATAATGAGAACTGCGTCTCTCACCAACGGTTGAATACGCCATCGACTGAGCACTCGCGCCGCAGTTGCTTTTTCCAGACGATATCGGATAGGCGAGTGTCGCATCTCAGTTTGGAAGTCGCGCTCATCCCAGAAGAGCGTTTCCGCAAAACGGCTAACCGCCCTGGAGCACGAGGGCGGGTGTGGCGTATGCGAGGTCGGTCTCCATTCCCCAACGCGACGGAGTTTATCGCTCAAAGGCAAAGCAAGGCCTACGATACCCGCTACCGCAACAAAGCTGAGTTGAAAGCCGGGATCGGTAACCAGGGACGGCTTCAACGCAAGCATTCCAAAAGCAGCAAGAGCGACCGCGTTGATTGACGATGATCGCCGGAACAGTACCGGTCCGATCAGGCCGACCGTTATCATCGCCGTAGCGCGAGTCACCGGCGGCGCCATGCCTACCATTACAGCGTACGACCACAAAATCACGACGCAGAAAACGACTCGCCAGGCGCTTCGGCGCCTGGCCGGAGAACGCCCGCCTAACAACGCCCACGCGAGGATGCCGATATGCAATCCGGCTATCACCAGGGTGTGAAATGTTGAGCCTTGTTGAAGCCGAGCAGTTGTGTAGGTGTCCAGAAAATACCGATTGCCGGTAAGCATCGCTTTCAGGGTTCCGGCCACTGGTGGCTTAAACCCCTTGTCGATCGCGTCCATCATTCGGATTCGTATCTGGTAAATGAAAAGGAGCAACCTGTTGACGCTGGCAGTACCGAGGCGCTCGATAAGAAGCGGGCTCTTTATGACCCCTTTTAAGTCGTATCCACGCCGTTCGAGAAAATCATTAAAGTCGGGAGAGCCTGGGTTCCCATACTCCCTGGCGCGTTCGAGCCTCACGAGCACGCGGATCCGCGATCCGTAATCCAGAGCAAGCTCTTTAAGTTCGCGACTGGCGTCGGGCTCGAGCGCTGAAAGCATCAGACGCACAGCTCCCTGAACCGGCATCCGTTCTCGCCGCACCTGCAGTTCTTCTGCTCTGAGATCCAGGTAGGCGGCGCCGGGCGCGGGCTCCGGCGGAGAGGCAAGCGATCCAATCAATTCGATTGGTTCATCAGGCGAAATCAGTTTCGACTCATAGAGCGTCTTAAGTCTCGGTGGATTATCGGTGGCAGTTCTCTCTTTAAGTGAAAGCGCTGCGCCAGTTGCAACAAAAGCGAGCAGTAATGAGCCGGTTGTGGCTCTGTCGCTCTTAGCGAAGAAGAAGCAAATCGACAGTCCTACGAAGGAAACAGCGAAGGGGATTGTGATAAACCATACGGGTTCGGTCCATCGATCGACCAGGATTCCGGTTACGAGCGCTGCGGTCAGGTACAGGAAAGGCTGCTGATTCGGGGTTAGCGTTGAACGGCCGCGCATTGGATAGGTCGATGGGACCAATAGACGTATAGATCCTATTGGTCCTGTAGTTGACAACGGCGCGTGCTAAGCTCAATCATTCGAGCTATGAGCGCCGGATCCGATGATCTTTCCAGGAAGGTAAATGAATTCGCAAAGGCTACTGAGGTTCCCGCAGATTCGTTCTTGATGAGGCGTTTATCGCTCGATGACGCTGACCAGATTCAGTCGGTCATCGATGGCTTAACGCTCTCACTTATCAGCTACTCATACCACCGACATCCTCGCGGAGAAAACGTTCACGAAGTGATGGAGAAACTAGAGCGAGTTACTCCCGGTTCACCAGAAGCGGCGGCACTCGAGCAGCGGGCTGACGATGCCGCTGCGCTACAGATACCGTTCATCGTGACTTTAAACACGCTTCTAGAAGAGTACTATCAAATCAGGCGGCGACTCGAAGCGAGGCTGCGCGCCAAAGAATAGTTTTGGACCTTATCTCGACTTTGGGACAGAGCAGGCCTTACTCATCTGTATCGCCACTGTCACCGTCGTCTGCCGACCCTTCCGCTCCCGAGAGACCCTTAATTTCGGAGGAAATTTCGGCCCGTCTCGATTTGGCCAGTTTCATAATCTGCGAGAGATGCTTTCGCGCGCGACGAGCTGCCGCCTTGTTACCCTTTTGCCTGAACACCATGTTTTCCGCGGCGAATCGCCCCACTTCGACAAGAAGCTGACCGGTCGTTGAGCCTTGAACCCTACGGTCAAAAAGCCGTCGTTCACGCCCAGAGCGGCGCTCGGGCACTCCCGGAGGAGGGCCGATATCCTGTTTGCGACGTTCCTCTTTTCGGCGGTCCTCGCTCCTTCGTTCCTCGACGGTCAGATTAAAATCGTCGTCTTCCATCTAATTCTCCACAATTGAGTAATTTTGGACCCGATTGGGTGAGTCACTCGACAATCCGTTTACAACCGTGGGCACAAGGAGCGTCCCGCAGCACGGGCTAGTCTACCATAGCTCATATTGGGCGCATAGTGTCTCTTATTATTGGTCCTATAGGACCTATGGGTCGGTTATGGCTTATGATTTCTATTTCAACAATTCCCTTGCGTGCCGGCGCGCCGTTTCCGTTATCTCTGCGCCGGTTAACATGCGCGCAATTTCTTCGACACGACTCCGACGGTCGAGTTTGAGCGCGCTAACCTCGGTACGTCCCCCGCTTACTTCCTTCCGCACCAGCAGATGGGCATCTGCAAACCTTGCAATCTGAGCCTGATGGGTAACGCAAAACACCTGATTGCTCTCGGACAACTTCTTAAGCTTGAGGCCAACCGCCTCGCTGACCCGTCCGCCGATCCCAGTATCAATTTCATCGAATACAATAGTGCGAGGGAACTCTGTAGCTCCCGCGACGGTCTTCAGAACAAGCATCAGACGAGACGCTTCTCCTCCAGATGCGACTCGTGCCAACGGACGAAGATCTTCTCCCACATTCGCAGAAAAATAGAATTCGACTTGATCTATACCGTTTTGCGTAAGGCCATCCGCATTCTCAGTATTCTCGAGCTGAGACTCCGAAGGAGCACTGACCTGAAGCTGAAACCTCGCATGCTCCATCGCCACTTCAGCCAGATCGCTCTCCACAGAACGTTCGAACTTCTTTGCCGATCGGACACGTTCACGATGAAGTTTTTTCGCGAGTTCCAGGAACTCATCGCGCGCAGCCGATGCTTCGGCTCGCAATCTAGCCTCGGTTTCATCCGATCTTTCGATCTGACTCAACTTGTCCTGGGAACGCGCGAGGTGCTCGAGACAAGCTTCAATCGATCCGCCATACTTGCGCTTCAATCGGGAAAGCTCACCCAGCCGGCTCTCGATCTCTTCCAATCGCGCCGGAGAGAATTCCAATTTGTCGGCATAATCGCGGAGAGAGAACGCGAGATCCTCAAGAAGCGTTCGTGCTGATTCCAAACCGTCAAGATATTGCCCGAACTTTGTCTCAAATCCTGAAAGCTCCTCGACATGCCGGGTAGCACGCCGGACGCGCGTGATCGCCGAATCGCCGTCCTCGTAAATCAGACCAAAGCCCTCGCTGCAAAGCATGGTCAATTTCTCTACGTTATTTAGCCGACGCTTTTCATCTTCAAGCTGCTCATCCTCACCAACTATAAGCTTGGCGCGTTCGAGTTCGTCTATTTGAAAGCGAAGAATGTCGATCAATTGAAACTTCTCAGCGTCTTCCTTTCCCTGGGCCTCAGGATCGCGTCGAACAGCCATCCAGCGACGGTAGCGCTCGCCCACCTCGTCTCTCAACTCAGAGGTGCCTGCGAATGTATCCAGCAGCTCCAGATGCGTTGCCGCATCGAACAGCGTCTGCTGATCGCCCTGACCATGGATATCGACCAGGAACGGCTGAAGCTGGCGCAACAACGTCTGAGTTGCAAGCTGATGATTGATGAAGATCTTATTTCTGCCGTTAAGAGCAAGCTCGCGTCTGATGATGATCTCGGTGTCGGTTCCACTTTCGGATTCAATTCCGGCATCAACTAGCAGCTGATTTAGATCTTTATTTGCGCCGACCGAAAAGAGTCCCTCAATGAACCCTCTGTCCCTGCCCGCCTTCAAAAGGTCCGAAGTAAACCTCCCTCCGATCAGCACGCCGAGAGCGTCGACGATGATCGATTTTCCGGAGCCGGTTTCTCCAGTGAGCAGATTGAGCCCGGGTTCGAACTCGACTCTCAGCTCATCGATCAGAGCAATGTTTGAAATGTTTAGGAGTGTCAGCATTAGAAGTACCGTAGACTGTCTAGTCTGCGGATCAAGGCACCGTAGACTGTTCGGTCCGCGTATATCAACAACACAAGGTTACCGGCCTAACGTCTCACTTCGAAAGCGGTTCGATCTCAAGCGGTTATCCAAATGACCTCCCACCATCATCCGCAGACTAGACAGTCTACGGTACCTTAGACGATCTCAATTATCCGCTTCACTGCCTCAAGAACGTTCTCGGCCACTATCTCCGGCATGCAAGGCCACCGCTCGGGATGAGCCAGCGTCTCGCTGCCATATCCTGTGAGCACCAGAGCGGCTCGCGCACCAGTACGCTCCGCAAGCTTTATGTCGCTCGCTTTGTCACCAATTACAAAAGACCCGCCAAGGTCAATGTCGTGGTCTGTCGCAGCCGCCCTCAATAATCCCGGCCGCGGTTTTCGACAATCGCACTCGAGTCGATAACGGTGGTTCCCTACGTCAGGATGATGAGGACAATAATACACCGCGTCTATCCGAGCTCCTTGCTCGGCCAGCTCCCGGATCATCATCGAGTGAATCTCGGCGAGCGTTTTTTCGGTGTACATTCCGCGCGCAATTCCAGATTGGTTCGTAATCACCACCGCCAAAAGCCCCGCTTCATTGATCAGTCTTACCGCTTCGGCAGACCAGGGATACATAACCAATTCTTCAGGTCTCGACACGTATCCAATGTCCTCGTTGAGCGTTCCGTCCCGATCAATGAATACGGCTTGGCGGGCTTGCGATTTGCCTGTGATTGATTCGAGACCATCCGGCATTCCGCACATCTTATGTCGGTGGTTTCGAATTCGCAATTAATAGATAGTTTCGGGCGATGCCCAGCAAAGAAGAGATGTTGTGTTGAACAAAGTCTATTCTGATTTTCATTGAAGACAGACTCTCGCGAAAACCACCCGTCGCTCGTGCGGAGTTAGCTAAAGATCCGCTGTTTGATGCAGTGAACTGTTGTTCTAATTGGAATCGCGCGCAAGCCTTGAGGCTCCTAGCAATTCTTATCGCCCTGGGATCTGCAATCGAGCGGGCCAACCGGTACGCTGCAACCAATCCTTCTGCCCTGGACGCAGCTGGCGTCGAACGAGGAGGGCCCGGCCCAAACCCGCCTGCATAGTCGGAGCGTTCATCCGTCTCGTCATATTGCTCTGCGATGATCGCCTCAGCCAGCGCGATGGCGTGCTCCGCAAACTTCTTCCGTGGGCTCTGGTTGTAGAAATCATCAATGGTTTGCATAAGCCAGGCGTCCGCAGCTAACCGGTTCATTTTTTGCTGCGACTCTAGCATAAACTCGATTCCTCGGTTGGCTGCATCCAGCAGTTTGCGATCCCCCTTCACTTTGAAGAGACGGATCAACCCGAGAAGAGCTTCGCCCGGATAATACCTGGACTCAAAACCGTCGGCGTCGGACTCCTGAAGCCGGTAACGCATTTCAAACGATCCGTTCTTGCGCTGCATCGCCAGAATCATGTTAGCCAGCCTCGCGGCACTTTTAGAGTCGCCGAATTTGCTATCAAAGCGAAGTTGCTCAGCAAGCGCCGCAAGCGAAAGCCCAATCGCTCCCAGCTTCGCTTTACCGTCGAAGTCCAGCACATAATCGGCGTTACCGGAACGCGCCGCACGAAACCGGGTCTTCAGGAACACTATCGCTCGACGAGCACACTCAAGATACCTGATGTCACGGGTCTTTTCGTAAAGATCAAACATAGCGAGAATCGTGGCCGCGTGTCTTACAATGTTGTAGCTTATAGGCTCTACGAGGTCTCGAGCAGGATCGTAAAGATAGTGAAAGCTCCCGTCAGCTTTTTGCATGCGGATGAGGTAATCGCCTCCAGCCTTTGCAGCAGCGATAAGATTTACACGCGTAATCTCTTTTTTTTGAGTTGATGTAGTTACAAACGAGGTGTCTGAGTAGACAGAATTCGAAACGAGGAAAATTGTGATTAAGATCGCTTTGAATCGACTTGCTTGCACTCGTACCAGATTTAGCACAACAACGCTTGGCGACAAAAGGGACGGCGGCTGCAGGAGTGATTTAAATCGGTGGGCCGCCGCTCAGCACCAGTCGGCCCTGCGAATCGCTTATTCTGACTTGCTGTATGTTGGTCACTGGCCGCACCTGTGATGGTAGCGATCCGTCCTCAGTGCTGAGTGAGATTTTGAATGAGCCGTTGCCTTCCGTGACTATCGTTGCCAGCAGGAAGCCATCCACCACTACTGAGTAGCTCGAATTCTCCTCGAGCTTGCTGGCTTCAATCTCGAGTTCTTCGCGAGAACTCGAAAAGTCTATCTTCATCTTTCCCGTGGCGTCTGGATCTATACCGGTCGGATTCAGTGTTGCTTCTCGTTGCACAGCTCCGCCGCCGCCTCCGCCGTTAGACAAAACCTCAATTCGTGTTGCGTTTGTTGAACCGTCAGATTGTGTTGAACCTCTGACTTCAACCTGCGCCCCTATGACCGCGGCCCCATTGTCTTGACGGATCTCGGTGGCAGCCGTGACATGCACTGTCCGGCCGGCGACACGCCAGTCGCCGATGAAGCCGCCGGCAGGGAGACTCTCGATAGAACCCTGAAAGCTAGTCTCACCGCCTCCGTGACCACTTCCACCACCAAAGTCATCGCCGCCCGCCTGGAATGTACCCCGAACCACTGTCTGACCGCTTGAATTTCTCAGCTCGATAGTTTGAATCCGTGTGACCGGTCGCAACGATGGCGGCAGAACCATTCCGCTCGATCCATCACTTGTGAATTCGACTCTCAAATACCCGGACTGAGCGACAGCCGAAGCGATACTCACGCCGTCGGCGAAAATCACATAGGACGCACCAGATTCGAGGTGATCGGCTTCAACTCGCAACTTCTCCCGTTCGGACTCGACCTCTGCGCGTGCTTTTCCGTTCGCTTGCGGGATAACTCCTGTCGGATTCAGCGTTGCTTCCTTCTCAACTTTTTGGCCGCCCGCTTGCCCCGGTGTCGCAACAAAGGTATTGCTTAGCACGACGCGATTCTGCGCATCGCGCACCTCGACCAGCTTGATGTTAGTCACGGGAATCAGCGAGGCTGGAAGCGGGAGGTGACTTCCGGAAGCCGGGCTTCTAAATTCGATCTCTAACGCCCCGAAGTTAGTCGTGATCGCTCTCGCCCGATTTGGATCAGTTGCGCTGGTTCCATCGATAATCACGTTCCCATCGACAACGATTTTGTAAGCAGCGCGAGGCTGCAGTTGCCCGATCTCGATTTCGAATTTCTGTTCGCCGCCAGTAATCGACACCTCGGCTTCGCCCTGAGACTGCGGCTCGATCGCTGTTGGAAGCAACGTGATTTCACTGCGATTTGTGGTGACAGAATCGAGGCTCTGCAGGGCACGCAGCGCGTCAATACGTCCTCGTCCGAGTTTGCCGGCAAATATAGGATTGGTGCTGTCAATGTTTATCGCGGTGTTCTCGATGATATCGCGCGCGCTCCGTTGAGGATTGTCTTCAAGCAACAGGGCAGCTTCAGCCGTTGCAAGCGGTGTCGCAAACGACGTCCCGCTCCAAACTGCATAGTCAGGCGTGTTGTTCGCCTCAGGAAAGAGACTGACCAGGTTCAGCCCCGGAGCGCTGACTGAAACATTGCTGCCGAAATTCGAAAAGCTCGTCTTACGGTTATTGCCATCGATTGCCGCGACGCCCATCACCTCATTACTCCAGTTTGCGGGAAACTGCGGCGCAGAGTCGTTTGGTTTATCTTCGTTTCCAACAGCCGCTACGAGGAAGACGCCTCGTTGATTGGCGTAGATTATTGCGTCGTGCAAAACCGGAGAATCTTCTGTCGAGCCAAAGCTCAGATTAATCACCTGCGCTCCGTGATCAACAGCATATTTAATCCCCTGTGCAACCGAGAATGCATCGCCAATCCCATCCGGCGAGAATGCGCGAATCGGCATTATTTTGGCGTTCGGCGCGATCAATGCAATGAGCCCAGCGATGAATGTGCCGTGCCCTGCGATACTCGTTTGGGAACTCGAGCGTAATTCCAAAGTGTCTTTGTTGCTATCCAGGAAGTTCCAACCGAACACGTCATCCACAAGCCCATCGTTATCGTTATCAAGATTGTCATTAGGAATCTCGCCCGGATCATTCCAGAGGTGATCTTTGATATCGGGATGACTGCGATCAATTCCGGTGTCGATTACCGCAACAATCACTCCAGCGCCTTTGGAACGAAGTTGGATAGATACAAGGTCTCCAACAAGCTGCTGCTCCAGGTAACTCGCTCTCGCTTGCCCGGTAGTCGGATGATCCCCCGGGAAACCAATAACGGCACGGCCAAAGACGTTGATAGGAGTGGCAATAACCGGATTGAGCGAGGCGCTGATGACATCCGGATCGTTAGCAAGCCGCTTGCGAAATTTGGCTTCTTTGTTTCGCTTCGGCGTCACCAGACGGTAAACATTCGTGCCGTAGATCCTCTGAATGGTGGAAGTCCCGTACCTCTCATTGATCGCGTCAATGGAAGCTCCCGGCCGAATTTCGACCAGTACTTCGCCCGGACGGAAATCCACGACCCCGCTTTGTGCCTTAGTGTTGGTTTCCAATGCAACGGTTACAAAGAACAGGATCAGGATCAACGAAGCGGCTTTTAAAAAACGGGCAAACATATGATTCCCCTTCATAATTACATTTCGTCATCGGGGTTGGGGATTGGGGGTTGGGGATTCGGGTTATAATATCTATTCGTCCTGACCCCCAACTCGTAACCCACAACTCCTACCACCAACTCCCCCCCAACTCCTACCACCAGCTCCCAACCCCCAACTCCTAACCCCAACTCCCATCAATCAGGATTCCCCATCAGGATGAACGGCGCCCAATAATACGGATGACCGTAAGCTTCTTTCGTTGCTAGCTGCGCGCGCCGTAGTGCAACCCTCTTCGATTCACCTTTTCGCAATTGCGAATACATAACCCGCATGAACTCGGCAGTAGATTGATCGTTGACCGCCCACAGGCTTGCCACTACTGATGGGGCACCGGCATACAAAAATCCACGCACAAGACCGTGCAGCTCATCGCCTGGGAAAACTTTGTTCACACCGGTGTGACACGCCGACAACGTCACCATCTCCGCCTTTAACTCGAGATCAACCAGATTGTAGAAATGCAGGTTAGAGTCGGTGAGCTTCAAAAAAGAAAACATTGGATTGTCACGTCGAAAGTAGCCGTGCGACGCAAGGTGCAGATACCGCGCGGACGGCGCAGCTTTAAATAAGTTCGCGCGAGTCGCTTTTGCTCCGCTCAGCGTTACCGCGTCAGGGAAGAGTCCAGACAAAATCCTGATCTCATCGTCGATATTGGGAGTGGCCGATTCGGACAAACCCAGCGCAACAAGAGTTCCGCAATCAATTGACTCATTCCGATGCTTCCCAAGCATCCGGCAGAGCTTGAGCACCGAGGCGCTGGGCGCATAAGAAATCTCAAACCGCTCGATCAGGTGAACGTAGCCGTCATAAAGCGCGTGAAAAGGTAGATAGTGAAGGGGACCGTGCGGCACGACGATAACTCGTTTGGTATTCACTGAGCCTTCGAGGGGTAAGTACACGGCCTTGTAGAGCGTAGACAGGATTTCATTTGCCGCACGGCGAAGCTGTCCGAAGTAAGCTTCAACGTACTCAGATCCGTAGTTGAACTTCTCGATTTGAAACCGCAAGGCGTCTAGCAAGCGCTCTATTTCAGACCTTCGAACTATTTTGCGCGCGACCTGGATCTCATTATGCGTAGCTACAAATGCCGACAGGTACTCTCCCGTGGAGAAGTACTCGATCAACGTTTCATCAGGACTCAGGCAATCACGCAAGTCACTGATCGACGCGCTTTCCATTCGCTGAATCTCAACAAAAGCGGGAACCTCGCTTTCGAGTCGTCGGAAAAGTTGTGCAATCTGCCGCTCGCATTTTGCTATGGCAGAACGATAGCGATCGGCTGTTTCCGCGCTTCGCTGGTCGCCCTTGTCCTCCGCTAATCCCGCTTGGGAGCCATACCAGTTCAAATCTTCGATTAACTTGTCGAGCTTAGCGCGGATGTCCAAGATGAAGGTGCTTTCCTCGCCGGTTTCAGCTGTTCCGCGCAAGTAGCGAGCCATCAAGTCCGCGAGCGCCCGCGATTTGGAGGATTCAACCAGACTGAAAGCTTCCGCAATCAATTCTTCGCTGTCCTGTTCCAGACATGCAGAAATTGCATCTTCATAGGCTTCGCTTTTATCCTGCAAAAAAGTCGCTTTAAACTCGTCGGCTGCAATACCACCGCGCAGCCGCTCGATAGCCTTCACCGCGCCACGAAAGCGGTCCAGAGCTCGATCATTGCGGTTTCGATCCCGCTCGATTCGTCCCAACAAGTGCTGCGACTGGTACTCGACAGCAGGCGCAAACAGGTCTTGGATCGAGTCGAATGCAGTCTTTGCCATTCGCGCGGCTTTTGTAAGGTTTCGATCAGAGTAAGCTGCTCGTGCGGAAAGCAGCCGCGCATAGGCCGCTCGAGTCGAGAGCTTCTTGCGGGCAAACACACGCAGGGCTGCAGAAGCGCGGCTTGACGCCTCGAGCGGGTCGTTTCTGCGCAATGCCAGCTCGGCAAGATAAGAATCGATCAATGCGGCAAGCGTGGTATTGTTATTACCCGCAAACACTGCTCTTGCACTGATCAGATCGTCGCGCGCCTGCTCGTATTCGCGCTGGCCCATCGCTGCCAAGGCGTGGATTACAGCCGACTGCGCAGACTCATATGGCAAATTCAATTCTGCGAAACTTTTTCGAGCGAGCCTCGCACTCTCGCCTGCATCATCAAAAGCATTTAATGCGAGAAGAATCTCGGCGATCTCATGATTGCACCATGCGACGAGCTCGGTGCTGCCAAGCCGCGTCAGGTCCTCTCGAGCCTGATAATGAGTTGTAAGAGCTACATTGTAATTGCCACGAAGAAACTGCAAGTAACCTATATGGAAAAGGGTCTGAGCGGCCCAGAGTTTTTGCCCCGAACGCTCCATCTCATTCGCCGCGCTCTCCAGCAACCTTAGCGCGTCACCGTGCCGGTCGGTTTCCATGAATGCGTGCGCCAGATTTGTATTCACAACAGCCCGGATGGTCTCACTCCCGGTCGACCCGAGAAGTTGACGAGCGCGCTCGTAGTGTTCGATTGCTTTTGAGTAGCGGTCGAGCCGGTAATAGAGAATTCCTACGTTGGTCTCGAGTTGTGCGAGATGTAGAGGTGAGTGCCTTGAAAGCACTCTGCGCGACATCCGCGCTGTCCGGAGAGCTTCATCGTATCGCCCCATTTGCGTAAGAGCGAAAACGCGATGCATCTGTATGACCGCTGTATCAATTGTTAACTTTGCAGCGCGAGTTGCGCGAATCGCATTTTCATACAGCGAATCGGCCTCCGCGTAATCACCATTGTGATGAAGAACACGCGCGCGACTCGCTTCCGCAAATCCCTTCGAGACCGGGTCACCAATCGCCGCCGCCAGTTGATCAACGCGATCGGAGAGGTTCTTCGCAGCATTGAGGTCGGCGCCGATTAATCGATCAACTTCCTGTTTGAGAGCGGAGACGGTCTTCCAATCAACCCCAGTCCGCTGTTCGCGCAGGAATGCTTCGGCGCTATCCGCGTTGATCAATTGTTCTGCAAGTTGGCTGCCGACGTTTTCCATCGATACCTTACCGAAAACGTTACGTTATCCAGCGTGATTGTTTGTTCGAGTTGTGGGATGCGGGCCGGAAACGATCAGAAAATTGGGACCTGGTTAAGGTTCACCCACGGGAATATTCGGAACGGTTATGCTTCCTTCAGATAGCGCCACTCGTAGTTCGTATACGCCTTGTTCTATCCCGGTCAATTTGAACTCCCCTATATCATTGGTTACTACCGAGACTATCACATCATCGTGTCGCGCGAGCTCCAGCTTAAGCCCACAAACCGATTCGAATCCTTCTCCCCGTTCCTTCAGAATCTGGCCCATCACATCCGCGTTGGAGTGCTCCAAACCGGATATCTGAAGGTCAATGCTGTAATCATCGGCTCGATATAATAATTGTCGATTTGCTGTTTCCGTTGATCGCACACCGACAAGAGCTGGTCGGGCGAAGCTATCGAATACCAGAGAGGCTATCGCATGACCTATCCTTTCCGTTAGGCCAGGACTCCTTCGTTTCGGCGCGTCGAAGATCCTGACCGCTCGTTTAAACACCCAGGACGGTGGAGCTACCGAGTGATCAGATTCAACTGTGTGACGAACTCGCTCGTACCAACTGGTTGTTTCCCCGCAAACGCCGCACCCTGAAGCAAGGTGAGCCTCAACGCGGGCTGCTTCGCGTTCCTCCAGCCGACTGTCAACGAAATCGACTAAGCGTTCAAAACTGGGGCAATTCATTTGTTTCTTCTCCTGGATCTTAGGCATCCACTCTTATAGAGGTCCTCTCCAGCAAAAAAATACACTTTGTGTTAATCAAAGCTTGCCTGCCAGGAGTTTTCTCAATTTTTCCAGACAGCGGGCCCTCGTCGGACCAATAGAAGGGACCGGCATTTTCATACGCCCCGCAATATCGACATAACTCAACTCATTCTCGTGGTAGAAGAGCATCGAAATGAGTTCACGGCAGCGATCCGGCAGCGCTTCGACGGCGTGACGGAGTTGATGCTGCCTTTCAAGAACCTCGCGCTCTTCGTCGGCCAGCAAACCTGTTGCCGGAATTTCAATGAAGTTGCTGCCGTTTTCATCATCGGAACCCGAGGGAATCGCTTCGCGACGGTTGCGTGCGGAGATCCGCCAACACTCCCTTGAGGTAGTGGTGATCAGCCAGGAGCTAACCCTCTCGCCGTCACGAATCGTGTTAAGCTTTTCATAGAGCTTAAGACAAACTGACTGAAAAATATCCGCCGCGTCCTCCTGAGAAAGGCGAGCCTTGATCGGAATGGAATAAATCAAGCGTTGATAGCGCCTGATCAATGCTTCCCACGCGGCATGATCTCCCTCGAGACACGCGACTACCAGGGCGCGATCGTCCCTCTCGTTGAGATTCTCAGACGCTTTGGTAGCTCCGATGTGCTTCATTCCGAGGACACGTCTCCCAAGGATCTTAAGTAGGTAAAGTCCAGCGTGGTGAGGAAACGTAGTGATTCTAACAAAGCGAAGGCCAGTCGGGAAGGTGCAGTTGAGAGTGGTGATCGGACTTATAGGCCTAGGTCCTATTTAGTGATTGTGGCTGAAGGCTATTTCGCTACGCTCCGGACGCGCGTTGCAGAAGCAGAAGGCTTTTCCGCTACGCTCCGGACGCGCGTTGCAGAAGCAGACGTCTCAGTTTCAATCTGGCCTTGTGAAGCTGTGACTTCGACGTGCCCGCACTGCATCCGAGCAACTTCGCAATCTCTTCGTGCTCGTAACCCTCAACATCGTGCAGTACGAACACCGTGCGATAACCGTTGGGCAGTTGCCCGATCGCGTTTTCGAGCCCTATGCGATCCACAATCGGCATTGCTTCCGGATTGACTGTCTCCGGGTCGATCGAATCGGGCATCTCCCCGTCATCTGTTGTCAATTCGGACCGAACGGACCGCTTCCGAAAATGCATTAAGACCTGATTCACTGTAAGCCGGTGCAGCCAGGTGGTAAACGCAGCCTCACCGCGAAATGATCCAATCTTTCTATGAAGTTGTATGAAGACTTCCTGCGTCAGGTCTTCCGCCTCAGCAATGTTCCCCGTCATTCTGAGGCATATTGAATAAACTCTTCGATAGTGTTTGCGATACAGGTTTTCGAACCCGCTCATCGCGTCGCCGGACAACGCTGCATTTAGACCGGCATCAGATTGAATAGGAATCGCGTTGGTAGCCATCAGTCGTTCCTCCGAGTGTCCGCTCAACATCCTTTTATCTAAAACAAGTCAGTCGGCGATTAGAAAGGCGACTACCGTGCCAATATAGTGGCAAAGGGGTTGGTTGCACGATAAGCCCTGTGGACTCAGGGATTACAGGCGGGATTAGACCAGAAGCAGCTTTTTTCGCGGGCTGAGGCAACTCTGGTTATCGTATGAGGTCACACGATATCGTATGCCCGGAAGCAAGCCCTGTACTGCTGTATTTATTTCAGACAATCGGATTTTAGAAACGATCCGCAAGCAAATCAGCAACTCTGCTCAGAAGCAGTTCGTCCTCATGACTGAAGGCGTTTTCCAAGTCACTATCAATATCGATCTGTCCGACGATCTCGTCATCTTTTCTGATCAGAACTACGATCTCGGCGCGAGTCTCTACGCTGCACGCGAGATAGTTATCAATTTTGGTGACATCGCCTACGATCTGATTTGCGCCCTGGGCGACTGCGCCGCCGCATACGCCCGTCCCGATCGGGATGCGAGTGTGTTCCGTAGGTTTTCCAATGTAATTATGGAGCACCAACGTGTCGCGATCGACGAGGTAAATGCCTACCCAATTATAATGAGTGCGCTCCTCTTTTAGAACTTGCACCGCGAAGCGTAGCGATTCATCGCGTGGTGCTGTGGAATTAACCTTTTGTTCGATCTGACTTACAATCTCGTCGGCAGTCTTCATCTGTTTAAATGTTCTCCCATTCTTTGGTACCGTAGACTATCCAATTGCGGCGACTCGAAACCATCAAGTGACTTTGACGTTTCAGAATATTGTGCCGCCAACGGTGAGCGCAAGCCGATAGGATTTCCGCACACAATGACGCGGCGTATTGAGATGAACGGATACCCCTTGATAGACTCACTTTCCTGATGCGGCTCGCAGTTTTTTTAGACTAGCCGGAAGCAATGATTCTAACCACGGCTGGTCTTGTGCAGTTTCCGAAGCCACTCGAGGCTGGAGAGATCAACAAAAGAATCTCTTCGCGAACCTAAGATTTAAGATGATCGAGACCGTGGCCATCGTTGAGAGCAACCGCCAGTTGTCACGCGGTTATCGCCTGCTGATCCTCGATTTCCAGATGGATTTAATGGTTCGACCCGGACAGTTTGCTATGCTCAAGGCTCATTCTTCATTAGAGCCTGTCCTCCGGCGAGCGCTCGCGGTGTACAGGGTTCACGGGCCCAGACGCCTGAGCTTTTTATACCAGGTGGTCGGCCGCGGCACCGAAGCCCTGTCGCAGCTGGCGCCTGGAGGCGAGGTCGAGGCTCTCTTGCCACTCGGCAACAGCTGGCCCATAGACGCGTCCTTCGATAAACGAGCACTGGTTGTAGCAGGTGGAATCGGGTCAGCATCAGTGCTCATGCTTTGCGAAGAACTGAGAGCGGCGCGCGCCGATGCCCACGTGTTTTTGGGGGCGGCGAGTGAAGCTGCGATGGTCGGCTGCGGAGTCAATGATTTTCGGACTCTTGAAATACCGCTGAGTATCACCACCGATGATGGCAGTTTGGGTGAGCGCGGATTTGTGACCGTACCGCTGGAAAGACATCTTCGAGATATCGAGGGCAACGCTTGCACGATCTACGCCTGCGGCCCCTGGGTGATGATGAAACGTGTTGCCGAGATCGCAGCCTCATTTGAGGTCCGGTGCATTGTTTCTCTTGAAGCCCCGATGGGCTGTGGATTCGGTGTATGCGTAGGCTGTGTTGTCGCAATGAAAAGCGCCGGACAAGCAGGTTACGATTCTTATCGGCGGGTCTGCACTGACGGACCGATTTTTGACTCGGCAATCATTCGCTGGGAAGTCAATGCGATGCATTAAGCATCAGTTACCCCTACAGTCATGACCCAAACGTTTAATCATGATCCGAAACTGAATGTCGAGATTGCCGGGATCCGCTTCAACAATCCCGTGATTGGCGCCTCGGGTACGTTCGGGTACGGGCTCGAATTCGCAGAGTTGATTGACCTGAACAGGATTGGTGGATTTGTTACAAAAGGGCTTTCCGCAAAGCCGCTCCCCGGAAATCCGCCCGCTCGAATTGTTGAAACTCACGGCGGGATGCTAAATGCTATTGGCCTTCAAAACATTGGCGCTCGCGCTTTTATTCAAGAAAAACTGCCGCAGCTGAAGCGTTACGATACTCGCATCATTGCAAATGTGTTTGGCTATTCCGATGATGAGTATCTCGAGGCGATAACAATCTTAAACGATGGCGACGGCATTTCTGCTTACGAATTAAATATCTCGTGTCCCAATGTAAAGGAAGGTGGAATTGTAATTGGAAATTCACCGGATGCTGCGGCAAGGCTCACAGCAAAAGCGAAAATGGCATCAGCCAGACCTCTGATAGTCAAGCTCTCACCGAACGTCACTGATGTTACGGTCTTAGCTCGAGCGATTGTGCAGGCGGGAGCCGATTCTCTTTCACTGATAAACACGATCGTCGGAATGTCGGTTGATGTTGTAAAGAGACGGCCGCGGCTGAACTACGGTACTGGCGGTCTCTCAGGCCCTGCGATTCGGCCGATTGCCGTCAGGATGGTGTACGAAGTCGCGGGAGCCGTCGCCGTTCCGATAATCGGCATCGGCGGAATCACATCGGCGACGGATGCGCTTGAATTCATCATTGCTGGTGCAACAGCAATCCAGATCGGGACCGCCAATTATTACGACCCTCGAGTGACGATTAAAACGATCGAAGGCCTTTCAGGGCATTGTGAGAGCCAAGGGATTGCCAGCATTAGCGACCTTACCCGTTCAATCTCTCGAGACCAATCATAAAACCCCAAACCACCCTTTTCTCGGATCAAGACGGCAGCCCCACCCCATCTCAGATTAGATCAATTATTTCATCACTTACCGTACCAATCCGCTGGCTGACGCACTTCAAAAGAAAAATTCTTGACAGAAATAGACTCAGATTTTATTATGAGTATGTCATTATGAAATCGTAATCAGAGGGAGTTTTTTCTCTGGTGATGATTATTCAGAGATAGGAGGAAGCGAACAAAATGGCAAAAACTGGAACGCAGGTGGCGCCCATTCGGGGGTTTCGAGGGATGGATCCATTTCGAGAGCTCCTGGATTTGCAGCGCGGCATAAATGAACTATTCGAAGGGAGCTTTCGCCCTGCACGCGAAGATGTAGCTCTTAGAGCCTGGACCCCGGCGGTTGATGTCTACGAAGATGAAAACGGATTTGTGATCAAGCTGGACTTGCCGGAGATCAATCGTGACGACGTAAAGGTAAGCCTCAACGAAGGCACTCTCTCGATCAGCGGCGAACGCCGGTTCGAGAATGAACAAAAGAGAGAGAACTATCACCGAGTCGAGCGAAGCTACGGTCAGTTTTACCGATCGTTTTCGTTGCCACCCAATGTAGATGCTACCGCGATCGATGCGAAGTTCAAGGATGGCGTATTGAGATTGACCTTACCAAAGAAAGAAGAGACAAAACCGAAACAGATAGAGGTCAAAGTGCAGTAGGATACGTTCCGCAAATATTTCCTACGAGCCGTGGTGCAAGCAGTTGCGCCACGGCTTTTGTCTTTGCCCGGAGCCGTGTGTTTGGGCTTGCTCAACGAATCCTTGACTTCCCTATCTTCTCGGCGTATAACCTGTCTGCCCCAATCCAAGTTTCGAACGAATAGGCTTCTCTCAGGTATTAGGCAGTCCCTCACTAATTCACAACAAGCTTCTTGCTAGCTAAAACATAAATCTGGGGACAAAGGAATGAAATTAGTGAAGAATGAACCCACCAACTCAGACTTCGGTTTGATCGGCCGCGGGATAGAAGTTATCGGCGACATCTCTTTCGCAGATCGGTTGCAGGTCGACGGCAAGACTCAAGGGAAACTCACTTCCGACGGCGGTACTCTTATAATCGGGGAATCCGCACGGATCGAAGCGCAAATCGACGTCGGCGTATGCGTGGTGCACGGCTTGGTTCAGGGCAATCTCATCGCAAGATCGAAACTTGAGATTCGAAAGACTGGCCGAGTGCAGGGCGACGTTATTACTCCTGTCCTTCTGGTGGAGGAAGGCGCAGTTTTCAACGGCGCAATCAGGATGTCACAGGAAACAGGAAGCCGGTTACTCGAAGAAGTAAGGGTGAGTGGGCTTGAAGTCGACAGCCGCCGGCAAGCCACCGGATCGTGATTTCTCGAACCCCTACGTCCCTACACCGCGTAAACAAGTTTTCATCCTGCGGGCCTCGCGTCGGCCTGCTTGATGTTGCTTGTCAACGCGAAGAAACCGAAGCGCTTTGAAGCCGAAAACTTGAATCAGATTCCGCGCATCGGTATATTCGGAAATGAGGACAGTGGATATCAGTCAGAACTCCAGGGAAACGATGTCGTTGGCGACAATCACCAATCCGACCTTCTCCACCGTAAAGGACCGTTTGATAGTAGCGCTCGATGTTCCAGATCGAGATAGCGCACTTCGACTCGTCGAGCGGCTGAGCGGGACTGTCGGTATGTTCAAGATCGGTAGTCAGCTCTTCACTGCAGAAGGCCCTCAGCTGGTTAAAGAAATCATCGCCTCTGGCGAACGCGTCTTTCTGGACCTGAAATTCCACGATATTCCAAATACCGTATCGGGCGCAGTTGAATCGGCGGCAAAGCTAGGCGTTTCAATACTCAACGTGCACACCCTCGGGGGTTCGGAAATGATGAGAGCGGCCGCGCACGCCGTTGGAGATCGCGGCTTGCTATGGATCACTCGACCGGCTGTGCTTGGAGTAACCGTTCTCACGAGTATGGACAAAGCCGATTTGGCGGATGTCGGAATCGCCTCGGATTTGAGGGCGGAAGTTGTGCGATTGGCAGCTCTCGCTCGCGATTCAGGTCTCGACGGCATCGTTGCCTCGCCGCATGAGATTCGACTCATCCGAGAATGCATCACCGCGGAACGGTTCATCATTTTGACTCCGGGGATACGGCCTGCCTGGTCCGAAAAGCGCGACCAAAAGCGTATCGCTGCACCCGCCGATGCCATACGCGACGGCGCAGACTTTATCGTCATCGGACGCGCAATTACTGACCATTCAGATCCGCGCGCAGCGGCCGAGCAGATTCTCGACGAGATCAGCGGTAATTAGCAGTGAGCACGGGCTCTAAGCAATATCGAGCCGAGGGTTCAGGTCCGTTACTGATTTACGTCGCCGGGCTCGACGGCACTGGCCAGCTCTTCTTCAAGCAATCGTCTCGTTTAACTTCCCATTATCGCGTAGTAACCTTTCGCTCCCGCGAGAACGAAAAATTCACTTATGACGACCTGACCGGCGATCTGGCTGGGATTATTCGCGATATCGGAGAACAGAAAGCAATAATCGTCGGCGAATCCTTCGGGGGCACCGTAGCGTTGAGCTTCGCATTGCGTTACCCGCAGATGGTCGAGCGGCTGGTAGTTGTGAATTCCTTTCCGCGGTTCCGAAAAAGGCTCACCATCAATCTCGGAATAAAATTGTCCTCGGGAATGTTTAACGGGCTCTGGCCACTCCGCCGTGCCGCAAACCGCCTCGGACTGGCCATTGACGGAGTGAGTTTCACTGACCGCGAGAGGTTCTGGACCGCTATACGAACCGTGAGTCCAGGAGCTTATACACAACGTCTGCGGTTGATCAGAGAGCTCAACCTCGACTCGCGACTCCATGAAATTCGGGTTCCGACATTATTTATCGCCGGCGATCGCGACTTGGTAGTCCCGTCAGTCAAAGAAGCACAAATAATGGCCGCGCGAATTCCGAATGCGAAAGTAAAAATAGTGAAAGGTGCAGGCCACGCCTGCTTGCTTGGAAATCTGGTACGTTTGGATGAATTGCTATTTGAGTCGAGTGATTCCGCCGACGTCACAAACGCCACTTAGTGTTCAGCTTCGAGCCTCTGTTGTTGGTCTTTTGTCGAGCTCCAAATCGGAATGTTCCGCTCCCCCCCGCCGCGGTTTTAAAAGCGACCATAGCCTTGCCACCAGTCCGTGTGAAACATAAACAGTCGAGATCACCAGCAGCACCCAACGAGAATAAAACCATATGAGGATGACGACCATAGCCAGCCCGATGATCAAGATCCGGGGATTCCGGTTTCCAACGCCGACATTTTTGAGGCTTGAATAGCGCAACGTTGAGATCATCAGAAAAGCAAGACTCACGACCAGGATTAACAGAGCAGTCGAGTAGAATTGGGGGCCAATCGTAAGCGACCATAGATGCCGCTCCCCCACATAGCCAACCGGCGTAGGCGCGAAATGAGTCAGCGAAGCTATCATCGTAGCTCCTACCGGGATAGGCATTCCTACAAAAGCCTTCTTGTCCACTTTCGGATTTTTCGGCGGAAGATTGGAGTGGGGTCGCCGCGCTTGAACGTTAAACCGTGCGAGCCTCAGCGCACCGCATATGACAAAAAGGAACGAAGCGGCCCATCCGATATTGTGCAAATCCGGCAATTGCCCGTAACCCCACGCGAAAGCAAGGAGGGCGGGTGCGATGCCAAACGAGATAACATCTGCGATTGAATCCAGCTCAAGGCCGAACTCCGACGTCGCATTGGTCATCCTGGCGACTCTGCCGTCCAGCAGATCGAAAAGCGCTGCGAACCCGATAACTATAGCCGCGCGATCAAAGTGTTCAGTGGCGTCTGCGATCGCCGATGAAGCCGTACCTGCAAATCCAATTATCGCCAGCGCCTTCACACCCGCGAGCGATTCCATCACCGAGTAGAAGCCGCAGAAGATATTTGCAGTCGTTAAAAGGCTTGGAATCACAAACACGCCCTTGCGAAACCGCTGGCGCAGGCGGCGCGCTTGAGCCTCATCCATCACCCCGTTCGAAGTTCTGCCGACCATTCGGTCCTCCAGGATCCAGGTTCCCTTCAAGACGATAGTACGACGATGTTTGGCCGCGAGTCCACCGACATTGCCGTTCGCAAAACACGCGTGCTAGTATCGATTCACTCCGTGCATAGAATGGTTTAATTGATGGTCCGCTTCCCTCAGCCGTTCCCGTTCATACTGTCGGTTTTTCTTCTGGTCGCCCTGGGCTCAGCTTCTATTCACGCAAGTCAAGTTGTCCTTCCTCAGCAACCCGCGCCGGCTAAGAAGGGTCAGGAAGACCCGGACGAAAATAAAGAAAAGCGCGCTCGAAAAGCCGCGCGAAGAGCAAACGCTGACGCTGAAAAGGATGCTGCAAAACCTGCTTCGACCGGAAACGAGGAAATCGTAGAAATAGTATCCGACAAGCAGTCCAAGAACGGCGACCTGTTTCTCTACGAAGGTTATGTAAACGCGACCCAGGGCGAGATTCGACTTCAAGCAGATCGAGTAAACTTCAACAGCACCACCGACGATATGGTCGCCGAAGGCAACGTCATTTTTGATCAAGGAGCAGATCAGCGAGTCACGGCCCACAGAGCAGAAATCAATTGGAGAACCAAACGAGGAACGTTTTGGGATACAACCGGATTTACAAATAGAACTCAGACGGGAGATTACGTTTTCTTCACCGCTGCTCGCGTCGAGAAAACAGGACCCGACACTTACGAGCTATTCGATGCGGCGGTGACTGCCTGTGAAGATGTGATTCCAAAATGGAGCTTCAAGACAAAGCGCGCCGAGCTAAAGATGGGTGACCGCGTCACAATGAGCAAAGCGGTTTTTCAGATCAGGACTCTCCCAGCTTTCGTACTGCCGTACGTTTGGATTCCAGCCACACGAAAAGAGCGAAAGTCCGGTTTTCTATTACCAAGCACCGGAAACTCGAATCAAAAGGGGCGGACTTTTAAGACGGCTTACTACCAGACGCTCGGGCAATCGGCGGATATTACCTTTCGCGGAGACATTTATACTCAGCGTGGGATAGGAATGGGTGCTGAGTTTCGTGCTCAAACAGATGAGAACTCGTTTTTGAGACTCGGCGTGTTCAGTGTTAAGGACAGGCTATTCGGACCGCCAGGCGAGAACCAGGGCGGCACTGCGTTTATCGGTGAAGGCGTGCAACACCTACCTCATGGATGGCTGGCGGTCGGCAACGTTTCGTTAGTCACCAGCCTCGCCTTTCGTCAGGTGTTCTCGGATGACATCGCGCAGGTGATCGACCCACGACGCGAATCGACTTTTTATGCCAACAACAACACAAATGGCTTCAGCTTCAATTTTCTGGCATCGCAAGAAACGACGACTCTTTTCACTCCCAGCACCAATCCTCTGACCCCATCGGAAGGAACGAATTTCGACATCAAGATCCGGCAGGCACCCGAAATAAACATATCCGTTTACCCGCGCCACTTTTTTGAAAACGTGCCGATCTATTTTTCCCTGGAATCCAGCGTTGGGGCGCTAAAGAAAGAGGAGAGCATTGATTCGAATGTGACACTCGTTACGCCAGCGGCGGTTCAGCGATTTGACTTTCAGCCGAAAATTACCGTCCCGCTGGCGACAATCGCCGGCGTGGCAATAACGCCCAGCCTCAGTTTTCGCGAAACGTATTACACGAGCAGCATGGATCCTAACGTCCCACCGTTTGATCCAGAGAAATTCACGTTCGATCCCACTGATCCAAGACTGAATCCTGCTCGACTTGAGTTCGCGCCGGCTCTCAAGCTCTTTGATCGAAATCAACTCGATCCGATCATACCCAACGACATAACGCGACATTACGCAGAATTTGAGGTTGACGTACGACCACCAGCTCTCGAAAGGACATATAAAAACGCGGATGGCTCTGCGCGGTTCAAGCATTTGATTGAGCCTTATCTGACTTATCGACTGCTCGGCGGGATTGGAAGTGAATTCAACCGCATCATTAGATTCGATGACACTGATGCTGTGGCCAATACCAATGAATTCGAGTACGCGATCGTCAACCGATTCTTTACCAGGCAGTTTCCTTCCGACTTGATGCGTAAGCGTTCGAAGGGGCGGAAGATCCCTTCGAATATGAAACCTGTTCAACCGGAACAACCGGGAAAGGTTGACCGTCAAAAGGACCCGTCAAAAGCTGCCGATTCGAAACCCGAGGCTGCCACCAACACACAGCCAACACCGCAAACAGAACCTAATCAAAAGCCACAGCAACGTGACGTTACAAAACCTACGCTCGAAACCGGGAAATCAGAGGAATTGGCCCCGAAGACCTCCACTACGAAGGACGAAAAAACGACCCGGAGGGGTGATGATCATCAAACAAGTACACTTCAAGCAGGCACCGTAGAGGACGCGGCCAGTAATGAGGCGGAGCCATCACAGTCGTATGAAATATTGATGATAAAAGTGGCCCAGAAATACTTCTTTGATCGCCATTTTGGCGGGGCGCTGATCGAAGGTCGCAGAAACCAATTCTATCCAATTGACACACTCTCCGGGTTCACGTTTGGCGGACGTGCGCGCAGCTTTTCTCCCATGAATGTAGCTATTCGTTATCGGCCGTTATCATCGGTTTACGGCGATCTAAGGATGGATGTGGGAGGCGAGGACGGAGTTCGCAACATTACCGTTGGTGGCGGAGTCAGAACAAATAAAGTTACCGTGTCCGCCGATTATTACCTGTCGAGGAGAATCAAGATCGATCCGGGTGGATTCGAACCGGGCACCTTTCCAGGAGATCAGATCAGCACGACCGTCCAGGTTGGAGACGACCTGCGCGGATGGTACGGCGGCTCGCGAATCAGCTACGATTTCACGAATCGATTTGTCACCGATACTGATGTTTCCAACGGTCGTCTGATGAACTCGCGAAGCTACTTTGGGTATTCGTGGGATTGTTGCGGCGTGCAGTTCAACTACAACACATTTAAGGCAGGGCTTAGAAACGAAAGCGCATGGTCATTCACGTTTAACCTGGCGGGACTCGGTAGCTACGGCACGGATCAGTTCTCGCAGCTTGGCGGCGGTCGCGGCGCACGCAAGCGCGGGAAACGAAGCGGTAGCGATGATTACCTGTATTAAATCTCACTCTACAGTTAAAACATAAACCGCTGACGACACTCCTCCGGGATTAATCACTTTTAGTTCATGGCGGCCCCGCGCCAGACCTATCGGCTTCACCACCAGTTGTTCATCACCAAAAGCGAAGGGCACCTGGTTTCCATCCAAAACCAACGCAGCCGCCGGATTTATCCGTTCCCCGACAATAATCAGCTTTCTTCCGCCTTTGTATTTCACCCTGGTGATCGCGGGGATGGTTGCGGGATCGATCACTTTGATTTGAAGCGTCGTTGTCGCGCTTGCCGACGCAGAATCGCGAACTCCAACGCTGAACGTGAAAACCCCCGCGACCGCAGGAGAGCCCGAAAGGAGTCCGCTGCTCGCGTTGAGATTCAATCCGGGCGGAAGCGCGCCAGCCGCCGCCGACCAGGTGTACGGAGCCGTTCCTCCGCTCGCGCCAAGCTGGTAATTGAATGAAAGGCCCATCATTGTTTCAAGGGCGGGGACATTCGCAACCAAAAGCGGAGGAGCCGCTACGGAGATAGAGAACGACTTGCTTGCGGTTTGCGAATCAGCATCGGTGGCGGTTACGGTGAAGCTAAAATTGCCGGACGCATTCGGCACTCCGCTTATCATCCCCGTGGTGGCTGCTAGACTTAGGCCGCCAGGAAGAGCACCAGCAGTCACCGTCCACGTATAAGGCGCTCGTCCTCCGGCAGCAGTTAGTTGTTGATTGAAGCTGATTTCTCTAACCGCGGATTGAATCGAGGATGTGACTATTTCGATCGGTGGAAGACCAACGTTAAATGACAAGCCCTTCTGGGCAGTTTGAGACCTGGAGTCGGTGACCTGCACGGTTAATGAAAAGTTTCCTGAAACAGTCGGCGCACCAATGAGTGCTCCGGTTGTAGCGTTCAGCGCAATTCCGCCAGGAAGCGCCCCTCCGGCGATCTGCCATGTGTAAGGTGGAGTACCACCGGCAGCGGTGAGCGTATTGGTAAACAGCACTCCCTTAATCGCTATGAAATTTGAGGAACCGCCTATAGAAAGCGGCGGGGCTTGATTTGGATCGCCGACTGTTATGCTGACATTCGCAGAAACCTGGCCGAACAGACCCGCGCCCTGCTGATAGAGTTGCCACTGGAAGTTGTAGATGCCCGGTCGACTTGGCGCGAACGCTTGAAATATAAGTTCCATTTGCTCGCCGGGAGAAATGGGCGCGCCAAGCCAGGGTACTGTGTTCCCTCCCCACTCGGTATTGTTGAGAGGGTTTTGCGAAAGTATCGCAAAGCCGGCGCTCCCGTTCCAAACCGTCGAACCGGTATTCAACCATCTGATCGTCGCTAGAAAAACCTGGTTAGGCTGAAGAGTCGCTTGAACGTTCTGTGAGATAAATTGCGCATCGTAACCGGTCGCAGGCGGTATTATGATGATTGAAAGATCTTTTTGCGCAGTTGCGTTTTGAGCATCGGTTACCTTTACAGAGAAGTTGAACGTGCCAGTAGCAGTCGGAGTCCCGCCGATCATTCCATCGGGATTAATAACAATCCCGTCGGGCAGAGCGCCTGTAAGAATGCTCCAGTGATATGGCGTTGATCCGCCGGAAGCTATCAATTGACGGGAGAACACGTTCCGAACTGTGCCCGTTCCTAACGGCGAAGTGCTAACGATTGTCAACGGACCTGGCCCGCCGCCCGTCGCGGGATAGATGAAGGTGATGCCGCTGATATCGTCCTCTCTGAGAGAAGCGCAGCGCCCGTCGAAATGAGCGACCCAGTACATTGTGGCGATCTGATCGCTGGCCGATGGGCTGCCCCCGAAAGTAGAGTCCCACGAGTGATGCAGGCCTAACCCATGGCCCATCTCGTGGGTGATAATCTCCTGAAGTTGGCAATGATCGGAAAAGTTACATGCCGCAAACGGATTAAATGTCAGGTTAGCTTCGAGCGCCCTATAAAACGTCACGCCGTTCACTACTCGGGTTTGGTTGCGATCGTAGCTCGATATACTTGTTACCGCCAGAACACCACTGCTACAGGTTCCGGAGCCGTTGAAATATCCATCGCAGTTATTAAACGAAATTGTGTTGGTGCCGTCGGAGGCAAACAGGCCACAGGTATTCGTTGTGCCTCCCTCGACTACGCGGAGAGAACAACCGGCGACGCTCGACCAGGCGTTGGTTGCAGCAATGACGTCGTTCTCCGCTTGAGGCGGCGCAGATTCAGTATTGACTTTGAATATCACAGATTGGCCGTTATCGGCTTCAAACCAGCGGGTAGGTGGGTTCCACAAGTGAAACTGCACCTGGAGATCGCCGCTTTGAACCGATGGAGTGTACGCCGGCGGCTGTTCGCGTATCGGAATCCCGCTGTAGGCACGTGCATCGAACTCTCTTGCGGCTCGTTTGTTCACCGAGAGCCTGCCGCGCACCATTTCAAGATAATTCGACAATTCCATTCGATTTGTAATTGGCCCATCTTTGGACTGTCCTAGAATTTTTACTCCATTGTCAGGTGTGTTTCTTACGGCGAAAGGCACCCCGGTCGAAGGGTCATTGATAATCGAGAATTTTCCGAGCGACATTTGATGAACGCGCAGACTTCCATCTCGCCAGGTATCCAGATAGAGAACCACGTTTTCGTCCACTTTGAATTGCGGTGCACCGAACACCAGGGTACCCCGGTTGCCGTATTCGCCGCCTGGCTGCTTAAGAATTATTCTGTGCTGTGTCAGGTTTCCTTTTAGGACTTCCTGCACTCTCACGGTCACGTATGTAAAGATACGATCTTGTTTATCGAGGCCTGACTGTACGGCGAGAACTCTACCTCTTACTATCGCACGCGCTTCTATGATGAGCTGATCGTCGGAGGGAATTATTACTGTTGTAGCAAAGGAGACTTGGGTAAGGCAAAGAATGACGATAAACAGCAACAGCTTAACAAAAACACGTTGACCAATGCGATCCATACATTCCTCCGCAGGAGGCTTTGCGGCCAAACCTCCCAGGGGGCGATACTGAATTCACCGACGGTCGGGAGATAACGTCTGAAGCTGAGCCTGCTGTGGGGCTACGTAAA
>DATFWY010000210.1:0-4847 GCA_035258805.1 Blastocatellia bacterium | reverse complement strand
GATCAGGTATTTCTCTTCAATCGCATGGAACAGAAATCCAATGGCCAAGCAGCCTGTTAAGTTCACAATCATGGTCCCAAAAGGAAATGATCCGCCCCACCATCGATCACCCCACCCGGACAGCCAATACCGCGCGAGGGTACCCACCAGACCCGCGATACCGATCAAGAATATTTTGTACATGAAGTTCTGCTCCGAACCCGAAATTCATGGTGTACAGTAACTAAATTGCCATGAAGGTTATCGAACTCCTACGAGGCTGGAAAAGCATTCTTGCCGGACGCACTCCGTTTCTTTCGATCGAGCTGACGAAAGAGTGCCCGCTGAGCTGTCCCGGTTGCTACGCATACGGTGATGACCATCTTGGTGGAAATATTCTGCTGACCCAAATGAGCGACTTTAAAGGGCAGGAGCTCGTCAACCGAGTTGTTGATCTTGTTGATCGTCACATGCCGCTGCACGTTTCGATTGTCGGCGGTGAGCCGCTCGTTCGGTTTCGAGAATTGAATGAGATCCTTCCGCAACTCGACGCACGCGGCATTGCAATTCAGCTTGTGACGAGCGCTGTGCGGCCAATCCCGGCGGAGTGGGCTCGTATTAAACGGCTGACGGTTGTGGTCTCCATCGATGGTCTGCCTGCCGAACATGACGTCCGACGAAAGCCAGCGACCTACGAACGCATTTTGAAGAACATCGTGGACCACCGAATCACAGTGCACTGCACGGTCACCCGGCAAATGACCGAACGCCCGAACTATCTGTACGAGTTCATGGATTTCTGGTCGGGCCGTCCGGAGACCGAAAAAATATGGTTCAGCCTATTTACTCCCCAAGTGGGCGAAACCAGTTATGAAATCCTGCCGCGAGGCGCCCGACTCCAGGTTGTTCGCGACTTGCTCGATATTCGCGAAAAGTATTCGAAACTTTCGATGACGAAGTTTGCGATTGAAGGTTTCTTGAATCCGCCTTCGAAACCGAGCGAATGCATTTTTGCAAACGTAACGAGCACGTTCACGTCGGACCTGAAGACCCGAGTCGGTCCATGTCAATTCGGCGGCAACCCGGATTGCTCGCAATGCGGCTGTCTGGCTTCAGCGGGCCTTAATTCGATCGGCAAATTCAGAACTCCCGGCGGTATTCCTATACAGCGGATCTACGAAGAATCATTCAAAATCGGCCACGTCGTCGCCGCAATGCGCGGTGAATAAATCTCAAAAGAGCCGGTAAGCCTTCCCTCTTTTTCTCACGGACGATTCGTCTCTAAACCGCAGCAAATTCAGGGTTGTCTCGCATTTCTTCTCGCTCGGAACTGTTATTGCACTCAGATCTACGAGGTGTCTCCAGAGGAGGAGGACAATGAGAAATATAAAATCAAGTTTAAGTTATAAAACGCTCATCACGATTCTGAGCATCACACTCATTTGTGCGTTCCCGTTTGCTACTGGAGCCAGCGCTCAAAGGGCGGCTGTAATCGATTCGGGAACAACCGTTTATGTCAGGACGACGGAGCAGATCAATACCAAAGACGCTGATGGACGCGTTTTTCCGGGTGTCGTCGATCAAGACGTGCTGACTAGAAACGGCAGGATTGCAATCCCGCAAGGTTCGGACGTTGAACTCGTCGTAAGGAAGCTCTCAGATAAGGAAGTAGCACTGGATCTCGATTCTATTGTGGTCAACGGGGAGCGCTATAGCGTTGACGCCGAGCAGAGTGTTCTTGAATCTGAACCCAGAGAAGGCGTTGGAGCCAATAAACGTACCGGTAAATATGTCGGTGGCGGAGCTGTGGTCGGAGCGATCATAGGCGCTATCGCAGGCGGTGGCAAAGGAGCAGCCATCGGCGCAGGCGCTGGAGCAGCAGCAGGAGCCGGGACTCAGGTCTTGACGCGCGGCAAAAGCGTCAAGGTTTCGGCTGAATCGCTGCTGACATTCCGGTTGACCGAACCCTTGCGGGCAGGAATCGTTGACAACGGACATAAGAGAAACGGTATCCACTACCACTCGATTCCGAATGGTGATGGACGCTATACCGGCGTTCGTCAGAAGCCCGGTTACTCCAGTAGCGAGTACGGGAGCATTTCTATTGGACTGGATAAAAACGTGCGCTGGAATGGTCCTCGGGACGGCAGGATTTATGTTCAAGTCGACAATAATCCTCTGCAGTTGTTTGCGGCTGGCGAGTCAGGCACGCAGAAGGCGCCTTGGATCGCTCCAGGCCACGTCTACACTTTCATTTTGATGGACCAGGACGGTCATGAAATAGCTCGCGATCAGCAAGACCTTCGCCGCGGATATAGGCGTTAAGGTTCTGTGTAGGGTCAGACCCCTCGGTACCGGGGGGTCCGACCCCATGGCCCTACAAGGGAATATTCCCATGCTTCTTTGGTGGATTTTTATCGCGTTTGGTATCTAGCATTCGCAGCGCAGTGATCAATTTTTTGCGGGTGTATTTCGGCTCGATAACCTCGTCGATGAAGCCCCGCTCAGCCGCAATGTAGGGATTTGCAAACTTCTCTCGGAACTCTTTCACTCTTTCAGCCCGTAATTTCTCGACATCATTTGCGGCTGCGAGCTCACGCCGATAGATGATGTTCACTGCACCCTCCGGGCCCATAACGGCAATTTCCGCAGTTGGATAAGCGAAATTAACATCTGTGCGAATGTGTTTGCTCGCCATGACGCAATATGCGCCGCCATAAGCCTTGCGTGTGATCACCGTGAGCTTCGGCACTGTTGCCTCCGCAAACGCGAAGAGGAGCTTTGCGCCATGCTTGATGATGCCGCCGAATTCCTGGTTCGTACCCGGAAGAAAACCTGGTACATCTTCAAACGTCACCAGGGGAATGTTGAACGCATCACAAAACCTGACGAATCGCGCCCCTTTAATAGACCCTGCAATATCGAGACAGCCTGCCAGATAAGCCGGCTGGTTGGCGACAATGCCGACAGGACGGCCATCGAGCCGGGCGAATCCAATTACGAGGTTCTTCGCATAATGCTCCTGGACTTCGAAGAAATAATTCTCGTCGACCACAGAATGGATGATGTCTTTGATGTCGTACGGAACGTTCGATTCAGAGGGCACCATCGAATTCAGTGCGTCGTCCACGCGATCCCAGGGATCATTGGTAGGCCGGCGCGGCGAATCTTCCAAATTGTTCGAAGGCAAGAATGAAAGGAGTTCACGCAAAAGGAGGAGGCATTCTTCGTCGTTGTGAGCGATAAAGTGCGCAACACCGCTCGTGCTGTTGTGCGTCATTGCGCCGCCAAGCTCTTCTTTTGTGACTTCTTCGTGAGTGACTGTCTTAATGACGTCAGGACCAGTCACGAACATGTAACTCGTTTTGTCCACCATCACGATGAAGTCCGTAATCGCGGGTGAGTAGACGGCGCCGCCGGCGCACGGCCCCATGATCGCGGAAAGCTGCGGAATCACGCCCGATGCCACGGTGTTTCTCAAAAAGATATCGGCATAGCCTGCGAGCGAAACGACACCTTCTTGAATCCTCGCTCCGCCGGAGTCGTTGAGGCCAATGACCGGCGCGCCCATCTTCACCGCAAGATCCATAATCTTGCAGATTTTTTGCGCGTTGGTTTCGCTGAGCGATCCGCCAAAGACAGTAAAATCCTGGGCAAAGACGTAGACGAGGCGGGCATCAATGCGGCCGTATCCGCACACGACACCGTCCCCGGGATATTGCTGCTCTTGCATCCCGAAATCCAGACATCGGTGGGTTATAAACTTATCCAGCTCTTCGAAGGAATCCTTGTCGAGCAGCAATGTGATGCGTTCGCGGGCGGTCAGCTTGCCTTCTGCTCTCTGCCGATCCAGACGTTCCTTGCCGCCGCCGAGCTCAGCGGCGCGATTCAATTCAATCAGGTTTTCGATGCGATCCGAGGCTGTTGTCTTGGCCACAAAATATACGGCGCTACTTGATCACTGGAACTTTTTCCCAATCCTTCAAGAACTGTTCGACACCTTTGTCCGTGAGCGGATGCTTGAAAAGTTGATCGAAGACCTTCGCAGGCATCGTGCAGATGTCGGCGCCCATCAAACCAGCTTGAACAACGTGGACGGGATTGCGAATGGACGCTACGAGGACTTGGGTCTTGAATTCGTAATTGTTGAAAATCGTTACGATCGTCTTGATCAGATCCATTCCGCTTTCGCTGATGTCATCGAGCCGCCCTACAAACGGACTCACAAAGTAAGCACCTGCTTTCGCGGCCATGATCGCTTGCGGGGCCGAAAACACAAGCGTCACATTCACACGAATGCGCTCTTCGGTGAGAATCTTTGTCGCCTTAAGACCTTCCTTCGTCATCGGACATTTGACAACGATATTGGAATGAAGCTTCGCCAAATGCCTGCCCTCATCGACCATGCCGGCCGCGTCGCGGCTAACTGTTTCAGCACTGACCGGGCCATTGACCAGCGAGCAAATCTTGAGCAGCTGGTCCTCAAAACTATTGCCTTCTTTTGAAATCAGTGTTGGATTCGTCGTGACTCCGTCCAAAACTCCAGCGCTGACCGCGTCGCGGATCTCTTCGATGTTTGCAGTATCCAGAAAGAATTTCATGCCTGTCCCCCTTTCGCCATTGTAGCAACTTGCTACGGACCACGAAACGGCGTGCTCATAGGACTTTCGTTGCCGGATTCATCAACAGCGGATACGGCATAATACAAACCCGGCCTATAAGTCGAATCGAAAAACCCGACGCCGCTACTAGGGCGATCCGTAACCGGCTTGAATCCGGTGTCAGGCCGCTCACTCCGAAACACACGATACCCGGCCAGATCGGTTTCAGAGTTCGGCTCCCAGGTCACATAGGCGCCTGTCTCAGAA
>DATFWY010000209.1:0-3708 GCA_035258805.1 Blastocatellia bacterium | reverse complement strand
GCTTTCACTTCTCACGTCGAACTGCCCATCGCGATAAACGTGCTGCTCGATACTTCCTCGTGCGCGCGCCCGGCGCCAGCGCGTGCCTTGAAAATTCCAAGCCATGCGTCGGCCTGATCGCGCGGGTCAGTTGCGGAAAATAGTGAACACGGATTAGCCAAAATTTTGCGGTAGTATAGGATCGGAGGGGTTCCGACCATGGCGATTTCACTTGTCGTCATTAGCCTTGTTGCTGGGATAGCGGTCGGTCAGTGGTACAAGGTTCTCATTCTCGTTCTCGTGATTAGTCTTGCTCTCGTCGGCACGATCGCGGCCGGTATTGCGCGCACAGATAATGTCTGGTCGATCGCATTGATGGCAATCGCGGTTGTGACCGCGCTGCAGATTGGGTATCTCATCGGTATCTGGCTGCGCTCCTTCATTGTTGCCGCAAGGTTCGCTCGCCCATCCCGCCGCTTGGTCCCCACTTCGGAGGCAGGGCGGCGTCCACCCACTGATGTTGCCCAGCTTTTTCGTGATGACCGAATATCACGAGCACGAAGGCCAAGAGCACCCAATTCATCGTCGCTCGCGTGATCGGGCCCACTATCGCAGAAAGGTTGGTCCCGCGCACTGAATTCGCCTGACAGCATGACAAGTTCCGCCGATGCAATGCCTCCTTCCTTTGTGTTAATTGGCATCAAATTACGCAACGTGGTATTCCTAACGCCAAAGTGCGTTCCGCCTGTCTGATTCTGGTTTCTCTGATATGCGCACTACCTGCAATTCTTAGCCGCCTCGGAGCATGACAACGGAGCGACTGAGGTGGGTTCAGAACGTCAGCTGTTTGTTGCTCACACGGCGATCGTCTGCCTCAACCATGAGAGCCACCAGCTGCAGGAAGGTGGTTCTGCGCGTCCAGCCCATGACTTGTTCCGCCTTCAACGGATTCCCGCACAAGTGGTTGAGATCGGTGCGGTAATATTTCGGATTAACTTGAATGAGTGTGCGTCCCGTTCTCCGGTCGATCCCGCGCTCGTTAGACCCTACGCCTTCGAAGACGATGTCAAACCCGAGCATCGTGGCACTGGCGGATACGAAGTCGCGAACCGTATGCATCTCGCCACTCGCGAGGACGTAATCGTCTCCCGCGGATTGCTGCAGCATAAGCCACATCCCTTCAACGTAGTCCCCAGCAAAGCCCCAGTCCCGTTGAGCATCAAGATTCCCGAGGGAAAGGACTTCGAGCTCACCATGTTTGATCTTAGCGAGCGAGACCGTGATCTTCCGTGTTACAAATTCCTGACCGCGAAGCGGGGATTCGTGATTGAATAGAATGCCGGACGTTGCATGGATTCCGTAGCTTTCGCGATAGCTGACCGTCATCCAATGGCCGTAAAGCTTGGCTATGGCGTAGGCGCCACGCGGTCTGAAAGGCGTCAATTCGGATTGCGGCGCTACGGAAATTTTTCCGAACATCTCCGAGGAGGACGCTTGGCAAAATCGGATCTTGGGATTCACCGTCCGGATGACCTCAAGCAGCCGAGCTACACCTAGCCCATCACAATTGCCTGTGTACACCGGCTCGGGATCTTCGCGAGGCGGAGGAAGGCCGCGACGGTTTGGGCGTAACGCTCGAAAAGGCCGAGGGGCGGGCGATTGCGGCTGTTGGGCGGCGAGATTATAGATCTCGTCCGGACGCATTTTCTCGATCAGGCGCAAGATGTTGCTAAACTCTAGCAGATCGAATTCGACGAGCTCGACGTCTTTGGCGATGCCGAGTTCCTCCAGTCGGGCGACATTCGACCTCGAAGTGCGGCGGACTGCGCCAAAGACCCGATATCCCTTCCCTAGCAACAGGTGAGCAAGGTAGGAACCATCCTGACCGGTGACCCCAGTCACCAAAGCGCGTTTTGGTGAGCTTGCGGTCACTCGCGGGACCCTTCTAGACCCTGCTTCGCCTTTGTTCCATGCCGCATTTTTAACGAGCGAGCTTATACCACACCCGCGCACGAACTTATCAGCTTAAACAAGGGTGTCAGAAGGCCTCGCCGAGGATCACTTCGCATTCCCAGAAAATATTTCCATCATTGTTGGCAATCGCTGCAGAGCACGACGTACGCGGCGTAAACCAATCGCGCGCGCGAGACGGCGAAACGTACGATTTCCGAGCGCAAGTAGACTCTGTGCCGCCAATTCATCACGTATCAGTTCGTTCATTATCTTGCTTGCCCGACCAAAGCCGTCAGGAAGCGTAGCAAAGAGCAACGCTACCTCACCCCTGACGTAAGGCCATTCCACAACCGTCTTTGCAGACGGGTGCCTATGAGCATATGCAATTAACTCGGGCAGCAACTGAATACGGAACCGCTCAGTAAGTTTGATGAAGAATGCCGTATCCAAGCAATAGCGCAAATCCAGTGACAATGGTCCTCCGAACTCCCAAGCGTCTCTAGAAAAGAAGCAGGCGGGCTGGTGAAACCCAACGCCGGGATCCCATGAAAATCGCAAGAAGGTCTCTCTCGATATTTCAGAAGGGAGTCTGAATTGATCGATCCCTCCATCGGTATTGATGAAGTAACCGTTGCCAGCCACTGCCCCAACATCCTCGTCAGCAGCGGCGAAGGCCTTTGCCACCAGCGCAAGAGCGTTCCTCTCAAGGTAGTCATCGCTATTGAGCCAGTTCAATATTCGGCCGGTACTCTTGGTGAAGCCCTTGTTGATCGCGTCCGACTGACCGCGGTCGGGTTCACTGACCCAATAGCTCAGCCATGGTTCATACTTCTTGACGATTTCTGTCGTGTCATCTCTGCTACCACCATCTATGATGACATACTCAAGATTAGGATAGCCTTGGAGCAGGACCGAGCGGATAGTCTCCTCGATATACTGGCCTTGGTTGTAACTCGGCGTGACGATGCTGACCGATGGCCAGGGGGTACCGTCGTGCATCGACGCAGGGAGTTGTGGAGTCTCTTCCGTCCAGGGCCAGCCGCTTTTATTGGGAGGTGGCAAAGGAAGGTCTGCTAAGCGTGGTATCATTGAAAAAGTCTGCTTGGAGGTCCAAAATCGTATACGATTCCATTTTTGCACAGAAGTCGATGCCAAGGCAAATAAGTCGACGTCCGGCGGTCAAGATTGAGCCGCCGACGGACAATGGCTAATTTGGCAAGGCCGCAACTTGCCCCGCAATTACCGATTTGGTAATCCATTATTGGGTGCACGGCGATGGAGGCGCCAGTCCTTCGATCTTCGGCGGCGAAATGTGTGCCTTCGCCGAAAGAATTTCTTGGATCGCGTGACCTGTTCGTGACCGGCGCCCGGGCTTTTGCGAGCGCGAAACCGGTGTGCTAAAGTCAAACTGGGGGTGGGTATCGGAACAAAAAATGCTGCAAAGAAATAAGAACTTTGTGGACCGGGAATCGACGGTATCCGAGTTCGCCGCGCTAGTTGAGGCTCTTGAATCCTTCGCTGGCTTTGTGCGCCGGCAATATCCTGTCATCCTATTCGTTCTGCTGCTGGTGCTCGCGGTCGTCGCGGTCTTTCTCTTCACCACGCCGCCGCGATATACCGCTCAAGCGAAATTGATCATCGATTCCCGCAAGGTTCAGCTGTTCCAGCAGCAGTCTGTTCTCGGTGAAATTCCCGTCGAGTCGGCGACGGTCGAAAGCCAGATCGAGGTCCTGCAATCAGAGAATATCGCGCTCTCCGTCATCAAGAACCTTCATT
>DATFWY010000208.1:0-3442 GCA_035258805.1 Blastocatellia bacterium | reverse complement strand
GAAGTCGTGGCCCTCCAATTTGACCTTAACCAGCAAGCAGATGCCTATCTTGCCTGGTACGAGCAGCTCGTGCATGAGCGATCCTTTGAGCGCCTGGCAAGGACGAATTGACGTGCGTTGCCCAACAGTAGACCAACTTCCTCTGCCTCCTCCGGGCAAAACCGGCTGGCCATGGACCGAAGAATCTCCCCGCTTAGCCGAAACAACGCCCAATGGGAAAGTTTGGCCGCGTGTCAGCGTGATTACACCGTCATACAACCAAGGACAGTTCATAGAGGAGACCATTCGCTCAGTGCTGCTACAAGGTTATCCGAACCTCGAGTATATGATTATTGATGGAGGGTCTACCGACGAAAGCCTCGAGATTATCCGAAAATATGAGCCTTGGCTAGCGTCCTTCGTAAGCGAGCCGGACCGGGGCCAAACACACGCAATCAACAAAGGCTGGATGCGCGCAACGGGCGAAATCCTGGCATATATTAATACAGACGATTGCTACCTGAATGGCGCGATTGCTACCGCCGCACATGAGTTCTGCACGAGGCCGGACGTCGGCATGGTTTATGGGACAGCAACCATCGTTAACGAGCGCAATAAGTGGACAACCTGGAAGGCTCGTCCCTTTGATCTAAAGATGATGTTGACGGTGGGAAACATCGTACCACAACCGGCGGTTTTCTTTTCCAGGCAGGCTCTGACAAAGGTCGGTTATCTCAGTGAAGAATGGCAATTGATCATGGATTATGAGTTTTGCATTCGCGTTGGGGCGCAGTTTCCAACGGTTTGCGTGCCACGAACTCTTGCCAAATTTCGAACTCATCCACAAAGCAAATCGCGTTTGTATTTTGAAGAGACAACTCAAGAACTGATCCGATTCGTTGCGCGCTTCAGTCCGGATCAGATATTAATGCCCGATTGGCACATGATTAAACCGACTGTAATGAGCAGAATTCATTACGAGCTGGCGCTTGGTTACGTAGCGCAGGGACACCAGGCAGCATCCAAAGGGTTCCAGCAATTCCTTGAGAGTCTCTCTCTCGATCCCCTGTTTGCTTTGAGACATCCTATATTGACGGCACATATCATGAAAAGGGTGCTAACCGGGCGTTTCAAGACCATCGGTGGGCGGATCACGGCTTCGTAAAGAGACCGACTTGTTGAAATGAAAACTCCCTCAGCTTCATGGCACGGCACGGCAGCACTTGTTGCTGGGACGACAGAAGTCAATACTGGAATTGGCCGTTATGTAGAGATGCTTGATGCTGGCCTTCAACAGGCCGGAGTGCAAACTACGCGAGTCGCGCCGAATCTACCAGTGCTTCCGGATTTCACTTACCGCTTCCTTCAATGGTTCGGGAGAGACCTTCGCGCCTTTTTCACGAATTACCCGCTCTGGTCGACGTATCCTGAAGCAGATATCTATCACGTCACGCAGCAGACTCTAGCGTCACTGTTGCTCTTTAGGCGACCGAGCGGCAAAGTTGTAGTGACAGTTCATGACATTTTTCCATACATGGTGCGGAATGATCCACAGCTTGGTTCCCCTTATGGTTGCTCCGAGCACGTCTACTATCGTTTACCAGTCGCAGGGCTAAAGCGGGCGAATCACCTGATCGCCGTCTCTGAGTACACGAAGCAGTGTGTTATTAAACATCTGGGGATCAGTCCCGAGAAAATTTCGGTCGTTTACAACGGAATCGATCACGAGAGGTTCCGGCCTTTAACGGTCCCTGCCGCGATCCGTGAGAAATACCATCTGCCACCTGAGCGCCGTTACCTGATCTATGTAGGCTCAGAGGATCCCCGCAAGAATCTAGTTGCGCTGGTAGGAGCTTTGGCTAAGGTCCGCAACGAACTACCGAATGTAGAACTAATCAAGGTCGGTCGCGCACACTTTGATCGAGAGAGACGACGCTTGATAGATCTCGCAAACCAGCTCGGAGTCCGAACAGAGATCCACTTCCTCGAGGATGTCCCAGAGGACCACCTGCCGCTGCTTTACAATCTGGCCGAGGTCTGTGTGATACCATCGCTTTATGAGGGCTTCGGATTTCCAGTCCTGGAGGCGATGGCATGTGGGACACCAGTCGTATACGCCGATAGTGGATCACTCTCTGAGATTGCCGGAAATGCGGGCATGCGAGTGTTCCCATGCGATGTTGATGCCTTAACTAATACATTGCTCGCTTTGCTCACGCGTAAACAGAACCAGCTGCTCTTGCGAAGCGCCGGACAGAATCAGGCAGCGGGGTTCACGTGGACGGCGACCGTACGCAACACCGCAGCAGTTTACACACAACTGTTGCAAGGTATCTCCAAGCCTGGGGCAATGCGTGTGATGGCTGACCCGAACACATGAACGCTCGATTTTCGGCGGCGGTAGCTAAAACTAGCCAAAGATATTTGAAATTTTTTATTGGATTGTGAGTTACGGAATCGGAAAGAAGACAACTCGCGCAAAGACGCAAAGGCACACCAAGTTCGAACAATAAGAGAGATTTTCTTGCGCTCTTGTCATCTCTTCGACTAAGTTTATCCTGAGCATAGCCCAAGGCTCAGGACATGCTTGGCGCGTTAAACTTTGTTGAAGTCGTTCTGTTGAAGATTTAAACCTAAAAACAGAGATTGAATTCGATCCCTCGAGCTTTCAGTACCCTGCGAGAATAAAACGATCTACGATTGGACCATAGCGTAGTTCGCGCGGTCATACCCCTGCTCCGCTAGGCTTAGCTGATGCGCCGGTACGTGTGTGATAGATCCTAGCTTCACACCGACCGAGCTCCCTCGGCTCTCACGCGTCGCTATCTTCACCTGAAACGAACTGTGTCAGAACACGGGGTGCTTAATGACGAACGGGTCGCTTCGGCACGGATTGCCACCAACGTTTGTCCCTCGTCGGCAGACGAAATCAGCTTTAGCGCCAGTTTGTCGTGGCATTAGCGGGTTTTTCTAAACCATAGCATTTTTACCTCCCCCCCTACAGAGGCGGTTCTCTGCAAAACCACTGGAGCCTTGACGATTGTCGCTGACAGCTATTCCGGAGAAGGCTAAGGAGGAAGCCATGTGCGGTATTGTTGGTATTGCGGGCACCGACGAGGTAGCTCCGTTGCTGGTCGAAAGCGCAATTCGGCTAGAGTGTCCAGACTACGATTCCTGTGGGTTAGCGATATATAACGGGACGGGGATTGAAGTACGAAAAGATGTGGGTGCATTCGAGGATGTTGCCAAACGATGGGATATGCTATCGATACAAGGACAATTAGGTATCGCGCACACGCGAAAGGCTACTCATGGAGACATATCGCAGGAAAACGCTCATCCTCACCTCAGCTGCGATCGGAGTTTCGCGGTGGTCCATAATGGCATCATCTCGAATTATGGAGATTTGAAAACAGAATTGCAGAAGCGAGGTAACCACTTCTTCTTTTCGCATACCGACACT
>DATFWY010000207.1:0-2635 GCA_035258805.1 Blastocatellia bacterium | reverse complement strand
ACCGATCTCCTCGGCGGCCGCTGCCGTGCTGGCTTGTTCGAGCGCCGAGGCTACGGACTGCACACCAATTGCCAGGACACGATGGCTGCCAGTATCGGCGAGTATGACCTTACGCCTGATGACGTCCACGATTCGTTAAATGTGTGGATGAACACCGAATGGGATTCTCTCGGTCGCTATTTCACCATTCGGAACAGTGGGCGAAAGGGAGATTACGTGGATCTCCTGGCTATCATGGATACTCTGTCTGTGCCGGCGACCTGCGGCTCCGGGGACGTTGGCTGGACGAGTAATTTCTCCCTCAAGCCGATTCGTGTTCAAGTCTACGCCGCTTCCCAGGAGACACTCGCGCGAGTTGAAGAAATTGAACGCCGCCACCTGGGCTTAAAGGCACACAAGACTCCCGATCAATTTAAAGTCAGCAAGATCAAGACCGACCGAGAGCTCCGACGCAACCCCAACTATGTGCCTGAATTCGTCAACTATCCAATCACGTCGAAACCCATCCGGGTCACACTCAATGGAGAACAACTAAAGAAGGCAAAGCAGTTGGTTGAGGTGGGATTTGGCAAAGATGTAGCAGAAGTGATTCGAATCGCGGTGATGCTCTGGTACACGGCCAATCGAGAACCGACTCGAGGCGGTCGCTTCGGTCTCAAGCTGTCGAGTTAACGATTTAGAGTCCGAACAGCATTCAGATATCGCGTTAATCTCCACGCTTGATGCGACAGACGACGAGAAGCCTTTTCACGGATCCAGGACGCTGCGACACGCCTAGGAACCAAAGTGGGAAGAATCGATGGATGTTAAGGATTTCATTCAGGTAGCTGGTGTCATAGACCAAGCCGAGGCGGAACTGCTCGTGAAGTGCGGTGTCCGATATCTCGGTTTTCCGCTTCGCCTTCCGGTGCATCGTGAGGATCTGAGCGAAGAAGCGGCTTCTCTCATTATCAGGAGTCTTGAACCAGCCGGTCTCGGAGTTCTCATTACTTATTTGAATCAAGCCAGTGAAATAGTCGAGTTTTGCAACTTACTTGGAGTTTCGATTGTTCAATTGCACGGGAACATCGAGGCTACCGAGCTCAGGACAATCAAAGAGCAGCAACCGGATTTGGCGATCATAAAAAGCCTCGTGATCGGACTGCATCCAACTCAGCAACTACTTAAACTTGTCGACCGCACAGCAGCCTATGTGGATGCATACATTACCGACACGTATGACCGTGAGACTGGAGCTTCTGGTGCCACTGGAAAAACTCATGACTGGCGCGTAAGCAGACAATTCGTCCGAGAATCACCGCGGCCGGTAATTCTTGCCGGAGGGCTGAATCCCAGCAATGTGCGAGACGCGATTTTGGAAGTCCGTCCGGCTGGGGTCGATGCACATACGGGGCTTGAAGATGTTTCCGGCCGAAAGAGTGAGGAGAAAGTGAAGAAGTTTGTAGGCGAAGCGCAGGAAGCGTTTCGGCTAGTACGTGAAGCTGCTGGATGACAAATATCAGCCGACGGGAGAACCCCGGCGGCTGATGTCGACCGTTAGAAAGACAAAATGTCCTCGCGAAATAAATGGAGGCAATCTTTATGAAAATCGACGGCGGGTGCCATTGCGGTTACATCACCTATACGGCGGAAATTGATCCCGAGACGGCCGGATTATGCCATTGTACAGATTGTCAGACGCTTTCGGGTTCCGCCTTTCGCGCTAGCGTTCGTGCGGCAAAGAACGACTTTAACATGCGTTCCGGACAACCAAAGATTTATGTAAAGACTGCCGAAAGCGGTAACAAACGCGCTCAAGCGTTTTGTCCCGAGTGCGGCACGCATATCTATGCGTCAGACGTCACTGACCCTCAATCCTTCAATATTCGCCTCGGCACAGTCCGCCAGCGAGCCGAGCTGCGGCCAAAATCACAGGGCTGGTTTCGATCCGCGCAAAGCTGGGTTACGGATCTGCACTCTATTCCGCAGTTTCCCAAGCAAAGGAGCTAGGACTTCGTCGAAACAGTTTTGAGGACGCGACTACTTTTTCCCGTAGAGCTTTTCCACTAATCCGCTCTTAGCAACTCTTTCCCAAGGGGTCGCATCGATGAGTGCGTCCGGGCGCATCTTCTTCGCCTTCTCATCAGGAAGAGAATCCAGGACGCCTTTGATGCTAGCCAGGTCTGGGTCCGGGCGCGGGCGATAAGAGTCGGCGATCTTCTGATAGACTTCTTTAGATGTCTGAGCGTCCCCGCCTCTTGCGCGCAACGCCGCTATACCGTCTTCGGGATGTGTTTTGTAATAGTGAATGCCTTCGGTGAAAGCGGCTAAAACTCTCGCCGAAGTATCGGGATTGGCTTTGAAGTAACTTGCCAAACCGGCGACACCAAACCGGGCGTAGGGAATATCCAGCGAACTAAGGTCCGCGAGTAAGATACAACAGTTACTCGCTACCATTTTGTCAACGTCAGTAGGATTAATTAGACCGCCGTCCACTTGGCCGCTCAAAATTGCCGCGATGCGCGTGGGCGTGTTGCCCACCTGCATCAAAACGACATCCTTGGGGTCCAATCCCCAATGCCTGAGTACCATACGCGTAACGATGTCGGATACCGAACCGAACCGGCTGATGGCTATTTTTTTTCCTTTAAGGTCC
>DATFWY010000206.1:0-7400 GCA_035258805.1 Blastocatellia bacterium | reverse complement strand
GCAGGTTTCAGTTTGGATCGAAACAACTCATCGCTGGCGCTGTCACCGGAGGGTCAGCGGCTGGTCTTTGCAGCGGCCGGGGATGATGGAAAAGGGCAGCAGCTCTGGCTTCGCTCGTTGGACAGTCTGACGATTCAGCCCCTGGCCGGTACGAACGGCGCCACCTATCCCTTCTGGTCGCCTGATGGCCGGTATGTTGGATTCTTCGCTAATCAAAAACTCAAGAAGACGGAGATTTCGAGCGGCACCGTGCAGACCCTGTGTGATGCGGTGGAGGGCCGAGGAGCAAGCTGGAGCCGAAAGGACGTGATTGTCTTTGCTCCCCAGGCAATCGGCCCGCTCTTCGAGGTGTCTGCCGCTGGAGGTACGCCGGTTCAGGTGACCTCAGTTAAGAGCACTGAGGAAACGAACCGCAATCCGCACTTTCTGCCCGACGGAGAGCGACTGCTGTTTTTCTCCGGGATAACCACAAGCCTTGGCGATGAAAACGGGATCTACAGCCTTGATTTGGCTACCAGGAAACTTGCATTGATTGCCAAAGAGAAAAGTGAGGGAATCTACGTCGAGCCTGGCTATCTTGTCTTTGTACGCAACGGGAACCTGATGGCCCAACCATTCGACGCCGATCACTTGCGCCTCACCGGCCAGGCTGTACCGATTGCCGAACACGTGCTCTACAATCCCGACCGGTATACCGGAGCGTATTCGTTGTCCGATAACGGGCTCCTGGTGTTCCTCAGCGGGTCGAGCGTCGTGAAAAGTCAGCTCACGTGGTTTGAGATTGATGGCAAGAAACTTGGAACAGTTGCCGAACCAGCGGCGATCCTTTCATTTTCTATATCACCGGACGGCAAGCGCGCCGTAGCCCAAGTCCAGGGTAACGCACCTGATAGTCTCTGGATGTATGACCTGAACCGAGGCATCGCCAGACACTTTACCGACGGTTCAGAAGGCTTTGTTACTCCGGCCTGGTCTCCGGACGGCCGGCTAGTTGCCTATGCCAGCCAGAATCGTTATCTCTTCTTACAAGCATCTGATGCGATTTCAGAAGCTCAAAGACTTCAAACGGGACAAATTACATCAGTCGTTAACGGCTGGTCGGCGGACGGCCGGATGGTTGTTTTTGTCTCACAAACCTCTAAGGGAGGCGACCTGTGGATCCAGTCGCTGGAAGGCGACAAGAAGGCCTATCCATTCCTCATAACACCGGCAAACGAGATTGAAGGAACTATTTCTCCAGACGGCCGTTGGATCGCCTTTGCTTCCGATGAAACGGGAAGGTACGAACTCTATGTAACATCCTTTCCTTCTCCGGGCGGGAAGCGGCAGATATCGTCAGATGGAGCGGACGCCCCGCAATGGCTAAAAAATGGGCGCGAGTTAGCTTACATCAACGCCGAGCGCAAATTGATAGTTGTTGAAGTCAATGCAAGAGAAAACGAGTTCGAGGTTGGCCAATCTCAGGTTCTTTTCGGAGGTAAGCCTCTGCCGGCGCGACCTCATGATCCGGACGGCTGGGACGTGCCCGTATATTTGACCTCTGACGGCAAGCGCATCCTGCTACCAGTACCGGTGGAAACAGACTCATCGCGGCCGCTGGAGCTTGTGACAAATTGGACGGCGGCATTGAAGCGATAGTACTGACTTCGGCCGCTTCTTCATGGTTCAGGGCGTCGAACAACCGGACACGAATGTGATTCACGTTATGACTCCTCGAGCCTAAGGGTCGCGATAATAACTGTCGAGTCTCGAAGAGTGATTCTCTCCGTTACGATGTGTGAGTTTTAAAAGAAAAATGACGCTGACGGCGGGCACAAAACTTGGACGCTATGAAATCCGTTCCCAGCTCGGCGCCGGGGGCATGGGCGAGGTCTATCGAGCACGCGACGAGAAATTGAATCGCGACGTCGCGATAAAGGTCCTGCCGGCAGCGCTATCTGAAAATGAAGATCGGCTGCTACGATTCGAGCAGGAAGCTCAGGCGGCTGGCGCGCTCAATCATCCGAACATCCTGGCGGTTTACGATGTGGGAGTGCACGATGGTGCGCCCTATGTTGTTTCTGAACTGCTCGAAGGCGAAACGCTGCGTGACCTTCTCGATCAACGACAACCGGCGACTAGAAAATCAGTCGACTATGCTGTTCAACTAGTTCATGGCCTCGCGGCGGCCCATGACAAAGGCATCGTTCACCGAGATATAAAACCCGAGAACATCTTCATAACCCAAGACGAACGCGTAAAGATTCTGGATTTCGGGCTCGCGAAGTTGGCGCAACCGGCAGTCGAAGGCATTGCCCAAACGGAAGTTGCCACTCTGAAAGTTCACACCGATCCCGGCACTGTGATGGGAACGGTGGGCTACATGTCGCCGGAGCAAGTGCGCGGAAAGGTTGTCGATCACCGTACGGACATTTTCTCTTTCGGCGCTGTCTTTTATGAAATGCTTTGCGGCCGCCGTGCGTTCCATGGCGACTCCGCAATTGAGACCCTCAACGCAGTTCTCAAAGAGGAACCGACGGAACTCATTGCGTCCAATCCAAACATTTCCCTTGCGCTTGAACGGGTCGTCTGGCATTGCCTGGAAAAAAGTCCAGAGCGTCGTTTTCAATCTGCTAGCGATGTAGCCTTTGCTCTAGAGTCGCTTTCCGGAGTGTCGAGTCATCCCAGTCAGCAGACCGTGGTTGGAATGGGTCCGCTCCGGTCGCGAATATGGACACGCGAGCGAATCATCTGGGTGAGCGTCTGCGCATTGTTGATTGTCGTCCTTACTTTATTGGCATTTGCCTATTTTTCGCGTTCGCAGCCGAGCAGTCAGCGGATTCGACTTGCTCTGACGACTTCCGGCAAAGCGACTTTTCCGGCGCGTGTAACTCTTTCACCTGATGGTTCGCAAGTCGTCTTCATTGCCAGTAACGCTGAAGGCAAACAGCTGCTCTGGATTCGATCGCTGGATTCACTTGAGGCGCAACCACTGATGGGCACCGACGACGCGATCTCACCATTCTGGTCCCCTGACAGCCGCTTTATCGGGTATTTCGCTAATGGCAAACTTTTCAAGGTCGAAGCCTCGGGCGGCCGGTCACAAGCGTTGTGCGATGTCGTTGAATCCAGAGGAGGTGCGTGGAATCGCGACGGAGTAATACTCATTGGGTCGCCGGAAGGACTTTACCGAGTATCCGCTCAGGGTGGTACTCCGACACTGGCGACGAAGGTTGATCCTCAAGAGGAAGCACATCGCTGGCCCTATTTTCTTCCCGATGGCCGTCATTTCGTGTTTCTTGGTGATGCCCCTACTGCCGAGTCGCATCACATTCGCCTCGGGTCGCTCGATTCTGAAGAGACTCAGATTCTCTTCAACGCTGTAACTCGCATAGTGTATGCGCCTCCCGGCTTCTTACTCTATGCCAGCCAGGGGGCCCTGGTTGCGCAGGCCTTCGACCCGCAAAAATTAAAGGTCACGGGAGAATCTACAATTGTCGCCGAACGCGTAGCGCAGGTAGGCGAAAATCACGAGTTCGATTTCTCGGTTTCAGATAACGGGGTGCTCGCCTATCAGAGCGGCAGCATTCAGTCACAGCTGGTTTGGGTTGATCGGACGGGAAAGAAGCTACAAAGGGTGGGAGAGCCGGATACCTACGCCTCGGTTGTGCTCTCTGCTAATGGGCAACGAGCGGCTGTGGGAATGTTTGACGCTGACGGGCGTCACAGTGATGTATGGCTCCTCGATTTAACACGGGGCTCTAAAACTCGGCTCACTTTCGATCCTCTGTCTGACAGCGCTCCTGTCTGGTCCCCTGATGGAACTCGCGTAGCCTTCTATTCGAACCGCGGAGTCGACAGGCACATGAATTTGTTCGTCAGTACAACAAGTGCTGCGGGCAACGATAAACTGCTATTAGCATCGGATTCCGACGACGTTCCCACAAGTTGGTCGCGCGACGGCCAAAGCATTTTGTTTATCCGTTACGGAAAAGTCCACAGCGGTATCTGGCTGATGCCGCTAGCCGGCGATAGCCAGCCAAAGGCCCTTATCCAATCCACGGCATTTGATCTGGCTAGCGGGGCTTTCTCGCCTAATGGCCGCTTCATCGCTTATGCATCGAATGAATCAGGTCGCTTCGAAGTTTACGTTCAGAGTTTTCCGCCGACAGGTGACAAATTAATGGTCTCGTCCGGGGGAGGCGGCATGCCGTTATGGCGAAGTGACGGAGGAGAGCTTTTCTACCTTACCGGACAAGGAAAAATCATGGCGGCGCAAATTAAGGTCGGCCCGAAGGTGGAGATTGGAGTTCCGCAAGAGCTCTTCCAGACAAGAATCAAGCTGGATTCACTTACGTCAGATTATCCCTATGGCGTCGCTCCCGACGGTTCGCGGTTTCTTATAAACACACCCACTGAGGCTGACGACGCCTCGCCGATGATTGTCGTACTCAATTGGATGGCGACACTGAAAAAGCAATGACCATTGCTGTCAGGACAAAATAAGCCATAAAAATGACTCTTGCCGCCAACTCAACCATTTCGCATTACCGAATCATCTCGCAAATCGGTGAGGGCGGCATGGGCGAAGTGTATCTCGCCGAGGACACGAAGCTCGATCGAAAGGTAGCGCTGAAAATTCTGCCTGTTGAAGTCGCAGCGCGCGATGACCGGATGCGTCGGTTCGTGCAGGAGGCCAAGGCTATTTCCGCGTTGAATCACCCGAACATTCTCACCATCTACGAGATTGACGAGACAGATTCGGGTCATTTCATTGCAACCGAATTTATTGAAGGTGAGACATTACGTGAGCGTATGCGAAGCGCGGCGTTGAAGGTGGGCGAGGCGATTGATATCGCCACGCAGATTGCTGGCGCTCTATCGGCAGCGCATGAGGCGGGGATCATCCATCGCGACATCAAGCCGGAAAATATAATGCTCCGTCGTGATGGCATCGTGAAGGTGCTGGACTTTGGACTGGCGAAATTAACTGAGCGGCTGTCGCCAGACTCGGTTGACACAGCGGCGCTGACGCGCATCAACACTGAGCCAGGTGTCGTTATGGGCACGGTGCTTTACATGTCTCCGGAGCAGGCACGCGGACTTCAATTAGATGCCCGCACCGATATCTTCAGTCTCGGTGTTGTGATTTACGAGATGGTAGCGGAACATTTGCCGTTCGAAGGCTCGAACACATACGAAATAATCGCGACGCTTCTTAATGACAAAGAAGCATCGCCGCTTGCTCGTTACTCGCGCGAAGCTCCGGAGTTGGAACGCATTATCGCCAAAACGCTGCGCAAAAACAGACTCGAACGCTATCAAACCAGCCAGGACCTGCTGCTTGATTTGAAGGGCTTGAAGGAGCGGTTACAGTTTCGGGCGGAGATGGGATCCGCACCGTCCAGTGAACTTGCTGCAACGGAGGTGTTCAGTGTGCCGCCTTCACGCGGAAAATCTGACCAGTCCCAAACGTCGTCGTCTGAAGGCGGCACTTTAAACACTGATAATGCATCGAGCGCGGGATCTCTAGTAAGCGGGATCAAACAATACAAGCGCGGTGCGTCGTTGATTCTAGCCGCGTTACTACTTGCTCTCGCGGGCATAGCTTACTTCTTCTACTTTGCCGGCGCCGCCGGACCCATTAATTCGATCGCGGTCCTGCCACTGGTCAACGACAGAAGCGATCCCGATACGGATTACCTCTCGGATGGAATCACTGAGAGCATCATCAGCAATCTCTCGCAGCTTCCGCAACTGAAAGTCATGGCTCGCTCTACAGTGTCTCGCTTCAAAGGCAAGGAGATCGATCCGCAAAAGATTGGACAGGACCTGAACGTACGGGCGGTGTTGACTGGAAGGCTGTTGCAGCAGGGTGAAAGCCTGGTGATTCGAACCGAATTGGTCAACGTTGACGACGGCGCGCAGCTTTGGGGCGCAGAATACAGCCGCAAAATCTCCGATGTTCTCGCGGTGCAGCAGGACATTTCGCGCGAAATTTCAGAGCGGCTGCGGCTCCGCCTGACAGGCGAAGAGAAGAAGCGGTTGACGGGCCGCGATTCGACGAACGCGGAAGCCTACCGGTTTTACCTGCGAGGCCGCTACTTCTGGAATAAGCGAACGGCCAACGGATTGAAGAAAGCGATGGAGGAGTTTCAGCAGGCGATAGACCTCGATCCCGATTATGCGCTCGGCTACGTCGGATTAGCTGATTGCTATTCGTTGTTGGAGGAGTATGCCGGCGTTCCGGCAAGCGTGACATTGCCGAAGGGAAGAGCTGCTGCGGATCATGCCCTCCGCATCGACGACTCACTCGCTGAAGCACACGCATCTTCGGCAAAGATACATGAGCAGATGTGGCGCGGCGCTGACGCTGAGGAAGAATACCGGGTTGCCATCCGACTCGATCCCAATTACCCAAGTGCGCATCACCAGTTTTCTCGATATCTATTGATAAAAGGACGATTAGATGAGGCGCTGAAAGAGGGCAACCGCGCCCAGGAGCTCGATCCCCTTTCGCCAGTCATTAGCGCCAATGTTGCGTCCATATATCTACAAAAAAATGATCTCAACTCTGCAATCGAACGCTCCGTGAGGATTATCGAATTCGATTCGAGCTTTCCGTATGCGTATTTCATTCTTGGTATGGCCTACCTCAGACAGCAGCGTAACGAAGAAGCAACCCCGCATTTTCAAAAAGCAGCAGAATTATCAGGGAGAGCGGGCGTTTTGTTGGGTAAATTAGGATACTTTTACGCGGTCTCAGGAAGGCGTGCCGATGCCCTGGCGATACTGAAAGAACTCGAAGAGAAATATACCAGGGGCGAGACAATCGGACAGTATGTGGCAGATGTGTATGCCGGGCTCGGCGAAAAAGATCAGGCGTTCGCCTGGCTCGAAAAGGATTTTCAGCGGCGCAGCGGCAGGTTACCAGAGATTACATTGTGGTTCAATTTTGAAGGCCTCCGCGGCGACGCGCGCTACGCCGACCTCGTGCGGCGCATGGGCCTCCAGTTGTAAACAGACGAAGGGGATTACTTGAGCATACTGTGCTCAACGGAAGCGTCCGGCGGTGCTTTTGGCCGAGTGCACGTTGGAACTCGTGCAAGAGGCGAAAGCGGACAGCAAAGAATCACCTCACCTTAGCGTGCTCTTTCTTCGCTTCGATCAGAATGGGTATCTCCGGATCTGCACTTTTTCAGAGCGCGAAGAAATCCTGATAAGCCTTACGTGACTTCGCAGAGTCGCCCTGGAGCGTGGCGGCGCGTGCCAGTCCGAGATGCGCCAGCGGATAGAGCACCGAAGTGATAGCCTGGCCCCGGTGATCCAGGATGTATTGAAACTCATTTGCCGCTTCAGCGCCCTTCCGTTCCCCCAGGTAAGCTTGCCCCAGGAGGTAGCTGTGATGAACACCAGAGGGG
>DATFWY010000205.1:0-6837 GCA_035258805.1 Blastocatellia bacterium | reverse complement strand
GCCGCTATGTCTTCCTCTTCTACCATCCGTTTTAGCGCAGTAGGCTCGACGTATTGCTTAACAACTTCCTCATACGGCAGCTTCATTTCTGCGGCTCGGTTTCGTATCACGCTCTCGATGCGAGGGCCGCTGACCGGACCCGGAGCGATGGCGTTTGCCGTAATTCCGTAGGGTCCACCTTCCTGCGCCAGCGTCTGTGTCAATCCGATCATTCCCCATTTCGAAGCGCAATACGGGCTGCGATAGGCATAAGCCTGGAGTCCGGCGATCGAAGTAATGTTCAAAATACACCCGCTTCGTTGCTCGATCAGATGAGGAAGAACATGCTTTGCGCAGAGAAACGCTCCGGTAAGATTTATCGCAAAAGTTCGGTCCCAGTCTTCGAGCTTGATGTTCTGCACCAGAGCGGTCGGCCCGGCAACCCCTGCGTTGTTGACCAGAATATCTATCTTCGAAAATGAGGTAAGCGCCGCCTCCACGATTCGCTTTACATCGGCTTCTTCGGAAACATCGGCGTGCACCGCAACGGCACGCGCCCCGTTGTTTGCGATCTCTTTCTCGACACTCTTGATTTTCTCAGCGGTCGGTCCGGCAAGCACGACTGAGGCGCCTTCTCTCACATAGCGCAAGGCAATTACGCGACCTATTCCTCCACCTCCTCCGGTGACAATTGCGACTTTACCTTCGAGTTTCATTCCTTTTCTCCCCAGTTATTCTGAATGCAATTCCCACAGGTGTGGCAATCTACATCGGTCGCAATGATATCTCATCGTACATAGTCACGACAGCTCACGGTCCTCATCACGGGTACGTTTTGCGAGATGATCAGTTGTGAATTCTTGTATCAGTCTCTCGGGTCGGCTCCTCAACTAATAGAGTGTAGGAATGGGCGAATGGTCTGGCGGCTGCTCAAGAGCGCCGCCCGATCAGACTCTTTTCTCGGAGAGACAACATTCCTGAATAAGACGCAAAACGGTCCGCGTCTCCTTTATTGGGGTGACATGAATTGTCTTTTGACGCTGGCAGTTTCTGTGAACGCTCGTGAGCAGCTTCACTATGCACTCAAGTGCAGTGTCGTCTAAGGGCATAAAACCCGTGTTACTTGCAAACAGGCTGTGTCAGCGTAAGCCAGTCTTTGGACGTCGTAAAGTGGTGCAGCAACTAGGGTGTTCAGAAAGGCATCAAACTTGCTGAAAAGACGACAGCCGCACCCCGATCAGGGATGAGGCGGGCGATTGATGGGATCGTAAAAGCAGTCGCCGTTGGCAATTGAACCAATCGTTTTTTAGGGCCGACAAGAGGGAAAGCTAGGAATGGGCGCGGAAAGCGAGAAAAAGAGAAATGGTTAGCAACGCTCAAAAACGAAAACTGGTAGCCCTCGATCCTACAAGCAAGAGCGCCATTGCGGCGCAGTTCGAAACAGGTCTCCGCAATCGAGTGGTTGGGCAGGATCGAGCTATCCGAGCAATCACATCGCTGTATCAGGTATTTCAAGCAGGTCTCACAAACTCAACCCGCCCGCTGGGATCGATGCTATTCCTGGGTCCAACGGGATCGGGAAAGACTCACGTCGTCGAGGCAGCGGCGGAGATCCTTTTTGGTGATCGCAATGCGGTGATAAAGATCGATTGCGCAGAATTTCAGCATTCGCACGAGATCGCGAAGCTCATCGGTTCGCCGCCGGGCTATCTTGGTCATCGAGAGACCTCGCCTCTGCTGACCCAGGAGAACCTCGAGAGGAATCGCACCGAACGTGATCCCTTCACGCTGGTACTCTTCGACGAAATAGAGAAGGCGTCAGATGCTTTGTGGCAGTTGCTGCTTGGAATACTGGACAAGGCGACGCTTACCCTGGGAGACAATCGCCGCGTCGACTTCTCTCAAACGATGATTTTTATGACATCGAACCTCGGCGCGAAGGAAATGAGCGATTTAATCACCGGGTCGATTGGTTTCGCTCCGGCTAAGGGTGGGAGCATGGCGGCTGATGAACTCGATCAGAAGATCTATCGCACTGCTTCAGAGGCAGCGAAGAGGAAGTTCTCGCCGGAGTTTATGAATCGCATAGACAAGATCGTGGTCTTCCGCAGCCTGAAACATCAGGAGCTTTGTCAGATCCTCGATCTGGAGCTCAAAGCTGTGCAGCGTCGAGTAGACGAAGGGACTGGTTCGCGGTTCTTGATTTCTGTGACGGACAGCGCCCGGGAGTTCCTACTGCAGGAGGGGATCGAGTACCGTTACGGCGCTCGGCACTTGAAGCGCGCCATTGAGAGATTCCTGGTGAATGCGCTCGCGAATCTGTCGGCGACCGGGCAGTTGAGAGTTGGAGATGTGGTAGTGGTCGATTTTAGCGACGAGACGCAGAAACTTGCGTTTTATCGGGATGATTCTGAGGCGGCAAGAGCAGCGGCGGCCCTGGACGCGCTGCAAGCGATGAAGGTCACCTCAGTACCACGAATTGCAGCGTAGTTGCCTAATTTCGTTTTCGTTAATGGTCTTTAAGGGCTGGCAATCGCCAGCCCTCTTTTTTTAATAATCATCTGCGTAATCTGCGTAATCTGCGGATCAGTTTCTTGACCGGTGACACGGGCGCTCATAGAATTACTCAAACCTGGGTACTAGCTAGCTCTCCAAGAGGCTGTTCGTTGCTCAAATTATCCACCCCACTTTACAAACTCCATCTTCATGAGATTCCGCGAGTCGCCCTCAAGACCGCTCAGAAGCTCGCTCAAGGTGTTGCTGGAATGACAACCGGCGGCGATGCTCATCACGTCACAGTCGAAGATCTCATTCACTGTCTGCCAATGCGTTATGAAGATCGATCGAACCTCGCAAGGATCCGCGATCTGCAGAATGGGATGTGGGCGACTATACAAGTCGATGTCAAGATCGCAGGCACATATCCAGTCAAGGGCGGAAGGCTCCGGATTTTCGAGATCTCAGGTACCGACGCCACTGGGCAGGTTCGAGCTTTCTGGTGGAACCAGGCGTATCTTCAGAGTTCATTTAAGCAGGGCCGGCGTGTGTTGTTGTATGGGCAGTGGAAACGCAACCGTAGAGGGTTTTTTGAGGTTGAGAATCCTGATTACGAATTCACGCTGGATGATGAAGATGCAGACCCGATTCACACCGGTAGACGCGTTCCGGTTTATAGAAAACTTGGCGAAATTCGAACCAAACAACTTCGCTCGATCATGCACTATGTCCTCGCCCGTCTAGACTTCTCAGACATAGAGGACGCACTTCCACAGGATGTTCTAGACCGGAACAAGCTGATATCGATGGCCGCAGCATTCCGGCAGGTCCATTTCCCCGCTGATGATGCTCCACTCGAAAGCTACAACCGTTTTGCCTCGCCCGCGCATCGAAGGCTGATTTTTGAAGAGTTCTTCTGGTTGTCGCTCGCAATGGGGCTGCGTCGGCAAGGACGCGAGCAGGCCGCGAAAGGAACCGTCATCGAAGTTAATGATCGAGTACGGACCGCGGTCCGCTCGATTCTGCCGTTCAAACCTACTGACGCGCAGAAACGAGTGTTAGGAGAAATCGTTGCGGATATGACCGGTTCGAAGCCAATGAACCGACTGCTGCAAGGCGACGTGGGGTCCGGAAAAACCATCGTTGCCGTTCAGGCAGCAATCATCGCAATCGAGAACGGTTATCAGGTAGCCATCATGGCTCCGACCGAAATCCTCGCTGAACAACATGCTCGAACCGTCAAACGATTAGTTGAGAAGACATCATACCGTGTTGAATTACTCACTGGATCACTTTCCACCGCTCGCAAGCGCCAGCTTCAAGCGGACATCGAATCGGGCGAAGTCGACCTTGCGTTAGGCACACATGCTCTGATTCAGGAAGCAGTCGCATTTCAGAAGCTCGGGTTTGTTGTGATCGATGAACAGCATCGATTCGGTGTAATGCAGCGCGCTGAATTGATGAAGCGCGGCTACAACCCCGACGTGCTGGTGATGACTGCCACGCCAATTCCGCGATCGCTGGTGATGAGCGTGTATGGAGATCTGGATCTCTCAGTCATTGATGAAATGCCGCCAGGTCGAAAGGAGGTGATAACGAGAGTTCGTGGTGAGGACGCTCGCCGAAAGATCTATCAATTTTTGGACAAACAGATTCGCGCCGGCGGACAGGTTTATGTGGTTTACCCGCTTGTTGAGGAGTCCGAGAAGCTGGATTTACTCAACGCTACTCAAATGGCCGAGCACCTGCAGACCTCGGTGTTTCCAAATTTTCGTGTCGGGTTAATCCATGGTCGAATGAAACAGGAAGAGAAAGATGCGGTTATGGATGAGTTTCGAATGGGAGCGATTCACATCCTGGTTTCTACTACGGTGATCGAAGTCGGCGTGGACGTGCCGAACGCGAGCATTATGGTAGTTGAGCACGCGGAAAGATTTGGGCTCTCGCAGCTTCATCAGCTGAGGGGCCGCGTCGGACGTGGCGACGAACAGAGTTATTGCATACTGCTCGCTGCAAATCGTCGTTCTCCAGAGGCCGGCGAACGTTTGACGATAATGGAAGAGACCAGTGACGGTTTCAAGATTGCCGAAAAGGATCTTGAGATACGTGGTCCGGGTGAGGTGCTGGGGACGCGGCAATCGGGATTGCCCGCGTTTCGTGTCGGCAACATCATCCGAGATCACGAATTGCTCGAGATTGCTAAGCAAGAGGCCGACCGAATATTGAGCGAGCAACGCAACACTCGGGAAACATCGAAGCTAATCGAAATCGTGCGAAAGCAGCCCAAGTATGGTTTGTCCCAAGTCGGCTAGGATCCAGAAACGAGAACACACAGGTATAAAGAAACGTTCGAACCAATTGGAAAAGGAAAATGACCAACAGTAATCAATCTGTACAATCTGCGAAATCTGCCTCATCTGCGGATAAGGTCCGCGATCCTCAAACCTACTCGATTATTGGAGCCGCGATGGAGGTACATAACATCTTGGGATGTGGATTTCTGGAGCCGGTTTACCAGGAGGCCCTCGCAAGAGAGTTTACGCTTTGCGGTATTCCCTTTCAGCGAGAGGTCGAGATCCCTATCGCGTACAAAGATGGTTTGCTGGATGTAAAATACGAACCAGATTTCGTTTGTTTCGGAGCAGTAATCGTAGAACTGAAGGCATTAGATAAACTTAGCTCAAAAGAACATGCACAGGTTATCAACTACCTCAAAGCGACCAACATTGAACGAGCCCTGCTGATAAATTTTGGTAGCATCCACTTGGAATATCAGCGCATGGTTCTCAGTCTCAGGCAACGCTTCCCAAAATAACTGTCATTCAAAAAACAGTGGACCTTCGATTTGTCCGCCGACGCTGTAACCCTGTCTTGCGGTCAAGGAATTTTATCCGCAGATTACGCAGATTACGCAGATGATTTTGCTGGATGTGGGATCTGGTACAATTCGGTTATGCCCAAGAAAACCGCTGTCTTGTTTGCCCTTTTGGTGTTGCTGTCTTTTTGTGCAACTGCTGAGGCGGCCTCGCCGACAATGAGGCTCGATTACTACCATACTGGTAACGCTTCACAGGAAATGTTCAGCCTCGATCGGGTCGTCATCGAGCCTCTGCCCTGGCCCGGCAACCCTCAGAAAAACATCGATGAAACAAATCTAGGCAAGTACCTGTTCGAAGTCCGCGACCGCACTAATAATCGGCTTCTATATTCTCGCGGCTTTGCATCGATCTACGGCGAGTGGGAGACCACCGATGAGGCCAAGACTGCAAATCGCACCTTTCACGAGTCTCTTCGATTTCCTGCACCCCAGACGCCAGTACAGGTGATCTTAAAAAAGAGAGATTCAGCCAACGCCTTTCGTGAACTATGGTCGACCATCGTCGATCCGAAAGACATGTTTGTAGACTCTTCGAAGGTCGCAGCTCCTGGCCCGTTGATCGAGCTACAGAAAAGTGGCGATCCTGCGGGCAAGGTCGATTTCCTGATTCTTGGCGACGGCTACACTGCCTCTGAACGTGGCAAATTCGAGAAAGACGCCCGAAGGTTGCTGGAAATCCTTTTCGCGGCATCGCCGTACAAAGAACGTCGGAGAGACTTCAACGTCTGGGCATTGTGTCCCGCCGCTGAACAATCCGGGATTTCGCGGCCGTCGACGGGAATCCATCGAGCGTCGCCCCTCGGCGCAAGCTACGATGCGTTCGGCTCCGAGCGATACGTTCTGACATTTGAGAATCGCGCGCTTCGAAACGTCGCCCAGTTTGCACCATACGAGTTCATCGAGATCATCACAAACTCGCGCACTTATGGCGGCGGCGGGATTTTTGGTCTGTACAGCACTGTCGCCGCGGACAGTGAGCAGGCCCCGTACATCTTCGTCCACGAGTTCGGACATCATTTCGCAGGGCTAGCTGACGAGTACTACACATCGCCAGTGGCTTACACTACGCCTTCGGTAAAGACCGAACCCTGGGAGCCAAACGTTACGGCATTGCTCGACCCCGCCAGTCTGAAATGGAAGGATCTTGTCTCGTCTGGTACGCCGATTCCTACTCCGTGGCAGAAGGAGGAATACGAGAGTCACTCTCGCGATTACGGCAAGAGGCGGGCGCAGATCCGCGCGGAGAACAGACCGGAATCAGAGATGGAAGCGCTCTTTCGCGAGAATCGCGATTTTGAGATCAAGTTTTTCGCTAAGGAAAAGTACGTCGGCAAAGTTGGCGCGTTTGAAGGAGCTATGTACGAAGCGAAGGGTTACTACCGGCCGGAGGTGGATTGCATTATGTTCACCCGCAGCCAGTCATTCTGCGCAGTTTGTCGCCGAGCGATCGAACGAGTGTTAGATCTGTATTCGAAAAGCTAGAC
>DATFWY010000204.1:0-5116 GCA_035258805.1 Blastocatellia bacterium | reverse complement strand
AAGTGCATCCAGGAGCCGGCTCCGAAGCCTTCTTGGAGATCAAAGCCGTCCTGGTTTCTAATCGCGGAAGAAGACCGCATGATCAATCCTAAGACGCAGCATTTCATGGCAGGACGGATGGGAGCTACCACACGGTCCTTGCCGGTTGATCATACCCCACTCCTCAGCGCGCCGGAGAAAGTGGTGGAGATCATTTTGGAAGCCACGCAGGCCATCTCGCTTGAACAGAACCAAGGATTGATTTCCCTGACGGCCCCCTTGGAGAAAGAAAATGAAAGGAGATACGAAGATGAAAAAATGGATAAAGGTTGCGATTCCTGTTGCCGCGCTCGCGGTTTTAGTCGCGTGGTATTTTTTCCGGCCGGAACGGCTCGTGGTTAATCGTCGCGTTGACGAAGCGATGCCGACCGAAGGCGGGCGATCGCCAAGACCCTTGGAATCCGGAACCTTCTATAGCATTTTGCACCCGACAAAAGGCATGGCAACCATCTATCAGACGGGAGATAAAACACATGTTCTCCGATTTACGAACTTCAGCACATCAAATGGTCCCGATGTTCACGTCTACATGGTTGCGGCTGACGACGCAAAGGACGCGGACGCAGTGGAAAAGGCCGGTTTCGTTGATCTCGGAGTGATCAAGGGTAACATCGGCGACCAGAATTACACCCTCGCCAACGACCTCGACCTAACGAGATACCGGGCCGTGTCCATTTGGTGCAAACGATTTAGCGTGAATTTTGGAGCGGCAGCGCTAAAACCAACGGAGTCCTCGCAAAGCCAGTCAAATTAGCGTAACCGGCCGAATCGCTCCGCTACGGGTTCGATGTTCAGCGTTGGGCGGTTGCTGCCGTGCTGATTGGAGCCAGGCTGCATGATAATAGCGCGGGGAGATTTTGGACCGGTTCTTTGCATCATTGGCTACAAAGATTTGAATGACGCGATCTCTCAATTGCCCAGAAAAAATGAAAACCACATCGAAAACACCTAAAACCTTGGAAAATAAAGTCGCGCTAGTAACAGGCTCCAGCTCTGGAATTGGACGCGCCGCTGCTCTGGAATTTGCCCGGCGCGGTGCAAAAGTCGTCGCCAGCGCGCGCCTCGCTCGGAGATTGATAGCCTCGTCGCCCAAATCAAGAGAGAGGGTTTGGAAGCTACAGCGAGTGTTGCCGACGTGAATGTCGAAAAAGATGTGATCGATCTCGTGTCAGCAACTATCAAGGCCTATGGTCGTCTTGACATTGCGTTTAACAACGCGGGCACCGAAGGCGAGTTCACGCCGTTCGTTGAACAATCGAATCAGGTCTACGATACGATTTTCAACGCAAATGTACGCGGCGTTTTCTGGTCCATGAAACATGAAGCCAAAGCCATGCTGGCCCAGGGTTCGGGAACCATCATCAATAACGCCTCTATGGGCGGAGTGATCGGATTCGCCAATGCTGGCCTTTATATTGCGAGCAAGCACGCTGTTCTCGGCCTCACCAAGACTGCGTCGATTGAGTGGTTTAAGCAGGGAGTCCGAGTCAATGCGATCTGTCCCGGTCTTATTGACACGCCCTTCCAAGACCGTATCTGGCCGTCTCAAAAGGTGAAGCAAGACTTCGGTACTGCCTCCGTCCCTGGCAGAATGGGCACTCCGGAAGAAATGGCCAAGGTTGTGGCCTTTCTCGCCTCAGACGATTCAACTTTTGTCTCGGGCCACGGCCTGCTCGCCGATGGCGGCTATGTGATTGCTTGAAGCAATGTCAGCAAAACGTCAGCAAGATGTGATGAAGGCCGCGCGTCGATCGACCAAATGGGCATTTACGCAGAAGCGATTAACAATACGAGGCACTGGGCTAGCAGGGAGACAACGAGAAGCGGAACACGGATCATTAACGATCTATCCCACGAGGCCTGTAGCTCTCGGCCATTCTTGAGGTTTTTTCCGGTTTTTGCCGCTTCGGTTTGAATCTGATTAATTGGTTTTGACAAGCAAGCATAGGCAACAACGAACAGAATCAGCATTAAGAGCGACGCCAAATAGAACCAGCGCTGCTCACTCCTACTTAACGCGGCCAGCAAGATGTTTGACAAGATCGCCAAGACGCCCCAGATCGGCATCCGTGCGTCGCCGAACAGGTGGAGAAAACCCATAACTTCGGTTCCGGCAGATGACGAAGCGAATTTGAGAGCGGGACGGCCGACCGTCAAAAAGAAGATATCGGTGCCACACAGCACGGCTGTGCACAGAATGCCAATTAGAGATACTAGCCACATCCAATGGTTCATTGTGCCTCCTCTTTCTTAACCGTCACCGCTCAAATGGCATGGATCAACAAGAGGCCGACGACAAGCATCACCGCGCAGGTTACGCCATGAATCGAGAACGCTCGCGACTTCGACCCGCCCGACCCCAGAACGATTGACATGTCGCCAAAAGGGATGATGGCGAACACGAGTAGTGTGAGGCCTAACAAGCGCCTTTCCGCCGTCAGCATCATGATCAGCACGATCAATCCAGATGCGACGTCCCGAATTCCTTTCGGACGAAGCCAGGCACGAGTGTCAGCATCGGATGCAGGCGGCTTAAGACCAAAGGTTCCTGAGATTCTTTCAGGAGATACAAGGTAGAAACAACCGATAACAATGATCCCCACAGCTATGAGAGCAGCCAGGATGAGCGGAATAGCGTTATGCATAAAGCGTTTCTCCGTTATTAAGACCAGGCCGCATTGTTTTGTGCGGCAGGGCGGATCGGCGTCGGCGGCACGACGATCTCAACGAGTCCGGTTGCCACGTCATAGACGAGGCCCGATATCAGCCACTCGCTCGGCAGCGCCGGAACTGCCCGGAGTAAAGCAACATCGGCTTTAACCGCAGCCCGAGGATCGGTGACCGCCTTTGTCTTGAGTTCCGCATCCTGTATCTGAAAATAATGCGCCAACATGGCGGAGTCGCCCGCCAGACGAGTGATGCCGCAATCGGTGTGGTGAAGCACGATAATGTGAAATTCACCACCGCCACCAGCAATCTCCCCGGCAACCTCGCCGATCCGCCCAAGTAGTCCCAACTGCTCCAACAACCCCGGCGTGATTCGACCGCCGATGTTGCGCATCACGACGGCCTCGCCCGGTTTAATCCCAAGTACGTGAGCAGGATCTACACGCATATCAGCGCAACCGATAATGATTGCTTTTACATTTGGCAGCGCCCGCGGGAGTGAGGGCATCAGAGTGCCCGCGGCAGATTGTTGAGATGCAAAATCTCTATTGCGTCTTAGCAAAGAATCAAAACCGTTCATGTTGCTTCTCCTTAATCATGATTATGTTTCCCGGCAGCGATTGCGAAGGGCCGTTTTCATAGCGACTTTCAGCGGGTTAGCTCAAATTTGCTCTTCTTCCGAATTAACCAAGCATTCGATCCATAAAGTTACCACCATCTAGCCAATGTGAACCCGAACGATTCCGAATCAGAATTTATTGTAACCGTAACCCTGATTGTCGCCGACATCGCTCGTTCGGTGGCGTTTTATCGTGATGTTTTTGGTGCCACGTTGTTGCGAGAAGGCAAGCCTACTCTCCTGCGGTTCGCAAACATTTGGATGACAATCAACGAGGGCGGTGGGCCGACGGACGACAAGCCTGAGGTTATTGCGTCGCCGCCAAAAGATCTCAACAGGCTAAGTTCGTTTATCAATCTCCGCGTTGCCGACATCCAACGTTGCTACGATCTCTGGCGTTCGCGCGGGGCAAAATTCATCACCGAGCCAAAAGTTCACGCAACGGAGATACGGTGTTACATACGCGACCCGGATGGATATCTGATTGAAGTTGGTCAAACTACGATCTCAGCCACACCCCTCGAGCTTTATCAGTAATGATCGTCACGAAGCGATTCAGGAATCAATCATCAGCGAGCTGATTTTGTCGTTCGTGATATTGAAGTGGTAATCAAGCGAGATCGGGCTGCTGGGGAAGGCGCCGGATACTTCGATGCTAACGACGGTTTCGTTGTCGCGTTCTTGTGAGCTTAGCGCTTTGAATTGGAATTTGCATTTTTTGATGGTCGTTAACAGCCAGTGTTCAATGTCGATCTGTCCGCGATGTGTTTCATTCTCGTCGCGCACCACTCCATCGTCTGTGAAGCAAGCTAGAGTTGACTTCACATCGTGCGCGTTACTGGCGTCGATATTCATTTGTGGTTGTGGATCGGCGTTAGCAGTGGTTCTTTCGTGTCGGTATCCACCACGAACACGGCGAGCAACTTGGCGGGTTCGGTCTTGCTCGCATTCTCATCAAGAGTGTGCCGATCACCTGGCATCTCAGGGAAGTTCTGCCCGGCTTTGTAAACAACGGCCGGCCCATCATTGACCGAAGTTCGGATCGCTCCTTCGAGAACTGTTGCGTAGATGAAAGCAGATTTGGGATGTATGTGGCCCGGCGACACAACGCCGGGACCATATTCGACGAGGATACCCTTCATACTTTTTCCAGGCACATTGGGGATAGCGTGGTCGAAGACGACCGTAGCCTTTGCACCTTCGTCAGCGGCCATCCCTGAGCCCACGCCGACAGCGGCGATGACTGCGCAAACAATAAGTGCGTGAATGAAGTGCAGAATCCTGCCTGGTTTTGAAGTTTGGATTCGTTTCATTGTCATGTTTCTTTCTGGTATATGGGTTTGGTTGAGGTTTGGTTTGTGATAAGCGGTTCAGTGCTGCGGGGCGGTGCGGTTAAGCCAGTCTGCGAAATGGCAGGAACCCAGTAGCGCATTCTCGCCAGGGACCAGGCTCCGCTTTTCAAGCGTCGTGCCGAAGTAGCGCGCTTGCTCGTCTGTCACGACAGTGCGGGGATCATGATGCGCCGCGAGGTATTCGCGCACGACCTCGTCAAACGGGATCGCGTCTGGCCCAGCTATCTCAATGGTTCCATTCAACGGCTTGGCGACGGCGATTTTGGCGACGGCAGCAGCGAGGTCGTCCGAGACGATGGGCTGAAATAACACTGAGGGCAGGTGAACGGTCTGCCCGCTGGTCGCGTCATCAGCGATGCGTCCAACGAATTCAAAGAACTGCGTCGCGCGCAGAATCGTGTAAGGAATCGGCGACGCCTTGATCAGTTTTTCCTGGGCC
>DATFWY010000203.1:0-34606 GCA_035258805.1 Blastocatellia bacterium | reverse complement strand
CCACCGGCACTGCGCGTCAAGTAACGAATGAAACTGGCGTGGTACCCATTTACACTTTTAGTCCTGATGGCAAATGGCTAATTTATCAATCTAACCCGAACGGTAACATCGACCTGCGCGCTATACCTGTTGAAGGCGGCGAGTCGCGCGTTGTAATTGCAACCCCTCACCAGGACTATCATCCGTCAGTATCGCCGTCCGGCAACTGGCTCTACTTTCAACTCGATCATAAGAACATCTACCGCGTACCTGGTCCGGCGCAAAACTGGCGACAAGCCGAACCACAGAAAGTTACGAACTTTCCCGAGTCCGGACTGTTTCTCGAGGACCCGCAGATTTCAAGAGACGGTCGAGCATTGATCTATTCGCACGGACGAATTACAGGCGACCTGTGGCTTATCAATCTAGGGAGATAGGGGTTGGGGATTAGGGTTGGGGATTGGGGATTGCCGGTTTGCGATTGCCGATTGCTGACCGCCATTGCGCTCGCAAGAGAATCCGTAGGCAAGTAAAAATTGGAAGTCGGAATTCGCAAATCGGCAATTGGCAAGCAAATCGGCAATTCTTGAGGTTGAAATAGTGAAGCGAATCATCATTTGCATTGTGGCGTTGTCGTTTGCGATTAGTTTGAGCTTCGGCATCATTCGCGCGATAGCAAAGGACTCGAAAACTGACTCCGAACGTCTCGCCGAGCAGGTCACTATTCGACGTGACACATACGGCATCCCTCATATTCTCGCCAAAACAGAAGAATCAGCGGCTTTCGCACTCGGATACGCCCAAGCCGAAGATCACTGCTTGCCGATTGTTCGTCGTCTGATTGCCGCGCGCGGCGAAGCTGCAAAATATCTTGGGCAAGGACAAGAAGGCGACTTCCTGATGAAGCGCTTCGATAACCTGGAGGTCTGCAAGAAAAACTTCGGCCAGCTCGATCCGCTGATGCAGAAAATCTACAACGCGTTTGCGGCCGGCATAAATCATTACGTCTCGAAGCACCGTCAGGGACTGCCGACATGGATTCCGTCTTTTGATGGCGTTGACGTATTGGCCAACGGCAGATCAGGCGCAGTCAACTCCGCAATCGATGCTGCGACGATGCGAGCGCTTAAGGCAAAGTATCCCGATGCTCCGCAACCGACGCCCTCCCAGCCGGGTCGCGATCTTGATGAATCGAGCGGGTCATTCATCACTGATACCGAATCGCCGGGGTCGAATGCCCTTGCGTTGTCCGGCTCACGAACGGTTTCCGGCAAACCGATTCTGCTAGGCAATCCGCATCTGAACTGGTCATCGCTCTACTGGGAAGCACAGGTAACCGTACCGGGCAAAATAAACTTTTTCGGTTCGACGCTGGCCGGCATCCCGGTGCTGCGAGCCGGATTCAACGAACATCTGGGATGGGTCACTACCAACAACAACCCGGACCAGGAAGACATCTACGCGCTCAAGCTCGATCCTAACAAAGCTGATCATTATTTCTTCGAAGGCCAGAGTCTACCGCTCAACAAGAACGAAGTGACCGTCGAGATCAAGGCCGCTGACGGTTCGCTCAAGAGCGAGAAGCGGACTTACGATGAGTCGCACCTTGGACCGATAATCTATCGCACAAAAGATCTGGCCTTTGCGTACCGCGCAGCTCAGCTCGAATCGTTCCGGCACTTCGAGGGTTTCTATCGTCTGAGCAAAACTCGCAACATCCGCGAATGGCTCGGAGTAATCAAGCTCGGTTTGCTGAACTACTCCAATTTCACTTATGCGGATCGCGACGGGAATATCCTTTACCAGTGGAACGCGCACATTCCCAGACGAGTCGATGACGGCACAAGCTACCAACTGGATGTCCCGGGCGATACGACCAGGTATCTCTGGCAGGGTTTGCACCCGATGGTTGATTTTCCGAGCTTGCTCAATCCGAGCGGCGGCTACATTCAGAATTGCAACAATCCTCCCTGGTACACATCGCTAAAAGACCGTATCGATCCGACAAAGTTCAGATCTTACTTCGAGCGTAGTGAGCTTGCGCTCAGGCCGCAGCTTGCTCTCGAAATGCTCGAACGCCAATCGAGGTTCTCGCTTGATGATGTGAAGCGAATGAAATTCAACACGAAAATGTTGATTGCGGATCGGCTCAAGCCCGATTTGATCAAAGCGATCAGAGCCACGCCGGCACCATCGGATGATCTGCGCAAAGGCCTCGCAGTGCTCGAATCCTGGGACAACACCGCTTCGGCGGATGCAAAGGGGGCGGTGCTGTTTCAGCGATTCGTGGATAACTATCTTCGCGCGACAAAGAAACCGTACGCCGTCGAATGGAACAGTCAGAATCCGGCAAGAACACCATCAGGCATTTCTGACACGGCTTTGGCGGTGAAGCTTTTTGAAGAAGCGGTGAAATGGACTCGCGAGACCTTCGGTTCGGAAGCGGTAGCGTGGGGACAGGTGCATCGCTTCAGATTTAAAGATGTTGATCTGCCGGCAGACGGAATCGTAGGCACGTACGGCGCATTTCGAGTGGTGGGTTTCAGAGCGATGCCTGACGGTAAACAGATCGCAGGTTGGGTTTCCTCAAACGAACCTCTGCAGGGATTTGGCGATGGGTGGGTAATAATAGTCGAGTTCTCAAAGCCGGTGAAAGCTTATTCGGTGTTGGCATACGGACAGACGGCGAACCCGGATTCAAAGCACAGCCGCGATCAGATAGGATTGTTCGCGAATCACGAACTGAAGCCGGTGTGGTTTACCGAATCGGAGATCAAATCAAACCTCGAAAGCGAGTATCGTCCTTAGAGTGTTGAAGCGATGGGAATGAACCAAGGATCACGAGCGACCCTCATCAATAAGACCTTTTCTCAATACCAGATTCTCTCGTAGATTGGTGAGGGTGGAATGGGGTCCGTTTATCTGGGTATTACTTGCCGGTTTATTTACCAACCGACGCGCGGCTGGATACTCTTCGCACCGACTCGCGGTTCAAGGACCTGGTGCGGCGCATGGGTTTGCCTTAGGTTGTATCGCTTGTGAATAAGGAACTCGCGGCCAATACTATCCTGTCGCATTACCGCATCGTCAGAAGACTCGGCGCGGGCGGGATGGGTGAAGTCTACCTCGCTCAGGATACTTCCGAACTCGGCCGTAACGTAGCGCTCAAGATCCTTCCGATAGAGGTCGCCAAAGACAAGGATCGATTGCAGCGCTTCACCCAGGAAGCTCGCACCGTCTCAAACCTCAATCACCCGAACATCCTCACTGTTCACGAATTTGGACAAACAAAATCAGCTTCCTTCATCGCCACCGAGTACGTCGATGGAGTGACGCTGCGTGACTATCTCTCGAGCCGTCGTTTGAAATTAATCGACATATTGGATGTAACAGTTCAGGTTGTTGCGGCGTTGAGCGCAGCGCACGAGGCTGGCGTCACACATCGCGATCTCAAGCCGGAGAACGTGATGGTTCGCAAAGATCAGATCGTCAAGGTACTCGATTTCGGCCTGGCGAAACTGTCAGAACCTCCTGCCTCCGCGGCCGGGATAGATCAAAGCGACTCCGCCGAGGACGCGGCGACCCAGGTGTTTATTCATACGCATCCGGGAATGGTAATGGGCACGGTCAGTTATATGTCACCAGAACAGTCCGTGGGCAGAGGTGTGGACCAACGCACTGATATCTGGAGCCTTGGTGTCGTGCTCTATGAGATGATCGCCGGGTGTCTTCCATTCCCAGGAAAAGACATTCACCGGCAAATCATAGCAATCCAGGAAACTGAGCCCTTGCCGCTGACCCAGCAGGTTGAAGGTGTGCCAGAGCGATTGGATGAGATCGTATTCAAATGTCTGGCCAAAGATAAGAATGATCGCTACCAGAGCGCACGAGATCTACTGATTGATCTGCGAAACCTGAGACGCAAACTGGACGTGGATGCAGAGATCGAGCGTACGATCGCTCCCGCCGTGCGGAGCGTCAGTGGCAATGCCTCGGCCGGGACGAGATCACAGACTAATGCAGTTGCAACCACCGGCGAGCAGATTCGCACAACTTCGAGCGCCGAATACATCGTCACTGGGATAAAACAGCACAAACTTGCGGCAGTCGTTCTGGTGCTGGTCATAGTTATAGCGGTTATTGGCTATAGTTTTTATTCGCACGCTCGGGACACTGAGGTCGCCATCGAGTCCATTGCGGTGCTGCCCTTCGAGAACAGGAGCAATGATCCGGATGCTGATTATCTCTCGGATGGTTTGGCGGAGTCGTTGATCTATCGTCTGTCGCAAATTGCAAATCTGAAAGTCAGCCCGGTAAGTTCCGTCCTGCGTTACAAAGGGAAAGAACCAGACGTGAAAGCAATCGCCGGCGCTTTGGGTGTGAATGCAGTTATGACAGGGCGATTGGTGAAGCGTGGCGATAATTTGGCGATCAGCGCCGAGCTTATCGATGCGCGATACAACAAGCTGGTCTGGGGCGAGCAGTATGAGCGCAAGATGTCAGACCTTCTCGCAACGCAGCGGGAGATCGCTACAGCTATTACCGACAAGTTGCAATTGAAGTTATCTGGCGATGACGGCCGAACCGCAAAAAGGCGGCATACCGAAAACAACGAGGCTTATCAGCTTTATCTCAAGGGCCGCTTCTACTGGAACAAACGTACAGTCGATGGGTTGAGTCAGGCGGCTGAATACTACAAGCAGGCAATCTCAAAAGACCCCGGGTTTGCGCTCGCCTATTCCGGATTAGCGGAAGCGTATGTTCTTTTCGCAAACTATAGCGTTGGTCCACCGAAAGAAAGTATGCCGCGGGCAAAGGCGGCTGCAGTCAAAGCACTGGAACTCGATGAATCACTTGCTGAAGCCCATGCGGCACTAAGTGTTTACTTGAGCGGCTACGTGGGGGACCAACTGGCCTCAGAAAAGGAGCTTCGTCGCGCCATTGAACTCAAACCAAACTATGCGACCGCTTATCACTGGCTGGGCAACGTGCTGGCGTTTCAAAATCGCGGCGACGAATCCATCGCTGCGGCGCATAGAGCTGAAGAACTCGACCCGCTTTCAACTATCATAAGTGCGGACACGGCCTGGAATCTTATTCTGCTGCGACGTTATGACGAGGCTTTGCGGCAGGTCCAACACACCTTTTCCCTGGATCCGAATTTTTACTACGCGCGTTATCTCCTTGGGTGGGTCTACTATGAAAAGGGAATGTATCAAGAGTCAATCTCGGAATGTCGTAAGTCTCTCGAGTTGAACGAATCGCCGTACGCAAAATCGCAGCTGATTATTTCGCTCGCGCGATCTGGAAATCGTGCTGAAGCGATCAAGCTGCGCGAAGCATTGAAGGCCGATGCTGCCCGCAGCTATGTTCCGGGCTACTTTCTGGCGGTTGCCTGCCTGGCCCTTGGGGAGAAAGACGAGGCGTTCGCGGCAATCGAAAGAGACTTTGCGGACCGGGCGCCATTCTTCGCCTGGATTGATACAGATCCGTTGTTGGATGAAATTCGCGATGACCCGCGCTTCCTGGATCTGCAGCGCCGCGTCGCATTGGCAAAGTCGGATGAACAGAGATGAGTCAGGGACTATCAGCCAATGCAATCCTGTTGTAGTATCGGATAGATATCCACGTAGTAACGACTTCAGTCGTTTCCGGTTGGATCCACTGCTATGACCTTGGGATCAAAAACGACTGAAGTCGCTACTACGTGGGTTGTTCAGGCTCGGCGCGGGCGAAATGAAGATCCATCCGCAGATTACACAGATTCCGCAGATTACGCAGGCTAACGCGTAATGACCTACGATCTGTGTGAATCTGCGTAATCTGCGGATGTCCTCTGATCATCACGGGCAGCACTTTGATGCCCGATGGAGGCTTCACTCGACGATTTGATATTTGATAGTCATCCTTGAGCCAAAAGGAGAACGCATGCCGATCACTGCCTTCAATAGTTTCACCGACGGTCTCGATTCGAATCAAAGGAGCCGCGGACACTTCATTATTAATACCAACCTGGAAGATGACCGTCTGTGGGTGCCTTACGCTGACGGTGTCTGGTTCCAGCCATGCTGCTTTAATGTTACCTCCGGCGGATTCAGTGTAGTGCTAAAAGGGCTGCCGGGCGCAATGTTGGGGACTCATTACCACGTCGGTACAGTTCGTGGCTATACGATGCGTGGTCATTGGCGATACCTTGAGCATGAGTGGATAGCAAAGCCCGGAACGTTTATCTACGAACCCGCCGGTGAGGCTCACACGTTGGTTGTCACTGAGGACTCGCCAGAACCAGCGATAATCATTTTCATAGTGGAGGGCGGCCTTATCTATCTGGACAAATCGGTGAACGGTGGGTTTGGTGCCTATGAGGATGGATTCACCACGCTGGAGCTGACAAGGAAGTACTATCGCGAAGCGGGTCTTGATGTTCGTCAGCTGGACCAGATCGTTCGGTGATGAATGCTGTCGCACTCCGTCAGGAGTGCCGTGTTTATATTCGAGTGCCGAATGAAGCACACTACTCTGTCACGAGTGCTATGACTCATTGACAGCTGCAGAACAACATCACTCCTGTTCGGTTGGACCGTAGAAAGGGGTCAGGCTTGAGTTCGTTGACTTTTACTCTTAGATCTATATAAGCATCAGCCCAACAGATCTATCTAAGCACCAACACCAACACGAGCACGACCTGAAGCTATTTGATGTCAAACATCCACAATTTGCCCATTCATTCAACACCTATGCTTCACCAACCCCTGTCATTGAGAAAGGGCGAGTCTATGTTACGTTCGGATCACCTGGCACTGCTTGCATTGATACCGACAGCTTCAAGGTTTTGTGGCAGCGACGCGACCTTGAGTGCAATCACTTTCGCGGCGCTGGATCATCGCCGATTCTGTTTCGCAATTTGGTCATCATGAACTTCGATGGCAGCGATCGTCAGTTCGTCATCGCTCTCGACAAGCGAACCGGGAAAACCGTCTGGAAAACCAACCGCTCGATTGATTTTCAGGACATCGAACCCGATGGAAAGATCGCCGCGGATGGTGATTTCCGCAAGGCCTTTTCGACTCCGCAAGCCGTTTTAATCAATGGTCGTTGGGAACTCATCAGTCTCGGCTCGAAAGCAGCGTATTCTTACAACCCTATCAATGGTCATGAACTCTGGCGCCTCGAAGAGCGCGGGCAGCATTCAGCCAGTACACGGCCAGTGATCGGTCACGGGATGATTTTTTATCCAACAGGATTTCCCACGGGGCAGTTGTTCGCTGTCAGAGTTGGTGGCAACGGGTTGATAACCGATAGTCACGTCGAATGGAAAGTACAGCGAGGGATTCCGAACAAACCGTCGATTTTGTTAGTTGACGATTTGATCTTCGTTATCAATGACACAGGCATTGCAAGTTGTATTGAAGCAAAGACCGGTGAGATGGTCTGGCAAAAACGTATAGGAGGCGAATATTCGGCTTCACCTCTGTATGCCGACGGCAAAATCTGGTTATTTAGCGAAGAGGGCAAGACTGCAGTGCTGAGAGCGGGCAGGGTATTTGAACTGTTAGCAGAGAATCAGCTGGATGAAGGGTTCTTGGCATCTCCAGCGGTTGTTGGCAAGGCTTTCTATTTACGCAGTAGAACGCATCTCTATCGAATCGAAAAGAGATGATGTTCGACCAGCGATGCGCCGACCTGCTGATGCGAATGGACATTCCGATAAGCGGCGCGGTGCGTACGCAACGTTGTGAGCACACGACGAGCCTAAGAGAAAGGAATCACTTCTCACGAGCTGGGTGTGTTCAAGCACGAATCATCGAGGCATTTGGCGTGCGGTAGGCCACAACATCAATGACCCACCTCTTTCGACGTGGGTATGTTCATGCACGAATCATGGAGGCACTTGACGTGCGGTAGGCCACAACATCAACTGCCCACCTCTCACGAGGTGGGTATGGAAGCTCACATCCATGTCGCGTCCTGACTGGGTTTCGCTATTTCAGTTCGCTATAAACTGCTGTGATCCCGCCCTTCGCGGCACTCAGGTTATAGTCCTTGAACTTTTCGGGCAGCTTTAGATCCGCCACCGCTTGATCGATTGTCTTTCCCTCTTTCTTGGCCTGCTCGGCCGCCGCGACAAAGGCCTGAAGGAACTCGCCGTATCGTTTGAACGCGGCGAAATCGGTCACCGCGCTGTGGCCAGGGATCACCGTCTCGACGCCTTTGATCCCTTGCGCAGCAGTCATCAAAGTCTTGGGGTATTCGATCCCGCTGCCCCCAGTGGTGAGGTCGATGAACGGGAGCCCGTTCGTGAATGCGAACAAGTCGCCCGCGTGCATTACTCTCAGTGCTGGGAATACGACAAAGGTGTCGCCGTTTGTGTGGCCGCGTCCAAAGTAGTACAGGTCGATCTTGTCGTTGCCCTCCAGCAGACTGAGCTTGTCTTTGAACGTCTTACTCGGAAGATATTTCTTCCCTTCGTCGGTTTGAAATGCGGCCATCTTCTCCATGCTCGCTCTGCAGTTTTCGTGAGCGACGAACTCGACAGTTCCTGTGAACGCGTTGTTGCTGCCTACGTGGTCAAAGTGTGTATGAGTATTAATAACCATCATCACCGGTTTGGTGGTGATCGATTTCACCTTCTCGAGGATTGCCGGTCCCGTTCCAGGCACCTTCGTATCTACAATGACCACGCCCGACTCGGTAATAAACGCTGCGGTGTTCCCTCCCGCGCCGGTGATCATGTAAAGGTTGTCTTTCAGCTTCTCAACAGCGAGCGCCGGCGCCGTTTGTTGCGGCTGAGGCCGTGCGAAAATCACGGAGACGGCGCCAACCGTCAGTAGTGCTAACAACACAGCTAATCGTTTCATCGAGAACCTCCCTTTGAGCGCGCATATGATATACACCGGCTTTTTGGTGGACACAAGAAGCGCACGGTAAGGTTTTGAACGGTCTTTCTGTTAGCATCGCGCAAATCAATCTCAATTGATAATTACACCGATCCAAACTAAAGTGTCGCTTGCATTCGGGCACTCAAGAGGTTCTTGATAGGTAAACTGATGAGCAAAATTTCACGACGCAAGCTAGTCGCAGGGCTGACTGCCGGGCCATTTCTGTTTACCGGAGCATCTTTTGCACTGGCTGAAGCCGTTGATTCAGCCACACGCGGCACTGAAAATTCAGAATACTTATTCGAGCCGGGACTGAACTATCTCAATACCGCTGCACTCGGGCCCACACCTCGAACAGTTCTAGATAAAGTGTTAAAGGCATGGTATGAGCTGGAGTTGAACCCGGTTACGATGGCGTATGCCGACGGCTCCGTTCACGTAGCAACCGACCACGCACGTGAACGGGTAGCATCGTTAATCGGCTGCACCGCTGACGAACTTCTGATAACGCGAAGCGCGACCGACGCGATGAACTCCGTCGCTTTAGGCCTCGATCTGAATCGCGGAGACCGTGTCCTGACCACTGACGTCGAGCACGAAGGCGGAAGCATCTGTTGGAGCTACCTGAAGCGCCGTCGCGGCATCGACATCGACGTGGTTTCGATAGCGCCTGGCGATTTCGACACCAGGGCAATCATCAGCCGTTTTGAAAAGGCGATTACCGCCAGGACGAAAGTTATCAGTGTAAGCCACGTGATCACCTCAACCGGCCTTCGAATGCCGATTGCTGAGATTGCGGCGCTGGCAAAAACTCGTGACATATTGTGTATCGTTGACGGCGCCCAGGCGGTTGGCGGGCTTGATGTCGATGTAAGGGAGTTGGGGTGCCACGCCTACGCAGCCACCGGCCACAAATGGCTGATGGGTCCAAAAGGAACGGGCTTTCTCTACATCAACAAAGATGCGAGCTCATTGATCCAGCCGGTTCAGCGCGATGGCGGTGTTCGGTTCGTTGCCAGTTCGACCGGTATCGGCAGTCTGCCCCTCGTGGTCGGGCTCGGTGCCGCGGTCGAGGCGCTGCAAAAACGACGCATAGCGACGGTCGAGAATCGCATAATCGAACTGCGCGACCGGGCCTATACCGATCTCACCAAAATCTCAAGGATTCAAGTTGTCAGTCCGCCGCCTGGGCCGCTCACGACGGCGCTTGTGGCGTTCAAGCTTCCCGACTCGGTCGACAGTCGGGCTTTCCGCGATACATTGCTCAAAAAATACCGAATAGTAATCAAGGTCGCCGAGAAAAGATGGTTCAACGGAAGTCGCATCTCGCCGCATATTTTCAATACCGAGAGAGACATCGACGCGGCGATTAAAGCAATTCGTACCGAGCTTGCTTGAGTGATTGCTGAAATCGTTTCGAGTAACGCGCTTTTGGCGGTTGCTCGATATAACTGGATGGTCACGGTTGAGCTCACGCTCATAGTACAATGCAAGCTGATACTCGACACTGCATATCATTACTCACTCTAGTAGCACTCACCTGCGTTGTTGGACTTGCATCCCGCGTGCAACGAAGTCAGCTTCGCGAAGTAACTATCCTCTATACCAATGACTTTCACAGTGCGTTTGATCCAATTCCCGCTTACTGGTTGAAAGGCTCACCAAAACTTGGCGGCGCTGCCCAGCTGTCCACGTTCATCAATCAAATCCGCAAGCGCGACAAGACCGTTTTTCTGTTCGATACCGGAGACATGTTTACCGGCATGCTCTCCAACCTGACCCGCGGCGAAGCGCTCATGGAAATGATGGCGGCCATGAAATACGACGCGATGGCGATCGGCAATCACGAGTTCGATTATGGAAGTGATAACTTCGAAAAGCAGATGTACCGGGTTCCCTTCCCCGTTCTTGGTGCGAACATCTTTTACAAGGGAACCACTCACCGTTACAGCCGCCCTTACACGATCATCGAACGCAACGGAGTTAGGCTCGGTGTGATCGGAATAATCGGCGAAGACGCAAGAAGCGTCGCACTCCCGTCGGGCATCACCGGTCTCGACTTTCTGGATCCGATTCCGATCGTGAGAGATCTGGTAAAAGAGCTAAAGCCTCAAGTTGACTTGATCGTAGTCCTTGCGCACCAGGGGAAGACTGGCCCCCAGCAAACCGACGCCGAAGCCCGGCCGGAAGTCCAACGCGATTTTGACGAAGACATAAGGCTGTGCGGCGAGGTCGAAGGCATAGACGTATTCGTCGGCGGTCACGCTCATCGCGGAATCGAAAAGCCGTTCGTCCATCCGAAGACCGGAACGCTGATCGTGCAGACCTACGGCTACGGCACACGCCTCGGTTACCTGAAACTCAACCTGAGAGGAAAAAAGATCGTTTCGCACCAGGGTGAATTGTTGAAAGTCTGGAGCGACAGGTTGCCACCCGATCCGGTGATTGCGAAAAAGATCCAACACTACAAGCAGCTGGTAGCGCCGCAAATTGGAAAAGTCGCCGGCAAATCGAAAACGCGATTAGTGCGAGACTACAACGCCGAGTCTTCGCTGGGCAGCTTTGTGTGTGACGTTATGCGCGAAATGAGCGGCGCAGACATCGCTGTTCAAAACGCGGGCGGGTTGCGTGCGGACTTACCACAGGGGACGGTCACGAATGGAAACGTGCTCGACGCGCTACCGTTCGTGAACACTTTGGTAGTTTGTGAGATGACCGGGGCGGAGATACGAGAGGTACTCGAGCAGGGTCTAACGCTGGAGCGTGGACTCATTCAGGTCTCGGGCTTGCGCGCGACATATGATCTGAGGCGGCCGGTTAAGCGGCGATTGATTGACCTGCGAATCGGAGATCAACCGGTCGATAATCAGAAGAGCTACAGAGTGGCGACGAGCAGTTTTTTGGCCGAAGGCGGTGATCTGTATCAGACTTTTCTTCGCACGAGACAATCGGACACGAGGAAGCCGCTTTCAGATGTGTTGATCGAGTACATTCAAAAGCATGGTGAGATCCAACCGCCAAGGTTGGGACGATTGGTTAAGACCCGCTCCGCCCAATAGAATTAATGCCTGAAATTTCCCTCCATCAGGAGGGAGACGCAAGCCCGCGTCCGCGTTCACCCGCGGCTAATCCAATCGATTGGTCTCACGAGAGGTTTCACTTTCTTAAAAGATCATCGATCGCGCCGCCCAGTTTTTTCATTGTGATGTCTTTAGCAGCGATCTTCGCCTCGCGGTCGAGCAGGAAGTAAGTGGGTGTTCCTTTCACATTGAAGAGTTTCGCGACGCTCTTGTCCGCATCGTGGATCTGCAGCCACGATATACCTTTCGCGCTGACCATCTCCAGAAGCGGCTTCAGTTCTTCATCGAGAGAGATTCCAACCACGACCACGCCTTTATCACGATATTGTGCGTAGAGCTCTTTGAGCAGGGGAACCTCCCCCACGCATTGGGCTCAATAGGTACCCCAGAATTTCAGCACCACCACCTTCCCTTTGAAGCCGGCAAGAGAAATCGGAACTCCGGTGATCGCGGTTCGCTCAAACGCGGGTGCCAGCTGGCCGGGATTGAGGAATTCAATTTCCCACAAGTTGCCTTCAGCCTCTTGCGCATAGCGTGATTGCGGATATTCCGCGGCTACCGCCTGGAAAGCTTTGCGCGCGCGGTCGATATCCTTGGTTTTCCAATATGCGTCGCCGATGAAAAACCGCGCTTGCGCTTTGACTTCCGGATTAACCGCACTCTGGGTGAGCGATTCGGCTTTGCTGATCAGGTAACTGTAGTCCTTACTCTTTGATGCGAGCACTCATCAGCACGTAGAGGACCTGGTTCCAGGCAGCATCATCTGGCTTCAACGTGTCCGCTTTCGCCTGCAGCTCGTTGAGTCGATCCGTGCGATTCAGCAGACGCATGGCTTCACTGGTGGCGATAACAGTTGCCGGGGTCCCTGGATGTGTCTCGCGATACTGCCAAAGTGCGGTTGACCATTTTATGTTTGGGTTGCTCGGGTCGCTTGGTTTGCCGCCAGACTTCGAGAACTGTTCAGCATCTTTCTTTGCCTGGTTGATCATCGCCTGCACGCGATCCATCTCTTTGTCCGGGGTCGGTTTGTTTTGGGCGTTTGTCGTCAGATTTAGCAACAGTCCGAGGACAAGCAGGCACGCACGATTTCCAGCGATTCCAAACAATCGGGCTAGAGTTCTATGTCGCATCTTGCCTCTCTGTGTGAGACATCTTCACTATTCGATGCCTTTTCTCATCCATTCGCGGGTTAGTCTATTTTAAAGGTGACTAGACTTCAACAACGCGTCATATCAATCAACCTTCCTGTCGAGCGCCTAACCCAGGTGCAGCGCCCTGACCCGAGACGCAGGACAGCCCGGCATTCCGTCCTGGGCTTTTATCGACTGCTCTTATCGACTGTCAATATCTCACTTGACGATTATCGATAAATAGTTTATTGATATTCGATATAGGAGAGTTATGTCAAGCCAACCCTCGTCATCCGCTGCGCTGCCGATCGCCTTCATCACGCTGAGAATCCTCATCGTCGTGAACTGGCTGGGGGGCGCCGCGATCCTCGCTCTTCTGGTTGTCATGCCGAACGAACAATGGATCATGGCCGCATTCAAACTGTCTCCTTCACCGGAGGCAGAGCGGCTGGTCATGGGGCTGCGCGCGATCGCGGTAATCGGCCTCGCCGGAATTCCGCTGCACTACGCCGTCTTGAAGCGATTGCTAGCGATCGTGGCTACTGTTCGCGCTGGCGACCCGTTCGTCCCCGTCAACGCGTACCGGTTGCAGGGGATCGCTTGGGCTCTACTCGCGCTGAACGTTGTCAGTATCGTGATCGGCGCGATCGCCAAGGTCGTTTCCACTCCGGCGCATCCGCTCCACTTAAACGCCGGCTTTTCAATCACTGGCTGGCTCGCCGTACTCCTCACTTTCCTGCTGGCCCGCGTGTTCGCGGAAGGCTCGCTTATGCGCGAAGACCTCGCAGGGACGGTCTGACATGGCTATCGCCGTCAAGCTCGACGACCTACTCCACGATCGGCGTATGACGCTGACCGAACTCGCCGACCGGATCGGGATGGCGCTGGCCAACCTCTCTATCCTTAAGACCGGCAAGGCGCGCGCGATCCGGTTCTCCACGCTCGATGCGATTTGCGACGCGCTCTCGTGCCAGCCGGGCGACATTCTCCAATTTGAGCCTGAGCACGCAGAGCGCGAGCGAACGGCAGCGGCGAGCAAACGGAGCGCAAACCGATGAATGCCAGCTGGATGCGTGCGCATTCAACGTGATGAGCGGCACCAATAAAGCCAACAAGGGTGAATCAGATGAAACAAAGCTTTATGTTAACCATCGCGTCGTTGCTGTCGATCCTCTTCTTTACGTTTCACCTGGCGGACGACATTGTCCGAGGGATGGAGCCGGGAACGCTCACAAACCTCACAGCGGTGCCGATCTTTGTCCTCTGGCTGTACGGAACATTGGTACTCGCGGAACGTCGATCAGGGTACATCATTACCCTCCTCGGGGGGCTCTTTTCGTTGGTCGTCCCGTTAGCTCACATGAGGGGAAATGGCGTCGGGGTCACCAGCAGACTCGCCAATTCCAACGGACATTTCTTTTTCGTCTGGACGATGATCGCGATCGGCGTGACCGGGCTCTTCTCCGTCATTCTCGCGGTGCGCGGACTGTGGGGTATGCAATGGCGCCGACCCCGGTAGTCCAACCATCCAATCACGAAATGTATCGTGTTGGCCGGTTGGCATAAGAAGGACGCTGCTGCGGGGACAGCGTGTAGCCCGGGACAGTCCGCGAGCCCTGGGTAAGGCGCGAAGCAAAGCGCAACCCCGCGCCAGCGAGCGACAGCGTTTCCGGACGAAGCCGATGTCCGGTTGCTCGACAACAAATGACGAGCAACCGATCGCCGGGTTCAATGTTCATCATAATACTCTATTTGCCTGTACGAGATCTTTTCGAAGTTGAGGCTCAGTGGACCGCCCTTAGCGTGTACAGCCTGTTCGTCGGTGACGGACAGGTCGGCAAGCACTTCCGCCCGCGGATTAAGCTTATCGTTCGTAAGATTCTCTTTCTTTTCCGTTTTCATGCTGAATCCTTTCTAGTCTCTTTCTGGTTTGGTTATTGAGAGCCCGTCACGTGTTTGACGCGCCTGATCTGCACCCAATTGTAAGCTTTGTTCTCCACTGGTTAAGGCGGAAACCGGCGGCAAAAACTATCATCGGTCGCTTTTTGTTTCTTAGATTTTTCAGGCCCTTCGATGATCGTCATTATCGTTGGGAATCAGTGTAGCCCGGATGAGTCTGCGAGGCCGAGCCCTGAGCCTTGAGGGTCGCCGAACACACACAAACCTCTGTCGCCCGCTGGCAGCGGGCTTGCGTCGACGCACCACAAATCTCGAATTTTCTCGACAGACAATATATTTCTAAGTTATATATGGCTATATCGCATATTCCAAAATTGTAGGGTGTCACGAGTAAAGTTTAGAGCGAGGCGGGCGTGACCTCCACTGATAAGCGGAGGGGAGATGAAAAAGAATACCAATAAGTGGCGTGTAACCACTTTCTTGCTCGCATCGGCTTTCCCATTGGTTATCTGTCATACCTCGCGCACGAATATCGACGGCGACGCAACTGGCGCCAGTCTTCCCGCCCTGGTGCAAACTTCGCCGCAGGAGAAGACCGTCGAACAAGCGAGACCGAATATTCAGGTGCTGAAGGGTTTACCTGAATCGCAGCTCTATCCAATTATGTGGTTCATTAGAGCTTCGCTCGGCGTCCCTTGCGACTATTGCCATGTGAAGCAGGGACCAGAACGCGACAAGGGCTGGTTATGGGACCGTGACGATAAACCTCAAAAGGCTCGCGCGCGCGAGATGATGAGAATGGTGATGGACATCAATAAGAACAGTTTCGGCGGCAATCAGGTTGTAACATGTTACTCGTGTCATCGCGGAACGACTCGACCCGAGCAGATGGTGCCGCTGCCGCCACTCTTTGAGTCGCCAAATACGGCGCGAAACGCGGAGGCCAAGCCCGCAGCAACAGTGACTGCAGAACAAATCCTAAACACGTACATCAAGGCTATCGGGGGGCAGGATGCTGCTGCAAAGCTAAAGACAATCATCTATACCGGCAGTATTCAAAGATCCGAGGGCAGGACCGATGCGGTTGAAATTACGATGAAGGGGACAGATAAATTCCTGGTCAAGCTTAAGACAGCACAAGGTACCTTCGTTCAAGGCATCGACGGGGCGGCCGGCTGGGTCAAAGACAATAATGGATCACGGCAGCTGGCTAGCGCCGACGTGGAACAGGTAAAACAGCGTGCCGTGGTGTACAGCGCGTTTAAAGTGGCAGAGCCACCTGCGCAAATGAAGGTACTGGGACTAGAAAAGCTTGGCGACCGTGAGACTTATGTTCTGGCCGTCACGACAGGTCCCAAGACAACCCGAAAATACTTATTCGATGCGCAGACGGGTTTGCTACTGCGTATGGTAACAACTAAGCAGACGATGCTGGTGCCGCTTCCACAGCACATGGATTTCGAGGACTACAAGGACGTGGGCGGGGTAAAGCTGCCCTTCACAATACGAACTTCAGACGTTGACGTGTTTAGTCCCGCAACTCGCAAGTTCACGGACATAAAACTTAATGTGGCGGTCGACGACTCCGTCTTTAAAATGCCTGCGAACCAAAAATAAACAAACCGGATGTTCCTTCCGTTATAACCGATCTCGCTCAAAATGTCCGAAGGCGTTTCGTAGCTATGAACGGTTGTGACTTGGTCCTTCTCATAGTTAACGGTGTGCCCGGGTTGATCTCTCAATACGTGAGCTTCATTGCAGAGTCGAGCTGGCAGAGATTCGCAAAGAAGATTTTCCGACAGGTCACGCCTGTGATTGCAAATCTCCGCGCCATACCAAAATTGAAAAAACACTTCCCACATTCGAACGGCGGTGCTCTGTCTTATGGCTCTAGCCAGGGTCGCTGGATCACGTAAGAGCTATTTGCCACACAACTTAACCGCCTGGGTGCTGATTCTCAATCAAGCCCAATTGTGGCACGCAACTTCCTAAAGACACGGAGTGTGCCTTCACTCGCTCTTCCAACTCAAATTCGATTCTTAAGACGGAGTTAATTCGATGAACGACCTCCTTCAAGACGCACGTTTTGGCTTTCGAATGCTGTGGAAAAAGCCCGGCTTCACCGTGGTGGTTGTGCTTGCGCTGGGTCTCGGAATCGGGGCCAATACCGCGATCTTCAGCGTTGTAAATACCGTGCTGCTGCGCCCGTTACCTTATAAGAACTCCGATCGGCTTGTGTGGCTCAGCGAGCAAAATCAAAACGCGGGTATCAAAGAAGAAACCCTCTCGCCGCCGAATTATCTTGATTGGAAAACACAGAGCGAGAGTTTTGAGGACATGGGTGCGTTTGCTTCCAGTCGCCTGACGCTGACCAGCGGCAGCGGCGAACCCGAACGCATCAACGCCGCGGTAGTCACGGATGGTTTTTTCTCGGTGTTGCAAGCCGAACCAAGAATCGGAAGGACCTTTACGCCCGATGAAGACAAACCTGGCAAGAATCGAGTGATCATACTCAGTGAAGGGCTTTTCGCCCGGCGGTTTGGTTCGGATCCGAGCATCATCGGAAGTCCAATTACGATCAACGGGAACGCTTACACCGTGGTTGGCGTGATGCACAAAACCTTCATGCCTCCCAGACCTGATGATCGCAGACCTCCCGAGGCCTGGGTTCCGCTTGGGGCTGACTACGCTCAGAGCAATCGTAGGGGCGACTTCCTCAGCGTGGTGGGCCGCCTCAAACCCGGGGTGTCTTTCGAACCTGCGCGCGCCGAAATGGCGACAATCACCGAGCGGCTCGAACAACAATACCCAAATACGAATACTGGATGGAGGGCCATTGTGATGCCGCTCCACGAGAGAATTGTTGGTGACGTGAAACCCGCGTTGATCGTGTTGCTTGGGGCGGTTTGTTTCCTGCTTCTGATTGCGTGTGCGAACGTAGCGAATCTTCTGCTCGCCCGATCGACCGCGCGCGAAAAAGAGATAGCGATTCGAGCCGCCCTCGGCGCGCGGCGTGGAAGAATCGTTCAACAGCTCTTGACCGAAAGCGTGATTTTAGGTCTGAACGGCGGGGCGCTCGGACTGTTGTTGGCGTTTTGGGGGATACCGGTGTTGACCTCGCTTAGTCCGGGTGGGATTCCTCGGATAAACGAGAGCGCCGTCGATGCGAGGGTGCTGGCGTTCACTCTGGGAGTTTCGTTGTTGACCGGGCTGATCTTCGGGTTGCTACCGGCGCTTCACGCCTCGAATCCCAATTTGAATGAGACCCTCAAAGAGGGAGGCAGAGGTTCTCTGGAGAGTGTGCGGGGCGGGCGGTTGCGTAGCGTTCTTGCCTCCGCCGAAGTGGCACTCGCGCTGGTGCTGTTGATCGGCGCCGGGTTGATGGCACGAAGCTTTTTGCGGCTTCAGGATGTGAATCCGGGGTTTGACGCGCAGCGCGTATTGACGGTTGGGCTATATCTGCCGACCACGAAGTATAAGGAGGGATCGGCAGTTCTTGCGTTTTATGATGATCTCCTGAGCAAAACCCAATCTCTGCCGGGGGTGGTTTCGGCAGCGGCCATCGACACGCTGCCGCTCGACGGAGGTGGCAATGTCCTCGGCTTTGTGATCGAGAACCGTCTGCCGCAGTCGCCGGGTGATAACACCGCCGACGCCGAAGTTCGAGTGGTGACCAGGGACTACTTCCACACCATGGAAATCCACCTTCTTAGAGGCCGGCTTTTTGAGGATCAGGATGGTCCAGATGCCACCCAGGCAATTGTTATCAACCAAACAATGGCGAATCGATACTTCCCCGGAGAAGACCCGATTGGCAAACGGATAAATCTTGGTAACCCGCAGTCAAATCCCTGGTTAACTATCGTGGGGATTGTTCGCGATACTCACCACGAAGGTTTGAATGTGGACCCGTATTCGCAGATATATGGGGTTCAGACCCAGGGTCCCCGGCGATCGCTGAATCTGATTGTACGAGCTTCCGGGGATCCGATGAGTCTGGTTCCCGCGATTCGCAGCCGGATTGCCGAAATCGACAGAGATCTGCCAATGGCAAACGTGCGCACGATGGAGCAAGTGCTTGCCGATTCGATCCTGGGTCCGCGGTTTAATATGTTGCTGATTACGATATTCGCGGTAGTTGCGATGACGTTGGCTTCGGTGGGTGTATACGGAGTTATCTCTTATTCGGTAAGCCAGCGTACACACGAGATCGGCATACGCATCGCGTTGGGTGCGCATTCCGGGGACATATTGAAGATGGTGGTACTTCAGGGGTTGAAACTGGCGCTTGTTGGGGTGGGGATAGGACTGATGGCGGCCTTCGCGTTGACCCGGGTGATGGAAGGTCTGCTGTTCGGGGTTCAGGCTACGGATCCAATGACGTTTGGCGCGATATCGGCGGGGCTGACGACAATAGTGATCATGGCGAGCTATCTTCCGGCGTTGCGTGCGACGAAGGTCGATCCGATGGTATCGCTGCGGTCTGAGTAAAGTTACAACTGGCTGGCGTAGCGATCACCTCTCGATAGCATGCGCCGAGCCGATGACGAACCGGGCCGCGTGAAAGGGAAAGTTTTTGCTTGACTTCCCCTTTCATAGAACGCGGCCCCGACGTTTGCTGTTAGCCTGAATGCCACCGATAGGATCGCTACGCCGTCTGCGGCCGCAGAATTCGCGGGTCACACACGTAAACGTGAATGCGCTCCCCAAGGGAATCAATGCCACAATCGTGAGACGATTTCTGCCTCAGAATTCTGTTATTACCGTTACGCCCGTGACCTCGAACTTGTCCATATTCACTAGCGCATCAACGGAATCTTCCAAGGTGATTGTCCTGCCTATGAGCCGTTCGGGCGCCAGTTTTCCCGATTGAATCATCGCAAATAAGGCGTCGTAACGATGTGCTTGCATCCCGTGGCTGCCGAGTATTTCCAATTCGTGCGCAATGACTTTGCTCATCGGGATGGCGGGAGAACTTTGATCGGCCAACAGAAGGCCGACTTGAATGTGTTTACCGCGCTTGCGCAGATTGCTGACCGAATTAAAGCAGGTCGTGGGGTGTCCGAGGGCATCCAGAGAAACGTGAGCGCCGCCTTTTGTGGTCTCGATGACCGCTTCGACGATGTTGGAGACTCGCGTAGCATTCACAGTCGCGACCGCACCGAGAGCGCTCGCCAGGCGGAGCGCGTCGTCGGAAATATCTATCGCCACGACGTTGGCGCCTATCGCGTTGCAAATCATGATTGCCGACAGCCCCACCCCTCCGCAGCCGTGAACTGCCACCCATTGTCCCGCGGAGGTTTTGCCTTGGTCTATGATCGCACGAAAGGACGTTGCAAACCGGCAACCCAGACTGGCAGCCGCAGCGAAATCGAGCGACTCAGGCAATCGCACAAGATTAGTGTCGGCATGATGAATGGCGACAAACTCCGCAAATGATCCCCAGTGTGTAAACCCGGGTTGAAATTGTCGGTCGCAAACTTGCTGATTCCCGGATGAGCATTGAGGGCAAGCGCCGCACCCGCCTACGAATGGCACGGTTACGCGATCCCCGATTTGCCACTTCGTCACGTCTCTGCCAACCGCGGCGACAACTCCTGCCAATTCATGACCAGGCACGTGGGGAGGTTGAATATCCGGGTCGTGTCCCACCCAGCCGTGCCAATCGCTGCGACAGACCCCGGTAGCCATAACCTCGACTACAACGCCGTCTGACTCCGGATTTGGATCCGGGACATTCTTTAATTCTGGTGGGACACCAAAGGATTCATAGATGACAGCTTTCATCAGGTAGGCTCCTTGCTTGAAACACCCAGCAATTATGCACATCCGAAGGCACGCCGGAAGCGATCCAAAAGATGAAAGACAGAGGATTCTCACACGTCTCATCGCACATCTGTTTAGGCTGTGAGCGGCAACGCGAGAATAGGTCATCAAACTGGGCTAAAAATCACCTACCTTACAATTTCCTGAATAGAATGTAGGGCGAGACGATTGGTTTCGGCTTAAACTCCCTCCGTGCCTCATCAGGTTGCTTCGCCTTGTTGGAAAAATTGACGAATAGCTGCGGATATCTCAGCGCGAGCTCCCGCACTGGACAAGATCATGTCAACTGCCGTCAACGAAGTGTGTATTTGACCGCGACACGGCAAGTATCTGACATTGACACCTGCGGCGGCCATCGCGTCAGCATACGCCGCGCCTTCATCCCTCAAGGGGTCGAACTCTGCAGTGACGACCAGAGCCTGAGGAAGACCGGACAGGTCCGTCGCGCGAAGCGGCGAGGCTTTTGGATCCGTGCGGTTTGCAGGATCGGCGTAGTGATCCCAGAACCAATTCATTAGAGATGTGGTCAGCACGTAATCTGCGCCGTTCTCAGTGTAAGACGGGCGTGAGAAGTCACAGTCGGTTACGGGAGTTACCAGCACCTGGCCGCAAATATCGGGACCAACCTGTGTGCGTGCCATCTGGCAGACCACAGCGGCCAGGTTGCCACCAGCGCTCCAACCGCAAACGACGAGCGGGCCCGGCGCGCCGCCCAGCGATTCCAAATTATCTGCGATCCATCGAACAGCGGCAAAGGCATCTTCAGCAGCCGCGGGGAAGCAATGTTCCGGGGCGTGGCGATAGTTCACGGACACGAACACTGTATTGGACCGCACGCACAGGTCGCGGCAGAACGGATCGTCGGAGTCATGCGAGCCGAGGACCCAGCCACCCCCGTGGAAATAGATCACGACGTTATGCGAGCCAGCAGTCGGCGGGCGATACAAGCGATAGTCGAGATCGCCCTCCGCGCCCGGAAGCAAACCGTCAACAATCTCACCGACCTCCGGGCCCGGCGGGCGCACGACGGAAAGTTGGTTGGAGAACGTGCGCGCGCCTTCAGGCGACATCTCATCCATCGACGGAAGATTGAGCGCAGCCAGAGTCTCAAGCATCATCTGAACGTCGGGCTGCAACCTGCGGATAACGCCGTCGTTTACACAGCGCTGGCCAGGACTCGAGCGAACAAAGCCCAGGTAGTCTCGAGAGACTACTTCGTTGCACGCTCTACGGTATGCGTCGACGCCCCCGATGTAGGGCAGGAACACTCGTGGCTTGCCCGGAACATTAGCTCCCATGTACCAGGAATTGGCCGTCGGGAATAACGTGATGCCGGCACAGTCAGTGACGTGCTGTACCCATCCAGCTTCGGCGGTTGCTGTCGGCTCGATCACCTCGAGATTTTTGTCTCGAAGGTCTTTGAGACAGTCACAGATCCAATCAACGTGCTGCTCAATAGAAACGGTCATATTGGAGAGCACCGAAGGACTACCGGGTCCAGTGACGGCAAAGAAGTTTGGAAAGCCGGTCATCATCAGGCCGAGATATGTTCGCGGCCCATCTGCCCACTTCTCACGCAGCGTGAAGCCGTTGCGACCAGTGATGTCGACGGCGACGATTGGGCCGGTCATTGCGTCGAACCCGGTGGCGTAAACGACGGTGTCGAACTCAAATGATTCACGGGTTGTGTCAATACCGAACTCAGTGATTCTGGCGAAGGGTGTTTTGCGCAGATCAACGAGCCTTACGTGGTCCAGATTGTAGGTTTCGTAATAATTTGTATCAAGACACGCGCGCTTTGTACCGACATAATGATCCTTCGGGCACAATGCCTCTGCCGTCACAGGATTCGTAACGATTGCGCGTATCTTTCCGCGGATGAATTCGCAGAGAGTTTCATTGGATTTCGGATTCACGATGATGTCATTGAATGTGAGTCCGATCCCAACGAGTTCGCCTGCGTCCCACATGGCTTCGTAGCGCGCCTGGCGCTCTTCTTCAGAGGCCTGCATGGCGCCGATTTCGGCGAGTTTGACAGGCACACCAAAGCGCGACCAGCGCGCCCGTTCGCGGTAACCGGCACGGTCGCCTTCATAGTCGGCCAACCTGCCTGTTGGTATCGGGCCGTTGTGCGCTGGGATCGAGAAGTTCGGCGTGCGCTGGAATACGGTCAGTTGTTTGGCCTGAGTTGCGATCAGCGGGATAGATTGTATGCCGGATGAACCCGTCCCGATCACCGCCACGCGCTTGCCTGTGAAATCAACGCCCTGGTGCGGCCATCGACTTGTGTAATAAACATCGCCGCGAAAACAACCGCACCCCTCGATGTCCGGCTCTTTAGGCTTCGAGAGACAGCCTGTGGCCATGACGTAGTAACGGCAAGTGATCTCGCTGCCTTTGTCAGTTCGTATCAGCCACCGAGACGAATCCTCATCCCAGCGTGCCGATTCGACGCTGGTTTCAAAGCTTATGTCCCGGCGCAGGTTGTGTTTGGCGGCGACATGTTGCAGGTATCGCAGAATCTCGGGCTGGGTGGCATATTTTTCCGACCATTGCCATTCACTCTCGAGTTCGGGATCAAAGCTGTATGAGTAATCAATGCTCACGATGTCGCATCTTGCGCCGGGATAGCGGTTCCAGTACCAGGTGCCGCCGACATCTGCAGCAGCCTCTATTGCTTTTGTTGAGAACCCCAGTTCGCGCAATTTATGCAGCAGGTAAAGTCCTGCAAACCCGGATCCGACGACGATCACATCAAAGTCCGGTTTCCCAAATGACGCAGGTGCGGATTCACTATCTCGAGCCTTCATTACTCTGTACTCCTTCTATTCCGGACCGTGCAGCGGATTTACTTTCTAGACTTCTTGGGGTCTTCTTGCCGCTCTTCTTCTCGCCTGCAGCATTCGCTCACGAAGAGCCTCATTGTAAATATGAATGCGGTAGATATCAAAATGCGACTGATCGAAGATTAAAGTACTGGCATTCTTCCTTGCGCCACCTTTGGCTTCGGTAGCTTGCTCGGTGGTTCAACTCAAGATCAGTCATCGGAACAGCAAACTTGGGACGTAGCACACATTCAATCCTACAAAAGGCATACTGTAGGAATTGTGAACAGACCAGTGAGTAGTTTCTACCTGATAGAAATTTCCGAGATTCGACGCCTGCCTCTAATACCAGCAACACTTTGAAGCACCCATTCTGGCAAGAATGGACTTGGTTCAGTATTTGCAGCACCCACGATTTGCTCGAGTGAGCCAGGTTCATCATCAGGCACGTGAACCACAACCGGGATTTCGGAATCCTCACGGACATCAACACCGAGCCAAATGGGCAATCTGTTTGACCTCGCTCGATCTGGGCACGAGCTACGAATTTTTCCAAAACCCTTAACAAAGGTCGCTCAACCAACGGCTTTATTCGGTTGTTTGAGTGTGAGCCGGAAGACCCGCATCTGCGAGCCCTGCCGCAGGCGCAACGCAGCCGCAATTCCCGACGCAACAGCGCGACCCGCGCCAGCGAGCGACAGGCGATTAGCCTAGGGCGAGTCCGCAAGCCTTGGGTAAGGCGCGAGTCAAAACCGCAAGCCCGCGCCAGCGGGCGACAGCGTCCAGGCCAGAGCAAGGCTTCGACTCTGGATATGCAACGGCGACCAATACGCAATCGGTTGGGCGCTTGCAGATTGGGCAAATGGCACTTATACTATGTGCCAGATGGCGTACAAAATTATTCTTGGAGGAATGGAATGGTGAAAGCGTCTGCGATTGCCAGGGTGCTGGGCGGCGAAAAGACTCTCGACACAAAAGTTTCTTCGCAACAGGACTTGATAACTGCCGTCCGTCGAGGCCTTCGGGTGTCGGCCGTTGACGCTGTTATTGAAGAACTGGATGCACCCCGAACGGAGGTGTTGCCCACTTTGGGTCTTGCAAGACGGACCATAGAACGGCGCAAGCACCAAGGCCGTCTCTTGCCAGCAGAGTCGGAGCGTGTCTATCGATTGGCTAAGATCCTGGCATTCGCGGAATCCGTTCTTGGAGACAAACAGAAAGCGCGTCGCTGGCTGAGCACCCCCAATCGCGCACTGGGAAACGCGAGTCCTTTATCATTACTGGAATCAGAAGCAGGGGCGGATGAGGTTACGAACGTATTAGGCCGAATAGAGCACGGGGTCCATAGTTGATAGTGGTTTGGCGCCTCACGCGCAAAGCGCACACTGCGCAACCACTGAGTGGCGAAGGTGCCCGTCTTTACGGTGGCCGCTGGAACCATATTGGGGTCCCGATCGTTTACTCCTCTCAATCCCTGTCGCTTGCCGTCCTGGAGTATCTTGTAAATGTTTCAATAGCCGATTTACCTGGCGATCTCTTTTCTATTCGAATTAAGATCCCGGATGGCTTTGCCTGTTCTGAAATTGCTTTTGACGAATTGCCCGACACCTGGAGAACGTTTCCGGCTCCCGAGGAGCTGAAAGACATCGGTACGAACTGGGCGAGAAAACGGGACACTCCCGTACTCCTGGTTCCGTCAGTTGTAATCCCCGGTGAATTCAACTGCTTGATTAATCCGACGCATTCGCTCGCGAAAGAGATTGTAGTTGATCGCGTTGAGCCGTTTGCCTTGGATGAGCGTCTAGTCAAGAAGCGTAGACGAGTACGGAAGAGGTGATAACCTTGTGGCCATGCCGACCCAATTGAGCGCCTTCTCCCGAAAACCCCGTTCTAATGTGGAATGGGAGTCACACGTAGCATGGCGCCGACTTTACGATGATCGGCCGCAAGAAATCCAGCTATAGCGTATGCCACTTAAGGAGATGGTAAGAAAGGTGAAGCCGGTGGCTGGGAGACGCTAAAGAGTTGGCAAAGGCGCTGGGTCTCGCTACCGGACCCTCCGTGGATGTAAGTTAACCGGCATGACGCTTCTTTTGGCGCGAAGTTGAGCGCTTAGCTGACCGCGAGATCCTCGGTAGCTCTTCTCGGATCACCTGACGCAACACTGCCTCCGTTACCGGAGGCGCGCTCTCTGCTAAGAAGTCCCTGAGTGCTTCATTCATCATCGTTTGATAACCGGTTCCTGCTCGCTCCGCTCGGGCGCGGAACTCATTGAGAACTGCGTTATCGATATAAATCGTTATGCGCGTCTTACCCGGCTCAGCGATCAGCGCGCCTCGCTTGCCCTTTGAAAAATCGTATTCAGCCCTCATAGTCTATCACCTCACTTGGCGTGGCGCGCGAGCAGAAATAAGTCGGATTTCTTCAATGCGCAATGCATAAACAACGACCAAGATTCTTCCTGTAGTATCCATGCCAAACGCGATAAAGCGCTCCTCATTTTCGGAATCCGGACTTAGCTGATGGATCGCCAGCGGATCATAAAAGACACCTTCCGCGTCAGCAAAAGAGACCCTGTGCTTCTTCAGATTGCGCGCGGCCTTTGCAGGGTCGAACTGGAAGCGCACAACTATACTGTATGTAAGATATGCATACTCGTCTAGTAACTTCAATACGTCGTGGCGTGCGCATTGACATCGATTTGAAATGGTCAGCCCGACTTTTATTTGTTGGAATCGAGGTAAGGCAAGCAGCATATGCAATTCGCTCCTCGCAATCCCATTGCTGAATTGCAATATCGCAAGACTCACGTCCGTCAGACACTCAAAACACTCATGATATTTTAGGAGGACCTGATGCTAGGAATCCTGGTGACGCTCGGCGTGCAAGCGAGACTTCAGTTCACGAAAGGCGCTTAAGCATTCCCGCGAATGTCGTTCGACAGATTCGGGAGGACATTGAGAATTGTTGAAGGGAAACGGAATATCGGCCCACGCCACGCCGCGATGAACGTGATGAACTACACAGCGTTTTTCTTTCGGGCTATGGACCGCTTGTATCCATTCAGTCCGAAGACGACAAGCGCAATGTTGCCCGCCCTCCGCCAGGGGGAGATGTGTATAGACGCCGATTGACACGTTGACCGCTCTCCGTCAGGAGGGCAATGTCAGCGGTGAAGGCCATTAATACCAAGAGATACATGGCACTCCAGACGGAGGGCGTTGACGCTCCCACCTCTTACTATAAACATTGGCCTCCTGATGGAGGGCAACAACGAAAGGTTCACCTACCTAGCCGGGGTCGCCAGAGACAGCAGGTATATAACTCTGGCTCTGCCGTTCTCGCCCTTAGCAACCAGACGATAGCCTCCACTCGGGGTCGCGACGTTCCAGATCGCCTGGGAGTCTGTGGCGCGCACTGCGCGCGAGGTGTCTCCCAATTCAGAGAACAAAAGCTCTTTGCTCGGAACTAACGCGATCCAACTCGGAAGCCGGAGTCTATGATTCGAGGTTTGAGTACTTACGACAAATTGAGTTGTCCCAAGTCTGAACTTAGGCGCCGCGTAATTTACTCCCTTGTTAGGAGAAATATGTTTAGATGTGCGAATTCACAAACCAATCTTGTTGTGTTGCGCGTTTCCGCCCCACGCGTACCAACCTTCTACATCAGGATCACCCATCTTTAAACATATCAAATGACCATTTGCGGTACCGAGGTACATATTCCCACGAGCAAGCGCCGGTTGAAACGTAAATGGCAGCTTGAACGTATACAGCCGTCCAACATAACCGTTACTCTGCATGATCGAAAGCACGTGCCCAAGAACACTACAGAGATATAGATACTTTGCGCCAATCGCGGGAGGTGAAAATATCTGCGAGTCGGCGTTGATGCCAGCACCTGTTAGTTCGGCGCGCCAAGTGAACTTCCCATCAGTTGCGCGAATAGAATTTAGATACTTCCCCTGGGCATTCATCATTTGTCCACGGCTGAAAGCAGGTCGCGAGCCTTGGTAAGCCCAACCACCAACCACTGTACTTACCCCAACCTGCTTATTTGCAGCTTCAAGCTTGGCAGCCGGCGGGGCGCTAGCGAATCCAACCGACGCGTCAATGTTTACGGCTTCTGCCACGCCGAGGCCAGATCCGGGACCTTGTCCACCTCCTCCTCCACCGATAAGCCCGCCCCTATTCTCATCAAGATATTTGGCTTCGGATTTCCCAAGCAGCCTTCCGTCCTTGTCATTGCCGTGGTTGGAGTCGATCCTCTTCAATCCCTCAAACGGTTTATCTCGTTCTCGCACTTTCGTCGTTAATATGACCTCACCGCCCGCTACCAGCGGCGCGCTGGTGCCCGAGTTCGCCTTTTTCCAAACGAGACTTCCGCTACTCGCATTTAGACAAAAGGATGTACCATCGAAACACGTAAAATAAACGCGGCTAGCCACTACTATCGGAGCCGAGATTACGTCCGCTGGAATCTCTTGATCCCAGACATGGGCGCCCGTCTTCAAATCGGCGCATAAAAGACGGTGACTCGATCGGGGAGACGACGAACTGTTTGTTGAAGCGTTGGAATTATGTCTTTGACCAGCCGGGTGAGCGATGTACAGCCGATGATTGTAAATCGCAGGCTGACTCATGAGCGGATCCCCGAGCCACTCCTGCCACAAGACCATTCCACTCCTGGCGTCGCATACAATCACCGTGCAGCTTTCCGTATTGAACGCAACGCAGCCATCTTCAACAACCGCGGCAGTAGGCCCATCGTCAGAAGTTTTGATCTGCCAAACAACGGCACCGGTTTCCGCATTGATGGCATAGAACTCATGCGATCCATATCCGCCACCGATGAAGAGATTTCCATTCCAGTAAGCAGGCGTGGCGATCGGTCTGCCGCCAGGTATCCTCATTATCCATCCAGACTTGCCATCGGATGTTTGGAAGTCTGCTGGCTTGAGGTCACCCGTCAATTCTGGAAGCGTGACTGGAATCGCCTTGTCCAAATCAATTTGCGTCTGTTTTCCGGCTTGTGCCGGCGTCGAAGGATAAGACTGCAGTCGGCAGAGGATGGCAAAGACGACAAGTGAAGCAACGACAGCGATCCGCAAGAAGCGATGGGAGTTTTTCTGCGAGTTCATGGCACACCTCGGTCTCGAAGGCGTTTTTCGCTGGATTCAAAGGTAGGGCAACGGGCTCTGCAACTGGAATGTGGTTGTGAGCCAAAATTGCAAGAATTGAATAATAAAGGATTGCGTTCACTGGAGCAGACAGCGAGCTTCATGCGTCAAAAGAAGAAGGTCTCAAATTTCAACGGATCCTTACCGAAGCTCCTGGTTTGGTGCGTGAACGTCACCGCGACTTAGCGGCCTTTGGTCAGAAGTACCGTAAACTGTCTAGTCTGCGTCCTCAGTCTAACGGCGTTTATGATGTCCGACTGACTACTCAGACTAGACAATCTTCGGTTCTTATGGCTAAAGGCCGGCAGTCTTCGTTTTGTTTGGTCGACGGCGGTCGGAAAACAACAAGCGAAGCCGGAATCAGAGAATGGATCGCCGCATCTTTGTTTTCCACACTTGACTATGTACGGCAATGCCGTACACTTGAAAAGTGTTCAGCTTCATAGAGACGAAGCTTTTCACTCGGCTGGTTCAGGAATATCTGACCGATGAGGAGTACAGCGAGTTACAGTGGTTTCTGGCAGGCGCGCCGGAGAGTGGTCCCGTAATTCAGAGCACAGGCGGCGTACGCAAGCTCAGATGGCGGGCGCCGGGGCGGGGCAAGCGGGGCGGGCTATCGCGTCATCTATTATTTGAAAAGGATCGATGGAGTGATTTGGATGCTGACTATGTATCCGAAGAATGTTGCGGAAAACATCCCGGTCCATGTACTTCGAAAAATTCGGGCGGAGATTGAGAATGGCTAAGGTGAAACGGAATATCGGTCGCGAGATTCTAGACGGGCTACGAGAAATCAAGAGCGGTCGTCACGGACGCGTTGTGAATATTCCGAGCGTTGCGAGCATCCGCGAAAAGACTGGGCTCTCACAAGAACGCTTTGCAACACTGCTTGGGGTATCAATACGAACACTACAAGATTGGGAGCAGGGCCGCCGAGCGCCCTCCGGCGCTGCTCGCACGCTGCTTTTGATCGCTGAGCGCAATCCGAAGGCGTTGCTCGATGTCGCTTAACGAACGCGTCCATGTTTTGTAGTCCACTTCCTTCATCGGAACGCGTTGAGGTACTAATGCTGCATCCGATCCACGTCCCGAATCCCACTCGAAAACTTGACTCTGCAATTCACTGCCGCAAGGTTTTTTGAAAGTTGAATTGTCATTGATGAAAGGACGCTTATGCCTGACAAAGCCGCGGGCCGCGATATCCTTACGTTACATCGATACTTCATATCAGCAAATCGAATGGAGAAGCACTTTGAAGAGCTTACCCCACAAGTAAGCCGTGATAAGCTCGACTCGTTTATTGAGCGATGATCTATATGTCTTTCTGGTACGCGGCACTTTTTGTAGTGATAGAAGGCTGGCGCGAACTAGGATTAACCGATACACGTATTGACATTCTCCTACAATCCCCGAACGTGGAACTTCTGCGCAGATATAGAAACGGAGCATTTCACTTTCAACGTGAATATTTTGATGTGCGTTTCATAGATTTTGTTAAGGAGCCGGATACGGTCCAGTGGGTTCGTGAGCTCAACGAAAAATTTTGGTCGCTTGTTTTGGACGACCTAAATAAAACCTTGTACGCGAAAAAGGAACCGCCATCTAAACCTGCGATCGTGGCTTCTGTGCCGATTGGCTGTTTACATCCATTAACTCGCGATCGAGCACGCCTCGGCGCAAAACCTGAACTAAATACGTTAGTTTCGAACCAACGTATACCATCTTACTAAGTCAGGACATTCATAATCTCATCGATTTTTGTTCAGGCTTGTCAGACAGAGACTTGCCACGCAGTAGCCACATTGATAACTTTGCTGCTCGTCTTAGCCTTCAGTGGATTCATCGATTTCAGTTCTTATCAGGAGGAGCACGATGACTGACACACGTCTTGTAATCCGAGCCTTCGGTTTTATCTCCATCCTTTTGTTGGCTTCCGTAATGACGCCGGCCGCGTTCACCCAGGACGGTGAATCCGCTCCCTCGCCGTTTAGCGGATTAAGGTTTCGTGAGATCGGGCCGGCTTCTCCTTCAGGTCGCATAGACGATTTCGCTGTGCTCGAAAGCAATCCCGCGGTGTTCTATGTCGCTACTGCTACCGGCGGTTTGTGGAAGACAGTTAATCAAGGGACGACGTTTACTACTGTCTTTGATAATGAAGTGTCCTCATCAATCGGCGATGTAGCGATTGCGCCAACCGATGCGAACCTCGTTTGGGTAGGCACCGGGGAAAACAACAATCGCCAAAGTTCATCTTGGGGCGACGGCCTTTACAAATCAGTTGATGGCGGCAAGAGCTGGAAAAACATGGGGCTTCGTGATTCGAAGCACATCGCGCGGATCATCGTTGATCCGGTCGATAATGACGTCGTTTATGTTGCGGCTCTGGGGAGTCTGTGGGGATCGGGAGGCGAGCGCGGGGTGTACAAAACGACGGACGGTGGATTGACCTGGTCGAATGTCTTGAAGACTGATGCGGACACCGGCGCGACGGAGCTGGTGATGGACCCGGCGAATAACAAAGTCATTTACGCAGCGACATATCAACGTCGCCGCGCGACTTGGGGGTTTAACGGAGGCGGGAACGGCAGCGCGATTTATAAGACCGCTGATGCTGGGCGGACTTGGACTAAACTCACGAAAGGAATCCCGGAAGGACCGAAGGGGCGAATAGGGCTTGATGTCTATCGCCGCAATCCAGACATCGTTTATGCCCGAATCGAACACCAGAAAGAGAGCGGCGTGTATCGTTCGGAAGATGCGGGAGCAACCTGGACGAAGATGGGTCCCACCAATCCCCGCCCGATGTATTTCAGCCAGATTCGCATTGACCCAAATAACGACCAGCGCATTTATGTGCTCGGCGTCCAACTGCATATCTCGGATGATGGAGGCAAAACCTTCCGCAATGACGGCGCGCAAAAGATTCACGTCGACTTTCATGCAATGTGGATAAACCCTGCGAACTCGAATCACACGATGATCGGCGGAGACGGCGGCGTGGGCATCTCTTACGATAAGAGCAAAACGTATGTGTGGCTTAAGAATATGCCGCTCGGTCAGTTCTATCATGTCGCTTACGATATGAAGACGCCGTTTACGGTGTGCGGCGGTCTGCAGGACAACAACACCTGGTGCGGTCCAAGCAGCGTGCGTTCGGCAAGCGGTATCGGCAATGATGAGTGGTTTGTTGTACAAGGCGGCGACGGGTTTCAAGCGCAAATAGATCCGACGGACCCTCGCATTCTCTATGCTGAATCGCAGGATGGCCGCATGAGCCGGATCGACCGGACAACAAATGAGAGAAAGACAATCAGGCCTGAACCGCCGGAAGGGGAGAAGCCTTATCGCTGGAACTGGGATACGCCGATGGTGATCTCGCCGCACAACCCGGCGACCATTTTCGTCGCGGCAAATCGCCTGTTCAAATCAACCGATCGAGGCCATTCGTTTAAAGCAATCAGCGGCGACTTAACAACTAATACAGACCGCGAAACGCTTGACCTAATGTCTGCCAAGGGCAAAGAGATCACGATTGCCAAACACGACGGCGTTAGCTCATACGGCAACCTCGTGACCTTTAATGAGTCGCCGAAGAAGGCCGGTTTGTATTACACGGGGTCGGATGACGGTGTGATCAGCGTGTCGCGTGATGACGGGGCGAACTGGTCCAACGTTACGTCGAAGGTTCCAGGTCTAGGAAAGAACACCTATGTCTCACGAGTCGCGCCTTCGCGTTTCGATGAAGGAACTGTTTACGCAACCTTCGATGGTCATCGGCTGAATGATTTCAACACCTACGTTTATGTCAGCAATGACTACGGGCAGAACTGGAAGTCTATCGCTGGTGATCTGCCGAAGGGTCAGGTGGCGCGCACGATCGCCGAAGACTTGAAGAATCCTGACGTGCTTTATCTCGGGACGGAGAGCGGTTTGTTTGTGTCATTCGATAGAGGCAAACAATGGATGCGCGTAAAAGCGAATTTGCCGACCGTGCCGATCTACGAAATCACCTTGCATCCCCGTGACAACGCGATGATCTTAGCCACGCATGGTCGCAGCATTTGGATTCTGGATGACATGACTCCGCTTCAACAGTTTTCCAAAGCTCGCGGAACGGATGCCCATGTGTTTGACATTCGGCCCGCGACGCAGATGAATCCGGCAGGAGACCGCTCGCGTGACTTCGAAGGCGACATGCAGTTCCTGGGTAAAAACCAGGAAATCGGCGCAGCATTCACTTATTACCTGAAATCACCCGCTAAGAAATTGTCGCTGATAATTAAGGATTCGTCCGGCGCTATTGTCCGTGAACTTGCGGCCGACGACGTCAAAGACAAAAACGCGGCCGGTCTCAATACGGTCGTCTGGAATTTGCGGGTGAAACCACTGCCGCGTCCACGAGGGCCTCAAGGTGGAGGCGGCGGTGGTGGTGGCGGCTTTGGTGGCGGCGGGCTTGATGGGCCGTTCGTTTTACCCGGCACGTATCAAGTGACTTTGAAGGTTGACGACAAAGATGCGGCGACCAATTCATTCACCGTGCAAGGCGACCCAGAAATTCAAATCTCCGATGAGGACCGCAAAGCCTGGTTCGATACTGCCAATCAACTACATGCGTTGCAGAAGACCATGAACGACGCAGCCGATCGCGTGAACGAAGTGAATGAAAAAATCAAAGCCATGCAACAGGCATTGAAGGATAACGCGAGCGCACCCGCGGCTATCAAAACCAAAGTCGAAGACTTCGCGAAGAAATTTGAACCTGTTGGCAGGCGCTTTGGCATCAGCGCAGAGAATCCGTTTGAGACGGGGAACTTTGAGCGCGCCAATGAGAATCTGCGTTTTCGTTTTGGCGGTCTGAAGGGCGGGATTATGGGTTCGACCTCAAGGCCTACGGAGACGCAGATGAGACAGGCTGCCGAAATTCGTCCGGCACTCGATAAAGCCATTCAAGAAGCAAACGTGTTGATTAATGCATTGCCGGGTTTGCTGAAGGAGCTGGCAGACGCCGGTATTTATCCTGCGCCCGTGAAACCTATTGGGCAATAAATCTGGTGGGAGAATCATGGTTGCGCTTAGCCAGCCAGTCATCGCTCCACCGACACCTGTGAGACTGTGCGAAAAGTCCTATATCCACCTACTACAGCGTGGGTGGAGGTCTCGCACCGTGCAGGGCGCCGCTTTAGCCACTCAGTCGTTGCTCCACCGACCCTAGCTGGGAACCGCTTGAACATTTCTTTGCGCACTGTGCCCGGTAGTCATCAGCCGGCGCCTGCTCATAGCGCTGCGAAGTTTTGACTTTCCTTTCTGGCCATAATTAGCGAAGAGGGGCCGTACTTACCGGCTCCTCTTTATTCGTTGGCTCGCGGAAGTTTTTGAAGTCGCAAGTTTCAGTATTTCCTGCGTAAAAGTTTCAAAACTGGTATAAGAACAACACAAGCAACGGCGAAGTGACATTAGGATTCAACAGAGGGCAGATGGGCAAGGGACGGTTGGAGGCATTCAGTGATGGAGTGCTCGCGATCATCATCACGATCATGGTATTGGAGATGAAGGTGCCTCACGGCGCCAGCCTGAGCGACCTTTTACCGATCTTGCCGGTGTTCCTCAGCTACGTCCTGAGCTTCGTTTATGTAGGCATCTACTGGAACAATCACCATCACATGCTGCATGCGTCTACTAACGTCACAGGCGCGATGCTTTGGGCCAATCTGCATTTGCTCTTCTGGCTGTCATTGTTTCCGTTTGCCACCGGCTGGATGGGACAGAACCATTTCGCCGCGGTACCCACCGCGCTTTACGGTGTGGTGCT
>DATFWY010000202.1:0-34440 GCA_035258805.1 Blastocatellia bacterium | reverse complement strand
CGTTTGGATTTCAGACGCCTTTGGACTCTTCGCAGAAAGTCAGTGCAGATATCCGACAGGATTGGCGCCGGCTAAAGTCGGCTGATAATATTCGCACCTGCCTTTTCAACAACCAGAATCTGGTGGGTGTCAGTTGAACATAGTTTTCTGTCACCGGTGCTCTTGGATGAAGGATCTAAAAAATGGCTCTTATAAATACCGTTAGGGGACCTATTGATTCTGCTCAGTTAGGCGTGACTTTGATGCACGAACATGTCTTCGTGCTATCAACCGAAGTCATGCAAAACTATCCAGGCCCCTGGGGAGACGAAGAAAAACGTGTCGCGGATGCAATCAAGCGGTTGAATGACCTCAAAGCCGGAGGCGTGGATACGATCGTAGATCTCACCGTCATCGGCCTCGGACGATACATCCCGAGAATAAAGCGAATAGCCGCCCAAACCGATCTCAACATCATTGTCGCCACCGGAGTTTATACCTACAACGATGTTCCGTTTTACTTTCACTACCAGGGACCCGGTACGGTTCTCGGCGGTGATGAGCCGATGGTGGACATGTTCGTCAAAGACATCGAGGAAGGAATCGCCGACACCGGCGTCAGAGCCGCTATTCTGAAATGCGCCACTGATATCCAGGGCGTCACGCCCGGCGTCGAACGAGTTCTGCGCGCAGTTGCTCAGGCACACAAGCAAACCGGAGTTCCAATCTCTACCCATACGCACGCACAGACGGAACGCGGACTGGAACAGCAACGAATCTTTTTGGAGGAAGGGGTCGATCTCTCGAGGGTGGTTATCGGCCACTCCGGAGACACGACCGACACGAATTATCTCGAAAAGTTGATTGCCAATGGTTCGTACATCGGCATGGATCGATTCGGCATCGACGTGCTCCTTCCGTTTGAGGATCGTGTAAACACAGTCGCAAAAATGTGTGAGTTGGGATATGCAGGCAAAATGGTGCTCTCGCAGGATGCTTCGTGTTTCATGGATGCATTGCCGGAAGCGGCGGTGCCAGTGATGCTTCCAAATTGGCATTTCCTTCATATTCACCATGATGTCATTCCGGCGTTGAAAGAACGGGGTGTTACCGACCAGCAAATCAAAACAATGATGGTTGACAACCCGAAAAAGATCTTTGAGAGGCAGGGTTCATACTAATGATTCGCCCGTTCGAATATTCAGGAATTTCGCGCGATTCACAGGGCATCGCCCGCTACAACGATCGAGCAGATTCTCTTGTTGCCATGCTCCGCGCAACCGTTGATAAGTCGCCTGACCATGAGGCAATTGTCGAGTTGGGCGGCGAGAGGATCAATTATCGCCAGCTTTGGGATCGCGCGGCGCGCGTTGCCGGTGGCTTACGGGAGAATGGAATTGAACGTGGCGACAGAGTGGCGATTCGGCTTGGGAACGGACTCGATTGGTGTCTCGCGTTCTTCGGGGCACAGATGGCCGGGACAATAGCGGTGCCGGTCAATACCCGCTTCAGTGAATCCGAAGTCGAATACGTCGTCTCTGATTCAGGCTCGCGGTTTTCTTTCTTGCCGGGCGAAAAGCTCCCGGATGGCGAGCCCTTTGTCGTCGACGACCTCAAGAGAAGCGACGTAGCAGCGATCTTCTACACCAGCGGAACGACCGGCTTCCCGAAGGGTGCGATGACAACCCATGAGAACTTTCTCTCAAACATCGAGACCTGTCGCAGGGTGGTCAAATTGCCAGACGACGGCAGCGTGCGGAGTCTGGTTTCTGTGCCGCTCTTTCATGTGACTGGTTGCAACAGCCAGTTGCTGCCAACCTGTGAGTTCGGCGACGCACTGGTGATAATGCCCGCCTTCGAGGTGCAGGCATTTCTGCGCGCGATTCGAGACGAGCGTATCAATCTGCTCACGTCAGTACCCGCGGTGTACTGGCTTGCAATCAACCAGAACAACTTTAGAGAGGTCGATACCGCAAACATTCGCTGGGTCAGCTACGGAGGCGCGCCAATCGCCCCCGAGCTCGTAGCTCGAATAATGGAAGCCTTTCCAAACGCACGCGTTGGAAACGGCTTCGGGCTTACTGAGACCTCTTCGGTTGCTACGTTCCTGCCACACGAGTACGCCCACTCGCGACCTGAGTCTGTTGGATTCGCGGCGCCGGTTGTGGACCTGGATCTCTTTGAGCCGGATACAGAGAGCGGAGTGGGAGAGCTGTTGGTGCGCGGCCCGAACGTTGTCAAGGGATATTGGAACAAGCCTGAAGCGACTGCGGAAACCTTCGTCGACGGCTGGCTGCACACCGGTGACATGGCGCGATTGGATCAGGACGGATTTGTCCAGATAGTCGATCGCAAAAAGGATATGATTTGTCGCGGCGGTGAAAATGTATATTGCGTTGAAGTAGAAAATGCTCTGGCGGCTTATCCTGCTGTTTTTGAAGTTGCGGTAATGGGTGTTCCAGATTCAATGATGGGTGAGAAGGTTGGTGCAGTGATCGTTCCGCGTCCTGGACAGGATATTGATCTTGATGATCTGTTGGCATTCGCGCGGAAGCACTTAGCGGATTTCAAAGTGCCTCAGTACATATCGATGCGCACGGAGCCTATGCCCCGTAATCCGGGTGGGAAGATGCTCAAGCCTGTGTTGAGAAGAGAGACTGAATGGGGGAAGCCCCTGCGATAGCGAGAAAAGGGTTCCGTTAATGTCCACGAGTTATAATGCCGTAGGTCTAAACGCAGGGGCGCAAAGACGCGGAGACGCAAAGCGTTATTTCGGGCCGACTACGGGAAGCTCACTTCGCTTACTCCAATCCTCAAATGACCCATCATACAGCCGCGCATCGTACCCTAAATACTTAGCGACAAAATAAACCACGGTCGCCTGCTGACCAATGTGACAGTAGCTGACTATCTGGTCACCCTGCTTTACACCCGCTTCGGATAACAGCTTTTGCAGCGTCTGCGAATCCTTCAATTTGTTTGAAGCATCGGCCAGTGTGTTGAACGGGATATTCACAGAACCGGGGATATGCCCGGCCCGCGGCATTCGACCTGCGCTGGCGCCACTGTAGAATTCAGGAGTTCGAGCGTCAACAATTGCGACTTTAGGCTTGTTGGTGTTTTGCGAAACCCACATTGCATCCACTATGAGCTCAGGCCGGGGCTTGGCGGTAATCGAGCCGCGAGTGATTTGCGGGGCTTCGGCGGTAACCGCTTTCCCCTCAGCTCGCCATGCTTCGTACCCTCCATCCAACAACGATGTCTGAGCACCCAGTCCGAGATAGTCAAGAGTGAAATAGACACGTGTGGAAGGACTAACGTAGTTGGCGAGAAAGCAAATTACTATTCGCGAACCGTTAGAGATTCCGAGATCTTCAAACGCCGATTTGAGCTTTTCAACCGGAGGTATCTCCAGGGTAGCTCCGGGAGCGGAAGTTGCGATCGCGGACATCTCGACGAAACGTGCGCCTGGAATATGGCCGGCGTCATAGGCCGGCCGTGGACCTACGGTAATGATCACCAATCCCGGGTCCTTGAGGTGCTCCGCGAGCCAGGAGGTGGAGACAAGCATTGAATTCGAGTCTTTGTCCGCTGAAGATGTGTTGCGTGGCGCAACATACAAGATTGCGCCGGTAACCAAAACCACCATCAGGCCCAAAACCCATTTGAAATCTATTATCCTGCTCCGCACGGTTGATGCGACGTTTGCCATGGTTCTCCTCCAGCTACAACGTACCGTAGACTGTCCAGTCTGCGGAACACTACAGCCTACGCAATTGCAAATCGCCGCAGACTAGACAGTCTATGGTACCTTGTCTACGGTACATTTGTTATTCGCTACGCAGGGCTAGCATCGGGTCGATCGAGGTTACCCTGCGCGCCGGGATGAAACAGGCTGCGGCGGCAACGCCCAATAAAACCGCACCCACTGCCACGAATGTGATCGGATCTGTCGGAGCCACCGCGTACAATAAAGCGGACATCAAACGTCCGAGCAACAGCGCTCCCGCTAATCCAGCAGTCAGTCCGATCATTACGAAGAACATTCCCTGCGTCATAACCATTCGCAGTATTTTCCCGGGACTCGCGCCAAGCGCAAGCCGCACACCCAATTCATGAGTGCGCTGGTTTACAGACAGGGCCATGACGCCGGCGATTCCGGCCGCCGTTATCAAGAGCGCAAGCCCTGCAAACATACCAAGCAAAATCGCGGTGAGACGCGGTGATGCAACAGCGTCGCTACGAACTTGTTCGAGCGTCTGAACTCTGTCAACCGCTGTATCGGAATCAACCTCGTATACTGCATCGCGCATGAGCTTCGATATGCTCATCGGATCAAGAGCCGTTCTGACCAGCAGGTTGCCACCAAAGCCACCTTGCGCCAGCGGGATATAGATTTCATCGGCCGGGTCCTTATCCAGTCCGTACTGTCTGACATCGCCGACAATTCCAACGATCGTGAGCCAGGTCTGACCACGATCAAAGCTGATGCGTCTGCCGATTGGATCATCATCGCCCCATCTGTGACGAGCTGTTGATTGATTGATTACCGCGACCAACGGCGCTTTGTCTTTGTCGCTATCGGCGAACGTGCGCCCACGCACAAGCGGCTGCCGCACGGTTTCAAAGTAATCCGTGCTGGCGGTCCGAAAATCAGCCTGCGGCTGGAGCTCGCCTTCTGGAACTGGTCGATTTTCGATCTGAAAACCGCGATTGAAAGGTCCGTTGTTTATGCCTAGCTGGTTCAGTGGATACGTAGAACCAAGAGCTGCTGAAAGGACGCCCGGTTCGGAGCGCGCCTTATCCAGAATTCGCTGAAGCAGATCGATTGTTTCCTGAGTGGTGTTGTACTTGGACCAGTTTGGGCTGATCCGCATAGCCAAAACGCGCTCCGGATCGAAGCCAGGATTAACTTGTTGGAGCTTGATCAAGCTTCTGACCATCAGTCCAGCCCAGATCAGCAAAATAAACGAGACTCCTACCTGCGCGACGATCAATAGATTCCGAACGCGCTGGCGTTTAACTCCAGCGCTTGTGCGGCCCCCTCCTTCTTTGAGCGCTCCAGTCATGTTCTTCTCTGAGGAGAAAGCGGGCATGAGGCCGAATATCAACCCGGTGACCACCGAGATTCCCAGTGTAAACAACAGAACAAATCCGTCGATTTTTATTTCATTTGATCTTGTGGTGAACCTCGCGGCGAAGCGAACAAGCAACTGCATCCCGCCGGCAGCGAGGGCCAGACCGAGCACCCCGCCCGCGAACGAAAGCAGGGTGCTCTCGGTCAGCAGCTGTCGGACGAGCCGGCCGCGGCCAGCGCCCAGCGATGAACGAATCGCCATCTCACGTTCCCGTCGCATTAGTCGAGCCAGCGTTAGATTCGCGACGTTGGCGCAGGCAATCAACAAGACCAAACCGGCCGTTCCAAGCAGGATGAGGAATGTTGGCTTAGCGCGTCTCGTCAGCTCTTCCTGCAAAGAGACCACGTTCGCGGCGTAGCCTCGATTTGTTGGATATGAATCCGGGTACTGCTGCTGAAGATTGCGTGCAAGCGTGCTGAGGTCTGCCTGCGACTGTGATACAGGTATGCCTGCTTTAAGACGCCCAAACACGCTCATCATCCGTGCGTTGCGATTCGATATGAATTGTTCGGACGAACGCGTCGGACATTGAGATGTTGGCATGTAGACGTCTTGTTCGATCGGATATTGAGGTATCGGAGGAAGCACTCCAATGACCGTGTGCGGCCGGTTGTTCATTTGAAATATCCGGCCGACTATATCCGGATCGCCGCCATGACTCTGTTTCCAGTACTGGTAGCTCAGTACGATAACCGCATCTGAACCATGCTGCTCATCGGCGTCCACAAAAGTCCTTCCAAGTAGCGGCTTTACTCCAAGCACGTCAAAAAAGTTTGCGGATACCACGCCTGTCGCAACGCGCTGCGGTTCCTTGCCGCCCAGCAGTGTAAAGCTCATGGAGTGATGCTCAACCACGCTATCGAGTGTCTGATTCTGGTCGCGATAATCTTGTACTTCTTTTACCGAGAATGGAACGTTCAGGATGTGAGCGAGTGGAGCTTGTTGCTGGACGATCACGAGCTGATTGCCGTCCTTGTAAGGCAACGGGCGCATCAACACACCATAGATCACGCTAAAGATCGCGGTATTCGCTCCGATGCCAAGACCGAGAGTCAGGACCGCGACCACGGTGAACCCGGGATTTCGTACGAGGATCCGCACGCCGTAACGAATATCCTGCAGCAGCGAATCAATAAAAGGAGCTCCTCGAACTTCTCGGCATTCCTCCTTGAATTTTTCGATCCCTCCAAAGCTCATTAAGGCCTGGCGGCGGGCTTCGGCAGGGCTCATCCCACGCTTGACGTTACCCTCGATCTCCATCTCGAGGTGGAAACGCAGTTCCTTATCCATGTCCCGCTCGACCTTGTCTTTTTGAAGCAGAGCGCGCATTTGGCCAATGAGTTTCCCCAACATTGACGCATCCTCCGGCAAGAATTTTGACAAGGTGAAAGAAAAGCGAAGTTTGCGGCCGCCCCGTCTTACAAGCTTCTCTCAATTTCGCCTAGCTGGTTTGCAAAATACGATCGACCGCCGCGGAGAGCCTGGTCCAATTCTCGGTCTCCTCGGAGAGTTGTTTTTTTCCGGTCCGGGTCAGTTCGTAGAACTTAGCCTGTCGGTTGTTATCCGAGCTTCCCCATTCAGATTTGATAAGACCTTGTTGTTCCAACCGGTACAGAGCTGGATATAAGGAGCCCTGGTTTATGACCAAAACATCTTCGGAGACCTGTTGGATACGTTGTGAAATTCCCCAGCCGTGCATTGGACCCAGCGCGAGGGTTTTTAGTATGAGCATGTCGAGGGTTCCCTGTAACAGGTCGGTTGGTTTGCCCATCAGAGCCTCCTAGATAATCTAGAGGAGAGGATAATATGTTGGCTCTTGTAGATTGTCAAGGGGAGAGAAACAGTACTCCGGCGGCCATTTTCAAAGACACGTGAGACACCATCGGGCTTTAAGCCCGATGGTGTCTCGGAGTCAGACTGGCCATGTTCGTTAGGTTGAAGCTTAAACTCCATCAGCTAAAGCGTGATGGTATCTACAGCGCAGTGCAATGTTGTTAGCGGGAACCTGAAACTCCATCGGCTAAAAAGCCTGATGGTACCTAGAGCGCAGTGCTTTGTTGTTAGGTCGAACCTGAAACTCCATCGGCTAGAAGCGTGATGGTATCTGTGCCTTCAACGGTCCTGCTTCTCGGCTGGACTGTGCCGGTAATCTGCATTATTGTCTCGAAGACCAGTGGATTGATCAACGCGCTCAACTGAGTCCTACAAGTACTTAAGTTTGGCTGTCCAGTTAACGCGGTTTTTGCCCGCATGTTGGATTGCTCTGGACGCGCTGAAATTCGAGTTCCCAAACTCTGAGCTCTACTCAGAGCCAATAACGCTGAACTTGCAGTGCTGAACTGCTACAAACAGAACAAACGAGGAACACTCTCATGAACAACCTGTGGCGGAGAGCGACCCGCATTGCGCTATTCAAACAGCTGACAGCACTCTGTCTGTTAACGCTCTTAGTCTCATCGTCGGTTTCCTTCGCGCAACAAACATCTGCTAAGCGCCCCTTGACGCACGCTGACTACGATAGCTGGCGAGCGATTCAGGGCCAGTCACTGTCGCGCGATGGGAAATTTGTAGGCTATGCGCTCGTTCCACAGGATGGCGATGGAGAGATCGTCGTTCGTAATCTCGTGACCGGAAAGGAATGGCGCGCGCCGCGAGGGGCTGCGCCGGTAAATCCTCCACAGCGGTCACCCGAAGCTGAACCTGCGCCCGGTCCGGGTGGCGGGTTCGGCCAGGGTCCCTTCGCCGGCCGGCCGTTCTTCACCGCTGACAGTCGCTTTGCAGTGTTTCAGATCCTCCCTTCAAAAGCGGAAACGGAAAAAGCCAAACGGGAAAAGAAGCGTCCGGATGAAATGCCCAAGAACGGCATGGGCATCATGGATTTGACGACCGGTGAAGTGACTCGCATCGACCGGGTAAAGAATTTTCAGGTTCCTGAAGAAGGAAACGGTTTCCTCGCCTATGCGCTCGAAGCTAAGCCCGAAGAAAGAAGACCAGAAGACAGGAGGCCTGAATCTTCAGCTGCTGCAGGTCCCAACCGAGGCCGCCGCGATCCGAGAAGGAAGGAGTACGGGACCGATCTGGTGCTGCGAAATCTGGCCGATAAGAGCGAGCGGACGTTCCCCGAAGCGCTCGAATACTCGATCACCAAAGATGCGAAGAACCTGGTATTCGCGGTGTCATCGAAGAAAGAGGAGAGCAACGGAGCCTTTGCAGTCGCGACGGCAAGCGCGGATGCGCCTGTGGCCTTAGTGACAGGGAAAGGAAAGTACACAAAATTTAGCTGGGATGAGAAACAGACCCAGCTCGTCCTGTTGAGCGATCGCGACGATGCAGGATCGGCATCGCCGCGTTATAAGCTCTACCGCTGGGATCGAAAGGCCGCTACTGCTACCGAGTTGGTTTCCACCTCGACGCCGAACTTCAGGTCCGGTTACGTCATCAGTGAGAGAGGTACGATCAGTTTCTCACAAGATGGAGGCAAAGTTTTCTTTGGTGTAGCTCCTCCATCGGAACCGGAAAAGGATGAAGGCGAGGAAGCTGCATCATCGGATGACAAAGTTTCGGTCGACCTCTGGCATTGGAAAGACGATTACATTCAGCCGATGCAAAAAGTCCGAGCCGAACAGGATCGGAACCGTTCGTATCGCGCGGTGTTCCATATCGCCGAAAAGAAGTACGCACAACTTGGCGATGAAACGATGCAGGTTGTTAATCCCTCGAGCGACGGCCGCTGGGCTCTTGGCCTGGACGATCGATCATACCGCATCCTGGTAGGCTACGATGATGATGCTAACTCGGCGGATGTGTCGCTCATTAATACGAGCGACGGCACCCGAAAGCCTGTTATGAAGAAGCATGCCCGGGGATTCACGTGGTCACCGGGCGGACGATATGCGTTGTTCTATGACGGAAAGGATTGGAACACTCTTTCGATTCCGGATTGCAAGACCGTCAATTTGACTCGAACCCTCGGCGTGAACTTTTGGCGTGAAGACCACGATTCTCCCAGCACGCCTCCTTCCTACGGCAGCGCCGGATGGACTTCCGATGACAAGTACGTATTGATCTACGACAAGTACGACATCTGGCAGATAGCGCCCGATGGGTCGAGCGCCAAAAATCTGACCGACGGAGTCGGCAGAAAAGAGAAGATCGAGTTCCGGTACGTAAGACTGGATAATCAGGAGAAAGGCATAGATTCTTCCAGGCCCTTGTTGTTGAGAGCTGAAAATGAGTGGACACGTGATTCTGGATTCTACAAGGACAAAGTCGATGGAGGGCCGCCAGAGAAGCTGATAATGGCTGCCAGGAATTTCAATCAACCAACGAAGGCGAAAGAAGCCGATGTGTACCTGCTGACTGTTTCTACCTTCGACGAGTTCCCGGATTTGCTGGTAACGTCTCCGACATTTAAGGATCTTGCGAAAGTCAGTGACGCGAATCCGCAGAAGGCCCAGTTGTTGTGGGGCACATCCGAGCTGGTGCGATTCAAAAATGCCGACGGCGTTCCACTCTCGGCGATGTTGATCAAACCGCCGAACTTCGATCCAGCCAAGAAGTATCCGATGATTGTTTATATCTACGAGACTTTGTCGGAGAACGTCCATCGGTTTGTCGACCCACGGCCAGGTCACAGCATCAATCCCTCGTTCTATGCGAGTAATGGTTATCTCGTGCTTGAGCCGGACATTGTGTATACGATTGGTCACCCGGGTCAGAGCGCGCTCAAATGCGTATTGCCGGCAATTCAATCGGTGGTGGACAAAGGGTTCGTTGACGAAAAAGCCATCGGAATACAAGGTCACAGCTGGGGCGGATACCAGATCGCTTATATGATCACGCAGACCACCCGGTTCAAGGCGGCATCCGCCGGCGCGCCGGTAGCGAATATGACCAGTGCGTACAGCGGGATCAGATGGGGCTCAGGCCTGCCGAGACAGTTTCAGTACGAGCATACGCAGAGCCGAATCGGTGCGAGCCTGTGGGAAGCGCCAATGCTTTATCTCGAGAACTCTCCGGTGTTCAGAGCGGATCAGGTTCAGACTCCGCTCATGATGATTCACAATGACGCTGATGATGCGGTGCCGTGGTATCAGGGAATCGAGTATTACCTTGCGCTGCGGCGGCTGGGCAAAGAGGCTTATCTGTTTACCTATAACGGCGAGCCTCACGGCTTAAGAAAACGGCAAAACCAGAAAGACTATACGATGCGGCTGCAGCAATTTTTCGATCACTTTCTGAAAGGTGCGCCGGCGCCAGAATGGATGGTCAATGGCATACCATATCTTCAGAAGGATAAAGAGAAGGAGAAGTATCGGATAACGGCGGAGACGAGAGAGAAGGCCGGAAAATGACCAGCGCCGGCCGGCCGGCAGCCGGTCGTCGGTCATCGATCATCAGTCGCCGGTTATCGGTCGCCGGTCGTCGGTCGCGGGAAGGGGTGAACAATATGGAGAGATTTATTGATCATGCGGTCGAGCAGTTTGCTCACGATCACACCAAACCTGAATCGGATCTTTACGTGCGTTTGCGCGAAGAGACCTACCGCGATATGAGCTGTCCTCAAATGCAGGTCGGGCGGATCGAGGGCCGCTTTCTAAAGATGCTGGTGCGATTGACCGGCGCGCGACGAATACTGGAGATAGGCATGTTCACCGGTTACAGCGCGCTGATGATGGCCGAGGGTCTTCCCGATGATGGGCATCTGATCACTTGCGACGTAGATTCCAAAGCTGAGGCTATCGCGCGCCGGTACTTTAACGAAAGCCCGAACGGACACAAGATCGAGATTCGAATAGGCCCAGCTCTTGAGACTATAAAGACATTGTCGGGCCCGCTCGACATGGTTTTCATAGACGCAGACAAGAGCAATTATTCAAACTACTATGAAGCGGTTCTACCGCTTGTGAGACCGGGTGGGCTGATTGTTGCCGACAACGTTCTCTGGAGCGGACGAGTGCTCAAGCCCGAGAGCGTCGATGATCACGCGATAGTGGCGTTTGATAAGCTTGTGCAATCAGATGATCGAGTCGAAAACGTTTGTCTGACGGTGCGCGACGGAATGATGCTGGCATGGAAGCGATAGATGGAAGGCGGAAGGCAGTAGGCAGAAGCCGGTTACCGTCGAGATAGAAAGGAACTCGTATGCACTTCGAATACACCGACAAAGTCAAAGCTCTTCAGAAGAAGCTGCTCGCATTTATGAACGAATATATCTATCCGAACGAGAAGGTCTATTATCAGCAGATAAACGAAGGCGATCGTTGGCAGCCTACCGCCATCATAGAAGAACTCAAACCGAAAGCACGAGCGGCGGGACTTTGGAATCTATTCCTGCCTGAGAACCCGTATGGCGAGGGATTATCAAACCTGGAGTACGCTCCATTGTGCGAAATTATGGGTCGCTCCACGATGGCTCCGGAGGTCTTCAACTGCTCAGCTCCGGACACTGGCAACATGGAAGTACTCGCACGGTATGGAAGCGAAGAGCAGAAAGAACGATGGTTGAAGCCGCTGCTCAACGGCGAAATCCGTTCTTGTTTTGCGATGACCGAACCTGCGGTCGCTTCTTCAGATGCGACGAACATCCAATCGAGCATCGTTCGAGACGGTGACCAATACGTTATTAACGGCAGGAAGTGGTGGAGCTCCGGCGCCGGTGACCCGAGATGCAAGATCGCGATTTTCATGGGCAAGACCGATCCGACTGCGCCGCTTCACAAACAGCAGTCAATGATATTGGTCCCAATGGACACACCCGGAGTAAAGATTACGCGGATGCTCACGGTGTTTGGCTACGATCATGCGCCACACGGTCACGCCGAAGTTGATTACGAAAGTGTTCGCGTTCCTGCGTCGAACATGCTTTTGGGTGAGGGTCGTGGGTTTGAAATCGCTCAGGGAAGACTCGGTCCTGGCCGCATACACCACTGTATGAGGCTTGTTGGGTTGGCGGAGCGAGCTCTCGAAACGATGTGCAAGCGCGTCCGTTCTCGAGTGGCGTTTGGGAAACCTATATCGCAGCAGGGGACGATTCGCGCAGACATCGCCACTTCACGAATGGAGATCGAGCAGTCCAGGCTGCTGACTCTGAAAGCGGCTTATATGATGGACACGGTTGGCAACAAAGCGGCGCGAGCGGAGATCGCCATGATAAAGGTGATCGCGCCCAGCATGGCTTTGAGAGTAATTGATCGCGCGATCCAGGCTTGCGGCGGTGGGGGAGTGTGTCAGGACTTTGAGCTCGCAGCGGCGTGGGCCGGCGCTCGGACTTTGCGACTCGCAGATGGCCCGGATGAGGTTCACCGCGAGGCCATCGCAAAGCTGGAGTTGAAGAAGTACGAATAGCGACCGGCGACGGAACGACCAGCGACCGGAGTTGTGGTTGCATCCGATCGTGTCGTCCAGCGTCGGTCAACCGTCGTTCATCGAGTTAAGGCACAGAAATGAAACTCAATGACAAAGTGGCAGTGGTTACAGGTGGAGCTAACGGGATTGGCAGGGCGTTGTGCGAAAGATTCGCCGCGGATGGAGCACGAAGCGTGGTCGTTGCGGACCTCGATATCGAACGCGCGCAGTCTCTGGCCAAGAGCATCGGCGGACTCGCGGTTAAGACCAACGTGGCAGTCGAATCAGATATTGCCAGTCTGGTAGCCGTCGCAACCGATACTTATGGTCGGATTGATCTCTTCTGTTCCAATGCAGGAATCGGCACGCCTGGGGGCGCAGACGAGCCCAATGAAGTTTGGGAGCGGATCTGGGATGTGAATGTAATGGCGCACATCTATGCGGCGCGACATGTATTGCCCGGAATGCTTGCGCGCGGCGAAGGTTACATACTGGCCACTGCGTCGGCCGCGGGTTTGTTGACCCAGATCGGCTCCGCGCCTTATTCAGTCACAAAGCATGCCGCTGTGGCTTTCGCGGAATGGCTGTCGATCACTCACGGCGATGCGGGAATAAGAGTCTCCTGTTTGTGCCCACAAGGAGTAAACACCGACTTGTTGAGAAGCTCAGCGGGTGGTCCCGGCGAGTTTCTGCGGGCTAATGCACTCGAACCTTCTGATGTCGCAGATGCAGTAGTGAAGGCGCTGGATGAAGAACGATTCCTGGTACTGCCACACCCAGAGGTGGCTGAATACTTCCAGCGGAAAGCCAGTGATTACGATCGGTGGCTCAGGGGGATGCGAAGGCTTCAATCAAGCTTCGCCAAATTCGGTTCCTAGCCGAACTCTTTACCAGGGCAAGCTTTCAGTTTTAACTGCCGGTAGGCCGCCTTCTGTTTTCTGCCTACTGCCTACTGGTTCTTGCCGTTCGTTTCAACCGCTGCCTTGACCTGCTCCAGATACTGCTCTTCCGGTAATGCGCCGACGAACTCGGTTGTTTCATTGATCACGATTTTGGGTACGCCTCGAACGGCATAGCGCCGCGATAGATCCGGAAACTCCATAGCTTCGATAACGTCCGCCGTAATGTACTGACTTTCGACTGCCATCTGGTGGGCCAACCTGGCCGCTGCGGGGCAGAACGGTCAGGTCGGTGTTGTAAAAACCTTTATATTGACATCTTCAGTGAGCTCGCTCAGATATTTGCGCGTCTCTTCGGAAAGATCGGTTGTGCCGTTCGAAACATCAATGAGGTCGGCTATCAGCGCTGAAAACTCATATCCGGACGGTATTCCAAAGAATCGAACTTGTCCTCTCGATGCTCCTTTAAAGACAAAAGCAGGCACGCGATCGATTCCGTGAGCTTCGGCTTCATCCTTAGCAGAGGACATTTCGTGTACAGTGAGCGTTAACTTGTCCGAGAGAGAGGCCACTTCGTCAAGTAGCTCCTGGGTCTGAGCGCACGTCTCGCAAGGCTCTTTGCCGGGAATTATGATTGGCGACTGGCGTTCAGTGAACATGATGATTTGGACGTGACCGGTTAAGCTTTCGTCGAAGCGGGTACGAATCGTGTCGCGGTCTTTGTCAGATATTAAAGCCATAAATCTCTTCCCCCTTGGAAATCATTATCCCATTCAGTGCGCTTCCTCAATGTGTCGGGATCTTCTGCGTTTCGGCAAGGGAATTGAAATGGTGACTGATTGAATTCCCTTCAAGTCTCGAAATCGCAAAAGGTGGTTCTTTTGCAGTCATTTCCTCTGTATAAGAATTAACAATAATGTTCCGGAACTGATTTCTTCTTGCCTCAATGGCAGACTCAGCAACCGACCTGACATTTGTTTGGGTTGCCGGACCCGACACTCTTATAGTCATCATCAAACTACCGGTTTGAGGGTCAGGTTGCTCCGAGATAATTGAGTAAAGAGGAGTCTCGGAGCTAGTGAGCCGCGGAGCCGTGCCACAACCGATCAGAACGAATAGAGCCAGCGAAAATATCATTGTTTGTAGCATCTGCTAGTCCTCAGAAGATCATTGTGTTACCGGCTTCAATCTGTCGTCAACCTCGCTGTTCGTGCTGACTAAGAAATATTTGGATGCACCGAAATCATTTGAGTTTGGCGATTTTCGTGCCTAATTGGGGGTGTGAAATTGCCATTGCTTCAGTTTTCGGTTTGGCGTATGATGGGCGCCGGCTACTGGCAGCATCAAAGGCCTCTTGTCCGCTGTTTCTGAGGCCGTTCCTCTTAACTGTTCTGAGGCTGTTCCCTCTTATCTGGTTAGACCAACACTTTTTTTCATTTGAGTTTTGGGCCTGCATAAAACCGACGGAGGAAAAATAACGATGAAGAACAGTGGAAAACGGCTAGTAGTTGTCTCCCTATCGTTAATAGTCCTGTCAGGTATCTCCCCTGTATGGCTAACGTCAACTCCGGTGCGAGCCAATCGCTCCGCGGATTCAGTAACCAACGCCCGCGCTGCATATGAACTGGCCCGCTCAATAGAAAGAGAGAAAAACACAAAAGACAATGCTCGTAACTCTGAAGACGCGCTGCAGAATTTCAATGGAGCAGTTGCAGCCCGCATCCTGGAAATTCAAGCTCGAGTCAGGGAACTGGATGAGCTGATGGGTAATATCTCATCGCTGCCTTATGACATCCCAGGAGATTTTCGCAAGCCACCCGATCCTTCGCTGTTAGCTGAATATCAGTCTTTGCAAGCAGAGTTGAATGCCCTCTCGCCTGAGCCTCTGGCGCCCGGGAACCTGAATGCGACAACGGAGGTAGAGCCAAACAACACTTCCGGGACAGCCAACCCGCTCGGCCTCAACGCCAACGGGTGTCGTGTTGCTACGGGCTCGATAACCGCCGCGGACGTGGATTTTTGGTCATTTGCCGCGCCAGCAGGTTCAAGGGTATGGGCCTACGTTGACACGGGCGGCGGCCAATCTGCGCCCTTTCCCCCAAATGATAGGGATTCGAAGCTGGACCTGATCAGTACGGACGGTACGACTGTAATCGAAACTGATGACGACGACGGTTCGGGCAACGGCGGCGACTCTGTCACCGAATCAGGGTTTGCGTCGGATATTGCTGGTCGCACGCTCGCGGCTGCCGGTACCTATTTCCTGAAAGTCTACGGGTTCGGTCCGGCGAGTGTTATTAACCCTTACCGACTGTTTGTTATAGTCACGACCGGGGCAGGTACCGCCGAGGTCGAGCCTAACAACACCGCGGCCACGGCGAACCCTGGCCTGGTAAGCGGGAACGTGGCAGTTAAGACCGGCTCCATCGGTGTCGCTGGAGATGTCGACTTCTTTACCGTAGTTGCCAATGCTGGGGATGTCTTTTACATCAGCGGCGACGGCAACCCGGAGCGTGATGCAACGAACACTGACCTTGTACTCAATATCACACACCCGGACGGAAGAACATTAATGCAACCGCCGATCGATAGCGGGCTCGGAGGGAGTCCTACCAATCCCGAGGGCGAAGCGTTCTCAATCGCGGTGCCTGTGAGCGGAACGTATGCTGTCAGTATCAGAGGGTTTGGTACTTCAACCGGCACCTATGGTTTGGTGATCGCGCGGTGCAGTCCGTTGTCAATATGTCCGGTGAACAGTTTTACCGGAATTCTAGGTCAGAACAGTACGCAGAACCCGGGGGTCAGCGGTACTCAGAACGGCAGATTGAACCGCTTCATAGATCGCACCGGCGCGTGCAATAACTTAAGGACCTGCCCGGGACTATTTACGACTGTGGGTGCGCGGCCATTTGACGCTTACACGTTCAGCAACCCTGGCGCAAGTAGCGCTTGTGTGACCGTCATCGTTGATGCGCAAGCTTGCCTGGTCACTAACTTCCTGGTTGTGGCTGCTTATTTGGGGACTGTCTATAACCCGGCCAACCAGTGTGCGAATTACCTGGCGGATATTGGCGGGAGCCCCAACCCAATAGGGGTCTTCTCGTTCAATGTGCCTGGGGGTGCGTCTTTTACGCTGGTTATAACTTCTTCGAACCCGAGCCCTACAGCATGCGGAACCCCGTACAGAGTAACCATCGACGGCTTGCCGACTTTCACGACCAGCATCCAGGATCCGGTTACCGGCAATACGCTGTCGATCGACTGTTTGCGAGGCATTTACTCATTCACCTCTTGTGCGACGGGACTAACAGTCACAGGGACAATTGGCTGTGTTGAGTTCGGTTGCAACCTGTTCTTCGGAGGTGGCGGTGGAAATAAAGGCGGTCCGGCGCAAGTCTTCGGGCAGATCGATGTCTGCACCGGCGCGGGCACCGCAACGGTCACCCTGAATAACGGAACAGTCTTTAACTTGAATGACACAAACGTCAATAACAACTCTTGCTTCTGTCCTTGATGTGATTCGGTAAGGTGCAGAAGCAAGTGCTGAATTAAGTTGAAAAAAGTACCTCGAGGCCCGAAGAGCCAGGTATTCGTGGTTCTTCGGGCCTCGTTTTATGCTTCTTATTTTGTCGCTAGTGCTCCCGGCTCGGAGCAAGGGGTCTAAATTCAATCACCGTTAAAGCTACGCCTCGAGTCCTCACTCCGAAGAGCGTCAGGCTAAATTGATGAAACTTTTCGGTCTAACTTGACACTCACTCTGCGAACCCGGTAGGGCAAAACGTTTCGAGGAGGAATTCTACCAATCATGAATACAAGAATGATTCGACTCTCCCTTGCGGCCGCGCTTGCAGGATTCGCCCTTGCTGCCACCGCTTCTGCTCAGGATTTTCAGAAAACATATAGAATCGGCGCTGGCGGCCAGATCAGGATCGGCAATGTATCCGGCGATGTTGTGGTAACCGGCTATGACGGTGATTCGATAGTGGTTACCGGGACAAAAAAAGGTCGAGACCGCGATCAAGTCGAGGTTGAAGACCGGAGCGGGACAACTAATGTCGACATCGGAGTGCGCTATCCAAAACACTGCAACTGCGACGCCAGCATTCGATTCGATGTTCAGGTGCCACGTTCGATCAAGTACGATTTCGATCACATCTCATCAGTCAGCGGAGATGTAAAAGTAACCGGTGTAACCGGCCGCTTGAATGCATCTGCGGTTAGCGGTGACGTACACATAACTGATGTATCGGGGTCGGTCAGCGCATCGGCGGTTAGCGGTGATGTAAAAGTGGAGATCACCCGCCTGGATGGTTCGGATGATATGAAATTCAACACCGTGAGTGGCGACGTATCTGTGATGCTTCCCAGCAGCCTCGATGCGGATGTTGATATGTCGAGTTTCAGTGGCTCGATCAAAACCGACTTCGCGATTGAGGTTCGGTCGGAGCGTTTTGGTTCACGCAATTCCGCTCGTGCAAAACTGGGCGATGCGTCGAGACGTTTGAAGATGTCATCCGTGTCTGGCGATCTGAGCTTGCGACATCCATAGAACAACGCTTCGCGTTTAGCGTGTAACGCTTCGCGTTCAGCGTTCAGCGTTTAGCGTTTAGCGTTTAGCGTTCAGAGTTTAGCGTTCAGCAATTTAGTTAGGAATTGGGATCTCAGTAATCTACGAAGTCGCTGAGAGATCTTATGAACGGTAAACGCTGAACGCGAAGCGTTCGTTGACCTCAAAATTCCCCCAATGATACCCTTCGGTCCGTGGCTTCTGATCCGAATTCATTCGAAAGCAATTCACAACGCAAGTTTCAGGGGGCCGGGGGAACACCCGGCGGAGTCGGAATGTTTCTGTTTGGACTTGCGTTGTCAATAGCCGGCGGTTACCTGATTATGAATCAAGTTCAGGTTACCAGCGGCTATTGGCAATGGTGGGGCACCAACACATTTGGACTAACGCTGATTCCGCTTGTCATCGGATTGGGGCTTCTGTTCTTCGACGGCCGATCGATAGCCGGTTGGGTTCTCACGCTCGGAGCCGCAGTAATAATCTTTGTTGGCATCCTCGCTAATCTGGAAATTTATTTTCGACAAACCACTCTATTCAACGTTATTCTGATGCTCACGTTGTTCGCTGCCGGGCTGGGTCTGATGGCCCGAGCGGTGAAGAGCTCCTGAAGATGAAACGTCACCGTCCACCCGAGCCACTTCTCTGTAAGATTCCTCGACGGTTTCCTCTTCTGATATTGATCAGTGCGCTGATCAGCCAATCCGTTTCGCTCGCGAGCGCAAATGTTCGCGCTGTTGCCTCCCGTCGATCCTCCAGAGAGCAGAAACAGTCTCGGAACGGATTTCCGGAAGATCTTGAAAATAAGATCACCGAAATCGTACGCAACAGCGGAGCGGAAACAGTTTCGGTTGTCTACTACGACCTCGCTAACGCCAGGGAATTATTGATCAATCCGGACATCAGCTTTCATGCGGCCAGCACGATGAAAGTGCCAGTCATGATGGAGATTTTCCGCCAGGCGGCAGCCGGAAAACTGTCGCTCGATCAGCGAATTTCAATCAAGAACGATTTCGCGAGCATCGTCGACGGCAGCCCCTATTCGCTTTCACCCGACAGCGATTCTGAGCAGATACTGTATACGCGCGTCGGGCAAACCGAATCCATCCGCGAGCTGATGCGCCTGATGATCATCGTCAGCAGCAATCTTGCTACCAACTTACTGATGGAGCTAGTCACTCCGGATCGAGTGATGGATTTGATGCGCGTAGTCGGAGCAAAGAACATTCACGTGTTGCGAGGCGTCGAAGATGGCAAGGCTTTTCAGAACGGGTTAAACAATACGACGACGGCGCGCGACTTGATGATCATATTCCGGCGGATAGCTGAAAGAAGGGCGGTTTCGCCCAAGGCTTCCGACGAAATGATCAAAATAATGCTCGATCAGACGTTCAACGAAGGGATTCCCGCAGGACTACCACCCGAAGCTCGCGTGTCTCACAAGACAGGATCGATCACTAAGGTGAACCACGACGCGGCCATTGTTTATCCGCCGGACCGGAAGCCGTATGTACTGGTAGTGCTGACACGCGGGCTGGAAGACGAAAAAGCAGCCCACAAACTGATCGCGGATATCTCTCGTGTAGTTTACGCGTCGATTCAATAAGGAGGAATGTTCAGCGTTTGGCGTTCAACGCTTCGCGTTCAGCGTTTAACGTTCAGCGTTGATAAAATCTGTTAAGGACTTTCTTATTGTACTCAGACTCGATGGCCTAAACTCTGAACGCTAAAAACTACTCGAAGGAGTTGAACCCTAAACGTTGAACGCTAAAACGCGACGCGTTGAGAGCTGAACGCTAAGAATAATCGATCACTCCGCGGGTTCTGTCAGCCTCTCCCACTTCACCTTGAGGTTTTCCAGGATATCTTTGAAACGCTGGTCATCTTCGAGCGCTTGCCAATTCGGGTTTTGCGAAATCCACGGATAATTCTCATTACCCATCGAAATCGATCGCACGAGCCACTCGATGGCTTCGGAATTCATGCCCGCTAACGCATACGCCGTCGCCAGCCTGAACGCTACATCCTGATCCGCCTGTGCGATCTCCATTACTTTATCGTCAATCAAATCAAACGCACGTTCCGTCTCGCCACGAGCAAGATAACAATAAGCCAAAAAGATTTTCTGCGAACGCAAATCGGGATGCTTCGCCAGAACATCCTCCATTATCATCGTTGCCTTCTCAGTCTGTCCGCGATAGTAATCGACCACCGCAATGTAAGTGCGCAACAATGGATGATGCGGCTCGAACGCTAATCCCGTTGCAAGCTCGGCTTCAGCTTTTTCGTAGTCCTTCTGATAAATATAAATTCGTGCCCGGTTCGAGCACGCATAAACCAGATCTGTCGGAGATATCTTCAACAGACGATCCCACGCCGCAAGGGCTTTCTCGTATTGACCTGATACTCGATAAACATACGCGGCAACCGAGTATACTGAAGCCTCATTCGGAGCGCGGCGCAGCAGCCGCCGAATCTGATGCCGCGCTTCTTCCGATCTGCCCTCGATCAGATCAATGTAGATCATTCTCACCCGAGGTTCGATCAAGTTTCTATCCAGCTCGATTGCCCGGTCGAAGCACCGTTTCGCTTTTGCGAAATGCTCCAAACCCCCAATCCCCTTCAGTACGTAGTTCACCTCGCACACGCCGAGGCCGCTGTGAGCCAAAGCGAAGTTTGGATCGTAATCAACGGCCTGGCGGAACAGATCGATGGCTGATTCGAGATCGGAAACGTCGACTGTCTGTGTGACGAACTTATAGAGAAGCGTGCGAGCCTTTAGATAACATTCGTATGCGTCGGCGCTTTCCGTCGGGGTCTTGACCAGTCTTTCCTGCTCTTTGGTGCTGGTCCTTACCCGAAGCCCCTCAACAATCTGTCGCGAAATCGTATCCTGTACGGTGATGATGTCTTTGGATTCGACGTCGATCTTTTCGCTCCAAACGATCTCCCCGGAACCGGTGTCCACCAGCTGCGGCGTAAGTCGAAATCTGTCGCCCGCCTTCAGGTATCCGCCGATCAGCACTGCGTCCACCGCTAACTGAACGCCGATCGCTCGCGGATCGACGTCTTTGTTCTGATATTGGGCTATGTATGAAGACGGTCGAACCACCAGATCCTGGAGCTGCGCGAGTTCGGTGATAACGCTGTCGGCGAGGCTGAAGCCGTAAAAGTCATTCTCGGTTGCCCCCGAGAGATTCTTAAACGGAAGTATGGCGATAGCTTTCTTGTCGCGTGTTTGCCACATCGAAGGCGTGACGTCAGGAGTGCCTGATGATGCCGCGGAATCTGATTCTTCTTTAGGCGGGACGCCGCTTAGAGTTCGCGAGGCCCACGCCGAAATCCGACCGAGAAGGCTGCCGGTCTTTCCTTGCTGTTTTGAGGCTCGAAACGATGCTGATTTGTCCGCAGGAACGACTCCAGTTTGAGCGTAGTGACTGCGAACAAGGTTCCGCAAATCCTCGAGCAGCACTTCAGTCGATTGGTATCGCGCCGTCGGGGTCTTGGCTAAAGCTTTTAAGACGATCTGTTGAAGTCGTTGAGGCGTGGAATCGAGCGGCGGCGGATCATCGTGCATCACCCCGTGCATCACATCTACCGACGTCTTGCCTTTGAAAGGCAGCCGGCCGGCGAACATCTCGTACATCACCACGCCAAGCGAAAAAATATCTGATCGCGCATCGGCGCGTTCGCCGCGTGCCTGTTCCGGTGACATATAACTGGCAGTGCCGAATGGGGTTCCAAGGGCGGTGAGTTCGGCGGTATGAGGCGTATCAGAGCTGCCTGTGGAGGGCTTAATAAGTTTCGCCAGACCGAAATCAAGAATTTTTAGTTGATTTCGTTCAGTGAGCATTATGTTCGAGCTTTTTATGTCACGATGAATAACGTTTCGACGGTGCGCTTCCGCTAGCGCATCGGCAATTTCCAGCGAGAACTCGAGACCTTGATCGAGCGGGAGTGGCCGGCCGCCTATAAACTTCTTAAGCGTTTTACCATCGATGTACTGCATCACGAAGAAGAGAACGTCTTCCGCCTCATTCACTTCGTAAACCGTACAGATGTTTGGATGATCGATAGCTGAGGCGGCACGAGCTTCTCTCAAGAATCGAGCGCGAGCTTTTTCATCGCCGACCAACTCAGCCGAAAGAGCTTTTATTGCAACGGTGCGGTGGAGCTTGGTGTCCTCGGCTTTGTAGACGACACCCATGCCTCCCTTTCCGATCTCTTTTAATATGCGGTAGTGAAGCAGGGTTTTCCCAACCATCGGCATGACCCGAACGACCTCTTCGATTGCGATTATACACTCGCGAGGACCGGGGGCAATAGAGGATGGCCCCAAAGCGAGCGTATCAATCTACGGATTTGCCGCTGTGATCTTCATTGTGGTATAGCGTTGTGATAGCAGCGTTTCTGTTCATCGGGCCAACAACAATGGCGGGTTGCGGCCCAGCTAACACATCGCGCAAGGAATCTCTTCAGGATGAATTCAACGATGAGCCGCGCGACGTTGTCACGTGCCATCTCACACTCCTGCATAATCTTCCTGGTAGTAGTTTCTTCGGTGTCAGGCCAGCCTGCTGGAACGATCCTCTTATCTGACAGCCCCGTCTATTGCAGTTCAGGACGCGCGGGCCCAACATTCGCAGTCCGCCCCGGAGAAGAGATGTGACCGCTTCGCATGTTGTCTGGACCAGCCCAAAGGGTTCGCCTTTTGTGCCTTCTCCGCTGCTCGCGGGTGAGTATCTCTACACCATTAACGATATGGTGAGCATTGCATCGGTTCACAATGCTAAGACTGGTGAAATCCTGGGGCAACTACGCTTAGGCGAGGCTCGACGCGAGAGTTTCTCAGCGTCACCGGTAATCGTGGAGGGGAAGATCTATTTTACTAACGACGATGGTGAGACGTTCGTTCTCAGCACCGCTCCTGATTTCAAGTTGCTGCACGTGAATCGGCTCGGAGCTCCCACCCTTGCCAGCCCCGCTCTCGTTGGCGGTCGCTGGTATTTTCGTACCGACGGATACCTGGTTTGTATCGGCAAGAAGTGACCGTGGAAATGAATATAATTGACGTCGACATGCCGACAGACTAGAATCTCAGTGACCGTTTCGTAGCTAAGCCCTCAGAGTTTTACTATACGTATCTCCAATGCCTACAACCAGAGAAAACAGAATAAGCCAGATTTTTGACGAGGTGGGCCGTGGATCAAATCTAAGTCACGCGCTTGGTTTGATTGCCGATCAACTCGCAGCTGATATCGGGGCGCCTACTTGTAAGATCTGGGTCGTCAAGCGTGGTGACATCTGCAACAGATGTCCGCTGGCTGATACCTGCACAAACAAGCAGATGTGCATGCATCTCGTGGCCGCTAGTGGCGCGGTGGTGGATCGTGAGTATCCGCGAATTCCGCTCTCGGTTTTAACCCCTCCGCTGATAACTCGCGGAGGCCTTGCCGATTTTGGTGATGCTCAGGGCACAGGTGACAAATTATTCGGGCTGCAGCGCAGCACCCCACACGTTAGTTCCGACTCATATGCTTTGTATCCCTTGCGAAGCGTTTCCGGCACAGTCGGCCTGATTGGCGTCTTCAACCAACGAAAATTCCGGCCGGAAGAATTTCATATGATTGAGGATCTTGCGCCGGCAGCAGTGGCTGCCATTCGCGTCGCCGAACTCCAATCAAGATTGGTCGCACTACGGTCCAGGATAGATAAGAAGAGTGAGGTCCCGGAGACGACAGCGCAAGGCCCGACGAACCGAGAAAGAGAGCTCGAGGAGGCAGTCGCTGAGCTCACGCGACAGGTAGCGCAGCTCCAGGTTGAACGCGAGCCTGCCCTCCAATCTGCAGCTACTCTCGAGAAGACAAATCGCGAGTTGCAGGCTCGACTCGAGATGCTGGTGGACGCTCATCAGCAGAGTAACCAGGAGGCTTCCGCCATGGCGTATGAAGTGGAGGCGGAGCAACGACGCTTAGAGGAGGAAAACGATCAGCTGAAGAGTCGTTTTATCGCACAGGAAGGAACAGTTGCAGATCTTAGCCGCTCTCGAGAGAAACTGACCGATGAGCTTTCTGAACGTAGCCAGCAGCTGGACCTTCTAAAGGTACACTTTGCCGCGCTTCAGGAGCGGAACTCCGCGCTTGAAGTTACGAATGTGATGCTTCACGGCGAACACGCATCGGTGGCGGAGACCGTAAAAGATCTCGAGCAGTCACTGCGCATGGCCGAAGACTCGCGCGCAAGATTTGAGCAGGCGAATGTTGAACTTGATGAGAAGCTTAATAGCCAGAATGAAGAGATTGATCGGTTGCGCGTCGAAAATGACCGCGTCGCCGGCGAGAATGAGCAGCTGATTTCAGAAACCGATCGTTTGAACGTCGAGATCAGACGATTGCAAGGCGGCGGTGCTCAAGTAAGCGAGGACAACGCGCGGCTGTTGAGTTTGAATGCGGAGCTCGCGCAGGCGCAATCTCGCGCCGAGCAGCGGGCTACTCAGCTGGAGGTGGAGCGTGTAGAACTGGGGCGGCAATTGGATGAAGCTCGAAACCTTGTTGCCGGACGCTTGATAGAGCTCGAGCAGGAAAATGCACTGCTAATCCAGACTAGAACTCAACTCGAGGGAGAATCAAGCCGGCTCGCAGCGAGGGTGTCAGAGCTCGAACAGGACAACGTCTCGCTGACTGAGTCCCACGTGCAGCTTCAGGAAGTAGTGGAGCAGTTTGAGTCGTTATCGGCGCGTTTAGAAAATAGCGTCTTACAACTGAAAGCCCGCGCGGAAGCCAGTGAGACCGCTCGCGCCGAGATCGAACAGCGCAATCGAGTGCTGGTTGAACAGAACCGGCGATTAGGGCTTGAGGGTCAGACTAAGGCGCGATTCCTGGCCAATATGTCTCACGAGCTTCGAACTCCGATGAATGCAATCATCGGGTTCACTTCGCTGCTGCTGGATGACCGCTCGTTACACCTGAGCGAACGTCATCGTCGCAATCTCGAGCGCGTTTCGAGAAACGCTCGCGATCTGTTGGAGCTCATCAACAATGTCCTTGATCTCTCCAAGATTGAAGCTGGCCGCATGGATGTCTATTCGGAACCGGCGGACGCTCGTGATCTGATTGAACGTGCGATGGCGGTCGTCGAACCGCTCAAGGAGGCTCGTCCTATCAACCTGAATATCAGTGTCGAGGACGGCTTGCCTCCAATGCGCACCGATCGAACAAAGCTACAACAGATCCTGATCAATCTTTTGTCGAACGCAATCAAGTTCACACGGGAGGGCGAAGTAAAGGTTACTGCCGTGCGCGCCCCGAATAATAGGATTCGGATTGCGGTGAGTGACACTGGTATCGGTATCGCCGAATCCGACGTTAATAGAATCTTTGAAGAATTTCGACAGATCGCCACTACGGGTCGCGGATCGCGTACCGGTACCGGTCTTGGGCTGCCAATCACCAGGCGCCTTGCAGAGATGCTGGGCGGAGAGATAAGCGTTTCGAGCCGCGAAGGCGCAGGATCGGTATTCACATTAACGTTGCCACTGGAAACCGAAGGTCGCGTGGCGTCCACCGCGGAGATCGAAGTCCCATTGACCGACCCCGATCGTACCGCGCTTGTAATCGACAATGATCCTGCGTCGCTTTATTTGACAAAGAAATATCTCAGCGAGGCGGGTTATTCCGTTGCTGCAACCGATGATCCCGCGCGTGCAGTTGAAATTGCTTCCAAAGCAAGACCGGCGCTGATCACGATAGATATCGATGCCCTGGATGGTGACATTGAGACGCTCGAGCGGCTAACGAATAGCCATCGTGAGGCAGTGGTGGTTGCGTTCTCAGCGGATGTGAGCGCTGAAAGCCGCGCCTTGAGTGCAGGGGTCAAGGTTTTCTTAAGGAAGCCGGTTGAGCGAGCCTCGCTTCTGGCTTTTTTGGCGCGGGCAAATTCGCCTGTGCAGAAATGCGTGCTGGTGGTTGATGACGATCCGGATGCTCTGGATCTAGCGGTGGCGATGATCGAAGAAAGCGGTTATGAGATAACAACGGCGGTGAACGGCAGGGAGGCACTCGAGGCAATTTCCCGGCAGCGGCCGGACGCAATCATACTCGATTTGATGTTACCGGAAATGGATGGCTTTGAAGTTGTACATCGCATGAGCTTGAACGCAGATTGGCGAAAAATTCCGGTGATCCTGCTGACAGCTCGCGATCTCTCTCACGAAGAACGGCGAGCGCTCGATATAAGCGCAGCTCGGATAATTCAGAAAGGAAATTTCAGTCGCGATGAGTTGCTTGCGGAGATCAGAATGGCCACAGGAATCAGTGAGCCGGAGACCGCATCCAGCCATGTGAACTGAGTAGTAATGGTTCAAGACGAAAGGTAGCAGCAAGCGGAAGGGTATTGAGCGGCAAGGCGAAGCACGGCTGGTGGCCGTGCTTCGCCGTTTTTGTTTTAGGGTCGTGTTTGATTGTCGTGCTTCTGATGATAAATCTTTTTGCTGGTCTTGTTCGCGATGCTAAAGCTTGGCCCTTTCTGACGCGGTTACAATTCCGTCAGCTTTCGCTTTGCGCTCCATTTTTCGCGTTTTAGCCTGACCAGCTTCCAGTTTGGCGGCCTCGCGTTTTGTCAACGAGCCATTCTTCACGCCTTGCTTGATTCGCTTTTGCTGCCGGTGTTGGCGGTTATCCACACCAGGCGTGCTTTGCGCTGATACGCTAATGCTAAGAGCGAGCACAAACATAGCTATCAATAAAATACTAACAAATCGTTTCATTGATCCTCCTGAGAATGAGGGTTATTTGGGAATGCTGCCCGCCCACTATAGGGCAAGCTTGAAGAATGGTGAAGAGTAAAACCTGCTCCTCACCATTCCCGGATTTTGTAATTCATTTTACGGATTGCGGTCTTGCGCGTCGTGTTTCTGGCGGTAGATAGAGCGGCTCTCGTGATTCAATTCACGCTCCAGGCGGGCACGTTCTGCAGGTGTGAGATGTCCGTCTAATCTGGCGAATCTCTCGTTTATTCTGATTCTTGCGAGGCCTGCTTCCAGCCGGCTGGCTTCGCGCCGGGTTAATTCGCCACTGCGGATACCCTGGTTGATGCGTTGCTGTTCGCGGTGCTCACGGGAATTCACTCCACGCGGTCCAGCCATCGAATTTGCGCTCGCGCCGATCGCAAAAGTTGCAGCGAGCAAGATACTGAATGCGGTTTTCATACTTTCACCTCTAATAAGATCGAGGCATTCGTCAGACATTGAATAAGACAAGATAGAAATTCGAAAAGGCGGAAATTTTTTGGGCGGCGAATCTGGCGGCCAGGATTTTAGGATTTCACACGGCTTCTTGCGTGGTGAATGGCCTTTACTTGCGCTGTTCTCGACCACTGAGGTTGCCAGCGAATTTCGCAACACGCCCGGCTTCACCTACGGCCCAACCGCCCTCTGGTCCTGCGAAGCTGGCCGCGTGAAAGCCCTCGGCTCCCAGCGCGATCCAGCTCTTGCCGTTATCCGTGGAATAGTCCGAACCAGATGGCCCAACTGCCACAAGCATTGGTCCGCGTGTTCCAGGGACATACGAAACCGCTGACCTGAATCCCGAAGGCCGTGCGCCATTGGCGAGAGTCCACGTCGCGCCGCCGTCGGCGGTCAACGCGACGTTGTTACCTCCTTCAGACTCTTTCTTGTAATCACCGCCGACAATTACTCCGCTGTTAGCATCCTTGAATGCTATTGAAAATATTCCTGAAGAAGCGTTTCCAGCAGTGATTGGAGTAGTTGTCACCTTCCACGACTGTCCTCCATCTGTCGATCTGAAGACCCGTGCGTTTGCGGCGCCTCCAGTTCCGAACCAGACATTCTTCTTTCCCTCAACCGCTATGCAGGTTCCGCTTGCTGCGAACGCGCCGTCACCTTCCATGGACTGAGGCGAGCTGTCTGTTGGGAGTTGGTCCCACGACTTCCCGCCATCCGTTGTTTTGATCAGAATGAAATGGCCGTCAACCGGATCGCTCACAGCGATACCGGTTCGGGCATCCCAGAAGGCAAATGAATCAAAAAAAGCCTTCGGGTTGTGGTTTGTATATTGGAGCGTCCATCCTCGTCCTGCGTCGGTGGTTTTGTAGATTCTCGATTGCGCGCCGGGCCCAATGCTCAGCAGATAAGCTGTATCGGCATCGACTGCTTGAACGTCACGAAAGTCTAGCTGAGAACCATCTGGTACGACGCCAGATATCCAATTGGCACCGCCGTCGGTTGTTCGAGCGTAAGTCCCACCGCTGCCGCTTGCCCACGCAATGGTTGGGCTGACTGCGCTCACGCCCCGAAAACGCGCGGTTGTCCCGCTGTGTTGTGTTCTCCACTGTGCCGCACAAACCGCGCAGAAGAGAATGACACACAGTGGAAGAGTCGGTGTTTTCTTCATAACTAGTCTTACAGGTCGGTGAACAGGAATCGATAAAGCAACAAAAATCGCATCTACCGTGAGGTTTGTAACACGACGCAATGCTGATCTGTCAACGGAGTATTGTTTCGTTGTTACGTTGAGCTCCGCCAGGAAGCTTTCCCGAGAGTTTGAACGCAAGACCCGGATAGATTCAATTTCATCTGTAGCTTTAGTATTCTGATTGGAGGTACTTAACGTGAACGAGGTATTAGCGTTGAGCAAACGGGCAAACACAACTAACTTCGGCCGAATCGACGAAGAAGACTGTTGGCAAGCGGTGATCAACCGAGATTCCGGATATGACGGCCAGGTGTTTTTTGGAGTTCGCTCCACTGGAATCTACTGCCGGCCATCGTGTCCGGCGAGGCGACCCCGACGCGAGCAGGTCGTCTTTTTTCAGTTACCGGAAACGGCCGAACGCGCCGGCTTTAGATCCTGCAAGCGCTGCAAGCCGCGCAGCGCCGTAACAGCAGATCCTCAAGTTGAGATGGTCCGACGAGCTTGTCAGTATATCGAGAATCACTCCGATAACCATCCCACTCTTGAAGATCTCGGTGCTCATACCGGCATTAGCCCCTATCATCTGCAACGTATCTTTAAGCGAATTGTGGGGATTAGCCCTCGTCAATACGCCGAGGCGATGCGTCTCGAGCAGTTTAAGACTGGAGTGAAGAGTGGGGCGACGGTAACCGGTGCAATGTACGATGCGGGCTATGGGTCCAGCAGCCGATTGTACGAAGGCGCCCAGGCTAAACTCGGAATGACGCCGGCTGATTATCGCCGAGGCGGCAAAGAAATGAAAATCGCTTATGCAATCGTCGATTGTGCGCTTGGCCGGCTGCTTGTAGCCGGAACCTACAAAGGTGTTTGCGCTGTCAGGCTTGGTGATGCGGATGAGATTCTCGAGGCAAACCTGTTGAGCGAATTTCCCGCAGCCGAAATCGTTCGCGACGACCAAGGATTAGGTCGTTGGGTCGATCAAATTTCGAATCATCTTAAAGGTAATCAACCGCATCTCGACTTACCGCTGGATGTGCGAGCCACCGCATTTCAGTGGAGCGTTTGGGAGAAGCTCCGCGAAATACCGTATGGAAGCACCCGGTCCTACAGCGAAGTCGCCCGTGCAATGGGGCGGCCGAGCGCCACGCGTGCAGTAGCTCGAGCTTGTGCAACGAATCCCGTTGCTCTGGTAATTCCATGTCATCGCGTTGTGCGTGAAGACAAGAGCCTCGGCGGTTACAGATGGGGAATTGAGCGAAAAAAGGCCCTTCTGAAGCAGGAAGCATCCCGAACCGGCAGATAACGTCTCAAATAGTCCTATAAGTAGTCGATGTCCTATAGGGCCTATATTCATTGGCGCGTCGCGTGGACTGTAATATAGCATTAGATTTTTGCCGAGGACGCACCAACGGAGGAGACAGAAGATGCCGGAGACAGGTGTCCAAGCAGACAATCGTTTCAAGATACATCGTCTCGCTCTCGGCGGGGACTCAAATGCATTTGCGAGTGATGTTCGGGCGGGGCTCACTCGTACGGCTAAAGCATTGCCGCCAAAGTACTTCTACGATGAACTAGGATCGCGGTTATTTGAAGCGATCTGCTGCCTGCCGGAGTACTATCTCACCAGAGCAGAGAGTGAGATCCTGCGAACTTCCTCCGCTGAGATTGTCGCGTCGGTGGAGGGACCTGTACGGCTGCTGGAACTTGGAAGCGGGAGCGCGGAGAAAACGCGGTATTTGATCGATGCTTTCCTGGCGAAACAACCGCAGCTGCATTACCTGCCCGTCGACATCTCTGATTCGAGCCTCGAGCTCGCAAGCCAGCGGCTGCTAAGGCTTTATCCCAGACTTCGAATAACCGCCTTCGCGGCCGACTACTTTACGGCCCTTCAGGCATTGGCGAAGCGCGTGCCTGCTGATCCGCACTGCCGGACGGTTGCACTCTTTTTGGGGTCGAATATCGGTAATTTTGGTCGACGAGACGAGTCCAGAGAGTTCCTTCATGCGGTTCGCAAGCTTCTTCGTTCGCAAGATGCTTTGTTACTGGGCGCAGATTTGAAGAAATCAAACGACGTTCTGATTCCCGCTTACGACGACGCTCTAGGCGTGACCGCCGCTTTTAACCTTAACTTGCTTGAGCGAATCAACAGGGAGTTGGACGGAAACTTCGATGTGAGAAAGTTCAAGCACAGAGCGACCTATAACGATGAGCTGGGGAGAATCGAGATCGACCTGATTAGCCTTGAACGACAGGTTGTTAGCATCCGCGCACTTGATCTCGAAGTTACTTTCGAAGAGAGCGAAACCATTTGCACAGAGCATTCCTATAAGTTTGATTGTGACCAGTTGTCCGCTCTTGCACGCGACACCGGTTTTTCACTCGCCAGAACCTGGTTTGACCGCGCTCATCTGTTCAGCTTCAACATGTTCGTCGCACGGGATAACGCTTGAGGTTAACTCGGTGAGCCAATCGCAACAGAGCGAACCTCGAAGCGGTTCGGTCGATGGTCCTGCCGACGCGGTGATACAGTTCCGCAATGTAAACCTGCAGGTCAATCAAAAATCACTGGTGGAGGGTTTGGCTTTCGAGGTCCTCCGAGGAGAAACATTGGTCCTGCTTGGCCGTAGCGGATCTGGAAAAACAACTACGCTTAAGTTAATCAACCGGCTGCTCGACCCAACGAACGGAGAGGTTTGTGTCGAAGGTACTTCAACCCGTAGCTGGAATCCGATTGAGCTCAGGCGACATATCGGCTATGTGATTCAAGATACCGGTCTGTTTCCTCACTTCACCGTCGAGCGCAACATAGCGGTGGTACCGCGCTTGAAGGGCTGGCCGGAGAACAGGACGCGCGAGCGCGTGCGCGAACTTCTCCAGCTCGTAGGTCTCGATCCGGGAATGTTCGCGAATCGTTATCCCCGCGAGTTGTCAGGAGGCCAGCGTCAACGTGTTGGGGTGGCGAGGGCGCTCGCGGCCGACCCGCCTATCGTGCTGATGGATGAGCCCTTCGGTGCGCTCGATCCATTGACCCGCGCGGAGTTGCAGCGTGAATTTGCTGCGCTCACAAAGCGATTGAACAAGACAATCGTTTTTGTCACACACGATATTCGCGAAGCATACACTCTGGCGTCCCGCATTGGATTGTTTAAAGATGGTCATTTGATTGAGCTTGATACGCCGGATCGATTCGCCTCATCAATGGATGCCGAGGCCCAGGCCTTCAACAAGTCAATCGAGTGACGGATCTGGCGGATCGGCGGCAACACCAGCTGAACAACGAGACCGATACGAATGAAGTTAATTGACTACCTGGTACAAAACCGTAGCGAGGTGCTGCAACTCACCTTGGAACACCTCTTTTTGGTTCTGGTTGCCACTGGAAGCGCTTCACTGATCGGAATACCTGTTGGAATAATCCTGACGCGCAGAACGAGCCTCGCAAAGCCGGTTCTCGCAATAGCGAATGTTCTGCAAACGATTCCCAGCCTGGCACTGTTTGGATTCCTGATTCCTGTCCTCGGTCCGTATGGCATTGGACGAGTCCCCGCAATAATTGCTCTTTTTCTTTACTCTCTGCTGCCGATAATTCGGAATACCTTCACCGGAGTTAACGGGGTAGATCCGGCAGTGCGCGAAGCAGCGCGCGGGATGGGAATGACTGACTGGCAGATGCTGACCCAGGTTGAGCTTCCGCTTGCGTTGAACGTCATTGTAGCCGGCGTGCGAGTGGCAACGGTGATCTCGGTTGGCACCGCGACAATTGCCGCTGCGATTGGCGCTGGCGGGCTCGGTACTTACATCTTCCGCGGTTTGCGGACCGTTGATAGAACCCTGATTCTCGCAGGCGCCGTACCGGCCGCCGCGATGGCTTTGTTGGCTGATCTCGCTCTAGGCTCGCTCGAGCGGATACTCTCGCCGGGAAGCGGGGGTACCATAATCAATCGAAGAAGGTGGGTCGTAGGACTTGGGGCGTTGGTGATAATCGCGGGACTCGTCGCCTACTTCAACGTAGGCGTAGCTACGAGCGGGGCGCGAATAGTAGTGGGATCGAAGGATTTCACTGAGTCGCGAATTCTATCCGAGATCGTAGCTCAGACGATTGAGAACGGCACCGATATCAAAGTCGAGCAAGCGACGGAATTGAGCGGTGATCTCTGTCATCGCGAGCTTGTTGCCGGACAGATCGATATGTATGTCGAGTATACCGGGACTGCTTTCACTGCAATTCTGAAACATCCGCCTATCAGCGATCCTCGTACAGTATACGATCAAGTGAAGACAGACTATGCATCCCTTTTCAAGCTGGAATGGCTGCAGCCGCTCGGCTTCAATAATACCTTTGCGATTCTGGTACGCGGTGATGATGCTCGAAGGTTGGGACTAAAGAATATTTCGGACGCAGCCAGATACGCAGTGAACTGGCGCGCCGGGTTTGGTCAGGATTTCATGTCAAGGAAGGACGGATACCCTGGATTTGTTCAGACTTACGGGTTGCGATTTTCGGAGCCGCCGCGCGAAATGGACCTGTCGCTTAGCTATCAGGCGCTGGCTAACCATCAAGTCGATTTGATTGCGGGCAACTCGACTGACGGACTGATTGAGAAACTTGGCTTAGTGCAACTCGAGGATGATCGTCATTACTTCCCGCCTTATGAAGCGGCGCCGATCATTCGACGCGATACTCTCGATCGCTATCCGCAGGTGGGCGACGCCGTAAACCGGCTTGCCGGGAGAATCACTAACGAAGAAATGCGAAAGCTTAACTACGCAGTCGATGCCGAAAAGCGGGATGTAAAGGTGGTAGTAAACGAATTCCTTTCAAAATAATCTGAACAGTCGGTTAATTTATTTAGCCTCACGTAGCTTGGCGATAGCGGCACGAATAGTCGCGCCATTTTTAGCTTCTGGGACTGCTTTTAGATAATTTTCAAGATCGATCGCCGCAGCTTCCTTTTGACCACGCTTCTCGTGAATTCGAGCACGTTGCAGGTAAACGTCGACCAGCTTTTTTTCGCTGTCAATCCACGCGCGTTCTAACTCCTTTTCTGCCGCACTCAAGTCGAGATTCCGTTGACTCTCGTCCTCGCTGCGAACCGCGAGTTCTATCAAGGCTTGCCCGTGATAGAAGTGACTCAGCACATTGTTACCATTCATCTTCGTAGCTTCACGAAATGCATATTCGGCCACCGCATATTTCCCTTGCTTCATCATGACCAGCCCGAACATATAGTAAACCGCGTCCTGACGGTCATTGATTTGACGGGCACGTTCGAGAGCCTCGAGCGCTTCGGCATCCTTGCCCTCCCTGAACATTTCTTTACCCCAAGCGAAATATGCGTCGAAGTAGTCATTGAAATTCCCAATGGCTTCTCGCAGCGCGGCGACTCCCTCTTCAGCTTTCCCCTCCCTAAACCTTACCACCGCCCGTTCATATGCCAGCCTCGCGGCCTTCGGAACGTCCTGAGCGAAGTTTGTTCCAGGAGCGGACAGCGCGCGATTGTCCCTCTTTGGCTTTATCAGAACCTCGATGTTGACAACTTCTGAAAAGTCCATTCGGCCCGATTGATTAAATCTAGCCAATTGCACCGCGGGCTCGTAACCGGCCATGGTGACCGCGACCTCATATTCACCGGTCGCCAAGCCGTTAAAAGCAAAGTCCCCATCGTTGCGCGTCACGGTCTGAGCGAGCATCCCTCCGCCACCGACTCGCAGTTCGACTATAGCGTTATTGACAGTTGCGCCATTTGTGGATCGAACCTTACCTCGAAGTGTGTTGCTTTGTGCAAAAGCTGTCGCGCCGAAGATCAAGACAAAGACGAGTAGCGTTGGGACTGTCTGGCGCTTCATCGAAGGACCTCCGCCCGCCTCAGATGAGCGAATTATAAACCAAAACGCCAAAATGTCAGTAATCGGAACAATGTGATTCGCCGGCTGAACAAGGCGAAAGGCGGAGCGGAGATCCTGGTGCCCTCGTCCATTTAATTGGGGTCTTACTGTGTTGTGAAGAGAGAAGTTGAGCCAAGTAGCATTGCCGAAAGTCATGTTTCGTTTAACAATGCCGTCTGTGATCCGGCGCACTGCGT
>DATFWY010000201.1:0-4909 GCA_035258805.1 Blastocatellia bacterium | reverse complement strand
GAGCTTTACTTGGTTATTTCTGGCAATGGGCAGGTGCGAACGCCATCCGAAACCGTAGCCGTTGGCGTTGGCGACGTAATCATTCATCCGCCAGAGGAGGCGCACCAGCTTCGGAATACTGGAAGTGATGACTTGGTTTATTATGTCATCGCTGACCATGCTCTTGCCGATGTTGTCCATTATCCCGACAGTGGCAAATGGTTCACAAAGCCACAGCGCAAGAGTTTTCGGATGCTGGAGGCAGATTATTATGACGGAGAAGAGTAAGCCGATGCCTAACCAATCGATGAAGCTAACTGCCCCATTCCAAAGCAACTCAGGTGTGATCGCCATAGCCCCCTGCCGTGGCTTATCTCTTTCTCGTTAGCTGTCGAAGGACGAGCGAAGAAAATGAGCATTGAAATCACGCGCAGCTTTCTTCTGTGGTGCACGGTTATCAACTACGGAATACTGTTGGTTTGGTTTCTAGTCTTTACGTTCGCGCATGACTGGATGCGGCGCGTCCACGGCAGATGGTTTCGTATATCCGGCGAGCAGTTCGACGCTCTTCACTATATTGGGATGTCGATATACAAAATCGGAATTTTTCTATTCAATCTGGTGCCGTTTATTGTCCTATTGATCGTCGGTTGATTCTACAGCCGCTCGTATGATGCGATGATTCGCATTTACGATGAGGCTGGCAACGTAATCGAGACGTACGACCACAAGGGCGAGTTTAAAGAACCTAAACCTAGTTATTCATTCTCGACGCAAGTGGGATGAAGCTTACAGTTCAGCTGACCTGAGATAATCATGAAAACATTGGATTTAAAATCCGATTCAGCGCCTAGGGAGCTAGTGAAGGCTTGGGAACAATCGCGAACACTAGCGACACAAAGCGTCGATTTCCGACGCTGATAACGTCAATGTCGCGTCAATGGCTTAACCCTTCTCTCTCGCGCACGCACGCGTGGAATTTGTTCAAGCCGCGCATGATCGAGTCGACACCGGCCCTCGTGCACGCGCACGCGTGCGCATTGCACGTTGCAATCCCACGTCAAACCTTTCTTCACGTGTCGTGCTGTCGTCGACGGGTAGAAGCCTCCACGATTCGCTGATGTCAATTTCTCATCAATAGAATAACAAACCGGATGGAATTACTGGGACTCGATACTTAGTGCCCTCTCCGGATCCGCACGAGTTCCTCCCTGTCTCCGGTTGTGGCGTCAACCGTCAGGACATTTCCAACGCCCGGTGCATAGAACTTTTTTTCGAGGAGGTCGGTTTCCAAAGGTGTGGTCTCTTGCGATTTCAGGCAGTTATGGAAAGTGCCAGCTGGCACGGTGACGGTCTCCGTCAGACTTAGTGTTTCCGCGAAATCTTCGGCATTGCCCAAAGAGAATTCCTGACGGTAAAAATCGCCGATGGCCGGATGGGCTTTCATGACAATTCCCGGCTTGTCGCCGTTGACACCAGCCATGAAGGTACCCTCAATCGTGGTGATCAAGCCATCCTCAAGTTCGTGGGTATTTTCGCCGAAGTACCAGACGTTGCCATCTGTGTCCTGCGCGAACCAATCGAGCGTATCTTCCGTCAGTTCGCCATCCAAAGTAACTGTATCATGAACTTCGACGCAGGTGACGCCGAGGATCACCCTTGTATTGTGCGTCACCGCGAATTCATCGTGTTCAAAACCCTCGGCAGTCTGCCCCTCGTATATGAAGGTCGTGCCCGGCGTTAAAGGGAAATAAGGATTATCGATCCGCGACACAAAGTTCGACGGATTGATCACCGGATCGTACGGTGCTCCGCCTAGTCGCTGACACGCTGCCAACCGGGCGTCGTTTTGTGCTTGGCAGGTCTGGCGAGCATCCTGCAGATCAGCAGACGCCTGCTGCTGGCAGGCCTGCCGTTGGGCAGAATCAGCAAGGTTGTCGCACTTTCCTAAGGCGAGCTGATAATCACTGTCGGCTCCGGACCGACAGGACGTTAAGACATCACTTGCAGTCTGCCGACAGGCATCCATCACTTGCGGTGCCGCGTGACCGTTGACTAGCGTTAAGAGGAGAATTGTTACCCCCGCCGCTAACTTGGCTGACGAGAGCAATCTCGCTGATTTTCTATGTGATGAGTAGTGTCCGATACCGAGCGTGTTCAATTGAGAGCGTGTTTTCATAGTGCCTGCTTTCTGATGTTGTTCCGATATTCATTTACCGCTTGGAGAGGTCAATTAGCGAACCAAAGCCACCAATGATGCAATTAGACGACCTGAGGCCCAGGGCTCCGGAGTCTGCGAGGCGATCTTTTTTCGCCGACTTTGCTGAGATTGTCAGCTCAGCCACGCGATCGGGATCGCGTCCTCACTGGCTCTAGGGTCGCTCACTCTCCATGTCCCGCACCACGTTGTACCGGGCCGCGAATCTCACCGCCGGGGAAGTTCGTCGTGTGCATGTTCGCATAGGACAGATCGGCGCGCACTGCTTCCAAGGCGGAGTCGAGATTACCTGCGGCAATGCCTTGGCTAGCAGGGCCGGTTACATTTGCGGCCGTGATTGTTCCGGTGATACTTCCCGAAGTGGCCGCTGGACAAGAAGGCTGGCCTCCACCTCCGCATAGAAATATCATCACGCCACCTGCAACCTTGCTCGGCGCGAAGTGCAGGTGGGCCACAACAAGCGGCGTTGACAGATCGGAGAAGGTTAACGAGAACGTGATCGGCGCGCCCGTCTGGATCGTCATATTGAAGTCAGCTGTGCCTGCGGTATTAATAGGAGGCACCTCATTCGCTCCGCTGAGGCTTGCGGAGAAGTTCTCCGTTTGCGAGTTAACCACGGGTGTGGCGAGCAGATTTGCCATCGCCAAAACAAGCGCCGTTCTAAATAGGAAGTAATTTCTCTTCATTATGGTCCTCTTTTCTTTTTTCCCGCTGTGTTAGATTTTGGAAATGCGGGTCCGGAAGAGGCGAAGAACCTAGCGGGGCAAAAAGGCCTCCGCTCTGATTCAGATCCGTTTAGCGATGTCGAGTTTGGAAAAATCGCGTCGGCTCGTCAAGCAAAAAATGTAGGGCGTCACCTGACAGACGCACATTGACTTTCCCTACCCTTCCGCCCTACCAGGGCTGCTGTTTCTTTGAGGCCGGCCGCACCACTGAACGAAGCTGTTGACGCCATGTGGACTTTCTCAGCGGCTAAAGCGGTCGTTGGTGGTCGCTAGTGTTCGCATATACACCAGGGTGGCTAACTCGCCGCCTGTAAGAGCATTAGATATGAGTCCCCTGCTCTAACCGCTGAGCTACAGGCCCAATTTCATAGGTGAAGTCACTGATTAAATCAACACCGCGACGAATTCAATGACGCGGTTTTGCAATAACCGGAATGTCTTGCATTTGCGTGTCGCGCACTTCTAGCGGGTAATTGATTCCTCCAATGCGCAGAACGTATTGGCCGGAATGAACTTTAGTAAAGTGATACTTCCCATCGGGAGCGGTCACTGTCTGGCGAACAAGGTGGAACCTCTTATTCGGCTTAACCTCGAAAAGCGCAACTCCGACTCCGACAAGTGGGCCCGCAAAACCGACGACACCTCCTCTCAGGTCGGTAGCACGCAGTATTGGGGGTGGACACTACGAGCATTTCCAAGAGCAGAACTAGACACAGAAGCTTGTAGCGCATCGGGAAACTAAATGATTCGATGTTACCTACCGCCACACTATAGTTGACCGAATGGCAGCACATAGGAAATCGGATCGACGCCGCGATTGTCTTTGCGCGATCGGACGTCCTAAATGTGTCTGATGCCGAAATCAGTTTCCAGATCGATTTCTTTAACGATGTCCTAGTTGCCTTGCAAATCGCAAGCCGCGCCACCACTGCAGTGATTCTAGAGCTAAAATTCACTCGCTCGTAATGCTGATCAACTCATCTCTCTCTCCGGTCACATGATCAACAGTGAGAACGTTGCCAACACCCAGTGCGTAGTACTTGTCCTCGAGCGCATCAGGTTCCAGTGGCGTTGTTTCCCGTGACTTGAGGCAATTACTGAAGTGGCCGTATGGAACGACAACACTTGCGTTTAGATTCAAGGTTTCGGCGTAATCTTCGGCATTGCCCAGCGAAAATTCCTGCCGATAAAAATCTCCAGGCACAGGATGGGCTTTCATGATAATTCCCGCTTTATCGTGGTTGAGTCCAGACAGGAACGAACCTTCAATGGTAGCAACAAGACCGTTTTCGAATTCGGCTGTGTTCTCCCCGAAATACCAAACATTTCCCTCTCTGTCTTGAGCAAAGAAATCAAGGGTATCTTCTGTAAGTTGGCCGTCGGTGTAGACAGAATCATGTACCTGAACACAACGGACACCATTAATGACTCTGGTTTTATGAGTCACGGCAAACACGTCTCTGATCGTTCTGTTCGCATTGAGGTAGGTAAAGGTTGTGCCCGGAAACAGTGGAAAGTACGGATTGTCGATTCTCGTTGTGAAGTTACTAGGATTGATGACTGGGTGGTAGGGCCCCGGGCCAAGCTTTTGACAACTCTGCTGACGCACCTCGTACCCTCCTTGGCAGGTATCAAGTGCGTCAGCCAGATCCGCTTCGGCTTGTCTCTCGCACGATTGCCGCGCTGCCGAGTCACTGATGTTAATGCATTTACCAAGCGCCAGTTGATGGTCACTTTGCGCCGCCGATTTACACGATGCCAGCGCATCGCGTGCGGTTTGCAGGCAGATGTTGTTTGACTGTGTCGCAGAATTTTCCTCCTGCGCTAAAAGATTCCCCGCAAAAAGCATCGCAATCGTGAAGCCAACGGCGGTAAATAACTGTATCCACTTCGGCGCATATTGTTTCATCTTGATCGGATTTGTTTCAATTTTCATTTTCCTCCAATGCCTTTGCAACATCTACGAATTTCACTTTTCGTTCGCCGC
>DATFWY010000200.1:0-16849 GCA_035258805.1 Blastocatellia bacterium | reverse complement strand
GGTACGTGAGCTGGGTTTAGAACGTCGTGAGACAGTTCGGTCCCTATCTGGCGTGGGCGTAGGAGAATTGACGGAATCTGACTCTAGTACGAGAGGACCGAGTTGGACTGACCTCTAGTGTAACGGTTATCGCGCCAGCGGTAGCGCCGTGTAGCTATGTTGGGCAGGGATAAACGCTGAATGCATCTAAGCGTGAAGCCCGACCGAAGATGAGTTCTCCCTATGAGATCCCTGGTAGACGACCAGGTTGATAGGCTGGGTGTGTAAGCACGGTAACGTGTTTAGCTGACCAGTACTAAATCGATCCACCGGCTTGACCATAAAGTTTGCTCGCTGCAAACCACGGTCAGCACTTCCTTCTCTTACTCCTGTTCTTTACGAATCTTTGCCTTTCGATTGTCTGAGAGCACTAACAGCTCTTTACATTTTTCCGGTGGTTATATCGCAGGGGTCACACCCGTTCCCATCCCGAACACGGAAGTTAAGCCCTACGGAGCTGATGGTACTGCACGGGAAACCGTGTGGGAGAGTAGGTCGCTGCCGGAATTAATCTTACAAAAGCCCGCTCGAAAGAGCGGGCTTTTGCGTTTGTGTGTCGGTCGGGTCCCTCTTTGCTTGCCGGCATCGGGAAGGGCTCTTCTAGATTTCTGCTTGCCAACATCAGATGACGTAACTATCTCGCCAGTCTGTGAAGGCTCCGTTTTGTGCTACTATCACTCGGACGTGGTCAGCTTTGGGCGCAAGCGCGTCTAACAATGCGAATCGAGTTTCTCAACCTTCGGTCGGTAGTATACGGCGCGCCCCGGTCACTCCGAAGTTAGGCGCCAATCTCATGACAGGCAGACTCTCTCCAACGATGACCCTTAAAGATTTCGAGAACGGCTATTGGTACCTCGACGAGTTGAAGGACTTTGGCTCTCAGATCGGCATTCCCGGAGCCACGAAGCTACGAAAAGACGAACTCGAACGGGCGATCGTGACTTTCCTGCACACAGGTAAGCTTCTGCCGACGAAGCGTGCGTTGCGCAAGACTGGCACGAAGGACGTCGAACACGGCCTGAGCCTGAATCTACCGATCGAGCATTACACAAGCAACCGCGAGACGAAAGACTTCATAATCCGTGAGGCCAGAAAGATGGCCCCCGAAGTTCGCGAGAAGTCCGGCGTTTGGTATCGTCTGAATCGCTGGCGAGAAGAGCAAATCACAAATGGAAACCGCCTTACGTATGGAGACCTCGTGCAGCGCTACATCGCCTTGAACAAAGTGGAACGATTCGAGAAGGTGCCGCACGGTCGATACATCAACTTCGTCGCTGCGTTCATCGCAGCAGAGAAGGGAAGCAAGCGTTCGGATGCGATTGCGGCTTGGTCAGAGCTAAAGACAATGGATATCCCCAAGGACTATGCCTCGTGGGTGAAGGCGCGACGGAAGCGCGTGCAGGGAAATAGATGACGTCGTGCAGCGCAGACGAACAGTATGAGGGACAAACCGATGGCAGCCATCGACACCGATCTCGGTTCGCAGCGGCGGTTCTACCATGGTACGAAGGCCGACCTGAAACCCGGTGACCTGATCGAGCCAGGCTATAACTCTAACTACGGTAAGAGGAAGAGGGCGGCCTACGTTTATCTAACCGCCACCTTGAATGCGGCCACCTGGGGCGCCGAGCTAGCTGTGGGCGAAGGACCCGGCAGAATCTACACGGTGGAACCGACTGGCCCGATTGAAGATGACCCCAATCTGACGGACAAAAAGTACCCCGGCAATCCGACGAAGTCATACCGCTCGAGGGATCCGCTTCGGGTCATCGATGAGATCACGGATTGGAAGGGGCATTCCGACGAAGAGCTCCAAGCTATGAAGGACCATCTTGAGCGACTAAGGCAACTTGGCATTGAGGCAATCGAGGATTGAGGCCGCCTATCTTACTCCCGACGCGGTTTGTTTATGGCAACCAACATTGTATCGTTGGTTCTTTGCTGCGTGATACAGTCGTTATATACAAAACCACTTGGCCTGGTGTAACACCCGATTCGATTGCAATATCCTGGGCAACGTCCTGAAGTTTTCCGCGGGAATTGAGGCGCGCAATAATTTCTTCACTTCGAAGATTCAGCTTATTTATTACATCATCAGTCAATTTTGGAGGCACTTCATTAAAGGGAACGGGTGGCAATCTACGAGATATCAAATACCGAACAGTATTGTTTAGAAGGAACATTGGTGTAAGATCAATGCCAAAGATTCCCCACCATCCCGCAGTTACCGTAACGAGCGTATACTTGCGACAAAACACCATAATACAGGTTCTGCAGAAATTGCCTTTGATTGATTCGTGGATATTAAGAATTACCAGACCGATATTCTGATATAGCTCAACGTACTTTGTTGGGGCTTCGATGCCACAAGACTCACAAATCATTATACGTTCGCCTTTCAAGGCCACTTACTATATTCCATGGTAGATAGACGTAAAAGAGTGAAAGGCGATTTAATAAATTGTGAATCAAGTGCAAAGGAACTGGCCCATCCTCACTCGGCAAACCGCCAAATGCCGCTCAGGCGAAGCTCCGCGGCAAATGATGAGAATTGTAACTGCACAGAAACCAGAACGGGGTGCGCGTCCAATATGACGCATGCTAGCTCAGATGGGTTCGGGCATGTACATCTGCCTTCACCTCGACTGGAATCATTGACGGAACAAGCTAGTTGTCGTCTTTTGCCTCAACGACCATGACCTCGATTGCTTTGTCCCCGACATTGACGTCCGTGTGCATGGTGCCCGGCGCATTCGCTGGGAGCCAGTATGCCTTGCCGGTCTCCCAAACCTGTGTTTCCGACGCACCTGAGACCTCAGCGATCTTCATGGTGCCACCTTGCAGCGCGATGATGACGCGTCCGTGCTCATGGCGATGGGCCGGAAGAGGCTGATTGGGAAGAACGATGGACTTCCACACCTTCACATGGGCGTTCTCGAACTGCGGTACGCGTTGCGTTTTATCCTCAGTGGTCGAGGACGACGCGGTGAGAGCGAGGAGCAGAACGGAAAGAACGAGTGAGAGACGTTTGGCATGGAGCATATGAATCCCCTCCCTAAATAGAACAACATTGATTTGGTGTCGTAGCGCATTTCAGCTTGTTCGTAGCGCGCTTCAATCAGAAAAATGGCAGAGATACCTTTGTTTCTCTGATTCATTATCTGCTTACTCTATTGCGACTACACCTTTCACGTCTAACGACTTTCGGGTCAACTAGCGAGGCCTGCGCGTTCTAAGTCATTCGTTAGAGTAAATCAGTTTTCTGAACCGCCTACCGCAGCTAAGCCATCAGAAAAGCTCTGTGCTTCTGCGTAAGCTGGCTTTATTACCACCTTTCCAGTCTTGTCTATGAATCCGTATTTCCCCTTAACTTTCACTGGTGCAAGCCCCTCTGAGAATGTGCCGGCCCAGGTGAACTGCGGGTCAAGGACCAGATCACCTGTTTTATCTATGTAGCCCCACTTCGGGCCAGTCATTGTTATCACCAAAGCGCATGCCACACCCTCTGAGAATAGATCTGCGTTAAGGAATCTTGGTTGTATTACCAAGTTGCCTGTCTTATCTATGTATCCCCATTTGCCTTCTACTTCCACTGGCGCAAGGCCTTCCGAGAACCACCAAGAGTGTTGGAACTGATACTCTATTAGCATCTTTCCTGTTTTATCTATATAGCCTGTATTGCCTCCTACAGAATACAGTGCGAACCCCTCAGAGAACTGCCCGATGAGGTCTGACTTGGGCTCTATTACGACCTTCCCGGTTTTATCAATGTATCCCCACTTGGTATTAACTTTCACATTAGCCAGCCCCTGATGGAAGCTCTCGGCCCCCTCAAACTGCGGGTTTATAGCAACCTCCCCTTTGTTGTTTATGTAGCCCCATTTGCCTTCGATTTGTACAGGTGCCAGGCCGTCAGAGAAATCCCGAGCAGAATCAAACTTCCTACCAAATAAGAGTTGTCCCGTCTTGTCAATAAAGCCATCTTTGTTGCGGAAGCTCACTTTGGCTATGCCGTTATGGAAGTAACCAGCGTTGTTGAATTGGGGTTCTATAACAATTTGTCCGTCCGAATTGATGTAGCCCCATTTCCCTTGAAATGTGTCCGCGAGAATCTTATCAGTGGGATCTTTGTTAGAATTAGAGGAATTGCATGAGGTAAGCGTAACAGCAGCGATTAGAATTGTTAGGATTATGATTTTACTAAACATCATGTTGTTCCCCAGAGGAGGAATTACATGAGAGGGAGACTAACATAAATTACGCAAAGACTCTCGACTTAAACATCGATTCTTGAGTAAGGAACACTCCCAAGCGAGACGCTTCTGACGAGACGCTTCTGCCTTGACTTGCCTCATATCCGTTAGGTAGAAAACTGGATAACGAATCGGTTCGATAAATCAGCTCGACAGTGGCGATTTGATCACAGCTTACGCAGAACTCGAAGGCGACGTGCATCCGCACACTCAATCGGAGGAGGAAGTCAATGGGTAAGGATGACGTTTCAAAAAACGGGAAAAACAAAAGCTCTCAACCAGACGTCACCAGGAGAAACTTCATCACAAAGGCTGCGATTGGCGCTGGCGCAACCGCCGCCACGCTGATCGGCTCAGCAAAGGTTTCTGCTTCTCCATCAGATACAGCCGACGCCGCCGCTCGCCCCATAAAGATTCCGGATGAGTTTGCCCAAGCCGCGAGCGCGCCAATCAAGAAAGCAGATTTCCCAATGACCGGCGCTGATGTCTTCGCCCGCGTTTGTAAAGAAGAAGGTCTCGCGGCACTGTTTTGCTGCCCAGGCAATTACAACATCCAAAATGCCATTGCGATGGAGGGCATCCCCACATATTCAGGACGACACGAAGGTTCAATGTGTCACGCAGCCGATGCCTTCACGCGTGTGACTGGCGAAGTTGCCGCAGCGTCTGGAACCGAAGGCCCGGGCTTCAGCGATATGATTTGCGCAATCGCCTCCGCAAACGGAGCGCGCTCGCCGGTGTTGGTGCTCGCCAGCAATATGTCTATCCGCGACGAGGACACTGAGTCCGGGATTCAACTTCAGTATCAGCAGCCGGCAACGGAGGGCTTGAAGAAATACGGCAAGCGGTTGATAACCCCGTCGCGAATTCACGAGTATGCTGCATACGCATTCAGGCAATTGAGATCGGGGGTGCCGCGACCCGTACACCTTGATTTTCCGAGCGAGGTCTATCGCGCTTCATTTAAGACCCCATCTGAACTGGCGTTCCATTACGACAAATCGAGATACCGCACTGACTCGAGACCGCATCCAGACCCAAAAGACGTTAAAGCTGCGGTCGAATTGTTGAAACAGGCTCAGCGACCGATCATCGTCTCGAGCAACGGGGTGTTTTACAGCAAAGCGTGGGAGGCACTGAAAGCACTAGCAGAGAAGGCGCAAATCCCGGTCGTAGAATCGGGAGCAATGAAAGGACAGTTCTCCGACGCGAGTCCGCTCTCGGCCAACGCATCTCCAGGTGCCCTCGCAAGCGCAGATGTAGTTGTTCTGGCCGGCCAATACTGCATGCCGACGATCGGAGAATTCGCGTTCGGACCCGATGCGAAATACATCCGCATCGATCCTTGTCCCGAGGATATCGGACGCAATCTCCCAATCGATATCGGATTAGTGAGCTGCGAGAAAGCTGCTCTTGAAGCGCTCTTCAATCAAATCCCAAACCTGAAGCACGACGCATGGGTAGCCGAGATTGCTGCTGCGCGCAAGAAGTTTGAAGACGAATGCAATGGCTATTACAAAGTAGGTGCTGGTTACAGCGATGCAGTCCACCCTGCGGTAATCGCAAAAGAACTAAGTGATTTTCTCTATCGCGGCGACATACCGAAGGAACAGACGACCGTTGTGTCCGGCGGTTATGGAATAGCGCGTTACACCAGGCGCTGGCTGAGGGGCTATCGACCCGGCCAAATCATGAACGGCGCTTATCAATACGGGGCCATCGGACCGGATGTCGGATATGCGGTTGGGGTCGCGGCTGCAGTCCAAAACGGAGTAAGCGTCCAATCGCCGTACAAGGGACATCCAGTGGTTTGCATCACCGGCGATGCGGGTTTTGGTTACACCGCGATGGAAATGGATACCCTTTCGAAATACCGGCTGCCGGTTATAGTGATCGTCTATAACAACAATGCCTGGGGAACGTGGACAGGAAACAGAGGAAACAGCAAGACGCTTTCGATCCACTTATTCCAGGAAAACCTCCGATACGACAAAGTTGCCGAGGCTCTGGGCGCGCATGGTGAGTACGTGACACGACCCGAGGATTTCAAGAGCGCCCTGAAGCGATCGTATGACATTGCTGTCAAGGAGAGCCGGCCTTCGGTAATCAACTGCCAGGCCAAGAAAGAGTTCTGGCTGCGAGATCAGTATCCGCCGGGAAGCCTTGGAAAGGTCGAGCCTGGTTGTATGTCGTACTATCATTGATTTGGTGAACCCACGCCATGATTGTCGAACCCGCCACGTAGTAACGAATTTATTTGTTCTGACTCGATTTTCATAGGACCTCAAGTCAGAACGAATAAATTCGCTACTACGTGGTTGGTCGAACTTAGGTTGATGGAATCTAGATTTTGACTAAAGCATTGGATGTTGTTCGGACTGCGATTCGTGACTATGCTGATCGCGGCGTATTTCGAGGTTTGGACGATGTAAAGACCCGAAATGGGAGACAAGCGTTTAGATTTTTGTGGTTAGGCGATCGACCACTCGAGTTCAGCGTCGATATTGAAAAATCTGTCCTGATATTCAATCAGATTCTGCCGAACGTTCCTTCCAAATCTCCCTTATACACAGAGTTGAAGCGCTTCATCAAAGGACGATGCGAAGCTGAATTGCCCGACCACCGGCGGATCGATCCGAAGCGAGCAGAAGCGTTTTGTATTAACCGGAATGGTAAGGTTTCAATTGGGTTGAAGGTAAAGAAGAAACAATATGACTACGCACTCAACCGTTTGGTAAATCTGATTCACGAACTTTTTGTTCGCCTGAACGACTTGCATCCGGATTATATGTGCGAGAACTTCAACGTTCCTCAGGAGTAAGAGAAATGAAATCGATCTGCAAGAAAGGGGCTGTGAAGAGCGCAATGTTATCGCTCCCGTTCTGCTTAGTTTTTCTCATGCTTGTTGTTTCTTCAGCGCAGGAACTGCATCCGCCGACTCCCCATCGCCACCCCGAAGCGCAGAAACTCAAGAACCCGGTCCCGAGCAATGCGGAATCGATTGAAGAAGGACGAAAGCTCTATTTGCGGAACTGCGCGTCTTGTCACGGTCCCTCGGGCAAGGGAGACGGTTCGATGGCGCTTGCCGGAGGAACCCCTGCGAACTTGACTGACGAAACCTGGGATCACGGCTCGAGCGACGGCGAAATCTTTGTTGTTATACGAGACGGTACGAGCAGTGATATGGAGCCATACAAAGACCGCCTGACCGAAAAACAGATCTGGCAGATCGTAAACTTCATTCGCAGCCTTGCGCCGAAGCCCGAAAAATAGTCAGACCCTAGGTGAAGCGGGAAAGCCGCTTAGCTGAATCTAAAAGCGCTGATAAGCAGTATTTATTTGTTATAGTTGCACTACGGATGTTATAACAAAAGACATATCCAGGGTGATTGTCAGCAGTAATCAGTTTTTCCGGCGGGGCAGGACTTCAGCATCACATTCAGCCTCCACAGTGGAATCTAAATTTTACTGATCTCAGTTGATCCGGCATCGGAGGATACATGAAACGAGTCTTAGGCATCAGCGTGACACTTACATTCGTTATCTGTGCGGTGGTCACAACAGCTATTGTCGAGGGTTCTGACAAAGGTACAGTCACTTATACAAAGGACATTGCGCCAATCCTGAACGATAACTGCGTCAGCTGTCACCGACCCGGCGAAGTCGCTCCGATGTCGCTCATGAGTTACAAAGAAGTTCGGCCGTGGGCCAAGTCGATCCGAGAGCAGGTCGTGAATCGAATCATGCCACCCTGGTTTGCCGATCCAAAGTTCGGCGAGTTCTCAAATGATTGCCGTTTGTCGGATGCGCAAATCAACACAATCAAAGCCTGGGTAGAGGCTGGCTCGCCGGAAGGGAACCGAGCCGACTTGGCGGAGCTTCCGAAATTTACTCAAGGATGGACGATAGGTAAGCCGGATGTGGTCTTGTCGATGGTGAAGGAATTCAGCATCCCGGCAGAAGGTTCGGTACCATACCAGAACTTTGTCGTTCCTACGAACTTCACCGAGGACCGGTATGTGCAGTTTGCTGAAATTCGTCAGGGCGATCGCAGGCACGTTCATCACATAATCATCAATGTTAGATATCCAAACTCGTCGAGAGGATCACGTTCTGGCCAGGCTGTATCGAACCTGGATGAACGGCCAGATCGCGGAGAGGATTCGGATGGTCGCCTTGTGGGTTGGGCTCCTGGAGAAGCGCCGTTGATCCTGCGACCTGGTCAGGCGAAGCTCATTAAGAAAGGCTCCGATTTGATTTTTCAGGTTCACTACACCACGAACGGCGAGCCCGGAACGGACCGCAGCAGCGTCGGCCTGATTTTCTCGAAGGTTCCGGTTGAAAAGCGAGTTGTGACTGCAGGCGCTTCAGCGCGTGAACTCAACATTCCTCCGGGAGAGCCGCATTATGAGTCCAGCGGCTCCTACACGTTCAAGGAAGACAGCCACATTGAGAACCTTCATCCTCACATGCATTTTCGAGGAAAGGATTTTCTATACCGGCTGATCTATCCGGATGGTACATCGAAGGTCCTGCTGTTCGTGCCGCGATACGACTTCGGCTGGCACCTGACGTATTTCTTTAAAGAACCGATCGCCGCTACGAAAGGTAGCCGCCTGGAGTGTGTAGCCCATCACGACAACTCTGAGAGGAACAAGTTCAATCCCGATCCGACCAAGCTTGTCACCTGGGGGCCGCAGACCTGGGAGGAAATGATGATCGGTTACTTCGATTACACTCGAGATAAGCAGAATCTCCGGGTCAATTCCGAGACTGCGCGGAAACAGTGACTGCTTAAAGAGCATCTTCATCATCTGTGGTCGAACTCACAATGTTCGTGACTAGCCGGTTACTCAGGAGGAATGAGATGACAAGGCTGCTTTGGATTCTTATCACAGGGCTCGGAATCGCATTTCTCACTGCGAGTCTCAACGGAGCGAGCGCGTCTGATAAAGCTACGGTGACCTTTGCGAAAGATGTAGCTCCGATCGTCTTTAATAAGTGCGCTACATGTCATCGTCCGGGCGAGCCGGTACCAATGTCACTCACCTCGTACCAGGAGGTTCGACCATGGGCAAAAGCAGTGAAGGAACAGATCCTCGAGCGTTCGATGCCTCCGTGGTATGCCGATCCAGGTTCTTCTCTAAAATTCCGGAATGAGCGGCTGCTCTCCCAAAAGGAAATCGACACGATCGTAGCCTGGGTGGACGCCGGCTCGCCGAAGGGCGAGGATGCCGATCTTCCTGCCCTTCCAAAGTTTGCCAAAGGATGGAGCTGGGGCGAACCGGATATGATCATTCCTATGCCGGTGGAATTTGAAGTTCCTGCGGAAGGCGAGCTGCCGATGCAGAACTTCTATGTGCCCGTTCCATTCAAAGAAGATAAATGGGTTGAGGCGGTTGAGTTGCGGCCGGGCAACGCCGCGGTGGTTCATCATTCGATAACGAACGTCACCCGCCTTCCTGAAGGGAGCAAGATTGTAAACGGGCGTGCGGTCAGAGCCGAGCTCAACACTTCGGACGCGAGCCGGACAGGCGGTCTCCGCGAAGGAGCAGAAGTTTTTCAGACTCAGGACTCGTTTGCTCGTGCTGGGGCTTTCAAATTAATCGGTCAGGCGCCGGGAAAAGGATTCGAAAGACATTTCGAAGGTACCGCCAAGCGCATCAGCCCTGGTATGTACTTCCAATTCAATATGCACTATCAGCCGAGCGGCCGTGCGGAGAAGGATCGTTCGCTGCTTGGCTTGTGGTTCGCGAAGAAACCAGTGACACATGAGGTTTTGACCAAAGGGGTGACCGACAGAGTGCTGGTAGGGGGCAAAGATATCGGGGAAACGAGAGTCGTGAACGGGCGCGAGGTGCGGACGCGCGGCAGGATTCCTAACATACCACCCAATGTCGACAACTGGGAAATTGCCGGTGAAATGATTGTAAAGCAGGACATCACCTTGTACGCCTTTGCGCCGCACATGCACCTTCGGGGAAAGGACATCAAGTATATCCTCGAGTTGCCGGACGGGAAGCGTCAGACATTGCTCAATGTTCCGAAGTTTGATTTCAACTGGCAGCTACATTATGAACTCGAACAGCCGTTGAAGATTCCTGCGGGCAGCAAGATGATTGCGATTGCTCACTACGACAACTCGGTGAACAATCGATACAATCCGGCTCCGCAAAAGGAAGTCTTCTGGAGCGAGCAGAGCTGGGACGAAATGTTCATTCCGTGGTTTGAGTACACGGTCGATAGCATGGATTTGACGAAGACGGCTGCCGGCCAGAGCGCAAGCAAGAAGTAGCTAACGAAACTCAGGGTGAAGATTGATGATTCAGGTGCTCCTCCTCATAGCACTTTTGTTTGTACAGCAGCCTTCGCGGCCGACGGAACCTACCGATCCGATGCCGCCGCCCAACCTGGATTACTTTCTCGGTTCATGGTCATTCGATTGGAACGTGCCGGAGTCGCCCTTAGGTCCCGCGGGTAAGTTGAAGGGAACCGAGACATTCAAGAAGATCCTTAGCGGCCAGAAATACGAAAGCGAAATCCGAGGCGAAGGACCGGAGGGACCATTTCAGGGTCGCGCGATCACCAGCTACGATGAGAAAGAAAAGGTGGTCACGCGATACGAGATACTCAGTTATGGAGTATCTGCATTCAAGAGTGGCACGATCGGCGGAGATCTAGGAGGGTACTACACGATTTACTGGGAGAGCGCTGCGTTCAAGAAGAATGGTAAAACGGTCAAGCTGAAGGGTAAGACGCAGATGCTTTCGCCAGCGCACTATCGGCTGTTTGTTGATATTTCGGTCGACGGTGGGCCTTACAGCAGTCTCGGGAATTCGTGGTTTCGCAAGATGGAAGCCAAGTCTACTCAATGAACGTCTCGGTGAGTTAGGCTAGCGGACTTGCCCCCGACATCTTAGGTTTCTTTTAATCCATACTTGCATCGATTCAATCACTTCACTCAGCCGCTTCCAAACCGTACGTCATCTTTAGCACCTTTCAGTCAAGATTGTTATCTCGTCTCCACAAGCTCAATCGCAATTGAATCCGGACCTTCTATCATTGCTGCTTTCGCATCACTTTTGCCGAATCGGTGAACTTCCTCCAGCACCTTTACCCCGGCCTTTCTCAATCGCTCGAGAGGCGCGGACACATCCGGGTAACTGATCGCAATGTGGTCCACAACATGACCACGAGTGCCCACTAATGGTCCAGGCCTCTGGCGTGGATAGATGATCAGGTTTACATCGCCGATGCGGACCGTTGTCGCTGGAGAACGGATAACCCCAAGAGGCTCGCTTGGAGCAGCAAAAGCTACCTCGCACGGTCCCGTGCGTTGAGAGGTTGCCCGACTCACCGCACCAAGATTCTTGACGTACCAATCGGCTGCACACAGAGGAGCGTCGCTGTAGAGGTGTACGTGAATGAATGCGCGCGTCTGAGAAGTGTTTATCTCAACAAGAGCCCCGTCAGGCGCTTTCATATAAGCGAAGAGTGTCCCTGAACCTAGCCGTGTGATTGGTGTTTGAAACGTTACACCCTCTGCCATGTGCTTCTTGTAATCCGCTTCCATATCGGTGCTGCCCCAGCCAAAATGCCAAATCGCGCTATCCGGTGTTGTGGCCGGCGGCTTTGTTGCCTTGTTGAACATCAGAAACATATTCTCGCTTTGGATTGCGTCCGATCCTGCAAGCGTGACCTTCCTGGTTACGTCAAATGTTTTGGTATAGAACGCCATCGCCGCCATTGGATCGATTGAATTCAGGTGCACGTGATGGAACTGCGGCTGGACGGCTGCGGGTTGAGATTGCGCGGGCGCTTCTTTAGATCTGGCAATAGAATAAGACATCGTCACAAGAATCAGCCCGGTAAGAATTGAAATCCTCTTTTGTCCCATCTTCACCTCGTTCGGCTATGCATAAGATCGTCAGATCTTCTCATTCAGTCAAATCAGTAGATCTGTTGTTTTGCGTAAGATACGTGGTCATCGCTGGCCCAATATTCAACTATTCATACCTTGAAGCCAAATTTGATCTACTTTCAGCGCGCGTCGTGCGGGAACAAGACACGACACCACAATCAAAAGTGAAAGCGCGGTATTTCGCTGGTGATGTACCGTAGACTGTCTAGTCTGCGGAGTTCGTATCGCCAAAATCAGAATCAACCGTGCTTGTTGAATTAAGAGCACAAATCTTGCGCAGACTTGACAGTCTACGCTACCTCTCTTGTCCATTCCATTCGGCGCTGGTTATAGTGAATTCTTAAAATTCCCTCTGTGGAGCACTGAATGTTGAAGCAATCATATCGGATCGTAGCCCTCCCGGGCGATGGTATCGGACCCGAAGTCCTGGCGAGCGCCCTGCTTGTGTTGAACACGGTCAGCGAGTTGTTCAAAGTAGATTTTGAAGTCGAAGACATTCCCTGTGGCGGACATTACTACGACAAACACGAGACCGAGTGGCCCGAAGGCTCATTCGAAAAATGCGAAGCTGCGGATGCGATCCTTCTCGGCGCGGTAGGACACGAAGTCGACGGCCGTCCGGTATTTACGAAACCCGGCAAGCCCTACCCGGAGCCTCAACTCGCTGGATTCGCACAGGTCATTGGCAACCGTAAGAAACTCGATCTGTATGCCAACGTGCGGCCGGTCAAGCTCTACCCTGGGGTCAAACACAAGATCCATGGAAAGCTTGTACAAGTCTGGGATCCCGAAAAAGTAGACTACGTGGTCATCCGTGAAAATACTGAGGATGCCTATACCGGCGAACTCCAGACATTTGAAGATGGATGTATAACTCCCATCCGAATCACTCGTGCAGCAACAGAGCGAGTTGTTCGCTATGCGTTCAATCTTGCCCGCCGCCGCAACAAGCAAAACAAAGTCACTTGCGTCGATAAATCAAACATCATCGGTGCGCATCGATTCTTTCGTGACGTCTTTAGGGAGGTTGGTGAAAAGGAGTTTCCCGATCTTACCCTCGATTACGCTTATGTCGATGCGTTTTGTCAGTGGCAAATTCGTAGTCCTGAGTGGTTCGATGTGGTCGTCGGTCCGAACCTCGTCGGTGACATAGTCAGCGACAACGGGGCGACCACTGCCGGCGGATTGGGTTTGGCGGTTGGGGGAAATATCGGCGATCAACACGCGATGTTCGAACCGATACACGGCAGCGCGCCTAAGCATGCTGGAAAAGACAAGGCCAATCCGATGGCCGCGATCCTGGCTATGCAGATGATGCTTGAATGGCTCGGTAATCGGCACTTGGATGAACGGCTCTCCCGTGCAGCCGCCGCGGTTGAAGCGGCCGTTGCCGAGGTTTTAAAGGATGGCAAGACGCTTACTTATGATCTTGCCGGCGATGAACGCGCGGCGAAGTGCAGCGAGGTGGGTGCCGCAGTTCAGAATAAGCTGAAATTTACTTAAAATAATTCTCGCTGAACCAGAGAAAGGTGACCACATGATAAGTGGACGATCAACTCGCAGAGCTCTTATTGCCGTCACAGCGACCGTACTCCTTTCCTCTGTGCCGGCGTTCAATCAGTCGAAGAAGAAGCCGCAAGCAACCAGCGGAGCTCCACTACAACGACCCGTCTTGTGGCGCGACCCGGGAGTCGTGGAGAAACTCGATTTTGTCAACGGTCCAGGCGGAACTAAACATATACCGAGACCGCCGTTCACATTCGTTGAGGAAGATACCGGCGGCACAAACCCGAAGATCAAGATTACCGATGCGTCGGGCAGGAGCTGGGGCGTGAAGTGGGGTTCGGAGGTTCACGGCGAGGTGTTCGCTTCCAGGTTGATCTGGGCAGCGGGCTATCATTTAGAACCCTCCTACTTCGTTCAATCTGGGAAGATTATTGGAGCCAAACGTCTGAGCCGTGCAAAGAAGTATGTGGAATCGGACGGAAGCTTCACAAATGCCCGGTTCGAGCTGAAAGAGAAGGGGGTCAGCAAAGCGACAGATAAGGAGAGCTGGCGATGGGATCGGAACCCGTTCGTCGGCACGCGGGAGCTAAATGGATTGAAGGTCATGATTATGCTGACCTCGAATTGGGATCCGAAAGATCAGACCGATAGTCAATCGAACACCGCGATCTACACCAAAAGGAACACCGGCGAAGTCACTTATGTTATGAGCGATTGGGGCGCGACTATGGGTAAATGGGGCGGCGTTCTTTCTCGCGAAAAGTGGGACTGTGACGGTTTCGCGAGCCAGACCAAAAAATTCGTCACTGGTGTCGACGGTGGAATGGTTAAGTTCGGCTACGAGGGAAAGAAACAGAATGAAATCAAAGAAGGAATAAGGGTCAGTGATGTCAAATGGCTACTGGCGTATGTAGGTCGCCTAACCGATGAACAGATCCGAGCGGGGCTAAAGGCCAGCGGTGGAACACCGAATGAGGTCGACTGTTTCACCACTGCGCTTCGAGACAGAATAAATCAGCTGAGGTCTACGGCTCGCTAGGAGCGTTGTGAGTGTTAATTGTTGCGCCCGATAAGTCGAGGCCTGGCTTGCATAAACGGTTGTGAGTGGCGTAGAAGTTTAATGTGGGAAGATAGGACGGTCTATTGTGCCGAAGAGAATACTTGTAATTGAAGACGATCCCGACGCCCGCAGCCTAATCCAAGCCATCCTGAAACAAGCGGGCTATGAGGTTTCACTTGCTGCCGACGGGCGAGAAGGACTCGAGAAGACAACGAATGAATCGCCCGACCTGATTATCACCGATATTGCTATGCCGCGCATTGACGGCCTCAGGCTGATACAGCTACTCAGAACCATGCCACTATTCAGGAGTCTACCTATCCTGGCAATTACCTCTTTTGGTGTCGAGCGAGCGACAGCAGCGATCAAGGCCGGAGCCAATCGAGCGCTTGCCCGCCCGGTGCACAATGACTTTTTACTTCAATTTGTAAAAAGCTTAATACCGGACGAGAAACCTGCGAGTCTTGGCGGTGCTTCATAAGCAATTATTAGTTGCCACCGAACCACGGTTTCGGAGACATCAGTAACAGAAGTTACAATAATTGTCGTAGCCTGATTTTCGCGAAAATTACGACCTTCAACCCGAAGGACGAACTACGTCCTTTTCACCCAGCCGCTTTGTCAGTCGCTCCGATGTTCGAGTACGCGACATTTGCATCCCGAAAGCGCGCGGCCCAGAGGTAACATCGCTCGCTGAGTCATTTACCATCCGATACTTAGCATTGGCACGCTACGTGCCCCTTACCGGCGAAACGGAGGTGCGATTATGTCGTTTTTCCGTGATCTTCGAATCGCAGCCCATTCGCTCAAGCGAACCAAAGGGCTATCCATCGCCGTGATTCTTACGCTCGCGCTGGGAATCGGCGCCAATGCTGCCATCTTCACACTCGTGCGCGGCGTCCTCCTCAAGCCGCTGGTGAATCGTGACGAAGACCGCCTGATCTACATCCGCCAAAGTGCCTCGGGGTTGCGCGAGGAAAACACCACGTTCTCAGTCCCCGAGATTCAGGACTTGCAGGCCGGCGTAACGAAAACCCTCACTGATTTCGGCGACTTCTCTACCATCGGTTTCACCATGATCGGCTTGGGCGAACCACGTGCAGTCGACGCCGGCGTTGTCAGCGGTTCGTACTTTGATGTGATGGGCCTTCGTCCCGTGCTCGGCCGGCTCATCGGTCCTGAAGATGATGGCCCCAAGGCAGCCGGCGTGGTTGTTCTCACCTATCGTTTTTGGTCGAACACGCTCAAGAAAGATCCCTCGGTAATTGGCAAGGCCGTTCGTCTAGGCAGAACCGGTATCGCTGCCACCGTCATCGGTGTCCTTGAGCCCTGCGTCCCCTATCCGCAGGAAACAGAAATCATTGCCAATGTCGTAACCAGCCCGCACCATCTCTCCGCTACGATGGTTACTGGTCGAGTACATCGCATGACCGAGGTTTTTGCCCGTCTCGCTCCCGGAGCCACTCTCGACGAGGCGCGCGCCGAGTTGCGCTCGGTTTATGCCACGATGAAGAAAGACCATACCGATGCATATTCCGAGCAGGACGGCTTTCAGATCTCGGCCAAGCTCCTTCGCGACGAACTCACATCCGGCGCTCGGACCGTACTGCTGGTGCTTCTTGCAGCGTCTGCCCTCATCTTCATAATCGCGTGCTCCAATGTCGCCAACCTGATTCTTGCCCGCACCGTTCGCCGTGAAGGCGAGTTGACGATTCGCACGGCGCTTGGCGCAAGCACGGGAGCGCTCCGCCGCATGCTTCTCGCCGAGAGCTTGCTGCTTTGCGGCGCCGGCGCAGGGCTCGGCGTGATGAGCGGGCAGTTCATGGTTGACGTCCTGGCGCGTTACGCTTCGCGCTTCTCCGTTCGTGCGCTCGATCTAACCGTCGATTCCAGTATGTTGTGGGTGGGAGCAGCCCTCGCAATCGTCGCCGCCGTGATTCTGGCCTTCGTCCCGCGCCTGCCTTCCGCCGAAATCTCCGGCGGACTGCATCTTTCGATCGGGAGCGTCCGCATGACCGGCAGCACGAGCCGCCGGCAGCGTATCTTTGTCGTCACCCAAATCGGCGCATC
>DATFWY010000199.1:0-15916 GCA_035258805.1 Blastocatellia bacterium | reverse complement strand
CAAGAAATCTCTCAAAGTCTTCAGGAGTAAAGTCCATGGCTTCGCATCCGACGCTCATTCATCCGATCGCTGCGATCGCGATCGTTACGTGGCAACGAGTACGCCGCATGAAAAACGCCCAACCATAAGCAGCCAATCAATGCTAGAAAGAGGGATGCCACGGGCCTAAAACCCTATGCGGCGCTCAATCTACCACGACCCCGCAGACAAGGCAAAACCTTTTTGTAGGGAATATAACCCTTGAGCCGGCATCAACGTGGAAGTCAGTTACAATAAGTCATTCTCGGGTCCGTCTGTTCGACAAACTAAACCTTGTCGATTCCACCCCCATTCACAGTCGGTGGTATCACCGCGTAGCGGTGTCCTATCGATAGCTCGGCGTGGCCGTCGGATCGCGTTGGCCGCGTAACGGTTACCTCCTTCCATCCGAAGTCAATTTATAACCTCAAGAGGTGACCGCGACGCGGCCAAACGCGATCCGACGGGCACGCGAGCTATTGATAGGACACCGCTACGCGGTTTCTGTCGACAAACTTTAGTTTGTCGACATGTAAGGGCGAAATGCTAAGGCCTCTCCGATAAAATTACCCACGACCGAGTTGGCCACCCAGTTTTCTGGAACCCGCGATTGAGTCAAGGGAGACGACCAGTGGCAAAGCCTATCGGCAACTTGACCGGGGCGGCGATGTACCAGGCTTGAATCTCCCAGCATGAAACACAATGGGATTAAATCCCATAACCAGGTCAGACGACCGCAGCGAAGTACAGGAATCAACGTAGACCGCAGCGGATTATTTCGCCGTTAGGATTTGTTTGCGGACAGTGAACAATGCTTTCCCAAGAATCACAACCATTGTCCGCCTTAATAGGTATGGGTGATCAGAAAGGAAAACGATGTGAAGAGGATTTCGCATCGAGGTGATGCGTCGAATAGACCCTATAAGTCATTCGTGCCGGATTCGCTCTTTTAAGGCGAATTCCGGCCGGAAGCATTGAGGCAGAAAGCCGGCTCTCCTCAATCCAAAAAACTGGATTTCAGCCTGCGCGAGCTCGACTCGCAACGGGAGGAGTGTCTGTGAAAATCATTTGCCAGATTCTACTGATATTAATGTTGGATCTGCTCGCAGTTGGGCTGGTTGCCGCCTCCCAAACAGAGATGCAGAGTTTCGATTGTGAATCTTCGCCGAAGGGGACTTTCGACCTGTCCAAAATCGATGAGTCAATCACAAAGGAATTCATGAAGGCCTGGAACCGCTCTCACAACGGGATTGATAGCATCGAAGCGGGAATCTATATTTTCCGAAACGTCGATGGCTCCTATCGGTGTATTGAGATGCGCTATACCAACGAACCTGGCGGAATCACAACCACTATGGATCCGGCTGCAATAGCGCTCGTACACACTCATCCGACCAGACTTGATCCGAAACCGTCAGACGCAGATATACGAGTCGCTGATAAGTATTGTGTGCCGATTTTCACAATCACGAGCTGGGGAATGTATATGTACGATCCAAAGACTAAGAAGATCACTTTGATTCAGCACAATTTGGAGTGGCTGAGTGCCTCAAAGTGGAAACGTAATGCTCAATGAAGCGCAAGCGCCGCATCTATGGCCTATGAGGCGTCATCGCGATCGCCTCAAGTTAAGCTAAGTAGTCACTTTATTGTGAATCGTTCAGGTCAGAGTTCAATTCCCACCGTAACAGTAACGCATTTTTCGACATTCACTGGTAGAGATGCCAGCGGTGAGTGCGCACCGCAACATTGACGCTGATTGTTCAGCAGGGAATTGCTGCCGACCATCGCAAGAGCCGCTTTTAGGAGGTAAACGCCCATGAACCGCAGATTATTTACCCTGGGTATCTTCTTCCTTCTCCTCCAGGGTCGAAGCGTCTTCGCGAGTACGACGGCGGACGCGCTGGTCGCTGATGCCTGGAAGGCGTGGGAACAGAATAATAAGCAGCTGGTTGAAGCAAAGTTTCTTGCAGCAATAAAAGAGGATCCGCGCAACACTAGAGCAGCCCTCGGCCTGTCGCTGCTCTACATTCTTCAAAAGAAGAATGCGGCTTCCTGGGAAAGGCTAAAAACCGTAATGCAACCGGAACCTGACTCCTATCCGTATCTCTATTCACTCTGGACGACAGCTGCAATGCGTAATCGTTACTACGATCTGAACGTGGATCTTGTGCCTCTCGTTGAGCAATTGAGCCGTAAGGCTGACTCTGGAGGAGTCCTCAAAGGCATGGCAGCCGAGGTTCTGGGCGGGTATTTCGAACGGAGAGGTGATATTGCAACGTCAAATCGCTATTACCAGCAGATCCATGAGATCAAGGACTGGATGCTGATCGGTCCATTCGACAACACCTCGGCCTCCGGCTTTGACAAGTTCTATCCTCCAGAACTGGAATACGAGCCCTCCAAAACATATGAAGCGAAGAATGGTATTCCCGCCAATTGGTTTAAGCTCGCCACGGGCAAAAACGACCGCTGGATCGAATTCACCCGCTATTTCTCCAACAATGAATCCGTCTTTTACGCTAACGATTTTGTGTACTCGCCTAAGAAGCAGTCTGTGCAGATAAGGATAGGCACGTCAGGCTCATTGAAAGCGTTCTTGAATGATGAACAGATCGCGGAATTCGTCGATGAGACGAACAACGATCTTGATAACTATATAGTAGAGGCCGATCTGCAGGAGGGATGGAATCGACTGCTCATAAAGTGCGGTTTCTCTGAAATCTCGAAATGTAACTTCCTCGCGCGGATAACCGATTTGCACGGCGAGCCGATTGACGGACTTGCGCTCTCAACTGAATCAAAGCCCTATAAGTGCCGACCCGGCGCAAACTCCCGACTCATCCCGAACTTTGCGGAGGCATTCTTCAAGACGAAGATCACTGCGGCGCCGGGCAATTTGGAAAACTATGCGCTGCTTGCCGAATGCTACCTTCGAAACGAGAAAGCTATTGAGGCTGAATTGGCGTTGAGAGAAGCTATGAAGCTGGCACCAGGCTGCGGCTTGTTCAAAAAGCAGTTGCTGGAAGCTTACCGGCAGGGGAAGAAGTACGATAACTACGCCACGATGATCGAACAAATCTACGCTCTGGACAAAGACAATGTCGATATTCTTCAGTACAAGATTGACGAGCATCTGGAGAAGCACGAGCTGGATAAGGCTGACGCGCTTACCAAGCACCTTGAAACAATTGCACCCCGATCCGAGTTCCTTTACGAAACCCGCGTGCACTTATACAGCGAGAAAGACCAGGATGAAAAGCTGGCTGAGACCATCAAGACAGCATACGGTTTGTACCCGGACAACTGGAGATTTGTGCTCCTGGCGGCGAGCCTGTCGATACAGGAGACTCGGAAATACGACCGCGCCATCAGTATCGTGCAAAAGTACCTTGCGAGGCGCTACGACACTACGGCGTTGTCAACGCTCGCCGGACTATATCTTCAAGCGTCGAACGTGAAGAAATGGGAAGAGACCTGCAACAAGATCTTCGAACTCGATGCCGCATCAACTCAGCAGTACTACGTGATGGCAAAAGCCTATTTTACAATTCAGGATTACGCAAACGCTGAAGTTCGTATCAAGAAGTCGCTGGCACTCTGTCACGACTCCGCGCTTTTTTGGTCTCAACTTGGCGAGATCAATCGAGCGAGAGGCGCGATCGAACTTGCAAAGCACGCCTATACTGAAGCCCTCAAATACGATCCGACAGACTACGATGCACGCAGAGAGCTGCGTGAGCTGGATGGCAAGAAGCCGGTATTCGCAGTGTTTGAACAGGCAAACATCGACGATCTAATCAAGAACGCTCCGGCTACCCAGTCCTACCCCGACAGCGGCGCGGTTGTATTGCTATCTGATACCAAACGGGTGGCCTACGAGCCGGGCGGCTCGGAGTCCTCCGCAGAGCGCCTGATCAGGGTCTTCAACAACAGAGGCATAGACGCATTCAAGGAATATCTGATCCCGCATAGCCCTTATAACGAAGAGCTGGTCGTTGAAAAAGCGGTCGTCGTGAAGAAGGCCGGCACCGAGATTAATGCCGACGTCGAGGAGAATCACATAGTCTTCAAGTCGCTTGAACCCAATGACCTGATCTACCTCAAATGGAACATTCGGAGTCTCTACACGGGCAAGCTCTTCAAAGATTTCTGGGACAATCTTTCATTCAACGGGGCCTTCCCGGTCAAGGACTCGCGATACTCGCTACTCGTTCCAAAAGGCCTGAGATTTCACGCCAACACCCAGAATATGCCGAATGAGCCTTCCAAGAAAGATACCGACGAGGGGACTGTTTATCTATGGAGACTTGTTGATGAGCCGGCCCTCGAGCCGGAAGATGCAATGCCGGCGTGGGCCGATGTTACGAAGGACCTTTATATCTCCAGCGTCAATGAATGGCAGGACATTGTTAATTGGTACCTGGATCTGGCGCGCACCAAGACCAGGAGTTCTTTTGAAGTGAAGGAGCAGGTTGAGGCTCTGCTGCGCAAGGACAACCTGTCGCAGGAGGCAAAGATTCAGGTAATTTACGATTTCATAACCGAAAATATCAGATACAGCCGGGTACCATTCCGTCAGTCTGGGCTGATTCCTCTAAGGGCGCGAGATGTTCTGGTCAATAGAATCGGCGACTGCAAGGACCTGGCGACACTATGCATTGCAATGCTCAGCGAAGTTGGAATCAAGGCGCACTACGTATTAGTCAACACAAGAGAGGCGGGCGAAAACCGAAACGCGCCGCCATCAATCCCTTTCAATCACTGTATAGTGGGCGTGGAAATGCCAGGCGGCTTCAAGTACCTCGATCTAACGGCCTACAACTATCCGATGAACTCGGCTCCCGAAGGTGATGTTGAGGCATTCTCATTGTTGCTCAAACCAGGCGTCAACAAACCCGAGTATCTGCCTCGCAATGGATTCACGTCTCGTCAATTAATTCGTCGTAGCATCGTAGACATACGCGACGACAAGAGCATCGCAGCAAGGAACAGCTTGAAAGCCGAGGGAGCGCCGGGTGCCTTGCTGAGGGGTCTATTGCGTCAAAAAAGCAAGAAACAACAGGAGATGAGCTTTTCTCAACTACTCAGCCAGGATTTTCCCGACGTTAAGTTGACCAAGCTTGAGCTGGGAGCCATTGATAGCCGCGAGCCTTTTGTCGAGTGCTCGTATGATTACGAGGTGCCGAATTACCTTGGCGAGGCCGGTCAGTTTAAGGTGCTCAAGATTCCCTGGGCAGAGCCGTTCAGGAATGACCCTGGTCTCGCGCGGGACAATAGGAAGTTCCCATACTATTACTGGCCGTGGGCGGATACTATGACTGAAGAAATTGAGATAAAGCTGCCGGCCGGTTTTGAGCCCGTAGAGCCCATGAAAGATGTGAATATCACGTCCGAAGTGGCGGATTATTCAGTGAAGCTGGAGTTTGCGAACGGCGTAATCAAAGGAAGTAGAAAATTGGTCAACAAGAAGATGGTTGTTTCCCCTGAGCAGTATCCCGAATTCAAAAAGTTCTACGCGGCGGTGGTCAAGGAAGACCAAAGGGTAATTCTATTGAGAGGAAAGTGATCTTCGCTCAACATGTCTACAAGCTGCTTATCCTAGCCATACCGCGTCTGGCCGCCCGGATAATGACTTACGCTGACGTCCCTCACTTTAACTACGGTTTCTTTGCGAATTTCATCACCACTCCCCGGCATGTCCGAGTGGTCTGGATAATTGCGTTGCACGACTTCAATAGAGGCCTTCATGTAAATTAACCGTTCCTCATCACAGAACCTCAGGAAACCCACTCCGGTGTCTCCAATCGTTTCGAGTCGGCTCGTTATCTCGCAGTTATCAGAACTACCACTAATGAACTCGATCGAAGTCAGAGCTGCGAAGGCGCACACGAGCGCAAGAATTAGCACTACGACAACTCGCCACAGCTTGGATAGCAGCTTTTTGGAGTCCTGTCTCCGGAAGCCGCTCCGAACCGACAAGGAGTCGACCGACGAATGTCTCAACTAACGACATCTCCATGACCGGCCGATCTGTTTGAGAACCTATGAGGCCAGCAACTCGCAGGAAAGCAAGGAAAAATGGCTTTGGCTGCAAGAGGAGAGCGCGCTAATTCCGGGGCTCGGCTGTTGTGCGAGAACACAAACAGGAGGGGGAATCTGATGAAGCAATGCAATGAGAACTAGAGGAAACAGGATTTTCACTTGTGGTCTCATCCGCGTTCACCGATCCGTTCGTTAATAGGGACTTACGTAAAGTTGGGGCCAGACGTGATACTGGACCTTCAGCATCGCCCTCAGACAGGATGGACATTTTGATTAAGGTCAACCGCTGTAGATCACACATTTGCCCGGTTGGATGTTCCATCAGGTCGATCTATCCTGGATTCGTGTTTAGCGATCCTTCTCCACGATCGATGTGATATCAGTACCGAGTATTGAGTGCCCTAACTGTAAAGTAAGTTACCACCAGGAATCAAGAATAGGTCCACAGGTCTTATCCGTCTTATCCTTTAGATAAGGCTTCTGTTGTCGTAATGTAATGATTCGATGGTAGAATGCGCCTGTTCTACCGGAGGGTACGCCAGTCGCCCTGTTTGCCGGCACTACATATTTCTGTTCAAAGAGTTGAAATGACTCTCGTCTCCGGCACCCACTTTGGCTCATACGAAGTTCTTCGCCCTCTTGGCGCCGGCGGAATGGGCGAAGTGTATCTCGCGCGAGACCAACGGCTCGAACGAAACGTCGCGATCAAAGTCCTGCCCGAGGAGTTCACTGCAGATTCGGTTAGCGTTCGTCGTTTTGAGCGCGAGGCGAAGGCCGCATCTGCACTCAATCACCCGAACATCGTCACAATTTACGAGATTGGAGAATCAAGCGGATTTCATTACATCTCCACCGAATACATCGAAGGCGAAACGCTTCGTGAGCGAATCGCACAGCATCGGCTCAGCGTGCCCGATGCCCTGGATATTGCCATACAAATCGCGAGCGCGCTGTCGGCAGCGCATCACGCAGGAATTATTCATCGAGACATCAAGCCGGAAAACGTAATGGTCAGACCTGATGGTTACGCCAAGGTGCTTGATTTCGGTCTGGTCAAGCTCACGGAAAAAGAATACGTCGACGTTCAAAGCAGGACCAGAACTCTGCAGAACACCACCGAGCCCGGTCACGTGGTCGGAACTGTGCGCTATATGTCGCCTGAACAAGCCCGCGGTAAACCTCTCGACGGGCGTACCGATATTTTCAGTTTGGGGATCATCCTTTACGAAATGGTCACTGGTTGCGCTCCGTTTGACGGTGACTCGATCGCGGATATTCTGGCAGCGATACTTAAGAACGAGCCGCAGCCGCTCGCCGGTCATCTGCCAAACGCGCCGGAAGAGCTTCAGCGAGTTGTCGGCACTGCTCTGCTAAAAGATCGCAACGAGCGGTATCAAACCATGAATGAGTTGCTACTCGACTTGAAGAATCTGAGAGATGAGTTGCAGGTTCAATCAAAGCTCGAGCGCTCACCGGATATAGGATCGACCAGCAATCTGGTGAGTAAGAAACCCGCCGCATTCACCTCTGGCGAAACACAGAACGTTACAGCGCAGACATCAACGACCCTTGCGCCGCGCACAATCTCGAGTGCGGAATACATTTTTCATCAAGTACAAACCCACAAGGCCTTCACGATCACCACGCTTTTGCTGATAGTCATTGCCGCGGGAGCTTTCTTCTATATCAATCGGCGGCCGGTGCTAACCGAGCAAGACACGATTCTGGTTGCAGATTTCCTCAACAGTACCGGCGACTCAATTTTTGACGGAACGCTGAAGCAGGGCCTTGCCGTTCAATTGAGTCAATCACCGTTTCTTCATCTGTTCGCTGATATTCGCGTTCGACAGACACTGCGATTGATGGGACGCTCGCCCGAGGAACGCGTCACCGCGGAGATCGGTCGTGAGATATGCGAGCGCCAGGGGCTGAAGGCGTTGATCGTCGGAGCGATTGCGCCGCTTGGGAGCCACTACGTGATCTCGCTGGAGGCAGTCAATGGCAAGACCGGAGAGGAGCTTGCTCGCGAACAGGCTGAAGCTGAAAGCAAGGAGGAGGTATTGAAAACGCTTTCGAGGGCGGCGAGTCGGCTACGCGAGAAGCTTGGTGAATCGCTCGGCTCGATCCAGAAGTTTGATGCTCCCCTGGAAGCAACCACGTCATCGCTGGAAGCACTCAAGGCGTTCTCTCTGGGAGTGGAGCAAACGCAGGTGGGCAAATTCCTCGAGGCGATCCCGTACTACAAGCGCGCAATAGAGCTCGATCCGCAATTTGGATACGCGTATGGATCGCTTGCAGTCAATTACTACAACACCCGCCAGCCTAGCCTGGCCGCCGAATATGCCGAAAAGGCGTTTGCATTGCGCGAGCGGATGAGTGAATTAGAGAAGCTCCGGATATCCTCTTTTTATTACGCATTCGTCACTGGTGAAGTGGACAAAGGAATCGAAACGGTTGAGCTCTATAAGCGAACCTACCCGCGCGACGAACGAGGACCGCTCAATCTCTCGGATCGCTATCAAACGATGGGGCAGTTCGAGAAGGCTGTCACGGAAGCCCGGCAAGCTCTGGCTCTGAATCCGAATAACGCAGTCGGCTATTGGAATCTCGCGAATTCACTAACTGGTCTTTCACGGTTCAGCGAAGCCAAAGAGATTTGCGAACAGGCAATCACCCAGAAACTGGACACGATAGCGCTTCACTCCTTCCTGTATCAGATTGCCTTTGCTCAAGGCGATGCAGCTGCAATGCAGGAGCAAGTCACATGGGCGAGCGGACGACCCGATGCTTACATGGCGCTGGATTGGCAGAATTCCTCATTAGCGTTCGAGGGACAGTGGCGCAAAGCGCAGGAATACTCGCAGCGCGCCATTGACCTCGCGGTGCGCAGCAATGCTAAGGAGGTTGGGGCAAGGTATGCAGCCGAAGCTGGGCTCCGCAGCGCTGCTTTCGGCCAATGCGCGCAAACCGATGTGGCTGCGGAGCGGGCGTCGGGTCTTGAGCACAACCGAGTATCGCTGCCAAGAGTGGCTCTTGCACTGGCGATGTGCGGCGAAGCTTCACAGACACAATTGGTGGTTGATGAATTGGTGCGACGTTATCCCAAAGACACTTTAATTAATCACCTTTGGATACCGGTCATAAAAGCTGCGTTGGAATTGCAGCGTCATAATCCAGGCGATGCGGTTCAGGTTCTTGATGAAGCGCGTCGCTACGAAGCGATTGCGGAATTTTGGGCGCGATACTTGCGCGGGCTCTCATACCTGGCGATGAAGTCGGGCAAGGAAGCTGCGGCGGAGTTTCAGGGTATACTTGATCACCGCGGCGAAGCTGTTCTATCGGTTTTGTACCCGCTCGCGCGTCTTGGCTTGGCACGCGCCAATGCTATTATTGGTGATGTTGATAACAGCCGAAAAGAATACCAGGAGTTCTTTTCGATCTGGAAAGACGCTGACGCAGATCTCCCCATTTTGATTGAAGCTAAGAAGGAATTGTCGTCCCTGAGACCCCACGTACCGTAGACTGTCCGGTCTGCAGATTTCGTCTACGTGGTACTGGGCAACCCCAGGCACCGTAGACTATCCAGTTTGCGGATTTCCTCTACGTAGCACTTGGCTGCCCGATGCAAACCCAATCCGCAGACTAGACAGTCTACGATACGGGTGTCGTTTATGACGCTCACAACAGGCACACGATTAGGTCCCTATGAGATTATTGCGCCGTTGGGCGCGGGCGGAATGGGCGAAGTCTATCGGGCGAAAGACACTCGCTTGAACCGCGAAGTCGCTATCAAGGTACTTCCGCCCTCATTCGAGAGTGAAGTCGACAGGCTGACCAGGTTCGAACAGGAAGCTCGAGCCACATCTGCACTAAATCATCCGAACATCCTCACTGTTCATGACATTGGCAGGCACGATGGTTCGCCGTACATAGTCGCTGAACTGCTTGAAGGTGAGAACCTGCGGGAGCAGCTAAATGCCGGGATGCCTGGTTACCGTAATGCGATCGGATACGCGCAGCAGATTGCAAGCGGGCTCGCAGCAGCTCACGCCAAGAACATCGTCCATCGCGATCTCAAGCCAGAGAACGTCTTCGTCACCGACGCCGGACGCGTGAAGATACTTGATTTCGGCTTAGCGAAGCTGAGACCTCAGCGTGTTGAAGCGGCAGAGTCTGGTGTAGCCACGCAAAAAGCTATTACCGATCCAAACACAATCCTGGGTACGGTCGGATATATGGCGCCGGAGCAAGTGCGCGGACAGGACGCAGATCACCGCTCAGACATATTCTCATTCGGCGTGATCCTTTACGAAATGCTTCGAGGGCGGCAGCCGTTCACTGGTGAGTCAGCAATTGAAGTTATGAACGCGATATTGAAGGAAGAGCCGGAAGAGCTAACAGAATCCAACTCGAAGATCAGTCTCGCGGCAGAAAGGATAGTGAGGCGATGTTTAGAAAAGAGACCGGAGAGGAGATTTCAATCAACAAGTGATTTGTGCTTCGCCATTGAGACGTTGTCGACCTCTTCAGCCTCACGGCTCGATGTGGCCACTCAGTTGCCTGCGGTAGAGAAACACTGGTCTGGAACGTTACTCCGGAATACGCGCCTCCCGTGGATTGCTGCGGCAGTCTCGTTCTTTGCGCTGTTGGTCACGTTGTACCTGTTCGTTTACCGTCCACAGTATCAACGGACAGAGGCACGCGTCCTGAAATTCTTCATCCTGCCACCCGAGAAAACGAGCTTTGGTCAGCTCGCTCTCTCTCCTGACGGAAAGTGGCTGGCATTTTCCGGCGCTACAGGAGGAAAAGTTCAGCTTTGGGTTCGGCCGATGGATTCTCTTGAGGCTCGAGCCTTGCCGGGGACCGCGGGCGCAGCGTATCCATTCTGGTCTCCGGACAGCCGCTTCATAGGCTTCTTTGCTGACGCGCGCCTAAAGAGAATCGAAGTCTCGGGCGGACCAGCGCAAACCTTGTGCGAAACGCCACAAGGTTATGGCGGCACGTGGAGCTCTGACGGCGTAATTCTGTTTGCGCGCGGCGGGCCCGCCGGATTGTTTCGCACCTCGGCAACTGGCGGTGAACCAGCGCAGGTGTCCAAGCCCGATCCGACACGACTGGAAGCCGCCTATAACTTTCCCTCCTTTCTTCCGGACGGTCGTCACTTTCTGTACAACGTCAGAGGCGGGGCGAAAGACATCCGCGGTCTCCATGTTGGCTCGCTTGACGGTACACTCAAGCGACAGCTAATTAGCGAAAACACCTCGGCAAGATATATATCCGCGATTCCCAACGACTCGGGCGAAAGCGATGGCTGGTTGGTCTACAGGCGGGAAGATGCTCTGCTTGCCCAGCGCTTTGACGCCCGGCTGCTACAGCTAACCGGTGTGCCAATTCCGATTTCAGATAAGGTCGGGCACGATCCAATCAATACCGATTACGTTAACTTTTCCGTATCGGACACTGGTGTATTGGTTTTTGACCCGAGCGAAAGTCAGGAAAGGCAGTACGCCTGGATTGATCGCGGGGGAAAGCCAACAGGTTCACTGAATGTCGTCAGCGGAGCCGGTAGCGCGTGGCTCTCACCCGATGAACGGCGCTTTGTAGCAGACCGGATCGATTTTCAAGCTGGTGCGCCGGACTTATGGGTGTGTGATGTAAACGGTGCGAATTGTGCTCGCTTTACATTCGAACCGGGCAATGATTTTTGTCCAGTCTGGTCGCCTGATGGGAGCCGCATCGTCTGGTCTTCAGCGCGCGAGGGGGTGTTGAATCTCTATCAAAAGGCAGCTAGCGGCGCTGGACAGGATTCGCCATTGCTCCGATCCGAGTATGCAAAATTTCCAACCGACTGGTCGAGGGATGGGCGCTTCATTATTTACTTCGAAGTTAATCCGCAAACCAAGAACGATGTGTGGATTCTACCGGTTGTCGGGAATGACGGGCAATCCACCGGCGAGCCTAAGCCGGTTCTCCATACCGCTGCCAATGAATCCTGGGCGGCGCTTTCACCTGATGGACGTTGGCTGGCCTATGCCTCGGACGAATCGAGCCGATATGAGATCTACGTGCAGAGCTTCCCCACAGGTGGCGGCAAACAGCTGATCTCAAGTGGTGGCGGCAACAATCCGCGATGGCGTCGGGATGGAAAGGAGCTGTTCTACTACTCAGCAGACGGCAAAATGATGGCAGTATCAGTAAAAACTGGTGAAAGCTTTGAAGCGGCTAACGCCGTGTCGCTGTTCGATTTTCGCGCTGGGACCAGCGTGTTGGCGCACGCTCCATTTGCCGTAACCGATGACGGGCAACGATTCTTAATCAACGTGATCGTGCAGAACCAGACTGCGACGCCGCTCACTGGAGTGTCCAACTGGACTGCGGAGTTAAAGCGGTAGCATTGTGAGTGCGGACCTTACCCTTGTTGTGATCGACCCTTGAACTCCAAAACGCGGAGTTGAGCTGATGGCCATTGCTGCAGGCACCAGGCTCGGTCCATACGAGATCCTCTCACCGCTGGGTGCGGGCGGCATGGGGGAGGTCTACCGCGCACGCGATTCTCGACTCGGTCGTGATGTCGCTGTCAAAGTTCTGCCTTCTTCATTCTCAGACGATGAGCAGCGCTTGCAGCGCTTCGAGCAAGAAGCCTGCGCCGTTGGCGCGTTAAATCATCCGAATATCCTCGCCATTCACGACGTTGGTAAACACAATGGCTCGCCCTATGTAGTCTCCGAACTCCTGGAAGGTGAGACGCTGCGTGGGCGAATTGGTGGCGCGGCTCTGCCGGTACGAAAGGCTATTGACTACGCCTTGCAAATCGCGCGTGGACTAGCCGCTGCACACGAGAAGGGCATTGTTCATCGCGACCTGAAACCGGAGAACATCTTCATCACCAGAGACGGTCGAGTGAAAATTTTAGATTTCGGACTAGCAAAGTTAACAGAACCCGCTGAAGGGCAATCAAAAACGGATGTTCCGACCAGACGTATTGATACCGATCCCGGCACGGTTATGGGAACAGTTGGATATATGTCGCCGGAGCAGGTATGCGGTCGTCCAGTAGATCATCGCGCGGACATCTTTTCCTTCGGAGCGATCCTCTACGAGATGCTCACTGGCAAACGTGCCTTTCATGGTGAATCGGCGGCAGAGACGATGAGCGCGATCTTGAGAGAAGATCCGCCCGATCTTTCGGAGAGCAATAAGAACGTGGCGCCAGCGCTCGAGCACGTAGTGCGGCATTGTCTGGAGAAGAATCCGGAGGAGCGATTCCATTCTGCGAGCGATCTGGCGTTCGCTATCAAGGCGTTGTCGGGAACGAGCCCAACATCGATCCAGACCGAAGTCATGCCAGCGCTCGGGCCGCGATGGATGAAGCGACGCGAGCTGATCGCATGGATCGTGGCGTCGGCTGCGGTGCTGGCGACGTTGGCTCTGGCCATTGCTTACTTGGAGCGCACTCGGGTTGTCGTCCGCGCCGTGCGCTCGTTCATTCCTCCACCGGAAAAGTCGACCTTCAATTTCGGCGGCAGATCGGGAGCAACCATGTCCGTCTCACCCGATGGCCGACGGCTCGCTTTCGTCGCCACGACTGCCGGAGGCGGAAATCTTCTCTGGGTTCGTTCCCTCGATGCGCTCTCGGCGCAGGCACTCGCAGGCACTGAGGGCGCCATTTATCCGTTCTGGTCGCCGGACAGCCGCTCGGTGGGGTTTTTCGCGCAAGGCAAGCTCAAAAAAATCGACGCTGCCGGCGGACCCACGCTCACGTTGTGCGACGCGCCCCAGGGTCGTGGCGGCACGTGGAACCGCGACGGAGTGATCGTCTTCTCTCCCGATATTTCGGGTCCGCTGCACCGAGTATCCGCGTCGGGCGGCGCTTCAAGCCCGGTCACTAACCTTGATGAGACCAGAGGTGAAGTATCCCATCGCTGGCCCACGTTCCTACCAGACGGAACGCACTTTCTCTATCTGGGCGGAACCACGGGCGTCGGCGAAGGCCCGGCGATTTATGTTGCCTCCCTTAAGTCGAGGGAAAGCAAGCTGGTGATGCGCGATACTTCAAATGTGGAGTATGCTCAGGGATATCTGGTCTATATGCACGGGGATACACTAATGGCTCAGTCGTTCGACGCCGGCCGCTTTGAGACCGAGGGTGAGGGTTTCCCGATCGCCGAACAGGTTCAACACGTCGGAGTTGCCGGACCACAAATCATGTCTGTCGGAGCCTTTTCCGTCTCGGAGAATGGGATCCTCGCTTATCAGATGGGCAAGGCGACGGGCGCCTCGCAGCTAGCCTGGTTCGATCGCAGCGGCAAGCAGCTCGGCGTGCTGGGCGATCAGGCTGTGTACACCAATGTTCGCCTTTCACCTGACGGGAAGAGGGCTTCCGTGGGTATCATCGACCCTCAGAGCGGGCGACCAGACATCTGGCTCTACGATGTAGCTCGCGACCGCAGGACACGCTTTACCTTCGATCCGGCGCAAGAGCGAACGGTGGCATGGTCGCCAGATGGGAACCGCATTGCTTTTGCATCGAACCGCAAAGGTCATTTTGACATCTATCAAAAAGATTCAAGCGGAGCGGGCAGCGAAGAGCTGCTCCTGGAATCCAACTTCGACAAATTTCCGACCAGCTTTTCCACAGATGGTCGTTTTCTTCTCTATTGGGCCAGCGGTCTCAAGACTGGGGCTGATTTGTGGATCTTACCGCTTTCTCGTGATCGCAAGCCGTTTCCGTTTTTACAGACGGACTCGAACGAAGGCAACGGCATGTTTTCCCCAGACGGGCGATGGGTCGCTTACTTTTCGACCGAGTCTGGCAGTGTCGAGCTTTATGTAGCTTCCTTCCCAGGTCCTGGTGGGAAGCGCCAGGTATCCACTTCGGGCGCTATCCCGCCGGCGAAATGGCGAAACGACGGCACAGAGGTTTTCTACCTGTCACTCGACGATAAGTTGATGGCGGCGGAAGTTAACGGTAAGGGGGCGACCCTGGAAGTCGGAGCGGTGCGGCCGCTTTTCGAGATTCGTAGAGCTGGGCCGGGATATGCGTACGACGTGACGGCCGACGGCCAGCGCTTCCTGGTCAATACTGCTGTGGAACAGAAAGAGTCAGCTCCTATCACCCTCGTCATCAACTGGACGGCGGATCTGAAGAACTAGCGTGAGCAAACTACCGTTCGTCAACACCGGAGAGGTAACTTGAAGTGGTAGCCCTGTAGGGAGTTGAGAGAGCCTCGCTGCTGGCGTGGCATTCTCACTCCTCGAGTTTCGGAGTTCAAGCACGTAGCTTTCTCGAGTAGCGAGCAGAAGATGGACTCCAAACGCAGAGTTGAAGCGATGACTCTTGCTACCGGCACGCGACTTGGCCCGTACGAGATTCTCGCTCCGCTTGGCGCTGGCGGGATGGGTGAAGTTTACCGTGCCCGTGATACTCGCCTGGATCGAATCGTCGCGATCAAGGTCTTGCCGGAGCCTCTTTCATCAAACACCGAATTGCGTCAACGATTCGAGCGTGAGGCTCGCGCTGTATCGAGTTTGAATCATCCTCATATTTGCGCTCTGTACGATGTCGGTAACCAGGATGGCGTTGAGTTCCTGGTAATGGAATTCATCGAAGGCTCGTCGCTGTCTCAGCGTCTTCAGAACGATGCGCTGCCGACCGAGCAAGTTCTGCGCTACGCAATACAGATCGCCGACGCGCTCGACAAGGCTCATCGCGGAGGGATCGTTCATCGCGATCTCAAGCCCGGCAACATTATGATCACAAAATCGGGCGCCAAGTTGCTGGATTTTGGTCTCGCAAAGTTGCACGACCGTGATTCGAAGAACTCTTCAAGCTTGACTTCGCTGCCGACGGAGC
>DATFWY010000198.1:0-48368 GCA_035258805.1 Blastocatellia bacterium | reverse complement strand
ATCGCGCTTACAAAGTTTTCGCCAAAGAGCGCTGCCTTTTCTGCGACTGGCACCGATGGCGCCATCCAGGTAACGGCGCCGGCAGGGGTGGATTGGACTGCAACGAGCCCCGACGGTTGGATAATAATCAATCAGGGCAGTGGGACTGGGAATGGCTCAGTTAGCTTTTCTGTTCGGGACAACACCGACGAAAGGTTTCGAATCGGGAAGATAACGATTGCGCATAGAGACTTCATCGTTCGCCAGGAAGGATTTGGCCAGAGCGGTTGCAGCTATGCGGTGACGCCCAAGTCGTCGAGCTTCTCATCGAGCGGAGGAGCGGGCAGCTTCACAGTGGTTACCACCGAAGACTGCATTTGGACCGCGACGAGCGGTGTAAGCTGGATCACCATTACCTCGGATAACGGAGGTTTAGGGACTGGGACATTGACCTTTAGTGTTGGAGCGAATGGCAGCGGTGTAAGCCGCAAGGGCACGATAAATGTTTCCGGCAGTCAGTTTTCAGTAAAGCAAAAGTCTCCCTGAAAATTGCAAGCGGGCTACCCAATGTTTTGAGTTACCTAACCATAGGAGCGAAATCAACAGGCATCACGATTGCCAATCGCTAACTTGAGCACCGACAAAGCGCGTGTTATATTCTGCGCGATCTTGAGGCGCTCGAAATGAAGTTGAAAACCCACGTCATGGATGCCGCCGGAATTAACCGAGCGTTGTCGCGGCTGGCTTCTCAAATTGTCGAGCGGAATGTTGGGACTTCAGACCTGTTGTTGGTTGGTATTCGACGGCGCGGCGTTCCTCTCGCCGAAAGAATCGCAGACAAGATCGAGCAGTTTGAGGGTGTGCGCCCTCCAACTGGACAGCTGGATATCACTCTCTACCGGGATGACTTGTCAACGATTGGGCCTCGACCCGTCGTAAATAAAACCGACATACCAGCCGATGTGACCGACAGCACAATCGTGCTGGTGGATGATGTTCTTTACACCGGTCGCACGGTTCGAGCGGCTATGGATGAATTGGTCGATTTTGGAAGACCACGTCGCGTGGAACTAGCGGTACTGATCGATCGCGGCCACCGTGAGCTTCCAATACAGGCAGACTATGTCGGCAAAGACGTTCAAACGACCGACAACGAAATCGTCAAAGTGATGCTGAAGGACTATGACGAAGACGAACAAGTGATTGTTGTGGAGACTGATTAAAGCCGTGATGCTCCGTGTATGATCCGAGCCGGATCCTGCACCCGCAGCGCGACCGAAATGCCGTTTAACAGGAAAGACCTTTTAGGAATCAGAGAGCTATCAGTCGAGGAGATAACAACAATCCTCGACACGGCTGAGTCGTTCAAAGAAGTATCTGCCAGATCGATCAAAAAAGTTCCCGCCCTTCGCGGCAAGACAGTCATTAACCTCTTCTTCGAGGCTTCCACCCGAACTCGCACCTCCTTTGAACTGGCCGCGAAGCGCCTTTCGGCCGATGCGGTGAACATTTCGACCTCGACCTCTTCCGTCAGCAAAGGGGAATCTCTGATCGACACTGCTCAGAACCTCCAGGCCATGTCGCCAGACGCGATCGTGATTCGCCATCCATCACCGGGCGTTCCCCAGCAACTGTCGCGGCTGGTCAGTGCGTCGATCATAAACGGCGGAGATGGCGCGCACGAACACCCAACCCAGGCGCTGCTCGATGCGTTTACGATTCGAGAACACAAAGGCCAAATCGGCGGACTCCAGATCGCAATCGTCGGCGATATTATGCATAGCCGCGTTGCTCGCTCTAACGTTCACCTCCTGACACGGCTCGGCGCTCACGTGCGCATTGCCGGTCCCCGAACTTTGATTCCTGTTGCATACGACAGACTCATCGAGAACTCCGAGGGTTCGTTGACGATTTGCGATCATATCGATGAAGCAATCGCCGGTAGCGATGTGGTAATGATGTTGCGCATTCAGCGCGAGCGAATGTCCGACGCCTTCTTTCCGTCGTTGAAGGAATATTCCATTCAATACGGGCTGACGCTTCGCAGACTGGAAACCGCTGCCAGTGACTGCATCGTGATGCATCCAGGTCCCGTCAATCGAGGGGTCGAGATAAGCTCCGATGTGGTGGACAGCGCTCGCTCGCTGATACTCGATCAGGTCACCAATGGGGTTGCGGTGCGAATGGCAATTTTGTTTCTGCTTATCGGTTCGGAGGCACAGTGAAACTTTTAATCAAAGGCGGGCGAATCATAGATCCGTCACAACAAATCGACAAGGTTGCCGACCTGCTGATCGAAGGTGACCGCATTGACTCAATCATTCCAGCGAACTCCTCCCAAAGCCCTTCATCTGAGATGCGGATCTTTGATGCCGGCGGACTCGTCGTTGTTCCGGGTTTCATCGACTTACACGTCCATCTTCGAGAGCCCGGCGAGGAGTACAAAGAGACTATAGCTTCTGGCGCGGCGGCCGCGGTCGCCGGGGGGTTCACATCGATCTGCGCGATGCCAAACACCAAACCGGTGAACGATCATGCATCAGTGACGCGGTATATCATCGACAAGGCCCGGGAAGCGGGGTTTGCGCGGGTTTATCCAGTCGGAGCAATTACTCGTGAGTCCAAAGGCGAAGAGCTTGCCGAAATGGCGGAGATGAAGGCCGCTGGCGCGGTAGCAGTTTCCGACGACGGCCGGCCGGTGATGGATTCGCAGGTTGTGCGTCACGCCTTGGAGTATGCGCGGGATCACGACCTGGTTATGGTTGACCACTGTCAGGATGTCCAGCTGTCCGCCGGCGGGGTGATCAATGAAGGTCGCTACTCAACGCTGCTCGGGCTTAAAGGCATGAGTGGTGCAGCGGAGGAGAGTCACGTTAACCGCGACATAATGTTGGCGAAATTGACTGGCGCTCGCGTCCATATCGCGCATATCTCGACCTCGAATTCGGTAAAGCTTGTGGCTGCGGCTCGTGAGAATGGAGTCGCGGTAACCTGCGAAGTTACTCCGCATCATCTCGCGCTTACCGATGCTGCGGTAGTTGGTTTCGACACAAATACCAAAATGAACCCGCCACTTCGTAGCGAAGAGGACAGAAGATATCTAATCGAAAAAGTGGCGGATGGCACTATCGACGCAATCGCGACCGATCATGCGCCGCATCATTCAGATGAGAAAATGCTGGAATATGATCGTGCGCCGTTTGGAGTAGTCGGCCTGGAAACGGCTCTGGGAGTCACTTTGACGGTTCTCTTTCATACCGGGCTGGTATCCCTCCCTCGAATAATCGAGATGCTCACGATCGGCCCGGCGCGGGCTTTCGCTATACCAGGTGGTACGCTTGCGGTGGGCGCGCCGGCAGACGTGACTGTCTTCGATCCGAACCGGGAATGGGTTGTTGACCCCCAGCGGTTCAGATCAAAGAGCAGGAACACTCCTTTCGCCGGCTGGCGCTTGAGAGGCGCAGTAGCAGCGACTTTCGTTGGGGGAAGAGAAGTCTTTCGCGCCCGTGAATAGAGCGTAATGTTGCGAACTTGCCGAACGGTTTTCTCACGCTAAAATCTTGCTGTCAGTGCTAACCGAATGCCACGAGACGAGCCTGGTGAAATATTGTTGTTGCTGTCTGCGTTTATGTAGTACTTCGTGTTGAACAGATTCTCAACGTTCGCCTGCAGACGAAGCCTTTCAGTGAGCGAGTAGAAAACCGCCGCATCAGTGCGAGTGTAACCCGGTAAAACAACCCTGTTATCGACAGCAGCAAACATATCAGACCGGTGGATCAACCCGATACCAGCCGCCAATCTCGAAAGCACCTGATAGTTGTTCCAAAAAGAAAAATTGTGATGTGGGACTTGAGCTACTTGTGCTCCAGTTCGAGCGACGGTCGTCGCACTCGTGATAAACGCGTCCTGGTAAGCGTACCCGCCGGTAAAATGCCAGGAGCGGAGAATTGAGCCGGTCAGCCCAATTTCATAACCATTGGTTCGTTGGCTTCCGGTTTGCACGATTCTGGTCGGGTCATTTGGATCGGTCGACCTGGTGTTCTTGCGCTCCAGACGGTAGACGGCGGTCGTAAGCGACAGCGACCGCCTGAGATCCCATTTTGCGCCGAGTTCATAGTTATTAAACTTTTCCGGCTTTACTTGTTGAGTAATAGCTGTCAATGACGAGAATTGATCCCCTGAGCTTGGTAAGTAAGACACGCTGTAGTTGCCGTATATTGAGAGCGGTGTAATCGGCTTAAAGATAACTCCAACGCGAGGCGAAACTAGATTATCGATTCGGCGAAGGTCCTCACCATTTCGATTGTTGTGAAATTTCAGATCGAAGTGGTCAAAACGTAAACCGGCAACGATCTGAACAAACCTCGATAAATCCAGTTGGTCTTGAGCATAGGCGGAACCAATGCTCGTATGGACGTGATTGTCCGCATCAGTAGGACTCTGTCGGAAGGTTACTGGTGTGCTGATTGTTGGGTTAGCGAAGGGCGCGTTAATCGAAGTCGTCGTGTTGTTGAAGAAGCCAGTATTTCGAAAGTTGTCTGTCAGTTGTCGTCCGACTTCGGCACCGGCAAGGAGTGTGTGACGAATGCGTCCGGTTGATAGCCCGTAGGTCAGGTCTGTCTGATTGAAAATGTTAAACCGCTCGGTCGCATTGTTGTACGCCGAGATTGATACAAATCTCTTATCTGCAGAAACCGCACCTGGAACAAAGTTCTGATAACCGCGATCATAACCGCCAAACTGCGTCGCATTCCGGATGTTCAAACTGCCAACCTGATGCTCGATAACCGCGGAGCCGAGATTCACATTGGCCCTTACATAACTATGGTGCGGATCCCCGAAATACGTTGAAATATCCGTGTCAGCCGGTCGCCCCTCGAACGATGGTATGCCACGATCGGCGGTTCGGTAATCGCGAAAGTGCTCATAGCCGAGCGTGATCCTGGTCTGACTGCCAGGATTAATAGTCAAAGTAGGATTGATCCCATAACGTTCGATGCCCACAAAATCGCGGAAGCTGTCGAAGTCTTCATAAACTCCGTCTAACCGGAATGCCATGCGATTGTTGATGGGCTGATTCAGATCTACCGCTACTCGTTTGTTGTTGAATGACCCCCCCTGGAGAGTGATTTCCCGAAAAGGCACAAAAGCAGGCTGCTTGGTAACGCGATTTATTACGCCACCGCCGCCTCCGCGGCCAAAGATCATTGCATTCGGTCCGCGTAGAATCTCCACGCGATCAACGTTGTATAAATCGCGATAATATTGAACGTCGTCGCGGACTCCGTTCAGAAAAAAATCAGCTGACGAGCTGACGCCACGGATTACAATTTGATCTCGATTGTTTTCGCCCTGGTGAGCGGTAATGCCGGGCGTGTAGCGGACGACGTCGCCGATGCTCGAGAGCAATTGATCGCTGATTTGTTCACGGGTTACCACGCTAATTGATTGAGGGATATCACGCAGTGAAGTAAGCGTCTTCATGGCGCTGTTGATCGCCGGTGTTTGATAGTCCGCACCAATTACAGTGATGGTGTTGCGCAGAGATGCTATTTGAAGCATCACGGTAAGAGGTGCGTGGCCGGTCGCGGGGAGGTCTACGGTTTGAGCGGTTTCTTCGAATCCATCCGCGGCGATGGTGATAGCGTAGACGCCGGGTTCCAGAGAGAGTGAGAATTCTCCCGCCTGATCGGTAACGGTTGAAGGTCCGGATGAGCGGCCGTCGAGTATTGCTTTGACAGTGGCGCCGGCGATCGGAGCGCGAGCGGGGTCGAGGACCTTTCCCTGCAGTGAAGTTTTTGAGCCTTCCGCGTAGGTATGAATCACAAGAGCCGCGGCAGTAAGAGAACTGGCAAGAAATCGAAGCATGCGACTCCGTTTCGGGATGAATGACATTGTGCCCCCTTGTTCAGCGAAAAATAAATGCATTTGAAGTTGAAAGTCGTTTTCAAGACGGTCATCATACGATTCCGTGGTTTGGATGTCAAGAAATTCGTTGGCTTTCTGGAGCTTGGATCTTAAGAGGATATGGAACAGTTACTTAGTGGGCAGCTCTCTGCGCGGATTATCCTGCGCTAGATCCACAGAAAATATGGCGGTGTAGGGTGCCAGCGAGCGCAATTTGCACCCGCTGGCTGAAATGGTGCTCGTTCAACCTTTTTGCTCGTTTAACCTTTTTGCTTTACTGAAAAGATCTGATCGGCAACTCTTATCGTCCCTTTTCTCGGCCTCCCCATGTTCGGCGCAGCGGTGAAGGTGATCGTTGCGTTCCCTGTCCCGGCGCCGCTCGAAGTAATGGTGATCCAGGGGTCAGGAGTCATCACTTCCCACGCACAGCTTTGACTGGTGGTCAGATTGAAGCTTCCGGAGCCTCCAGAAGCTGGCATATTCTGGAATTTTGGAGCGATCCGGTAGGTGCAATTCCCCGCAGTGGCGCTGTCTTGTATAACCGTAAATGTGTGTCCCCCGACATGTATCAGTCCGGTCCTTGGACTTGAGGTCAGGTTATCGCGAACAGCAAAAGAAATCGTGGTTGTGCCCGCACCACTGGTAGCGCCGAGGGTAATCCAATTGACATTTGTGGCGACAATCCAACCACAGTCATTCGTGGTTGTTAATGTAAACGTACCATCTCCGCCTGCTGCGGGAAAAAGCCTTTCAGAAGGCGAAATCATATAAACACACGGAGAAGGCGGCGGTGTCGTTGCTAAACGGCTTATCGAGCCACCCTGACCTACAACGTATACTTCTCCGGCTTCGTCTTCTCCAAAGGAGGTTATGTTCAGCGCTGTATCGAGCAATAGCGTGTTGGCGCCACTCTGTAGTTGCCAGATCTCGCCAGTGCAGTAGTCGGCGTAGACATAAGACCCAACTGGTACCGCCGCTCGTAACCCCCGGTAAGAGTAGCCGCCGGTTATCGAGCACCGGCCAGAGGCGTGGGCGTAGTCGAATATCGGTAGTATGCTGCCCGGTGGCGGTGTGCAGACTCCGCCATTGATATTCGGATTGCAAATCGTTCCTTCCATTACGCGCCATCCGAAGTTTCCGCCGATGGTGATAATGTCTATTTCTTCCCGGGCACCCTGGCCGACATCACCACACAGAAGCTGCCCTGTCGATCGATCAAAAGAAAACCGCCAGGGATTGCGCATTCCATAAGCGTAGATCTCATCCAACCCGGCGGGGGGGCCAAAAAAAGGATTGCTCGATGGCGATGAATAAACGATTGCCCCGTTAGGCGTGTCCACGTCTATTCGCAAAATCTTACCCAGCATCACATCGATGTTCTGCGCGTTGTTGGGAGGGTCATTGGCGGACCCGCCATCCCCGGTGCCCAGATACAGGTAGCCGTCGGGTCCAAACTGCAAACAGCCGCCGTTGTGGTTGTTATTTGTCGAATGTGGGATGGGAAAGTTTCCGTTAAAGACAATCTCGGAGCTCGCGCTTGCGACATTGGGATCCGCACTGACGTGAAATTCAGAGACAGTCAGGGCACCGTCGTTTTGACGAGTGTAGTAAACGAAGAAGCGGCCGTTTATTGAATACTGCGGATGGAATGCCAATCCGAGAAGCCCTCGTTCGCCTCCGCTCAAAACTTCGTTCACAATATCGAGGAAAACTGTCGAGGTGCTTGCGCCCGGTTGGACGACGCGAATGCGACCGGCTTGTTCAAGGATGAACAACCGGTTTGTGCCATCGTGCGCGTGAGTCACGTAAGTTGGGTTTGAAAGGCCGCTGATAATCGACTGTAGCTGAACTGCTTCAACGGCGGCTATTCCACCGTCTAGGTGGAAATCCTGTTCGGAGTTAGCGCTTGTTTGAAGTGTTGTGTAACAGCAAATAAGGAAACCGCCGACCAATAGGCCGGCGAGTGCGTTCGTCCTGTACATCGATCAACCTCCTCGTAAGCCAATGTGGTAAATGACAGATCACGACGGCGGTCAATACCGTACTCATCAGGTCCACGGGACAACAGGAGATGGAGCAAGTCGCGGGACTTTGATTGAAAACGATCTGGATCCTGACTTCGATAAAGATCGATCCGATGAAACAGTGAGGAAACGGCTCGAACCGTAATTCTCAGATGCATCTTATGTCGCGGAAATGACTCTAACAAGGGAAGCCGAATTAGATTAGGGTCTCGACAACCGATTTTGCGACCCGCTCTGCCTCCTTGATGCAGTCTCCCGTCGACACACCGTGAAGATAATTCCCAATAAGCTGAACACCAGGCGCTTCCTGCAACAGGCTCTCGATGCGCCTCACTCGCTCGAAATGACCGATATTGTACTGTGGTATCGATCGCTGGTATCGAGTGATCGAAATTACACGTGGTTCAGTGGAGATGCCGAGCACTTTCTGAAGCTCGCCGTGTACAATCGATACCAGTTCAGCATCGGCCGACTGGGCGGCGTCTGGATTCCGGGCGCCGCCAACAAAAGAAGTGAGAAGTGATGTGCCATTTGGCGCGCGATTGTGGAACAGGCTTGAATTCCAGACGCAGCCCAGAATGTTCATTTTCTCGCTCGGTGGAACAAGGAATCCAAAACCATCGAGTGGCGTTGATACCCTGGAGGTCTCATAAGCCAGACTTACTATGGAGAGAGGCGGATATTCAATTTCATCGAGGAGATCGCGCAGCTCAGTTGAACTCAAACCGAGCAGAGAAGCGGCGACGTTCGAAGGCGTCGCTAAGATCAAATGATCTGCTACCAGCTGATGTCGATTCCCTCCGCGCTCGAATTCGAGGGTGAATGTCCGCAAATCCGGTGCCCGAGCGATTCGCAGTTCGGTACAGCCAGTCAATAGGTCTTCGCCGAGCTTTGAGGCCAGCGTCTTCGGCAGAAAAGCCATACCGGTTCGAAACGAGCAAAGACGTCGCGTCGGCGCGGCCTTCTCCAGAACAGCGCCCGCATTTTTCTTTGCTCGACGCGCTTCCCGGGCCTTTGCGAACATTCCTCGGAACAGCCCGCCATAATTCTGTTCAAGATTTGCCAGCCGCGGGAAGGCGGCCTTGACGCTCAGGAGATCGGCGTCCCCGGCATAAATCCCTGAGACGAATGGCGCGACCAGGCGCTCTGCAGCTTCATCGCCAATCCGGCGTCTCGCGAATGCCGCAACGCTCTCTTCGGTGCGATGGCCTCGCCTGGGAACAAAAAGCTCCTTGAGAACTCTGAGTTTGCCGGCCGGACTCAACAGATCACTTCTGATGAACGACCCTGGACCGGACGGCACTGCATGAAGCCGTCCTTTAAAGTACACGTAAGCCGGCGCTTTTGGGTTACCTTCGACCAACTCCTCGAGAATTCCCAGTTCCTCTACCAGGGCTATGAGTTCTTCAGTGCCTTGAGAACTGTTTGGCCCGCGCTCGATCAGGAAACCATCGATGTTCTCGCTCTGAATAACGCCGCCGACTCGATCGTTTTTCTCGATGAGCAGAACGTCAACGCCAAGCGTCTTGAGCCTGTAGGCACAAACCAAACCCGATATGCCTGCGCCTATCACAATTGCTGCACGGTGGTTTCCCATCAACCTTTGATGTTTTCCCGATCGCACGCACAGAACGAACCGGTAGCCTCGGTTACAACTTGAGAATGAATGCAGGTCATTTTCGGTGGAACATCAGCGAGAGAAAGAGCCCGTTCAACCAGGCTCGCGAGCGCTTCGATGAAGTCAGGTCTGCAATTCATCGTGGGTACGCGCCGGTAATGCGAGATGCCTGCCTCGGCGGCAACATCCCGATAGAGAATATCCATTTCATACAGAGTTTCGCTGTGCTCAGACACGAAACTCACAGGCACGAGCATGAGCTGGGACACGCCTTCGCTCGCAAGTTTCGGTATTGTTGCAATAGTCGCCGGCGTAAGCCATTTAACAGGACCTACTTTGCTTTGAAATGAGAGCGTGTGTGGCCGTTGAGCTCCCAGCCTCTGCATAATGAGTTCAACCGTACGCCTGGTGTGATCCAGATAAGGGTCGCCCTCCTCGATGTAACGGACCGGCACGCTGTGAGCACTAAAGAGTATGTGAGTCTTTGACGGGTCTTGATCCGGGAAATGGACAAGCTCTTCGGACGCAGCTGCTGCCATGGCGTCGATGTAATTAGGGTCCGCTTCGAAACTGCAGACGACCGAAGTTTGTGGTAGAGCCTCGCCTGTTTCTCCGGCGACGGCATGCATCCGATTTAGACTCGAACCGGTGGTCGAAATTGAGAATTGTGGGTAGAGCGGGAGTACTACAAGTTGATCGACTCTATCATGCCGGATCTGATCCAATGCTTCCTCTATAAACGGGTTCCAGTAACGCATCCCAACGTAGACGCGAGCACTGATCCCGTGGGCTTCCAATGCGCGTTCAAGGGCTCTCGCCTGCGCTTCAGTGATGCGGCGCAGCGGCGAACCGCCGCCGATCTTCTCGTAGTATCCTCGCGACTTTTTGTAGCGTTGGGTCGATATCATCCAGGCGAGAGGTTTCTGCATCGCCCGCCAGGGTAGGCGGATAATATCCGGGTCGGCAAACAAGTTGAAAAGGAAAGGACGAACATCTTCGAGCCTTTCAGGACCGCCGAGGTTGAACAGCAGCACTCCAATTCGCCGATTCTGTGCAGGCGTCGTCATCAGTTCCTGGAAGCTCTATTGGACGGCCTCTTTTGCGGCTTCTACAAATGCGCGCGCATTTTCTACCGGCGTCATCGGAAGGATCCCGTGACCAAGATTCAGAATATGCCGCTGACCACCGCCCATCCTGATCAGCTCGCGCGCGCGCTCCGAGATGATCTCGGGAGTTGAAAGAAGCACGCAAGGGTCGAGATTCCCCTGCAGCGTGAGTTGTGGTCCAACTCGCCGGCGCGCATCTGACAGGTTTACGCGCCAGTCGATGCTCAACACCTCGGCTCCGCAAGTAGCCATATGCTCCAAAAAAATTCCGCTGCCGTTGATGTAAATGATGGTCGGAACGGCATTCCGGTTTATTGCTTCGAAGATCTTTCGTTCATACGGTAGGGCGAACTGAGAGTAATCATCTGGGGAGAGTTCACCGGCCCACGAATCAAACAACTGAACCAGCTGCACACCGGCTTCGATTTGGGCATTTAGATACAGAATTATTGTGTCTGAGATCTTATCGAGCAGGGCGTGAAACGTCAGTGGGTCAGAGTACATCATTCGCTTTACGTGAGCATAGTTTCTTGAACCTCCGCCTTCGATCATGTACGCGGCTAGTGTCCACGGCGCTCCTGCGAATCCGATCAACGGGACAGCGCCGTCGAGCTCCCGTCTGAGAGTCTGGATGATCTTCATTACGAAGCCAGTCTTCTCAATTGGATCCGGCACCGCGAGTCTATCAACCTGATCACGACTGCGAATGGGACTTGGGAGTTCAGGCCCTTTCTGTTCAGTCAATTTGACTTCCTGTCCCATTGCCTCAACGGGTATCAGAATGTCGCTAAACATGATCACCGCATCGACGCCCAATATTCGATAAGGCTGCATTGAAACTTCGACCGCGAGTTCAGGCGTCTTGCAAAGTGTCAGGAAATCGGTGTTAGCTCGAACGGCTCGATATTCCGGGAGATAGCGTCCGGCTTGACGCATCATCCACACCGGGGTTCGTTCAACTGATTCGCCCCGCGCTGCGCGCAGGAGAAGATCGTTTTTCATTCACGTTTCTTTCGGAGATTGTTTGATGGTTTCACGGTCAGTTAAAACAAAAATTCTAACAACGGCCGGAACTCGTCACAACTCATCTGCTAACGAATGGACTGCTGCTATCGTAAAACCTCCATTCGAGGTGCATCGCTCGAGTAATCCCGATTCGTTTACTGCTCGCCAATTGCGGTGTTGACTGGCGCCCCTTGACTTTGATGCGCTGTCCTATCTTCTTTCCGTTATCCCTCAAGTCAATTCCAAAAGCTTGACACAAACGGCCGGGGCCACTTGCCAGTTTTCTTATCTCACTTGTTTTCCGCCTCTCGCGCATCTGGTCAAGCCCTCGAGCCGGTTCGACGGCGCGGATCAGGACAGCACCGGCGCCTTCGCAATCCGCGGTGAAATTCAGGCAATAGTACATTCCATAAATGAAGTACACATACACGTAGCCGAATGTGTGCTGCATTACCACCGATTGTTTTGGCCGCATCACCGAATGCGAGGCGGCGTCAGTAGTATAAGCTTCGGTTTCGACAATCCGTCCTTCACAACCTTCGACTACGAGAACAGTTCCTATGAGGTCACGAGCGACTTCGATTGTCTCGCGAGCAAAGAATTCAGAAGGCAGATAAGCCATGAGTAACCTTACTGTATACCGGCAGGGCCGGCACAGCGGGGCGAGGATTCTAATCAAATGCGTGGAGTTGCGCCATATTATTCCCGGACATATACGCTGATTCCACAGACCTTTTTTCTTTTGCCGTGCCCGCGTGCTGTGCTATAAAGGCATTAGATCATTCGATCTGTGGCGATGGATAGTTACTCTTCAAATTATATGTTACGTAGCGGAGACGATAGTGATGCAGGAGCAGCGGCTAAATCTTATGCTGGACTCCGTCAGCCGTTTGGCTCGCCGCGGGGCGATGTCGAACGCCGCGAACCTGCTGACAAAGCTCCGTCCCGTTGACATCGCTCAAATCCTCAGCCAACTGCCTCTTCGCGATAGTGAAATAGTATTTGAAGCATTCGTCCGGCATGACTTAAGCAAGGCGGCGGAGGCCCTCGCCGAAATGGAGACGAGCCGCTCCGTGGCGCTGCTGACGACGCTAAGCCGGGAAGACGTCTCCAGGCTGCTCCAGGAACTTCCTTCAGACGATGCGACGCTAATCGTGTCGGAGCTGCCCGAAGACCTGCGCGACGAACTGCTGGATGCGATGAAGCTCGAGCACTCGACGGTTGTAAACGAGCTGCTTGGATTCCCCGACGAAACCGCAGGGCGAATAATGACGCCCGAGTACTTTGCGCTGGATGAGGATGTCACCGTCTCCGAAGCCATTACGGAATTGCAAAGACGTTCGGAAGAGTTCGAGATGGCGTTCTATTTATACGTCGTCGATTCTAGAAATCATCTACTCGGAGTTGTTAGCTTGCGGCAGTTATTGCTCAATCCTCCATCAACGCCGTTACGCAAGATCATGATTGGCGATGCAATTAAGGTGACTACTGATACCGACCAGGAGGAAGTTGCGCGAATTGTCGCAACGTATAACCTGCTTGCTGTACCCGTGGTTGATCAGGAGAACAAGCTGGTTGGAATCATTACTGTTGACGACGTCCTGGATGTTATGCGCGAGGAGGCCACAGAGGATATTTACGCGCTTGCAGGCGTTGAGGCCGATGACCGTGCGCTCGGCTCGCCAATCAGCTCTGTTCGTCGCAGACTGCCCTGGTTGATGTTGTCGCTTGGCGCCGCGCTGATTGCAGTCGCCATAGTTCAATATTACGTAACCACAATCGAGAGCTCGATCTGGCTTGCGGTGTTGATCCCGGTTGTGGCGACTATGGGGAGTAACGCCGCCACCCAGACGATGACCGTTGTTGTGCGCGGCATCGGTTTGGGCGAGGTGGGATGGGAAACGACAAGGCGAGTCGTTATCAAGGAAGCGCTGGTTGGACTCATAAACGGGCTGATAGTCGGATTCAGCGTATGCGTCATAGTTGCCCTGTGGTTTGGCGCCAAGCTCGGCTCACTATTGTTCGGATTGAAGCTGGGAGGAATCCTCGGCGTGACTACGATATTGAGTCTCGTGGTAGCGGGAGGGCTGGGGACCCTGGTTCCTGTGCTGCTGAAGCGCCTCCGAGTGGATCCGGCGCTTGCGTCGTCGATGTTTGTAGTCACATTTACCGATGTTATTACTTTCTTCTTTTACCTCGGCATGGCAACCCTGTTACTCAAGCAGTTCAAAGTTTAGCCCTCTCTGGCCTCAAAATTGACTGAAAAACGATATGTTTAAGGGTATTGACGATGAACACCGTGTCGAACGGGTATTTTCTCTGCGAAGAATAAGGACTCTTGTTATTGGAGTCCTTATCGCGGGAGTTTCTGGTTTCCTTGCGGTAAATCTGTTCACCTACCTTCAGTATGGAGGCACGTTCTTTGACAGGTATTTTGTGAAAAAAGAGCAAAGTGCCGTTGCCGGGAAGCTAGCGTTTGACAAAAACACTAAGTACTACATTGGAATTATCAGGGGAGAGGGGCGATCGTCGAAGCTGGGAAACGTCTACTACATTGAGCAAGCAGGCGGTACCTTTGTCGAAGTATCTAAAGAAAACGTTGAGGTGCGCAATCCGGAAAAGGTCGACAAGTAATTTCTGCGCTCAGTCCATCTATACTTGCTTCATTTCAAAATCTTGATGCGCGTGCTTGTTACTACTGACGGTCTTTAGTAATATTCCGCGTCGAGACGGGCTCCTAATTCAACTCAAAAAAGGGGGAAGAGTGATGAGCAATCAGCCGCCATATGGCTATCCGGGTGGTCCACAAGGTTACGAGGGGGGAGGATATCCGCCGCCAGGTGCTCCGACGGGCAAAACGAAAGTGATGAACCTCGACTACAACGTCGCTGGACTGCTCGCGTATCTGCCCATTTGCTGCATCAATCTTATCTTCTCGATTATTTGGATTGCGACGGAACCAAGGGAGAACAGGTTTCTTCGTTTCCACTCAATCCAAAGCCTCATACTCGTTGTTATCGGCTTCGTCGTGAACTTCATTCTTTACTTTTTCTCGGCGGCAGCCTCGGTTGCCCCGGGTGCAGCAGGTACGGCTGGTTGGGGGTTAATGAGTCTTATCCAACTCGCGTTTGGTCTAGGCTGGCTGATTGTGTGCATCATTGGTTGCATAAAAGCCTATCAGGGACAAATGTGGAAATTGCCGGTTATCGGCGACATCGCCGAAAAGAACTCTTAAACTCAAGTTCCAGTCGCTGAAGGGCCCACAGACAACCGCAGAGTGGGCCCTGAGCGTTATCCAACTTCGATCATTCTCGTTCCGAACCTTGAGATCCGGTCGCTGACGCTGATGATTCGTCGTCTGCTGGCGTGACCCTGATAAAAGCCGGCTCCTGCTTGCCGTGTCTAGTTGCAACGAGCATTTCCTCCGAAGCTGAAAACAATCCGCCCTTATAGATCGCGAGAGTCGACAAGATTAAACCCGCTGTAGCAGCGAGTCCGGCTTCCGGTCCATAGCTTCCTCCGGAAACCCACATCGGCGCCCCTGGTGTCCCTCGAAGCCACGCCATTTGACCAAGGGTTGTGAAACCACTCACAGGAAGACCAAAAACGAACACCATAGCGAAGTTCCAGGACCAGTGCAGCCCGGTTGCTAGCCAAAGATTGCGGGTTCGCAGATAAGCTAATCCCAACCAGGCGCCTGCAAGGACTGTGTTGATTGTCGAAAAGATTGACGCGCTTGGATTAGAGATGTGAGCAAGACCGAACAGGATCGCTGTAATAGTTATTGCGCGAGCGTCCCCCAGATTGTGGACCAGTGCCTGAAATGGAAAACCTCGAAACAATAACTCCTCTGTAGCGCCGGCAATTATGAAGAATGAGGAAGTCACGAGTAATCCAGCCAACAATGACTTCCAGTTTCGCGTCTGCACATCAAATCTAAATGCGCCTAGGCCGACGCCACTTCCTACAACAATTGCGAGAGATGATGCTCCCATCAGAGAACCTAAGAGGAAATCGCGGGGCCATCCACGATGCAACCTGAAACCTACCGATCCAAAGGAACGTCTTTCAAGAATTCTGGCACAGATTGCAGAAGAGAGTGCTGCGGCTGCGAAGTTCCGTGCGTTACTGACCACAAGATAGATCAGAACATCTCGGCTTATGTATTCGGAAGAAGGCTCGATTACGAGGAACGAGAGAGATGGGAACAGCGTGGCGAATGCCCTGGTGAGGCTAAACAGCAAGGCGGCGCATACAATGAAACAAAGAAAAAAGGCGAGCACTCGCCATCCGGAACGAAACTCACCTTCTTCATTAATAAAAATGTATTTGGCGACGTCGTGCAGGTCGCGCATAACCCAGCGACTTTATCGGTGGGTAGGGATAGTGTCAATCGGACCTAGTTGCTTAAAACTTGTGATCAACGTCGCGGGATCGGTCGCTCGTCTGGCCCGAATCCCTGCCTGCCACATAACCCCGCTTAGTCTTGATCACTAATCTTTCTTCGTTCTTAGCCGGTTGGTTCGCAAGCTCCAGCTTTAACTTGCGAAAGCTTCCATCTCGCTTCTTATTTGTCGATACAAAGCCGAGCGTGTACCGTGTGCGAAGATGGTCGATCAGATCGTTAAAGGTGTGATCAAGATTCTCAGGCTTATCTGTTAAGACCTCTCCACCCGTTTCATCCGCGAGCTGCTTCAGGTTGGAAGTTTTAGCTTTGAACAGCCCACCGATGCCGGCCGCCGCTATCATAACTCCGTTCTCCATACGTTGACCTGCAGTCTTTGGTATGATTCCACACACTACACTTCCGGATTCCAGCACTGCCATGCGCGCGTCTTCCTGCGAAGGGCCTCCACAGTCAAAGTACATCGTCATCCCGGTGATCATTATTATCACCCGCCGGCCGTCAGGGTTTCCCGCTCTTCGCATGTAGTTTGCTGCATCGTAAAAAGCAGCGCTGAAACAATGATCAGCGTTCTCATCATGTGGTGGAAGATGATCGAGGCCAGCCAGTATTCTGTCGTTTCCGTGGCCGAATCCCTCGATGAGCTCGGTCGTATTGGCGAAAGACATCAGTGCCACTTCATCCTGGGGCCTGAGTCGAGAAAGAGCCTCACGCGTCGCACGTTTTACCTTGTCGCTGAATGGATCTAGGCACCCTCCACGGTCAACCATTAAAATGACCGAGAGCGGCAGAGTGTCCTGACTGAAGTGAGTTATTTGCTGCCGTACTCCATCCTCCGCGAGCACAAAGTCTTCCTTCTTTAGATTCCCGGCGACTCGACCGGTTTTCTGTTGAAGCACCTGCGCGTCCAACACAACGAGATCTACGTTCAATCGGATGTTCTCGCCAGCTCGCGTTTGTTCGGTTGAAACAGATCGAATGCCGTCAGCAGGCTGGGGAACTTGCTGCACCGGTTTTTGTGCCTGTACCGCTTCACTCTTAATTTCTTCAACTCGTCGCTCTCCAGTGCTGCCATTCTTGCCCCTTGTGTTCTGATTCACTGGAGATTGAGCACTCGCCACTGTGTCCGAAAGAGCGAGGATGAAAATCGAGAGCGCCATTATTCTGCGAGGATTCATAGGCACCTCCTTCCAAGGCTTCTAGTGATGAATAACGGATGTGCGAACTGCATCAGGTGCAGAAAGATGCAGAAGAATCGAGTGTTTGGTGAATTTGTTTGGTGGCACCGACCAGGCGGAGGAAGGCGAAGAAGGATGAAGCAGATGGGGTGTCTTTACTGAGTTTCGCTTTTCATCCGCCCAGTCCGAACCACCAAACAATTAGTGCTGTGTGAGTTCGAACGGTGTCTGTGATCAGTCTCGGCAGCTTTCACATTCATCGATCGACGACGGAATAACGCCTCAAGGCTTCTTGCGTGATTCCTGCTGCTGTTGTCGCTCCTGGCGCTGTTCCCGGCGTTCCTGGCGAGTTTGATTCTCAGAGTTCGACCGTTCCTGCCGGGCCTCTGCCTTTCCAGCCCCCCGTTCTGGAGATCGTGCCGGTTCTTCGACTCTGACTTTCTGTTTAGCATCCTGGTTAGGTGTTGAATACTCTCCGCGAGTATTCTTATCGCGATAACGAGATTCGTTGTCGCGCTGTCCGCTGCCACTCTGAACTGCTCCGGATGAAGGATCTAACGACTGCTCTTTTCGAGCACGACGCCTTTCAGCTTTATCAACGTTGTTGTCACTCTCGGTGCGTTGGGTTGTGTTTTCTACCTGTGCGTCAGCCTGACGGTTTTTTCTACGCTCATGCGCGGATCGATCTCCGTCCATTTTCTCCGCTGGATTGGGGAGCGCTATTCTCGTCTTTTGATTTGATCGATTGTCTCCGGAATTCGAATCACCGGAATCTGCGACTCCAGTTCGCAATTTCCGTTCTTTCTTTGCAGGTACTTGAGTGTCTGCATCTGGATTTCGTGGCACTATGACTCGTCTCTCACGCTGCCCAACGAAAGGCGCTGACGAATCGGTCGTCTCATTGCGAGTAACAACGGAGCGCTTGATGATCTCAGTTGACGGCACTGCCAGGCGTCGAGACTTTCGACGATCGCCTTCGGAGAGCTCAGGTGCAGCTGAAACCGGCAAGACTTTCATTTCGGGCAGTCCTGCTCGTGCACCTTTACTGATAAAATCCGAAAGCTCGCTTCCTGGCGCTACAGGTCGAACCGCAGAACGATTTCCTCGAGCAAATCCGTCTGCCGGCAAGATGCTCATGCCAGGATGTAACCGTGGCCTGTCGCGGTCATCCGATCGTCTACGATCATCCCGAGGGAAGGGATGCTGAGCGCGGTCATCTGCTCGATGTCTGCGCCAGCGCTCTCCGGGTGCCAGCGGATACCAACCGATGTAGTTGCCGCGCGGGGTTGGACTGTTAAAGAAATAGACTAGAGCCGGCCGCCAGTGATAATCACAATACCCATAGCCTCGATAAGCCGATCCGAAGCCGGGAATCCAGGCCCAGCCTAGTCCGCTCAGGAAAGCCCAGCGGCCGTAGTGATAGGGCGCCCATCCCCATCGTTCGCTAGCAAGCCAGGTCCAACCAGCCGCCGGGATCCACAACCATTGACCGAAGCGGTACGGAGCCCAGTCAGCTGCCACTCGCGGTATCCAGCACTGCCCGTAAGAAGAGTAGTTTGTCCACGTTCCATAGCTCGACAGGTCACTTGCACCGTAGAAATCGTTATAAGTAGTCTCATAATTCGTAACATAGTCGGGAGAAACGTCGGCTCCCGTGCGCGCTATCGAGACATCTCGATCGTGGCTCCACTGATCCCAGCCGTCGCCTGCTGCATCTGCTGCGAGCTCGAGCCTTCCGCCGGTGGCTGTGTCAACCGACATCCGGTGACCCGCTCGAACTCTAAACGTACCTTCGTCCGTTGATACTTCCGCTACACCACGACTCACGGTCAGCGCCGAACTCTTTTCGCCTTGGACCTCAATTCGATAAAGGCCGTCTTGCTGTACGATCACAGCGGTGTTTGGAGTGTCAACTTCAAAGTGCCGGAACGTGCTGGATAAACGTTCAACCCGTATAATTGCGATACCTTCAGTTAGGTCAAACTGGGCTCCTGACTCGGACAATACTGAAATCGTTAACTCAGAGTTCTCGGGGAGTCTTAGATAGTTTCCTCGCGCAAGCTGAATCTCTGCGCGTGATCCGCTCCCGGTGTATATCTGGTCTCCTGCCAGCAACGGTAGGTTCTCCACCACTGGAGCCCATTCGGTGACCCCAGCACGGAGGAATGAAACGTCACCTTCTACAAAACTCAACCTCGCCACTCGTGCGACTGGCGCTGAATCATCGATGTCCTGAGATTCGTCTGCCTCAAATGACGGAGACTGGGCCAATCCAGAAATAATGAGCGTTGCAAGAACGAGAAGGGCGGTGAGGATTCTTGGGAGAGTTCGTATCATGATTCTTCCTCTTAAGCACTCTGTAATTCGCTGACCTGAGCGAGATTGGGGCAACCTTTGTGCCGAATCACCGTTTGACGAACCTTTAGCGCCAAGTTACTTGGACACAGTATTTATTGAGCTAACAGCTGTCGTGCAGGGTGAGATTGAGGCTTATCAGGCCGGGGAATGTACACCAATTAGTGTAGGTGTCGTTTGATAACGGCGAGAGATCGGGGCTGATCAGCGATGCGGTTCTGCGGAACGGTAGCCCGGCCGAGATCGCACTTCTACCCCCTTGCGTGCCAATTCGACCTTGATCTTATGGTATTTGCCGTCTCGTTTGTTGTTAGTTGAGTAGTAGGCGATCAAATACTGATTACGCAACTCATCAGCGATGGCAGAAAATGCAGCTCGGGTATCTTCGAAATTGTCCGCCTGGTAGACTCTTCCTCCAGTTCGGATTGTGACGGCTTGCAGATAAGCGTCAGCTTCTCCGTACAGTTTGTCCAACGTTGACGTTATTTGGTCAGGAGGTTCACCGATCGGTGCGCGCCGATTCGCCTCGCCGCTACCACCCGGATCGTAAACGACAGGCGGCCTTGGACGTTGACCTATTTCAATCTTGGGTGCGTTGGGCTTCGGGATCCCGGTTGGCGTTGGATCCGGTCCTCCAAAATCAGGCGGTAACGGAATTCTCCCGTCAATGTTGAATGGAGTCTTGCTCTTCGGGTGCTCTGCCTCTTGCTTTCGTGCCGCTGACTCTATCCACCATCGGGTGTCAAAACGCACTACGTAAATTACCGCACCTATTTCCTCCGCCCTTTTGATTGTGTCTTCCGACGAGGCTTCGATACTGCGCATATCGACACCGTCGCTAAATAGAATCACCGCTCGCCTGCCCTCGAGGTCCTTTAACTGTTCAAGTCCTTTATCGATTGCTTCGTAGAGCAACTTGCCGAAGCCGGATTCGGTACCTCGGATCGACCGTTCAAGCTCCGATCGATCCTCAGTAAACTCTGTTAGCTGTTTGACCTCATTATCGAAAGAGATAACCATCATTCTATCGTCAGGTCGTAGCTGCTTTGTGAAGTCCACGGCCGCGTTCTGAATCGCTCGGAGTCTATCCTGCGCACTATTGGATGTATCGATTACCAGGACGGCGTTGAAGGGCTGTTTAACCGCGGCGAATAACGATATCTCCTGTCGTTTGCCGTCCTCTAAAATTGTGAAGTCACCCTTTGCCAGGTCGGTCACGAACTTGCCGTTCCTGTCAGTAACAATCGCGGGGACTTGAACCAGCGAAGCGCTAAGCCGAACCGAATCATCTTGCTCTGATTTCTGCTGCTGTGTTTCTTTTCTGAAAGCCGTGGCGTAGCCGGCAGAAACAATGGAAGCGATCAGAAAGATACAGACACATAAGCGGGGCGAGTTCATTGTTTGCCCTCTCGTCATTTCGATTCTCGACGAGCGTCTCTCTGCCTGGTGAACGAGATCCAGAGTAATTATTGCAGTGCGAAGTGAAAGAATCTAGACCGTCAGGATTCTGATCCGATTGCAGCAACCAGGGCATCGACAAGAGCTGAACTGTTGAACTCAGCCGGCTGAACAACTTGTTTTAATCCGTGAGCAGCCGCGGTATCAGCGGTTACCGGGCCGATGCAGGCAACGACGATTCCCGAAAGCAGATCAGAGAGATCAGTCAAGCCGGCGAGCTCTGCAAAGTTCTTGACTGTTGAGGAACTGGTAAAGGTTACTGCATCGATCGAAGACTCGGTAAACAGGCGAAAAATATTATCGCTGTCTATTTTGGGTTTTATCGTTCGATAAGCCTCCACTGCATCCACGTGAGCCCCCAGGTTTCTCAGGGCGGCCGGCAAAAACTCTCTTGCGGCTCGAGCGCGGGGAAGCAAAATTCGAAGGCCTTTCAGATTCTGATCTCCCCCAGCGGCCTCAATTATTGCCTGGAGCGCTCCTTCTCCCACTGAGTCCGCGGCAGTCACGTGTACGGGTGCGCCTTCTTCGGTTATCGCGGCTGCTGTTGCGGGACCTATTGCGCAGATCCGTTGAGAGCCTAAGGCAATGTCCCTTTTGTCGTATGCGACATTGAGTCTGGCGAAGAAGTAGCGGACGGCATTCGAGCTGGTGAAAACGAGCCAGTTGTATTCGTTGATACGTGCGATTGCGTCGTCAAGCGGCTCCCAGCTGCTGGGCGGGATGATTTCTATGGTTGGACAATGGACTACTGTGGCCCCAAGTGACTCAAGCTGTGTCGTGATGGCTTCGGACTGTGCCTTTGTCCGAGTTACGAGGATCCTTTTGCCCCGGAGCGGGCGCGAAACGTCTCCTGGTAGCTCGGAGCCCGTTTGGCGATTCTCGTCCATTTCTGCACCAAGTGAAAATCGGTAGCGTGGCTCGAGATTTGGGATAAGAGGGCAAATTGTATGATCAGAGTCATAACGGTGGCAAGAACCAATGAGGCAGATTTGTTAAGTGCAGCAATCATTGAACTAACGTTTCCTTAATACAGAGGATTGGCGTCGCTGCAGTCAAGAATTCCGGCTCAAAACGAGTAATTAATTTAATTAGTTTCGGCGAGGCGAGGCCCAGTTTCATATGTGTTGTTTTGGCTGGAAGCTGGTTGGCACGCAAGCGAGGTATTTTCTTGACTTGCCGATAAATTATTGATATAAAACACACATAAACTGGCGTGCGCGCAGGGGTTATACGGAAAGCTAGTTGATTCTCGACCTCGAGGATATTGATGAGCAGCTTGATCACCAAAGCGACCAAGAGAGGCTTTTCGAAATCCCAGAACATCCGCGCGAAAGCAAAGAAGGCACCTGCGAGAAAGCCAAAGCGTCCAGGAAAAATCACTGCAGCACCAAGATCAGCAAAGAAGTCTGCGGCTGGTAAGAAGCCCCCAGTTGGTAAAAAAGGTAAACATGCTGCCGCGGCTAAGAAGTCGACGAGTCGTGCGGTCAAGAAAGCTGCACCCAAGAAGCGGGTAGCTCCTTCAAAAGCTCGGAAGGTTGCACTCGCGAGGAAATCTGCGACAAGAGCCGTTCCCAAGGCAAGCTTATCCAGGAAGAGGGCTGTGTCAAAAGCGCAAGCCCGAAGAGCAATGTTGGCGCGACGGACCGCGCTGGCTCCAAAGCCGCTCCCGGCTCCACCGAAGAAGCCTCCATCACCCGGTACGCTTGCAGCCGTCCGCGCCTTTGAGCAGGCTTTACGCCTTTTCAATCGCCATGATTTTGGCGGGGCGAAGTCCGCGTTCCTAAGTGTGCTCGCGAAGTTTGCCGAGCAGGCTGAGATTATTGCGCGTGCCCGTACGTATCTGACGATCTGCGATCATCGTTTAGCTCGCTCGCCGTCGGTACCGCGGAATGCCGATGCGCTTTACAACCAGGGAGTTTTTGAACTTAACAAGGGTAGTATCAGGGAAGCGATTGAGTTGTTTGAGAAGGCGCTAAAAGTTGAACCGCGCGCCGATCATGTCTTCTATTCTCTTGCCGCTGCTTATGCCCGCCTAGAGGATGTATCCAAAGCTATGGAGGCGTTGCGCCGCGCTATCGGGATCCGACCCGTACATCGCTCACACGCGCGACGTGAATTAGATTTTGTTACCCTCCGCAGCAACGAAGACTTCCAACAGTTGACAGGTTTTGGCTTCGACCTCGTGGAAGAATAAATAGGGTCGTTCGCCGGACGTCTTAATATGAAGGAAATCAATTCAGGGTTGAAGATTGTCTCCGTGGGAGGCGGGACGGGTCTTTCTACGCTTCTTTCAGGCTTAAAGGCATTTGTACGCAAGGAACCGCTCTCGACTGCGGATAATTGGATCGAGACGCTCACCGCCGTGGTCACCGTAACCGATGATGGAGGAAGCTCAGGCAGGTTGCGAGAAGAGTTCCAGATACTCCCGCTGGGTGACATTCGCAGTTGCATAGCGTCGCTTGCGGAGGACGAACACCTGTTAACCAGGCTGTTTCAGTATCGCTTTGAATCGGAAGGACATTTGTCCGGGCATAGCTTTGGAAACCTTTTCCTGACAGCGCTCACCGGAGTCACCGGTGATTTCCTGGAAGCCATTAAGGTCAGTAGTGAGGTGTTGGCAATAAAAGGGCGGATCTTCCCATCCACGATCGAGGACGTCGCTTTGGTGGCAGAACTTGAAGATGGTCGAGTTATTCGAGGTGAAACCAATATTGTTGAGTCCCGCTCTCGCATCAGAAACCTGCGGTTGTCAAATGAACATTGCCGGCCCCTCCCTGAAACCTTGGAAGCGATTAAGCACGCCGATATCATCACCATCGGCCCAGGCTCACTCTACACCTCAATCATCCCGAATTTGCTGGTGGACGGAATAGTCGAAGCTATGCGCGATTCAGATGCGTTGAAGGTATACATCTGCAACATCATGACGCAGCCGGGTGAAACCGACAATTTCAACGTAACGGACCATTTACGGGTGCTCTTCGAATACAGTCCGAACCTGCTTTTAGATTATATCGTCATCAATTCCACCCCGATCAGTGCAGAACTGAAGCAAAAATATCTTGACGACGGCGCGGCCCAGGTGGAATTTGATGCTACGCTTCTCGCAGGCTTCGACGGTTCCGTCCAGTCCTCAAGAGGTGCTTTGGGCGGCAAGGTGGGTGGATTTCAACTGATAAGTAGCGACCTGCTCCAGGAAGAACATCTGGTTCGACACGATCCGGATAAGCTGGGCAGGCTTGTGCTTGAAATTCATCAAATGGCAAGGCTCGCCGTCGGAGGATAAGCTCGGAGGGCTGCACCAAACTTCTTCAAAACTCTCGCGCCAACCCTCAGGCTAAGAGTAGAATCAAAAACGATCGGTTAGCTCTGATCGTTTTGCTGGATAAGAAGATACGTTTCTCACAACTAGATTTATGCTTGTATGCCGGGTAACGATCTTGTCCAGGCTTTTTTCGCGATTCCGCGGGTGAGTTGATATGACCGACGTTATGATTCTAGCAGCAGGTCTTGGGACGCGTATGAAGTCGCGTCGTGCAAAGGTCCTGCATGAGCTTGCCGGGTTACCCTTGATTGCCCACGTTTTGCGCGCGGCCTTTGAGCTTGAGCCGGAAAGAGTCTTCACAATAGTTGGCCATCAAGCTGCAGAGGTCGAGCAGGCAGTACGTGACCAGGTGGCGGTGTTAAGAGAGCGTGTCTCGAATGCCTCGCCAGATCTCCAGTTCGTTACGCAAACCGAGCAAAAGGGCACTGGTCATGCCGTTATGGCGGCGCGTGATCGACTAGCAGAGCGTAAAGGCTCTCTGGTGCTCGTAGCGGGCGACGTACCACTGATTAAGGGTGAAACTCTGAAGAATTTGGCCGCGGCACATCAGGCGGAAAAGAATCACGTGACGATGCTGACCGTCAGTATGGATGACCCGACAGGATACGGCCGTATTGTCCGCGACTCTGATGGACAGTTCGTTCGCTGTGTGGAGCAGAAAGACGCAACTGCGGACGAGCTAGCGATTCAGGAGGTTGGGGTCAGCATTTATTGTTTTGATGTGCCAGCTTTACTGGATGCGCTGGAGTCACTGACAACCGATAACGCACAAGGGGAGTACTATCTGACTGATGTGCCACGGATCATGCAACAGCAAGGAAAGAAGGTTGGTTTGCTTTACCATCCAGATTTCGAAGAAGTACTCGGGGTCAACACTCGGGTCGAGCTGGCAGATCTGGAGCGGAAGCTTCGAGAGCGCAAGCTGCGCGAATTGATGCTCTCCGGCGTCACGATCGTGGATCCGTCAACTACCTACATCAATCAAGACGTCGCTATTGGTCCCGATTCTGTGATCTACCCGCAAGTGATCATCGAGGGTTCGAGCCGGATTGGCTCCGGATGCACGGTACAATCGTGGTCGCGACTGAAGAATGTTGACATCGGTGATGAGGTCACGATCCGGAATTCGTGCATCATCGAAGACAGCACGATTCATAAGTCGGCGACTATCGGCCCGTTCGCGCGTCTGCGGGCTGGGGCCGAGATCGGAGAGAAAGCCGGTATTGGTAATTTCGTGGAAGTAAAGAAGTCCAAAGTTGGCCGGGGCACAAAGGCGTCTCACTTGACCTATCTGGGAGACGCGACTTTAGGCGACCGTGTCAACATTGGCGCGGGTACCGTAACTTGCAATTATGACGGCGTGCGCAAGAATGAGACAATAATTGAGGATGAAGTAAAAATTGGAAGCGATACAATGCTCGTAGCTCCGGTACGAGTGGGTAAAGGTTCAGTAACCGGAGCGGGCAGCGTGGTTACAAAAGATGTTCCTCCGGACTCGCTGGTGGCCGGCGTTCCGGCGGCAGTAAAGAAAAAGCTCAGATAATTCGAAGGTAATATGCGGAAGGAAGAATTACGATGTGCGGAATAGTCGGATATGTTGGAGATAAGCAAGTCGTCGGCGTGATCCTCGACGGACTCAAGAAGCTGGAATACCGTGGGTACGATTCGGCAGGAATCGCAGTGGTGGATGAAGACGGCAGCCTGACGATTCGTCGCGCGGAAGGCAAACTGCGCAATCTCGAAGAGACAATCCGCCTGAAGCCACTTGATGGCACCTACGGAATCGGACACACCCGATGGGCGACGCACGGTCGTCCCACTGAAGAAAATGCGCATCCTCATCGTGATTGTTCCGGCCGTGTGGTAGTAGTTCACAACGGCATTATCGAAAACTTCCTGCCAATGAAGCGACAGCTTCTGAGTGAGGATCATACGTTTGTCACCGAGACCGACACTGAAGTGATCGCTCACCTTATAGAGAAATATCTGAATGAAGGCGAGCCTAGCCTCGAAGCTGCGGTTCGTAGAGCGGTCGGAGATCTTCGCGGGATCTTTGCGCTGGCAATCATGTCATCGGACGAGCCGGAGAAAATCGTAGCGGTGAGGCAAGGACCCCCAATTGTTATTGGTCTGGGTCAAAATGAATATTTTGTGGCATCCGATGTGCCGCCGGTTCTCTATCACACTCGCGACGTGTTTTATCTCGGAGACGGGGAGATCGCAGTGCTGACGCGCGATGGAGTGACGGTCACAGACTTCGAGGGGAATCAGGTATCTCCTGACGTTCAGCGGATAACGTGGGACCCGATCGCTGCGGAAAAGGGCGGCTTCAAGCACTATATGTTGAAGGAGATTTATGAGCAGCCGCGCGCAGTCCGCGATACGATCATCGGCAGGGTGTCGCAGACGACCGGACGAGTTTATCTCGATGAGATGGAGATTACCGACGCGGAGTTCCGCCAATTCACGTCTATAAAAGCGATTGCCTGCGGCACCAGCCTGCATGCGGCGATGGCTGGCAAGTACATGCTCGAGGAACTTGCCCGGATTCCAGTTGAAGTCGATTATGCATCGGAATTTCGTTATCGCGATCCGATCATCGATGACAAGACCCTGATGATTGCTATTTCTCAGTCTGGTGAGACAGCGGACACTCTTGCTGCCGTACGTGAGTCGAGGGAAAAGGGAGCGAAGATACTGTCGATCTGCAACGTGCAAGGTTCGATGCTTACCCGAGAATCACACGGAACGGTATTGACTCACGCAGGCCCGGAGATTGGGGTTGCTTCGACAAAGGCTTTTACAAGTCAGATGACCGTATTGTACCTATTGGCGCTTCATCTGGGCCAAAAACGAGGTGTACTGAGCGACGCAGAATCTTTGGAACACATTCACGCACTGAACGGCCTGCCGGTAAAAATTGAGACGCTCCTGGGCTGTGATGACCTTGTAGAGAAGCTCGCTCGCGATTTTCAACGCGCGCAGGACTTTCTTTATCTTGGTCGCGGGATAAATTATCCGATCGCGCTCGAAGGTGCTCTGAAGCTCAAGGAGATTTCGTACATTCACGCCGAAGGCTATCCCGCGGGTGAAATGAAGCATGGCCCGAATGCACTGATCGATGAAGATCTGCCAGTAGTGGTTATTTGTACCAGGGACCAAACAAACGAGGCTTCACAGCTGCGTTATGAGAAGACTCTTTCGAATATGGTTGAGGTGAAAGCGCGGGATGGAGTCGTGATCGCCGTGATTGCCGAGGGCGACAATGAACCGCGCGAGATCGCAGATCGAGTGATTGAGATACCGAAGGCCAGCGATTTGATTTCCCCGATTCTTTCGATCATTCCGCTACAGTTGCTGGCCTATCATATTGGTGTGCGTCGTGGCTGCGATGTCGATCAGCCGCGCAACCTGGCCAAATCTGTTACAGTGGAATGACGTTTTCATGCAACCGCAGCGAACGTTCAAGCTACCTCCCATAAAATTGCATACGAGAACTACTCTCGTAACGACCGGTGTGCTTGTCGTGGTGTTCGCGGTTATCGCAATTTTTTCTGACCTTGCGATTTCAAAACTTAGCGACCGGCAGGAGCGCGATCAAGCTCAATTGCTTGCCACACGAGTCGCGGATACGGTCGAGCACCACATCAAGCGTCAGAAGACTCGAATCGAGCGACGCAAAAAACAGGGACAACTTCAGGAAGAGACCGAAGAGACTGCGATTATTCCCGACTGGTCGGACGTCCAGGAAGAAATTGAAGACCTCATAACCAAAAACAATCCTCAGCTGTCAGAAGTCCGGGTATTTCAAAAAGTCGGCCCCGGCCACTGGACTGAACCTATCAGAATGCCTCCAGATGCCGAGCCTCTCCCCGATGAAGAAGCAAGAGCGGCCTATAGCCAAATCGAAAGCTCACAGGTCGTTTCAGTCCGGCAGGAGAGCTCAAGCCGATTGATCACCGCGAGGGCCGGGATTAACGTGCTTGGCACCGGTGGGCCAACACACTTCGGTACAGTCAATGTTGTTCTGACCTTTGATGAGAACCACAGTTCGGCAGCCGAGCTCCGCAGGTTGATGTGGCCTTTGATGTTTCTGGCCATAATCTCGATTACGCTGATGACCTATTTTCTCTTCCGACACATGGTCTACAAGCCAATCGATAGTTTGCTGCTTGCCATGTCCAAGGCGGAAGCGGGCGATCTTGCGGCTGAGGTGGAACCGGGCGTCCCGGATGAGATCGGCCTGCTGACATCGCGGTTTAATCGCATGCTAGGGCGCATCCGTCAGATGACCGAGCAACTCAACCTGGAACAGCGCCGGCTGGAAGATCGAGTACACGAAGCAACGGGCGAGATTGCGCATCGGAAAGGTCAGCTTGAAGAGGCAAACCTCAGGCTTTTCGAAATGCAGCGTCAGCTTACGCAACTCGAACGACTGGCCGCTGCTGGACAGCTCGCCGCACAATTTGCGCACGAGGTCGGCACTCCGCTCAACCTGATATCTGGCCATGTCCAGTTGCTTCGAGCGCGTGCCCGAGACGAGCGCGTAATAATGCGCCTGAACATCATCGCCGGGCAGATCGAGAGAATTACGAACATTGTCCGCTCGATGCTCGATTCCACCCGCCGTCCGCTACCTCATCTTGAACCCGTTGATATCAACTCGCTGCTGGCGCACATTCTTGATGCCACTCAACCCACCCTCGTAGCACGGAACGTTGAGCTGCGTACCGAGATGACTGAGACGCTTCCGCCAATCGAGGCCGATCCAGATCAACTGCAACAAGTTTTTATTAATCTGATCAACAACAGTCTCGATGCAATGCCGCTTGGCGGGAAGCTCAGCGTTTCCACCGCGCAGAGTATTGACTCGGTGGTCATTGTTTTGGCAGACAGCGGGGAGGGAATTGCTGAAGACGAAATTGATTTGATCTTCGACCCCCTATTTTCAACAAAACAGGGGCGCGGTACGGGTCTTGGTTTGACGATCGTAAATCAGATAATTTCTGAACACAGTGGAACCGTCGAGGTGGAAAGCGACCCCGGCAAGCAGACGGTGTTTAGAATAACTTTGCCGATCCATGCGACAAAGCCGATTGCAGGCACCGAGCCGGCCATTGCGACTACGAAAACACCAGAGGATGCGGCAGCCGATTTCGACGACGTCGAGCTTGCAATAAGAGGATCACGAACCGGTACATAATGAAGCGCATACTCGTGATCGATGATGACCTGGAAACCTGCAACTTCCTTACTGAAATCTTTGCGGAGGAAGGCTGGCAGGTCGCTTCGAGCCAAACCCCGGAAGCTGCGCGCGAGGCCGTCGAAAAGTCTCACTTCGATCTGATAGTCAGCGACATCAACCTGGGCGGGCGGACAACCGGCGTTAGCCTGCTCAAGGAATTCAAGGTTGTTTCTCCCACCTCCGAAGTCATCCTGATAAGCGGTTTTGGCACCCTGGAAACAGCAGTCGAAGCAGTTCGCGAGGGAGCCTTCGACTACATAAGCAAGCCGTTTAACGTCAACGAGGTGATCGCAACGGGGCGAAGAGCCTTGAAAGGAAGAGACGCGGGCGAACCCGCGGCTGTGCTTCTGAAGCAGTATAGCGAAGCTCCCGGGCTGATCGGTCATAGTCACAAAATGATCGAGCTGTACAAAGAGATTGCGCTTGTAGCTCCGTCTCGATCGACGGTACTGATAACCGGAGAATCGGGAACCGGAAAAGAGCTTGTAGCGCGAGCTCTTCAGCGAAATAGCCCCAGAGCTCAAGGTGCGTTTGTTGCGGTAAATTGCGGTGCGATTACCGAAACTCTTCTCGAGTCAGAGCTCTTCGGGCACCTCAGGGGCAGCTTCACCGGCGCGACAGCCGACAAACGCGGCCTGTTTGAAGAAGCGGCTGGGGGAACCATTTTCCTGGACGAGATTGGCGAGACGAGCCTGGGGGTTCAGGTGAAGCTCCTTCGCGTTCTACAGGAAGGTGAGATTCGAAGGGTAGGGAGCGCTCGCTCGGTGCACGTTGATGTGCGAGTTCTGGCCGCTACAAATCGCGACCTCGAGCGCGAAGTAAAGGAAGCACGTTTCAGAGAAGATCTGTTCTATCGACTCAGCGTCGTTTCTCTTCGTGTTCCGCCCTTGCGTGAACGCACCGAAGATTTGCCGCTTTTAGCAGCACACGCTCTAAGGCAGGCAAAGGAGTCCGGTGCGCGCGCAACAACAATCTCTGAAGAAGCACTCGCTGCACTAAGCCAATATGACTGGCCCGGCAATGTTCGAGAATTGGAGAACACGATCGCCCATGCAGCCTTGTATGCGCGAGGAAATGTGATAACGCCGGAGGACCTGCCTGGCAAGCTGAGAAGTCAGAGTCGGGCCACTGAGCCGGACAATAAGACCCAGTCGATGTTCAAGGATTTGCCCTCACTCGACGAATTAGAACGGCGCTATATTGTTCATGTTCTTCAAACAGTGGGCGGAAGCCGCACGCGCGCCGCGGAAGTACTGGGGATTGATCGGCGCACCCTGTATCGCATGGCGGATCGATTTGGCATCAATCTAAAAGAAAGCGCGGAATAACAAGCGCGGCGGTATTCAATTCTTCAAGAGTCAGAGCATTAAAGTTCAGGTTACTCTGTGGCCATTTTGTTGGTTAAGACAAAACGGCCACAACTGATTGGGGTGTTGAGAAGCACTGCCTACGTGACTTACAAACATTAAAACGAAGTAGCAAATGTACTTAGGTGAAGGAGGCCTCAGGAGAGTGGAAGGCACAGACCTTGCAGAGTCTATTCATGACTTGCCCCGACGAGAATAGCCCAAAGCTATAACTTATCTAGTCCGCGGCAAGAAAAACCTTACGGAGGACATTTAATGAAACGGATCCTTATCAGTGCAGCGTTAGCTTTGGCTCTTGCCGGGACAAGCGCGTTCGCAGCTCAGAACAAGAACGCGCCTGCGAAGAAGCCTGCGGCCAAGGCGGCCTCGAATAAAGAAGCTGCTCCGGCTGGTGGAAGCACAATGTCGAGCACCAAGTCGCACGGCAAGAAGAAGAAACACAGAAAGGCAAGCTCAACCGCGAGCTCTAACAGCGGCGGTGGTGGGGCAGCGAAGAAACCGGCCAAGAACAGCAACAAGTAGTTTGCTATAGCACACTACGTGATTCTAGAGCGGGTTGGCGCTGCGCCGGCCCGCTCAAGTTTTTTGGCTCAGTGTCATTGTTTTTTCCCGACAAGCGGAACGAACTTTGCGAGATGAAACGCGGTGGAACAGCAGGGACGCGGGGGGTGCAATCGTGAGTAAGTTGGCCCGAATCATTTTCGTGATCCTGACAGGTTTCGCCTTGTCCAGTCTGGTGGTATACCGCCTGCGATTGGCAAATACTCTGCGTTCATCGAGACAAACATCTGCATCACACGGTCTCGTTGAGGAGACCAACACAATCGAGGGTGAGATTCAGAATGTCGATCCGAGCTCTCGCACGTTAACGTTGCTAAAGGAAGGCGAGGAAGTAATGCTCGCTTTTGATGAGCGAACCTGGATCATAGAATCTGGCAAACCTGTACAACCTGCATCGATTCCAACAGGCACGCCGGCAACCGTCAAGTATGCTCAGCGCGGCGGAAAGAAAATGGCGCGCAAAATAGAGCTTGTTCCTGCCGAACCCCCGGAATCCACCGACGCCTATTAAGCTCACACAATAGGACGAATAGGACCTATATGACCTATTGGTCCTATGCTATATTGTCCAAGAGGACCAATCATGAACCCCAGCCGACTATCACGTGAGACGGCCGCGCTCGCTGTGATTGATATGCAGGAAGCGTTTCGACCTGCGATGTCGGACTTCGGGGAAGTAGCTGTGCGTATTGGACAGGCGGTTGAAGGTGCGCGACTGCTGGAAGTTCCGGTGCTGGTTACCGAACAATATCCTAAGGGACTCAAACATACTGCACGGGAGATCCTCGCCAGGCTTCCTCACGACTCGAAGCCTATCGAGAAATCCTGTTTCAGCTCATGCGGCGCTGAAGGCTTTTTATCCGCGCTTTCGAGCCGAAACATCAAGCAGGTAATCGTCTGCGGCATCGAGGCGCATATTTGTGTATTGCAAACATCATTGGATCTCCTCGCTGAAGACTTCGAGGTTTTTTTGCTTACCGACTGCATAACGTCGCGCAAACCCGAGAACAAACAAGCCGCGTTCGCACGGTTGACCCAGGCGGGAGCTATACTTTCGAGTCTCGAGATGGCATTGTTCGAAATGATGCGCACAGCCGACGCACCTCAATTTAAAGCAATTCAAGCGTTGATCAAATAGCGAGCGAGAATTTGCCTTTTGATCAATAGCATCCAAATTCCGAACCGAGCCGAGCAACCTCAGTCGCTCTTATACCTTCAATCCTCGATTACGATTTTCAAATGAAGGACCTCAACTCCCGTCAACAAGAAGCTGTAGAAACAGTCGAAGGGCCTCTGCTGGTCGTAGCTGGCGCTGGTTCCGGCAAGACTCGCGTTATCACTTCGCGCATCGCCTATTTGATTGAACATGGAAACGTACCGCCGTGGCAAATCCTAGCAGTGACTTTTACCAACAAGGCTGCCGGTGAGATGAAGTCCCGCGTTAATGCGGAACTTACTCCTGGAACGCGCACGTCCAGCCCTTTGATATCAACCTTTCACTCACTGTGCGTGAGGATTCTCCGGCGGAACATCGAGTCATTGAAGGCAGGCTATACGCGAAGTTTCACAATCTACGACCAGGATGATCAGATAACACTGGTGCGTCAGATCATGAAGGAACTCGATATTGATGACCGGATGTTGACCGCGCGACAGGCACTGGGGGCGATAAGCGGCGCGAAGAATAGAGGAACCACGCCTGCCGGTTACGCGAATCAAGCTGAACATCAGGGCGATCGAAACGAAAAAATTGCAAGTATCTTCAAGCTCTATCAGGAGCGATTGAAGAAAGCGAATGCCTTGGATTTTGATGATCTCCTGATCCGTGCAGTTGAACTACTTCGTCGCGAAGCTGAGGTTCGTCAGTACTATCACAATCGCTTCCGGCACGTGATGATTGATGAATTTCAGGATACAAACGGGATTCAATATGAGTTGGCCCGGTTAATCGCAGTTGGTTCGACTAAACCGAATGCGACTGCGGCAGCAGACCTTTGGCAAGGGCGCAGTCTTTGCGTCGTCGGCGATGTGGATCAGAGCATTTATTCGTTCAGAGGATCCGATTTCAACATCATTCTCGGGTTCCAGCATGACTTCGCCGGAACCAAAATCATCAAGCTCGAACAGAATTATCGTTCAACACAAACAATACTCGACGTCGCAAATAAGATCATAGAGAACAACCGTCAGCGTCTTCCGAAGACGCTCTTTGCCACGCCTGCCCTGGGACAGGGCGAAAAGATAAAGTACTACCAGGCATACGATGCTGAGGCGGAAGCCGCCTTTGTGGCGGACAGAATCGCTGACCATCAACGGCAAGTGTATGACATCCGGTCCGTCGTGCTTTATCGCACCAACGCTCAGTCACGTTTGTTTGAAGAGGCGCTCAGAAGGCGGGCGATTCCTTACAACATCGTGGGCGGGTTTTCGTTCTACGAACGCGCTGAGGTTAAGGACATAATCGCTTACCTGAAACTCGCGGTGAATCCGCAGGATGATATGGCAGTCGCTCGTGTCATAAATTCTCCCGCGCGCGGAATCGGGAAAGCTACGCTCGATATTCTCGAAAATAAGCAAAACGAGATGGATATATCGATGTGGGAGACGATCGAGCTGGCAGTCGCCAATCGTGCTATGGGACCTCGCGCGACAAATGCTCTCGAGGGATTTTTGCACATCATCAATGGTCTCAGAGAACGGGTACGCCAATCACAGGGACTTGCTGAAGTAGTGCGAGCGTCAACTCTCGATACCGGGTATGTGCGAGCGCTCGAGAATGAGAAGACGGTCGAAGCAGAAGGACGCCTGTTGAACATTGAAGAGCTTGTGAACGCGGCGGTCGAGGCCGAAGAGCAGGGCGAATCGCTTCAGGATTTCATCGATCATGCGGCTCTTGTTGCCGATACCGATCAATATAAGGCGGATGCTCGAGTTACATTGATGACCATTCACTCAGCAAAAGGCCTCGAGTTTCCCCTGGTGTTTATTGTAGGGCTTGAGGAGGGCCTGTTTCCTCACTCGCGGGCGTCGGAGAGCGAAGATGATTTGGAAGAAGAGCGGCGGCTTTGTTATGTTGCAATTACGCGAGCTCAAAATGATCTGTACATAACACACGCAATGCAGCGGCGTATCTTCGGCGAAGAAGATATCACCGAGCCGTCACGGTTCCTGAATGAGTTACCGCTGGAATTGCTGGAGAACGTCTCGTCTGGTCCATCGTGGCTCGGTTTTGCGGAGCGCCCCGAGACTCGTCACAACCGCGAAGCTGTCAACGCGCTTCGAGGTAATTTCTCGAGTGCAGTTAAGAAGACTTCGAACTACTCCGGAAAGACTTACAATTCAGTCGATGGTGTCCGTGAGTTCTTCAAGAACCGGACTAGTTCGGGAGCTGGAAGCCGTACGCGAAACGCAGATGTAATCCACAGTGAGAAAAGGGAGAAGGGAAGGGATCGAGAATCGAACGAAAGGACCAACACGCCAACTGGTCAGTTTCGGGTAGGAGCGCGTGTTAAACATGCCAAGTACGGAATGGGAGTGGTTCTTCGGTCCGAAGGCTCAGGCGAGGACGCCAAGTTGACCGTGAGTTTTCCGGGATACGGTCAAAAGAAATTCATTGCCAAGTTTGCGGCGCTTGAGACCGCTTGAATAAACCAAGGTACAAGTTTAGCCTGAATGTGTGGAAGAATCTGAGAACATCGGTTCCATCGGTAACGAAGCGGTAGCGCGCGTGCTTCACCAAATTGCCGATATGTTGGAGTTCAAAAACGAGAACCCGTTCAAATTCCGATCGTATCAGATGGCCGCCGAAACTGTTGGATCAATGGGAACACCGGTCGCCGACATCGTCGCTGCGGGAGGCGCCGCTGACCTCCAGAAAATACCGGGTATCGGTAAGACCATCAGCGCCCAGATTCTCGAGATAGTTCAGACTGGCAAATCGAGTTACTTTGAGGAACTGACCGTTGATGTGCCTGCCACTGTGCTCGATCTTCGCCGTGTATCCGGAATCGGGTTAAAAACGGCGCAGTTGTTATATCGTGACTTTGAAGTCAAAAGCCTCGAGGACTTGAAGCGACTCGCAGAGGCGGGGGGATTGAGCTCTGTACCTGGACTCGGCGAGAAAACAGTTGAGCGAATCAAAAAGTCATTAGAACGTTTGTTGAGCAAGCCTGCCTGAAACCGCTTCACGATTGCAATCCTTGTTGATTCAGAACCCAATGCGTGGTTAGAACGGATCAGAATTCCGTATTAGGCGGGTACGTGAAACCGCATTCCGCTATCTTCCACGATTCGCGATCACGCACAATTTCCAAATTAATTACGTATTCACTGTTTAACATTTTTGCTACTTCGTTCGGAAAAATGATCGGTGATATTCGTTCATCGGAGATTACTTCCTGAGCTTCAGCCCGGTTGCCTTCAACGCGAATTATTCGAAAGAACCCGTCGATTGCACCGCTGATGCCAGGTGCGTCAATGTCGTATTGACTGCTTCCTCCCTCCTCGAACGAGGTTAAAAACTCCGGAAAGCTGAACGCGCTATGTCTTTTTTTAAATAGTGTCGATAGAGAATGGTTTATTTCGAGTGCTTGAGGAAGCGTCTCTCTTAATTCAGTCAGAATGGACAAACAGCAGGTAGTATCTCCAAAGCTCGTTTGCATATCCATCCATTTGAGAAATCGCTCGAGTTCGTCCAGCAACTCTACTGGTTCCGGAAGAATCCTGATCGGGCGTGAATACCCGGTTCCACTACCGTCGTTTTCACCAGAGCCTTCGACCTTTGCGGCTCCGATCATTCTCGAGGTCGATGCTTCTTCCACATACCATCGCGCAACCAAATCGCGAAGGCGTACCGGAGTTATTTCACTGAGATCGGCTTCGTGAGAAAAATAGCGTTCGAGAAGAAGCAAGGTTGGACTAATTACTTGAAGATGGTCCGTCGGTTGGACCGTAGAGGTCAGCCTGTGGGATTCGGTAAATCTTTGTGTTGCCTCAGCGATAGTCATCGCTTATTGGCTGGTGTACGTCGCGTCGCGCGTTTTTTTGACGCAGGGGCGGATCGGCCTTTTCGGGTTTTAGTTTTGGCGGTGAGCTTTGCTGCGGGTCTTCGTCCGACCGCTGCACGTTTTGCACTCGAGCCACGTGTTTTTGCGGTGGTCTTCTTGACGCTTGCCTTCGGAGGTGTTTTTGATTTCGCCGTTGCTTTTTTGGTGTTTCGCGGTTTCGATGCGCGACCTCGAGATTGAGGTTTTCCAGTCGGGTTATTATTGAACAGGTCCCAGAGTTGCTGATCGTCTTTCAAGTCTTCGAGCCCGTCGACCGGCTGTTTGTAATGCAGTAGCACAGCATACAAATGCTCCAGTGAAAAAGCTTTATCTCCGATCAGTGATCTGAGTACTCTCTCGACCTGCCCAGGATGCTCTTCGGCAACCCGCTCGAATGCAACAATTGGAATGTCAGGATCTTTGATGTATGTCCAGACAAGTTCTTTCCAGTCTGGTACCTGTTTTTCAGGCTTATCGTTTTCGAATACGCGCTTGAACCTGTTGAAGTCGGGGAGAAGCACGATTCCATCGAAATCGTCACAGAGAATTGTGACTTCAGTGGCGTTCGATACAGGATCTGGAAGCTGTGCCAGATCAGGAACGCTCAGTTCCTGGCCTAATTCCTGGCGAAAGCGCTCCGCCGGAGTCATCCCGGTTTCCGGATCTCGGCGCTCGTTTATTAAGTAACGCTGGAATCGCTGAAGCGTTGAGTTAAGCTTTGTTGAGGCAACAGTCAACTCATCACACCCGAACAATTCGCAAAACGCCGCGACCTGCTCGCGTTGTGCTTTTTCAATTTCCTCCGGCGAGTCGAATGCCTCGAAGGCCTGACGCATTTCGAGCCATGCAAGTGCGGCTTCGCGATCAGGCATAAGAAACTGAAGTCCGGAGAAAATTAGATCCTTACCGAGTGGCAGTAGACGCGCGATTATGAAATCGCCCCGCTTAAACGGAGTTTGAGTAACCCGAGTTTTGACGGTGTAGTAGTCGCCGTCATCGAGGTTTTTGAGTTGTACGGAATTTTTTGCGGTTGAATAAACTTCGAAAGCACTATTGATTGACTCGAGCCAGTTTAGCAGTATCTCGCAATCACGGTCGTCGAGATCGGGATGTTCATCCAGATATCTGACTATGGCGCCTTCACCATCTTCATCAAACCAATCGAACAGGAACCAATCGAGCACGCTGTCATTCTCGAGTTCGTCGTGCTGCGCTTCTTCAAAGAACGCTTTGCTCTGGCGTTCGTACTCATCTTTCAGCTCGCCGTTTGTGGCGAACTCGACCAGCTCCTGCTTGAGCCGCTCTGCCCGCTCGAACTGCATAGCCGGGCCTGCTTGCGAGACTGGTGACATCGATGACTCCTGCTTTGGTTTGAACGCGACTTCTTCGATCTTTGAGACTAGGAATTCTATTCCCCAATTTCGACGAACGTCAACTTTGCTGGTGGTCTTTTAGGTCCTATTGGTCCTCTCGCTTGAGCTTTTTGATTGAATCGCGCGCCGCGCTCGACAAATAAGGATCATTATCGGCCGCAGCGACATGCAGCGCAGCGAGTGCAGAGCGATCGCCCATATATCCGAGCGCGGTAGCAATCTGTCGTTTCACTTCGGCTTCTTTATCAGACTTCAACAGAGCAATCAGAGTCGGAACCGCGCTGGCCGCTGCGGCTCCTATCGACCCAAGAGCCGCGGCAGCTCGCGCTCGTACAAATGGGTTCTTGTCCGACAGTGCGGAGGTGAGTGGAGCCGTTGTGGACGGGTCGCGTTGCTCTCCAAGAGAGACCGCCGACGCCCCTCGGACCTCGGGATCTTTATCCTTGAGACCGCCAAGCAAAGCTGTTGTTGATGCACTCCCTGAGAGGCGGCCTAATGCATAAGCGACGACCTTACGAACGAAAACCTCCTTATCCGCGGCGAGCAAGGGAGTCAACGAAGAAACAACTGAGGAATCACCGATATGGCCCAGCGCCGTCACCACAGCGGCCCGCACGGTCGGCGACGAATCATTTAAAGCACCGAGGAGGATAGAGACGACAGCTTTCTCCTTAAAGTGCGAAAGACTCATGGCTGCATCGCGACGCGCCTCAGCATCACCGGTGCGTAACTGGTCAGATAAGAGGGCTATCTCAGAATCCTTATCACTGGAGCTTTGTTGGTGTCCGAGTGCGTATGAAAGAACCGAAGCGTGCAGGAAGCTAAAGGAGATGGTTTGAAGGAAGAGAATTATGATCGAGAATCGCGATATTGTGGTGGTAAACCGAAGGAACGGTGGCATCCGGCTTTCGATCCGCCTACATTAGCTTTCTGGATGATACGAAAGTAGATGCGCGATTATCGGCTCGTCGCCGGACTCGGTCCCACTCTGTCACGACACGTGCGCGCCGGTTTTCGAGGGCATCTGCCAGAAGGTTCATGAGCTCGTCATCGAACAGGTCAGGCTTGCTGGCCTGTTCGCGCAACGACTCCATTATGTTTATGTAATCGAGGACTTCGGCGATCTCGGGTTCCGATAGGCTTTCCGCCTTATGTTTCAGCACCTGACGGTTGGTTATCCGATCTCCCATCGTGCACCTCCTTAGGGCGACGCGGGAGATCAGCACGCTTAGGTGTGATTCACCCCCGCTGGAGGACGTTCGCTGATTGTTCGTGAGACCCAGCCCACGACTTTTCTCATATCCCTCGCTCGGTCCTGCCTTGTTGCTGATTGATAGCATCATCTTATCGCAGGCGATTCGACAAAATCAAGCAGTGTCAACAAGCGGTTGAGAGGCATTTGTGCGTTGATCTGTCGCCTTACCAGGCTCAGTTGACACTCTCTCAGACCGCCACCTAGAATTGATTGCTTAGATTCTGAGAGGAGCCTACATTGCAACCTAGAGACGCCGTGGGTGATAACATCGCCGCACGTTTTACAGATCGCGCAATTCCCTTTAACGAACCCAGACGATATCCTTTCACCCAACGAACCGCTGCAGTAATTGCAGCCTGGTTGATACCGGGCGCCGGACATCTCGTGCTTGGGAAAACCGGTCGCGCACTGCTTTTTTTTGTCACTATTGTCGTAGCTTTCGCATTAGGATTGTTTCTGAACGGACATCTTTATTGGCCAACAGTTGCGGATCCGCCCTCAATGTTTCATTTCGACCTGATTACGGTATTGTGGTTTTTTGCGCAGATAGGTTCAGGGCTTTGCTACATAGGCTCTTACGTTCTGGGCCTTGGAACAGCACCCATTCCTCAGGCGGCGGCCTCACCGACATTCGAGTACGGCAACACTTTTATGTTTCTATCCGGGCTTCTCAACTATCTAGTCATCCATGATACTTTTGATATCGCAGCAGGGAGGAAACGCTGATGCATCTGCTGATGATGTCAATGTACGCGGCGATGGCGGCAGTCGTGCTCGCCGCAGTCGATCCTAAGGCCGATACTACTCGTCAACGGTTGATACATGGGTTGAAGGTATTTGGCTCATTCCTGGGGATCGGCTTATTGCTGTCATGGATCCTCTTTCCCATCCCGTGGTGAAACTTAGCTCTGACATATTCCCATTCTTACTCTCTTGCTTTTAAGATTTGGGTAGGCTTAGAATGCCGCTGAATCTTGTAGCAGCCTTTGGAAAGTTTCAAGAAATCATGGTCACCTAAGAACCGGTGTGGATGAGAGCCTTCCTCTGTAACATAAGGTTCTCGGGGTGGATTGTATCCAGAACCCGTCCACTAGATAGATCCGAACGGCTCTTTGGATAGAGCCGGTTTACTTTTCGAACTGGCGCTACGCCAACGCACAAACGGGAGGCGGATTTGAATACGTGGGGCGGCCGCTTCCTCGACGCTCGGCCCTCAAGCAAATTCTAGAAAAGGAGACCAAGCATGGAGCGTATTGTTCTCAGGCACGTGAGTGGATCGAAGGCAGGCCAGGTCGAGGAGTTTCCGTTAGCACACTTCAGAGAACTTATATTCGGACGTGATCCGTCATCATCTGTTAAGTATGATCCGAACAGGGACGATCTGGTTGGCCGCCAACATGCGAAAGTAGTGCAAGACTCTGCCGATCCAACTCAGTTTGTAATCTCCGATCTGAATAGTCGAAACGGAACATTCGTCAACCGGCAGAGAATCGTCGGTGCAACCAGGATTGCACCCGGCGACATGGTTCAATTCGGGGCCGGCGGGCCGGAGTTTCAGTTCGATCTCGAACCGCGGCCGCAGGGTGATACGCGACCCACCCGCCTGGAGGGTACGACTGCGAGCTATGGCTCCAGCCCTGCCACTACGCCACCTACTCGTATGGGTGTCGGTTCGTCTCCAGGTTCCCCGGTTATGTCGGTGCCGATGAGTCCAGGGCCTACAATGCCGGCGCCCGGTCAGGTGGGAAGGGCAACTGTAGAGCGGATGATCGCGCAAAACAAAAGCGACAGCCGTAAGCTTATCCTGTTTGGTGGGGCCGCGCTGATTCTCGTGGTACTCGCACTTGCGGGCTTCTTAATCTATCAACAGATATCCTCGAATAAAGAAATAAGCGACACAAAAGCTGCGATGAGCGCCGCCGCCTCCAATGCCCCAATGAGCCCGGCGGACATAGCGAAGAACTATACGAGTTCGGTTGTTTACATCGAAGCTGGATGGAAACTGATTTACACCTCAAACGGAGGACAGGTTTATCACAAATTCATCCCAAATCAATGGAGGGATCAGCAGGGGAATCTGCATTACATAGTAAATGATGGGCGTCAGACGGTAGCGACTTATGTGCTCGTAGGACAAAACACTGTTGAACCGCTATTGACTCTCGACAATCGAGGAGGCCCACCGATTGGTGGGGAACACAGCGGAACGGGTTTCGCGGTAACCGGCGACGGATTCATTTTGACCAACCGTCATGTCGGTGCCACGTGGAGGACCAGCTATCGCTTTCCAGCGCAGGCAACGCCGGGGGTAGTGATCAGCAACGGTGGCATCCAGCTGAAGCCGGATGGCACGCCGTTTTTGGTGCAGGCGCCCAATGATTGGGTTCCATCCGAAACCAAACAGGCAGGCCAGACTCTCCAGGGTGGCTTTGATGGACGCAATGATTATCTGAACGTTACGTTTGCCAAGAACGAGCTGCGCATACCTGGAAAGCTTGCGCGGGTATCCGATCGTCACGACGTCGCGATGCTAAAGATCGACGTCCCGGATTCAGTGCCCAAAGTAGAGCTCAATGATAACTACGATACCATCAAGCCTGGCGATGCCTCGATAGTACTGGGATATCCTGGAGTTTCGCCGCCAGTCTACGGGGTTATCAAATCGCAGGATATCTTTAATCGCGAAGCGCAACTCAAGATCATTCCCGATCCAACAATAAGCGTCGGAAACATAGGCAGAGTTATACGAGGACAAGAAGGAAACGGCGGCAAGGATATGGTCTACAGTGGATTCGGGGACGCTTATCAATTGACTATAAACTCGACCGGGGCCGGAAATAGCGGCGGCCCTGTCTTCGATGATCACGGTCGCGTGACCGGGATCTTTTACGCCGGCGGAACTCTTGGCGGCGCATCCGTCACTTATGCGGTTCCAATCCGTTATGGCAAGGAGCTAATGAGCGTAGGCGCAGCCAAATAATTCGATCACAAGGAGACGGGAGCGCGAGTCGGCTCTCAGTAGAAGCATGAGTCGGACACACCTGATCAACTCTACAATCGGCGAGTATCGTCTGGTGGAGAAGCTCGGCGAAGGCGGCATGGGCGAGGTCTACCAGGGTGTTCATTCAAAGATTGGCCGGGTAGTCGCGGTTAAGATATTGAGCCAGGCTGCTCATAGCCCCGAATTCGTCGAACGATTCCTGAATGAAGCCCGCATTCAAGGCGGCCTTCAACACCACAATATCGTTACCCTATACGACTTTCTCGAATACAACGGCCAGCCATGCATCATTATGGAGTATATCGAAGGCCGGACCTTAACCGATTGCGTACAGACCTGGGGAGGAATTCCACTGCCGGATGCGATCCGTTATTTTCAGTCAGTTGTCGAGGCCATCGCGTATGTTCATAGCCGAGGAATTGTTCATCGCGACATCAAGTCAAACAATGTCAAGGTCACGCCCTCCGGACAGATCAAGCTGCTTGATTTCGGGATTGCGAAGTCAGGAGCAAGTCCGGCATTAACCGTGACCGGTGCGTTTGTGGGTACGCTTCAGTACCTGTCACCCGAGCAATTGGTCGGCGGAGTGGCGGATGTCAGGTCTGATATATGGTCTCTTGGAGTTTTGTTTTACGAGATGACCACGAGCCACTTGCCTTTTGAAGCAAACACAATAGGCGAACTTTGCCAGAAAATAACCAAAGCGAGCTATACGCCTCCTTCCGTAATGAATCAAAGCGTTCCGAAAGAGGTGCAGAACATAATCCAGAAATGCCTGAAGAAGAATCCCTCCGATCGTTACCAATCTGCTGGTGATCTTCTTCAGGATGTGAACTGCGCGGCTGCGGCCATATCAATTCCGCCAACGCGGCTGGCGAGTCCCGGGCTACCGACCTCTCCGACTTACCCCGACCCGACCTCGTCCGGATCGCACTTAAGCAGACCGGCAACGAGTTCGACTTCCCCGAAAGCTAAGTCATCTTTACCTCTAATTGGCGCAGTCGTAGGAACGGTTTTGCTCGTAGCTGCTGTATTATTGTATTTCCTTCTGAAAGACAATCCGCCATCAACGTCTGCACAATCTCAACCCGGTGCACAATCTGCCGCCACACAGAAACAGACTGCATCGCCAGGCGCAGAGATCTATACGGTCGACTGCGCCGAGGGACGCGCCGCAGTCTACAGGAACGGTGAGCAAGTCGGATATACGCCTCATCGCTTTCAAGCAAAATCAGGAGAGCAATTTGAATTTGTGCTCAAGCTCGAAGGTTTCCAGGACAAGTCAGTGCGGTTGACAACAACCGAAAATAAAAAGACCTATACCTTCATGTTGGAAAAGATCGAAAAGAAGTGATCGTATGTTCAATACAAAGAAAAAGACAAAACCTAAAGAAGGTGTCAAAGAAACAGTAGCTCTGGCTCAGCCCGGTGCCTTCGACCTGGTAATCAGTATGATGAGCGACGTTGGTTGCGTCCGCGAGTTGAACGAAGACTCCGGAAGGTATGTTCAACCGTCCGATCCCGACGTACTCCAGCGCAAGGGTGTTCTCATGGTTGTCGCGGATGGGATGGGCGGTCATACAGCCGGCGAAGTAGCGAGTGGTTTGGCGGTCGAAGTGATATCGCGAGCCTACTATGATGATTCAGGTGACCCTCGATCGTCGTTAGAGAATGCTTTTCACAAAGCAAACCTGGCGATTCATAAAGAAGCCGAAAAGGATTCGAGTAAGAACGGGATGGGGACTACATGCACCGCGATTGTCCTTCAGAATGGCACCGCCATTTCAGCCCACGTAGGGGACAGCCGGATATATCTCGTTCGCGACGGTTCGATCTATCTTATGACCGAGGATCATTCGGCAGTTATGGAGATGGTAAAGGCTGGTTTAATTACGCTCGAACAAGCGCGACACCATCCAGAGAAGAATGTCATATTGCGAGCAATGGGGAGTCACCCCGAAGTGGAAGTCACGACCTGGCAGGAGCCTTTTCCTGTGAGGGCGGGCGACCGCTTTCTTCTTTGCTCCGATGGCCTATACGATTTGGTTCAGGACGATGAGATTAAGCGAATCGTGTCGTTGAGTGTGCCGCAGACAGCGTGCGAGAACCTCATCGCGCTTGCAAAAGAACGGGGAGGACACGATAACATCACCGTCGGTATCGTAAATCTCAAGCCTCAAGGTGAAGAGCCCGGCGAAGTTCCAGAAACGCGAACCGCGGAGACACCTAAATGATTGGTCACGTTGTTGGCAGCTATAAGGTCACCGAAAAGATCGGAGAGGGTGGGATGGGCGCCGTGTTCAAGGGCATCGATCTTATGCTTGAACGCGAAGTGGCCATCAAGATGCTTCGACCCGAGCTGGCCAGTCAGCCTCAGGTAGTCGAGCGATTTCGGTCGGAGGCAGTTACACTGGCAAAGCTGAATCATCCCAACATTGCCACTCTTTTCAGTTTCCTAAGGCAAGGCGAAGACTTTTTCATGGTGATGGAGTTCGTCCGGGGCCAAACGCTCGAGAACCTTATTCGCCAGTCGGGGGCCATGCCTTGTGATAGAGCCATCGGATTATTCTGCCAGGCACTTGAAGGAATCGACCACGCGCACCGGATGGGCATTGTGCATCGCGATATCAAACCGGCAAATATGATGTTGACCGAGAGCGGGACATTAAAGGTTATGGACTTTGGTATCGCTCGAGTACTCGGCACCTCTCGAATGACCAGGCAGGGAAACATCGTTGGTACGATCGAATACATGTCGCCGGAACAGGTTCGCGGGTTGGAGACGGATGCCCGCTCCGATATTTATTCGCTCGGGATCCTGCTCTATGAAATGGTGACAGGCCGAGTGCCCTTCTTCTCCGATAGCGAATTCGATTTAATGCGGATGCAGATAGAAAACGCTCCGCAGCCGCCTCGTGTTTTCGCAGCGAATATCCCCCAGAACATCGAGCAAGCGATCATGAGAGCGCTTGCTAAAAAGATCGAAGCGCGTTTTCAAAGTGCCGCTGATTTTCGGAATGTTTTGCTAGGTGGACAACAGGCTTCAGCGCCAATGATCCAGCCTCCGGTACTGAGACCACCGGATGCGACGCAGGTTATCGGGTCTCCGGGAGCCGCAGCGCCGGTGTCCAGAGAAACGAGATTGGCTAGTCAGGTTTCGAGCGATTCGCAAGCTGACCAATTGAAGCCTACCCGTCTTGCAGCGGATCAGACTGCGGCATCTTTGCATGGCAACGGCTTGCCCGGCGGACCTCCGTACCAAGCAGCTCCGGCTCCTGCATACGCGTCTCCGGTCCATGCAGCCTCTCGATCCAACGCTAAACTTTTCGTAGGTATTTCTGCGGTATTGTTCATTATTATTGTGGGAACGGCTGTTGTCCTGTTCACAATCAGTAAGCCAAAAAGTTCACCGCAGGCCGCACCGACAAGTCAACCGGTACAGCCCGCCACTCCCACGCCTGTACCTACAGTTGGCGCCGATCAGCCTTCTCTTCCGCCGCAGGCGTTGCCACAAACTCCGCCGTCCCAGGCACCGCAGGAGCTTGGGAAGCCGGCTCTCGATGCTTCACCCAGGAATGCTGTGGCGAGTGCTGATAATGCCCCGAGTAAGAGCACAAAGACAGCTCGGAAAGAAAACAGTGCCGAGACAGCAGCACGTAAAGAAAAGGAGCGCAAAGCTGCGGAGGCCCGAAGGCTTCTTAGTCAGTAGGTAATGTTATCAGTGGGAGACGCGATGACTGAGCAACTCATCAAAATTCTTAAGGGTTATCGAACAGTTTTGACAGTGTTCGTGGGGTTTTTATTAGCGACGATGGCAACAAGCATCGCGGAGATGCAGGCCAAGCAACCATACGATAAAGACAAGCTGATCAGGGTTGTTCAATTGAACGCGCTGCCGACTGCTGAGGTTGTCCAGGCAATTGAGCAGCGTGGTGTTGATTTCAAAATGACATCGGATGTTGAGTCGCAGTTTCGAGCTGCCGGCGCCCGTCCTGAGGTAATTGACGCGATTCGCAAAAACTATCGCGGAACCAGCAGCCCGCCTCCAAACAATACGTCCCCAAATCCGTCAAACAATCCGCCGGCCAACTCGAGGCCTAACTCAAGCGTGCCGCCCGGTCCGCCTCTGGCAAAAAACGAAATTGTGACGTTGCTTCAGAGCGGAGTCCCGCCTGCAAGGGTAGAACAATTTGTGGAAGTGAGGGGGGTTAGCTTCAGCATAACCCCGCAGATCGCACGGGAGATAAAGGATGCCGGAGGCAATAATTCACTCATAGGCGCCATAACTGCAAAAGCAAGCGAGCCGGCGCCGAGTTCGCCGCCTTCCAGGCCGCCGCTCAGACCTGCGCCTGCCGGGCCTGATTACGATGATCTCACCGACAAAGCGGTGGCTGCGATGCAAGCAAACAACGCTAACGCGGCGGTCAGGTTCTTGCAGCAGGCGGTCGCCCTGGATTCTTCGAGGCCTCAGGCGTACGGCCTTCTCGGTTTTGCCGAGCTCTACGGCATTCACGATATCAATGCGGCAGAACGATCTATGCGAGCCGCAATCGACCGGGGGGGCGGGGCTCCGTTCCGCGTCTATCACGATCACGACAGGCTTTTTAATACTTTTTGCCAGGGTTCGTTGTTCGTCTCAAAGCGCAACGTTACCTTTAGAGCAGATGACGGAAATCACACGTTTGAAGCTACCCGTCAGGACATCAAAGAGGCTAAGCTAAATGGGTTCGTAGGGGCTCAGTTTGGGGCCTTCCACTTGAAAGTTGGAGCCGGTAAAGGTGAAACTTATAACTTCGCGCCTTACAATAAACAGAAGTCGGAGGCCAACCTGGTCATTAATCTGATTCAGAGCTACCAGTAGGTTCAATGGCTTCTTGAGAGATCCAACTGGCGAGGGTCAACAAATGATAGGCAGTGTAGTAGGCAATTATAAGATCGTTGACAAGATCGGCGAAGGCGGGATGGGCGCGGTCTTTAGAGGCGTTGATCTGATGCTCGAGCGCGAGGTTGCGATAAAGATGTTGCGTCCGGAGCTTGCGAGACAGCCCCAGGTTGTAGAGCGGTTCCGAACGGAAGCCGTGACGCTTGCTAAGCTGAATCACCCAAATGTCGCTACGCTGCATAGTTTCTTCCGCCAGGGTGACGATTTCTTTATGGTGATGGAATTCGTTCGCGGTCAGACGCTTGATGATGTCATAAGAGCGCAAGGCGCGATGCAATGCGATCGCGCAATTGAGATGTTCTGTATGGCCCTCGAGGGAATTGAGCACGCTCACAAACTGGGCATCGTACACAGGGACATCAAACCCGCGAATATGATGTTAACTGAAACGGGCTCCATCAAGGTTATGGACTTCGGTATTGCACGTGTTCTGGGCAGCAATCGATTAACCAAGGCCGGACACTTGATCGGAACCGTTGAATACATGTCGCCGGAGCAGGTCCGCGGCGAAGAGACCGACGCCCGTTCAGATATCTATTCACTGGGGATCCTGCTTTACGAGATGTTGACGGGTCGAGTGCCGTTCGACAGCAGCAGCGAATACGAGTTGATGCGGTGCCAAATTGAGGTCGCGCCCACTCCGCCGCGCGTACACGCACCGCATATCCCCCTGTCGGTCGAGCAGGCGATTATGCGGTCTCTCGCAAAAAAGAGGAATGCAAGATTTCAGAGCGCGAGCGAGTTCCGCCTTATGCTTATGCGTCGGACCACCGGGGCGGTGACGACGCCTCTCAACGCGCCGGGAACAGGCGCCGCCGGTTATGCTGCACCAGTTACACAAGCAGACCGAGCAATTCAGATGGGTGCCGCCTCCGGCGAAAGTCTCAAACCTACAAGGCTAGGGTCAGATCAGAAATTTGTGACGTCCAAATTCGATGAGCTCAAGGAGACGCGTCTTGGTCAGGCCGCTCCTGGAGCTCATGCGCTGGCGGCGCCTCAACCCCCGCCGCAGGGCGAGGTGAGTACGCCTAAGCAGTCCTCGTTTTTGAGCAAGCTTAACTGGAAACACTACGCAGCGGTTGGCGCTGTGTTTGTGGCAATTATCGCCGGTACGATTGTTTTTGCGTTGGGCGGGAGAAAAGCGCCGGTCGAGCAACCGATATCAACTCCTCCTGCAGCATCCGAGGCTCCCAATGCACCGGCACAGGAATCTGGTACT
>DATFWY010000197.1:0-5895 GCA_035258805.1 Blastocatellia bacterium | reverse complement strand
TCGCTTCACCGATGAGTTTGGGCTCGGAAGCCGCATCGGTCGCACGATCACTGCACCGTCAAGCACCGATACTCGGCCGGTACAGTTCGCGTTTGTGAGTTGTCAAAACGTACAGCAGGGCGCCTGCAATGCCTATCGTCGAATGATCTTTGAGGACGAACATCGCGCAGAGGCAGATCAACTCGACTTTGTGCTGCATCTTGGAGACTACATTTACGAAGTTGTCTGGTATCCGGAAGATCGCCCGCAGGGAATGTACAGCCGGCGTCTGCGTGACATAGTTAGATTCAAATCGGGTGAAAAGATCAGCGACTTCCATGTCCCGACCACGGTCGAGGACTATCGATCGATTTACCGCGCGTACCTGCTCGATCCCGATTTGCAGGATGCGCGAGCGCGTTGGCCGTTCATTTGTATGTGGGACAATCACGAATTCTCATGGAAAGGCTGGCAGAGTCAGCAGAACTTTAGCGGTGTGCGTCCGGCTCAGACGCGCAAGGTGGCGGCCGCGCGGGCATGGTTCGAGTATCAGCCCGCTCGCGTAATAAAAGCTACGGGGCAGGGAATCGACCGATTTGACCCGCCAAAGGTTTCCGACAAACCGCTGGGCGAATTCGACGATCACGGTCTTGGTTTGCAAGCCGATAACCTTGCGGCGATCAATAGCCTCAAGCTCTTCAGATCATTTCGATACGGCAAGAACGTAGATTTGATTCTGACCGACAACCGCTCTTTTCGATCGGAGCCGATTGGGGATCAAGCCACAACCGCGCCGTTTCAGCCCAGAGATTTTCCGTACACCGTTCCTCAGCATGTGATCGAGATTCTTGACGCCGGTGTCAACGGCGGGCGGCCGCCCGAGACTATTCGCTTCAACGGAAAGGATCTCGCGAATCCCCGGAAAAATGCTCCCGCACAATCGATGCTCGGCGTTGCGCAGAAGAAATGGTTTGTCACGCAGTTGAGAGGATCGAAAGCGAATTGGAAGCTCTGGGGCAACTCGGTCGGCATGTTGGATTGGCGACTGGATTTTCAAAACCTGCCGAAAGAGTTAGGTGTAGGTTGGCCGGCGACTGGCTACGGCTCGATAAGCAGCGATGACTGGTCAACCTGTTCAGCGGAACGTTCGGAGATAATGAATATAATTCGTCGCGAAGGGATAACCGGACTGGTGACGGTGGCGGGCGACCGGCACTCGTTTCAGGCGGGCCTGTTATCTGAATCACTCCCGCCAAAACGCTTTGAACCGGTTGCGGTCGAGTTTGTTACCGGTTCGGTGTCAGCTCCAACTCTTTTTGAGGGAGCTTCGTACAATCTCCCGAAGGACCATCCACTGCGTTCGGTTTATCTGTACAGGCCGGCTGACGGGTCGGCGGTTCAACCTGCTATCAATCTCTCGCTGATGCACGGAGTCAAAAGCGGTCTCGAGATGCAAAAGAGTGGGGACCTGCGAAAGGCGCTTGGGGAAAGCAATCCTGAAGTCGCTCCTCATCTTTCTTTTATGGATCTGAGCGGTCACGGTTATGCCGTCGTTCGAGCAGGCAGCGATGCGCTGGACGTTGAGTTTGTTTGCATTCGTCGTCCGGTCGAAAGAAGCGAAAGTCCAGATGGGGGTCCATTAGTATATCGGGTTTCACATCGAGTAAAGATATGGTCTCGCGGCGAGGCGCCACGTTTGGAAAAGAAGGTTATTGAGGGCACTCCTCCGCTCATCGTTTGAACTCGAGTTAAGGTGTAATGAAGGGGTCTTGTCTTGAGTCGGTCATGGAATCCCACCGAAGCACTCGCTGGCCCCAACGTCTACAAGACTGTCTGAAAAATCCTAAATCCCACCAACGCAGTTGGTGGATGGTTCATACTTAGCCTACGACAAATGGCAGCTTCATGACGTTTGTCAAATCCCACCAACGTGTGTCCGTGAGGGGTGGAATTCACATGTCAAATAATGAGATTAGCGCTCGTTTCGGAACGGACGTTGTAATCCGGATGGCCGGTCCTGGCGATGCAAACGCGCTCGCGACACTTCGGTATGAATTCCGGTCTTCGTTTGGCGCGAACTGCGAAGATGAAGACGGTTTTGTCGAACGATCCGCAAAGTGGATGCAGGATCGTTTGCACGAAGCCGCAGTGTGGAGATGCTGGATTGCCGAGTGCGACGGAGTCGCCGCGGGAAATATCTGGGCACAGCTGATCGAGAAAATTCCAAACCCCATGATTGAACCGGAGCGACTCGGTTACATAACAAACTTTTACGTTCGCGAGAACTATCGTAACTGCGGGCTCGGTTCTCAATTGTTTTCAGCGGCGATGGAATGGATCAAAGAGAGTGATGTCGATGCAGTGATTCTGTGGCCGACCGAACGCAGTCGAAGTTTCTATCGACGAGAAGGCTTCTCCGAAACAGTTCGAGTGATGGAGATGAGACTTGACCCGCAACATATCTGAGCGAAACGAATAATGCCCCGAAAAGCTGTTCTACTGCTCGTCGTCGCTGCATTTGCGAGCGCGTACGTCTGCCTGGGAGAGAGTCCGTCGAAAGAAAGCAGCCTATGCGTTACCACAGCGGAGGAACAGGGCCTGGACTCGTCGGTGCTCAGCCGGGGACTCAGCGAACTCGCAAGCGAGACGAAACACCTTCACAGCTTGCTCATTGCGAGGAATGGCTGCCTCGTTGTCGAGGCCTACTGGCTGCCATACAATCGGGAGAGAAAGCACTATCTCAATTCCGCGACGAAGGCCGTGTTGTCGGCACTGGTGGGGATCGCGGTCCACGATCATCGTCTGCGCGAGGAGGGAAGCGTGCTTTCTTATCTCAGGAAATACAGAGCGGCGAATGGCGATCCGCTTTGGCGGCGCATCACCATACGGGATCTGCTCACCATGTCCTCCGGCATTTCGTGGCATCAGTCGCCGCCCGATAACACGTCCGACGAGATGGGACACAGCTCAGATTGGGTGCGGTTCATTCTGGAGCGACCGATGGCCGCTGATCCGGGCAAGATTACGAATTACAGTAACGGCGATTCCCACCTTGTTTCCGCTGTGCTTCAGAATGCGGTGGACAAGACGGCGCTCGAGTTCGCGCGAGGGCGGCTGTTCGCGCCGCTTGGAATCAAGGATGTTGCCTGGGACCACGATCCACAGCAACGCAGTATCGGTTCGGCGGCGCTTCAGATGCGGCCGGCGGACATGTCCAAGATCGGTTTTCTCTACTTGCAAGGCGGCCAATTCGACGGCCGACGCATCCTGGAGAAGGAATGGGTAGAAAGATCGCTAAGCGAACAAGGCAAGATGCCGGCCAAGGGTGGGCCTGTCGCTTATGGCTATTATTGGTGGTTGTACCCGGAGCGCCACGTGGCGGAGGCGTGGGGAGGAGCCGGTCAGCGGATTGGAGTGATCCGCGACTTGAATGTAGTCGTCGTGATGACTGCCGATGACCCCGGCGATTATCCCAGGTCCCCGCTTGCCGCCAGCATCTACGATCTGATCCGAGCCTCAATAAAATCCTCGGGCAGGCTGCCACCGAATCCCGCAGCGGCATCGGAACTTGCGCATGTCCTAACCAGGCTGACCGCACGTTGAAGCAGAGGCGTCTTGAGTTCCTTATAGGTGCTAGGAGCGCGTTTCCCCAAAGTCTCAGGGTGAATCCGATAGAGAACCGCTTAAACGCGATTCTCTATCGGATTCAGATAAAGCGAAAGCAGAGTTACTGCCTCGTGACGATGAGCGTGACTGAAGTTGTGTGCTGCAAGCCGCCACTTGTTCCTGTGATCGTTAACGGGAACGTTCCCCTCGCATTTCCCGCGGTCACTGTCAACGTTGTACTGCCAGATGTGTTCACCGACGTCGGGTTGAAGCTCGGTGTTGCGCCGCCAGCTAATCCGCTGATCGAGAAGGTTACGGTACCGTTGAACCCGCCTGACGGAGTGACGGTTACTGTGTAGGTAGTGCTTTGCCGACGTACGACGGTGCGAGAGGACGGTGACGCCGAGAGCGAAAAGTCTGCGCTCGGGTTATTAACAACTAGAGATACAGTAGTGGTATGTGTGAGAGCGCCGCTGGTGCCAGTGATCGTGAGAGTACTTGAGCCGGCGGGAGTAGCGGCGCTCGTGGTAACGGTCATCGTGGATGACCCGGAACCAGTTACAGAAGCCGGATTGAAGCTTGCGTCGGCGCCGGCCGGTAAACCGCTGGCGCTTAGGTCAACTGTTCCGGTGAATCCTCCTGAAGCAGTCACGGTGACGGTGTAGGTTGCGCTAGCCCCAGGGATCACCGTTTGTGAGGATGGACTTGCTGAAATGAAGAAATCTGGAGACGGAGTCTGAAGAATGCCAGATCTCGCTCCGCTTGGCATGCCGTTGTTGTTGTAATAGTGGTCCACAATCCATAAGTAGTCTTTTGCCTGGTTGACTGACCATCGTTGCGTTCCCCACTGGCACATTCCGCGACCATGACCGTTAAAAGCTTGTCCGGCGTCGACCGAATCGCTCATGCACGGCCAGTTAAAGCTGGGACTTCCCGTAAATCCATCAGCACAGAAATTGTCGTTGTTCTCCGCGGCGTATTCGGCGAAGAACGGATTGTTTCCGGTGCTATCCACGACAATCATGCCGGATGTAGCGGCCGTTGCGTTATCAGTGTTCACATTCGAAGTAGACGGGTTGAGGACCTGGCAGCAAGTCGTGCTGCAAATATCGTAATTGGGATCGCGTGGATGATAGACGTGATAGACGCCATAACTCCGATAGGCTATGGCTCCGGACTTTAAAGCATTGGCATTCCACGAAGCAATCCACTCATCATCGAGACCCAACCTTACATAAGTGTCCAGACTGTACACTTGAACGGTACTACACGAAGCGCACGAGCAATTGAAGCCGACACGAATGCTTGATGGCACGGCCACGCTCATCGGTCGAACCACTCCTTCGGTTGAAATATCATTTTGCGCGTTGCTTTTGTTACCGGCTGCGGGCCCTGAAGGTCGGCTTTGCGAATCCTTGAGTTCCTCAGTGGTTCGCATCATCTTATGCGTCGCGTCCTGCTCAGTGACTCCCTTGCCTCGCTTCATATCGATTATGAAGTGCGACGCTCCTTCTGGAAGCAGGACATTGGTCAAGCGATATTGCTTGTAGCCGTTCAAGTCGGCCAATAGATTGTCGGTTGCCGGCAAATCATTCGCTTGATCTATCACTGCAGCCGGCGCATAAAAAAGGAAGTAACCTCTGCTATCGGTCAACCCGCCCACGCCAATCTGTTCGAGGTAGACCCTCACCCCTTGCAGCGGTTGGCCACTCGTGTTCACAACGTGGCCGTGTAGCATTACGAAGCCAGCCTTCAACCGCGATTGGATAACTTCGGGGCGAAGTTCCTCAGGAATCTGTTCAGGGTCAACCCAGACAGTTACGTCTAGCGCGCTCTGAGTGTCCAGCTCGAAGTGTGTCTTCAGAGGTTGATAGCCGGATGCTACGACCTCGAGGTCATTGTGACCAGAAGAGAGCTGGTACAAGCTTTGCGCGGAGGCACTATTCGACAACATCGTGATTGCGCCGCCTCGTGGAGTCGCAAATATCACCCGATCGCTGACAGCGTAGCCGGTCACACTGTCACGAACAGAGATATTGAGCGTGCTGCTGTTTTGCTTGCTTGACGCTTTCGCGAGGACGTCGGTTGGTCTCAACTGGACAACTTGGGGGCCCAGGATCACGACACTCGCAAAGGCTACCCAGAGCGCGACTCGACTAAAAGCAACTCGCCTGGATTTATTTCTCGTCTTTGTTTCTCCAATCATGAGACTCTCCTCCCTGGAATAGAAATCGACTGGGAATCTAACAACCTTCTGCAAAGACTCTTCAGATCTGATCATTGGAACGGACACCAAGACGAGATCTGGGT
>DATFWY010000196.1:0-6955 GCA_035258805.1 Blastocatellia bacterium | reverse complement strand
CCGGAGTACCTTTTCCGATATCGAATCCGCAAGGGTTCGATGAGCAGTTCGTGCACCGCGCCTGGCAATCATGCTTTGCTCATGCGCTACCTGGTCGAAAAGCATGCTGAGAGCTACAGCCGATTTCTACCGGGGGTCCTGAGGCAATTGAGAAGCGCACGCTAGAATTTCCCGCTTCGGCACAGTTACGGTCGTCATGGGACGCTGGTGAAGCGCGACTGATTGAGGTTCTTGAGGGAGCTTTGAGATTGGTTCTGGGATCACGATCGTGGAGGTTGACACGGCCGCTGCGGCGCGGATTCAGTCACTTGAAGTTGTTGGGCCGGCGGTTAGCCAAGAAAAAAATGCCTCCTCGAATCTCCGTAGTGTTGACCTGCCGCGATCAGGGGAGACAGCTGCCGATCTGTTTGCATAGCGTCAACCGTCAGTTGGGGCCGAGAGACGAGATCGTTGTCGTGGATGACGGCTCCACCGATCCCCTGACAGTGCAGATGTTGGATCATTGGTATCGCGAGTCCGACTTGGATGTAGTTCGAACGGATGGAGTGGGGATGGTTAGGGCGCGAGATGTTGGGTTAAGTCGAAGCCGGGGGTCAGTTCTATTCGCACTGGGAGCGGAGCAGGCGGTAGACGCCACTTACATTGAAAGGGCCATGGGCGTCTTGGAATCAGACTCCAGCATCGCCTTTGTGACTTGCGGGTTGTACGACGAGAAGACCGGGTTTGTTTGGATTCCGGATTCAGCGAGGCTGGCGGATCTCACCGGCTGCCATCGAGTACCTTTTCCGGTGGTGCGGCGCGAGCAACTGGAGCAGGCGGGGGGTTATGATACCAGTTTCGATCGACCGGAGCAGTCCAATTGGGAGTTGGTGCTTCGTCTCAGCGAAGGTGGGCGGAAGGGGGCCTTGATCAATGAGGCGCTGGTGACCAGTTGTTCGCTGGACGGCGTTCAAGCAACCGAGACGTTTTCCCTTGTCAAAGCGGTGCTCGAAAAACAAAGACCGGTTTTCGAGAGCTATTGGAGAGAAGCGGTCCTGGGGTTGGAAAATCAGAGACGTAGATTGCAAGCGCATGTCGAGCATGACACTGCATCACAAAACGTGGTGGATGAAGCTCGCCTCACGTAAGACAGACTCAAATTCAGTGACTGAGTACAATAGACAAGTGTCTTGTCGCCACACCGTATCGTTGCCAACCCTGCCGCGTAAAGGTGGCACAGAGACGCCTGTCCATTTAATTGCTTATCCGATCTGGGCACTTTTCGATGAGTGATTCGTTTCACGTTATTGCGATTATCGCTGCGTTTAACGAGGAAGATATCATCTCTTCGGTGATCCGGCACCTTATCGACAATGGTATCGATGTTTATTTGATCGATAATCACTCGACGGATGATACGGTGGAAGAGGCGAGCCAATGGCTTGGTCGTGGTCTCCTACATATTGAGCGTTTTCCCCAGCCTCTTTCCCCTGAGTATGAGTCGCTAGGCCTGTTCGATTGGAGCGGGATTCTTCGTCGAAAGGAGCAGCTGACGACAGAGCTATCTGCGGATTGGCTAATCCACCACGATGCTGATGAATTCCGTGAAAGTCCTTGGCCCGGGCTTACTTTGAAGGAGGCAATCCGCTGGGTCGACAAGCTCGGTTACAACTGTATCAATTTTCAAGTTCTTAACTTCTGTCCGGTCGATGACAATTTTCAGCGCGGTGACGATCCGCGTGAGTATTTTACATTCTTCGAGAACGGTGCCGAGTTCGATAAGGTGCAACTCAAGTGTTGGAAGGTGAGCAAGACGAAAGCCTTCCTTGTGCCGTCGGGCGGTCATGAAGTGCGTTTCGAAGGCCGGCGTGCCTTTCCGGTCTCCTTCCTGCTCCGGCACTACCCTATTCGCGGCCAACGGCATGGTCTAAAGAAAGTCTTTGCCGAGAGAAAGAAGCGTTTCCTTGAGAGTGAACGTTCAAAAGGCTGGCACGTCCAGTATGACCAGATCCAAGATGAGAACCATTACTTTCTTAGAGACGCTTCAAGGTTACGTCCTTTTAATCTCGAGCGTGCTCGACTCGAGCTGATGATGCCGGAAAAGGTTCTTCGGGACCTTGCGGAACGCCTTGTAAGGACTGAGGGGGAGCTGGACACCTTTCGATCGAAAAAGGAGGAGCAACAGCAGGCACTGCTGGATAAGGAGCATCAATTAGCGCAACTTGCCGCTGAGCGTGGACAGTTTGCACAGGCGGCCGAACGGCTTCAGGTCAAGGTACGGGGCCAGGAACAGGCACTCAGTGAGAAGGGGCATCAATTGGAGCAGCTCGCCGCTGAGCGCGGACAGTTTGCGCAAGAGGCCGAACAGCTTCAGGTCATAATACAGAGCCAGGAACAGGCACTAGCGGACAAAGACCAACTGGTCAACCGGATAGCGGAGGACCGAAACCGGCTGGCGCGGGATGTAACTGAGCTTCAAGCCGTCGTGCAGCAGCAGCAAGAGACGTTAAAGAAGAATAATGAACAGACAAAACAAGTAACGATAGAACGAGAACGGCTCGATCGGGAAGCCGCTCAACTTCAGGCCAAGGTACGGGCGCTGGAGCAGACCTTGGAGGAAAGGGCGGTGGAGGTTAGGCGGCTGAAAACGGAGCGAGGTCAATTTGAACAGCGGGCCATAGAACTTCAGGCGACGCTGCGGACAATTGCGCACTCTCAGAGCAACCTGTTAGCTCAGAATCGAGAGGAGCTTGCTTGTCTTATAGCAGAGCGAGGGCGTGTTACACGAGAGAATAATCAACTAAAATTCCACGTCCAGGATTTGCGACAACGATTGTACGATATTGAAGAAAGTCTGGCGTGGGCGCTGATCCTCAAGTACCGGCGTTTGCGAGACATACTATATCCCCAGGGCACTCGACGTCGGAAGACGTACGACGTTCTGAAGGACTCATTCAAGAGACTTACCGGAGGGGGACCGACTAACCTGCCGCACGAACCATCGGGAAACCTCGGTTTTATTGAGGTGGTTCGGAACCTTTGGCGTCACAAAGCGTTTGGCTTTATTTCTCTTAAGTCCATGACTCCAATCGTTCAGTCAGCGAGTGGTCAAGTTCACGAGGAGAGAATACGTTGGCTGTCGGCGGTACAGATCCGGGGCGCAGCAAAGTATGCACTGTTCCTTCATCCTCCTGCCGCGGTTTCTTATAGACTGCACGTTCCACGGAACGCCAGATTTTTTGCTTGGATAGCGCTCCTGCCTGAGGTCTGGGGGCAGAATCGCAGTGGTGTAGAATTCCAGATCTCCATTGCGTTGTTAGATAAGAAGCTTTCTCTAAAGCGAAAGAAGTTAATCCATCCAACGCGGATTGCCAAGCACCGCCGGTGGGTCAGAATGGAAGCGCCGCTTCAGCGTTTTGCAAACCAAGAAGTAGAACTTACGATTTCTACGTTCCCACCTAAAGGGGCGGGCGCGGAGTTCGCTTGGGCAATCTGGGGTGAACCGTGCATCTCGTTTCGTAAGTCGTGGGGAGAACTATGGAATCTTTTGCTTCAGCATCTGCGGACGAACGGGTTCGCTGGTAGTTTGGAAAAAGTCCGTGCCAAACTGCAAAGTATAGGGCATGCTGGGTCGAACTCCCACGCGTTCTCGTCCCCAAATAGCGCTTACCCGTTAATGTCGTTGGGATTCGTTGCTCCCGAGCGTAATCTCGAGGCATCCATTCCAATTCCGATGACGCAGGCTTTCACATCTTCGGCCCCAGTCATTAGATCAGCACCAAGAGAAACCATCGATGTGAAGTTGACTGTGGTTATCCCAACCAAGAATGGCATTCTAGAAGATTTCGAGAGCACACTGCGCGCCATACATGGTCAGAGGGGAATAGCAGACCTTGAGATCATTGTTGTTGATTCAGGGTCTACGGACGGCACGGTGAAGGTCGCTGAGGGCTACGGCGCTAGGATTTTTCGCATTCCTCCAGAGGAATTTAACCACGGGCTGACCCGCAATTTTGGAGCTGAACAGGGCACGGGTGAATTTATCTTGTTTATGGTCCAGGATGCCATTCCCGCTGCGGATGATCTCATTTATGAAATGGCGAAAGTATTGCGGGCGGATTCAAAACTCGCCGGCGTCAGCGTGCGACAAATTCCTAAATCAAATGCTGACATATATGCCTGTTGGGAAATGTGGAATCATTACAGAGCTTTCTTTGAGACTCCTCGACCCAAATTAAGCAGTCTGGCGGAGCTTGACCGGGTCCCGCCGCAACAATTGCGGCAACTTGCTGGCTTAGACAATGTATGCGCAATGGTCAGAAGGCAAATCTGGGAAAAAACTCGGTTTAAACCTACTCCCTTTGCCGAAGACCTTGAATTCGGGCTTTCATGCATAAGGCAAGGTTACAGCATCGAGTTGCTACCACATCGTTCAGTCATACATTCTCACACGCGGTCTGCCTTTTACTGCATGGCTAGACACTATATCGATATGTTAGTGGTGTTAAAGCTGTTTACGGAGCCTTCCCAACCCACGTGGGTGGGCACTCTTACCCTTGGTCAACTTCTCTCTTCTATTCAGCAGCTGTATTTGGGCATAAACAGTTTTGCGGTCCGTACTGGAAAACATTCTACACTCGATCCGGCAATTGTTTTAACTGACCTGCTCTCGTTTCTATCGGAAACTATTGGCACGGCCCATCAAAAGCCAAATCATGCTGGTGAAGCGAGACTGGATAAGTTTTTCACTGCGTTGGGAAATGTCTTTGAAGATGCTTCTCTGACCATCAACCCCTGCCAAATGGCGTTTCAAGGGATCCTAAATTCTATTCTGCAATTTTTGGGCAACAGATATCCCGCTTCATCCAAGACTGATGTGATTGCCCTCATGAACAAGGCTTTTGCCTGTGCAGCCGGTAGTGTTCTGGGTGAATACTCTTTCTGGCACAGATACAATGGAACAACGAACCAGCTTGACATATTGGATGACCTACTTGGAAAGGGGGCGACGGTTTAAATGCGAGTTCTGTATGCTTGCCATCAGTTCTTCCCTGAATATTACACAGGCACCGAGCGATATACTCTCGACTTGGCCAAGCAGATGCAGAGAATGGGCCATCACATTGCCGTGTTGACATACGCAACAAAAGAGCTTGTCTGGGAGAAGCCACTAGCAAATACCGCCCTGTGGAGAACATTCGAATACGAAGGTGTACCTGTGATCGCCTTTAGGCATTCGGATTTCGATCGGAAAGGCGGATTGCCTGGTGTTTCTTTTGGATTTAGGGACCCAGTGATGTGCCAGGAGATAAAGCGGTTTCTAGATGAGTGTCGGTTTGATCTCTTACACTGCATTCATCCGATGAGGGTAGGTGAAACCGTAAACGCAGTAAAGGAGAGGGGCTTGAGAGTCGTCTTACATCTGATGGACTACTGGGCCCTCTGCCCTCGCGCGACGTTGCAGCGACCGGATGGTACGTTATGTGATGGGCCAGATACTGGCAAGAACTGTGCGGTGAATTGTTATCAGACTGAGGCGCTTGATCGGCTGAGGAATAGATGGATTGAGACTCAAGAAATGTTAGCCCTGACCGACGTGGTTGTATCTCATTCCCAATTTCTAATCAACGTTTTCAGACGTAACGGAATCAACACGTCTCAATTTGTTCACCTGCCCGTCGGCATGAACTACGCCCTAGTCAAAAATGCTAATTGGCGGCCATCGGACAGAAGAACAGCCGTTATAAACATCGCTTTCTTAGGAACCCTTTTGCCTCACAAGGGCGTTCACGTGCTAATCAAGGCATTTACGAAGGTTCGTTCGGATAACCTTCGGCTTAAGATCTATGGGGGTTATTTTCACGCACACGAATATTATTCGAATCTTCTAGCCCTGGCGGAAGCAGACAAACGAATCGAATTTTGTGGTGACTATGCTTTTGATGGCATCGCGGATGTTGTAGAGGACATTGACGTGGTAATTGTACCTTCGGTCTGGCATGAAAACGCACCTCTGGTAATCAGTGTAGCGCAAATGTTTGGCATTCCTGTAATCGCGAGCAGCCTGGGAGGAATGGTAGAAATGATTGTGGATGGCGTGAATGGCTTCACCTTCAAGCCAGGGGATGTAGACGATTTGGCTGACAAGATCCGTCTGATTGCTGCAAACCCTGATATTTTGACAGATCTGAGCGCAAGGAAGGTGTTGCCTCCTCGCATTGAGTCCGAAGCCTTCATACTAGAAAGCCTTTACGCTTCTCTCATTGAGGGTAATGGTACAAGCACTATCCACATTCCATCGCCCCCAACGGGCTCTGGTCAAGCTCGGCGCCAATGATACGGCGGCTCGACAACACCAACTGCAGAGCCCTCTGGTGCTGTGTACGGGCAAGCAGAGCAACTTTGAGAAAGCTCCCCATCCTTCCGCCAAGTCAGCGGCTTGGGAATTCTCGGAAATCATCAGCTGTAAATCCCTCCGGGAAACACAAGGGGTCCCTGACGGTCGCCATCAGTTTATTTAACTACCGCGACTATATTATTCCTTGTTTGGAGTCTGTGAAGTCCCAAACCCTAAAAGAACTCGATCTGATTGTTGTGGACGATTGCTCTACCGACGACTCCCTTGCGGTCGTCACCGACTGGCTTGAAAAAAATGAGACTGCCTTTAGAGACGTCTTACTTATCCACCACAAGTCGAACCGAGGTTTGCCGTATGCTCGTAATACAGCCTTTGCCCACGCACGGACCGACTTTGTTTTCATACTGGACGCCGATAATTTGTTGTATCCGCGTTGCCTCGAAAGTTTACTGGGGGGGTTGAAACATTGTGATGCGAGCTTCGCCTATTGTTTGCTGGAAAAATTCGGAGAGGAGACGGGTATCGGAAATACGAAACCGTGGAATCCAATTGCTTTGCAGCACGGCAATTTCATTGATGCGATGGTCTTACATCGAAAGCAGGCATGGGAAGAAGCAG
>DATFWY010000195.1:0-25820 GCA_035258805.1 Blastocatellia bacterium | reverse complement strand
GAAGCACTGTTGTGGGTGAACGATGAGCGGCACCGCTCTCTGCGAGTCCCCCAAAGAAAAACCACTAAGAAGCGAGGCTCCTATGAAAAAATCCCTGGTGTTGATTTTCGTGAGTGTACTTTGCCTGGTCCTGACACCCCTCACTCCAGCTCAAAAGAAGAGTTCAACAAGCCAAAAGAGCCAAAAGAGCGAGACGAGTGATGACGAACGGCCGAAGAAAGAAGTTTACACCGGCACCATCGTGAATATGAGCGGAAGGTCCGCGAGTGTTGGCTTCACCCTGACGCTCGAAGCAAAAACAAGTGATGAGGAGGCGCTAAGGTATTTAAATGTATTAGCAACTCAGGGCCAGGATGAATTTCTGGATACTATTCGTAAGAACAATCTCGGATTCATTGCAGCAACTGGTCAGACGCGTCGCGATCTGCTGGTGGTCCGCGAACATATGATTGAAGGCCAGAGGCGAATAATTGCCGCTTTTGAGCGGTGGCAAGGTTTCTGGGAGGTCCGCGGCGGGTACCGTTCCAACGATTATCCATTCTCGATCATAGAGATCGTGTTTGATCAAAAGGGCAAGGGTTCGGGGACCTTCATCGGACTTGCGCAGGTTCGCATGAAGAAAGATAAAAAGACCGAAAAGTTGAATCTGGAAATCGAGAATTTTGGGAGCTTCCCCGCCAAGGTTATGGGCGTAATCAGACGTGGTAAGTGACCGGCATAGTGAGAGTCATTGATATCCAGTCTGATGAGAGAGAGTTCGCTTCTGCCGATCCGGCTCGGGCAAAACAAAATCTTTTAGGCGGAAGAGCCGATAAGAGGTTTGTCAATGAAGAGAGCGGTTATCTTATTTCTTCTCGTGAGTCTAAGTGGTCTGTATTCGGTGGTGCCTCCTAATTCCGTCTTTGGGCAGCAGCAACCGACGCCGGCTCCGGCTCGACCGGTTACTGCCGCTCGCAAAGTGACTCAGTTCGTGGAGAAAATCTGGCCCCGGAGTTTCACAACCGCGAGCGGCGCGAACGTGGTGATGCACCAACCGCAGATCGCAAGCTGGGATGACCAGAAGCACCTCGTCGGTTACGCAGCGATCTCGTACCTGCCTGGGGGCGAAACTGAAAAGCCGGCACTCGGAACGGTGAAAATGGAAACCGATACGCAGGTTTCAACCACCGAGCGCATGGTCAAATTCACAACGGTAAAAATAACCGAAGCAAATTTTCAATCCCTTCCCAAGGAACAGACTCGTGAGATCATTAATGAGATCGAAAAGACAATACCCGATGAAGATCGAATCATATCTCTCGATCGGGTGCTGACATCAATCGACAAGAGTCAAATCATTCCGAAAAATGCAAAGGACATTAAAGCCGATCCACCAACGATTTTTTTCAGCAAAACATCTGCGATCCTGCTCAACATCGATGGGGATCCAATTTGGAGTCCCATTAAAGAGAATGATCTGAAGTTTGCTGTTAATACGAACTGGGATCTCTTCCAACACGAGCCTACAAAGACGTTCTATCTGCGCAACGAGAACAGCTGGCTAAAAGCTTCGGATCTTAAAGGATCATGGGTGGCTGCTGACAAGCTTCCGTCCAGTTTCAAAAAGCTTCCAAATGAAGAGAACTGGAAAGACGTACGGGAGACTCTGAAAGTTCACATAGTTGGTCCTATCCCCAAGGTCTTCGTCAGTACTCAACCGGCAGAGTTGATCGCACTACGCGGGGAACCGATATACCAACCTGTAGGAGGCGCCGGAACGAAGTTATTGTGGGTAAGCAATACCGACAGTGATGTGTTTCGCCTGGGCGAAACTGGACCCGTTTACTATCTCGTGGCAGGTCGGTGGTTTTCCTCCGCCGGTTTCAACGGGCCCTGGACATTCGCCTCGCCAAACTTGCCTGATGTTTTCAAGAAGATCCCGCTTGAACATCCTCGCTCTCGCGTACTGGCGGCAGTGCCCGGAACGGAGCAGGCGTATGAAGCAGTTCTTTTCGCGATGATTCCTCAGACTGCCCGGGTCAACAAGAAAGAGGTCAAAGCACCCCAGGTAATGTACAACGGCAACCCGGAGTATGCTCCCATCGAGGGGACATCACTCGCACGCGCCGTCAACACCGACAAGGACATAATCAAGGTCGGTGATTTGTACTACATGTGTTTCGATGGGATATGGTTTATGGGGCGCAACCCAAATGGTCCGTGGGCTGTAGCCGAGTCCGTTCCAAAAGAGATCTACGAAATTCCTGCAAGCTCGCAAGCTCATAACGTAACCTACGTTACGGTTCAGGATGAGAACAAAGACGACGATTGGGTCGAGTTTGCGGCAGTAGCCGGATACACGGGAATGATGGTGGGCTGGGGATGCAGTATGTGGGGGACCGGATGGTACTACCCGCCCTACTATTGGTACGGTGGCTACTACCCAATTTATTATCCGCCGCTAAGAACCTTCGGGTATGGATCATGGTACAACCCACTCACCGGTTTCTATGGCAGCGCCGGGCGGATCTATGGTCCTTACGGTGGAATCGGATTCGGAGCAAGATATAACCCTGCAACCGGAACCTATGCACGCGGAGCGATGGCCTGGGGTCCCTATGGAGCTCGAGGAGCAGCACAGATTTTCAATCCCCGAACCGGCACGATTGCCTCAACTCGTCAGGGATCGAATGTCTTCGGAAGCTGGGGCTCAACCTCAGTCATTAGAGGAGACCAGTGGGCGCAGACCAGGAGATTCACAAACGCTGCAACCGGCAATACCACTCGGGTCACTCGTACTGACCAGGGCACGATGATCAGGAGAAAAGGAGAGGAAGGGAGCGGGTTTATCGGCAAAGGCCAGGATAATGTCTATGCCGGCAAAGACGGCAACGTTTATCGTCGAGACGACAATGGCAACTGGAGCAAATGGGAGAATGGAGGTTGGAATGACGTTCAAAGGCCGGACAAGGTCCAACCTCTTAACGACAAAGCCCGGGACAAAGCCGCCAAGAAGATGGACACTTCTACTTTCGATGGGCTTCAGCGCGATTCAGCCAAACGCTCTGAAGGAAACAACCGCGCAAAGGATTACAGCAATTACAAAAGCAGAGGTGGCGGCAATGCAGGAAGCTATCGCGGAGGAGGCTTCTCTCGCGGAGGTGGCTTCCGCGGTGGCGGTCGGCGCTGATTTGACCTCGACGGCATTTAAGAATGCGATTAATATCATCAAACGCGAATCCCTAAAGGACCTCGCGGTTCGGAAGTAGGAGTAACACAGTGAAGCCCTCGATTTACCCTCGGTTGTTGTCTGTACGAGGCGTGATTGCAGCAATCCTACTCGGGCTGTTGATAGTAGCGCCGTACGATCGGAAAAGAACCACCACCAAAGCTGAAGCCGGTCCCGTCCCGGCCACATCCATAAATCTAAACAACTTGACTCCTGAAGAACTCCGGACGCTGATTGTCCAGGCGCTGTCGAAGCTTGAAGAACAGCAAGGGATAAGCACCGGCATAGCGATTGTCTCTGAAGACCCTAAAGAACGAGGCATCTATAGCTGGCAGGATGTCGAGCACGGCGTTGGGAATATACGCCGGCTGCTTCCGTCGGTCCAAGGCTGGATGCTCCAAGCGCTTCGTGATGCAACCGCGTCTTATGACGTCAAGCCGTCGGACTGGCCGCGAATAGGCCGATTGGTACGAGGCGTGCGGAGAGTAGTGTTTAGCGAGGGTCTTCGAGGCGTAGCGGCGGTGCGTGACAATCGCCTGTCAGAAATCCTGGTTGATCCCATGTATGTGTCTTACCTGATTTCTGACGATCAAGCGGTGTTTGTCCTCGCTCACGAGTTAACACACGTCGCAGCCAGGAGCAACAAGTTAGATCGGTTCATAAAGGGCGTAGCCGAGAACGTAACACGCACTGCTCAAGTCGAACCGACAGAAGCTCAGAAAGAGGATCTGGCTTGTGACTTCATTGGCGAGCAGGTTCTAAAGCGCTTCATCGCTCTCAAGCCCACCGGTGAATCAACGACTGCTCGAGTCTCGACTGTATTCGGTTATGAGTCTCCTGAACAGAGGTTCTCTCGAGCATGGGAGGAGTTCTGCGCAGCGTACAATGGCGATCCCGGTGATGATGATCACCTTACTCAATACCAGACCATTAGAGCGCTCTTTGCTCTTGATCCCGAACTCCGCTCTTTAATGCCGACATCAGCCCGCTCCCTGTATCCTGCCTGCGATGTTCCGGATGGGGAGCCGCGTAAAAACTGATCCGAGCCAAATCTTTAAAATAGAATTTGTCCAACAGCATAGATCATTTGTGACCATCGGTTGGCGCACAGAGAAATGCGGCCAGCTGGTACTGAGGTCTTCAAAGCGCAATCAAAATTGTGAACTGAGGCCTTGTGATTCAAAGTAAAGGAGCTAATTCAATGAAGCTACTGTCGAGCTTAAGTGTGACAGTCAGGAGTCTGGCAATTCTTGGATTTTTCGCAGCTGTTGTGTCGCCCTGTTTAGCACAAACGGAAAAGCCTGTTGTGCCGCCTCAAAAGACGATTGGCGCCACGCTTGAGGATGGTTTGGGATCATCGCCAGTCACAACAGCTTCACCAGTTCCGACTTCTGAATCTACGAGTCAAGGATCGCCGAGTAATCAAGGATCGCCCACGTCGATGTCGGACCGGTTCAAGACCTTCAATCGTCCGGCCCCGATTCGAGAGAGCTGGACCACTGTAGACATCGGGACGAAATATGTTAGAGGCGTGTTCGGCGGATTGGAGCAGGGTGCGAGCATCGGGTTAGGCCTCCAGTTCACTACTGCGGACAAACTCCCTGGCGTTGAGTTGCGGGCAACTCTCCTTACGTCGGCGAAACTGTATCGCCGGTTTGAGGGTGAAGCTTACGTCCCACGCTTCTTCAGCGAGAATACACATGCCGATTTCTGGTTCGATTATCTGAGACGGACGAAAGATAACTTCTTCGGAATTGGGCCGCGGATTCCCAATACATCAGGGACAAATTACGACATCGAACGCCGAATCTACAGCGGATCGATCTACCACGAATTCGACAGGCGTTTTATGCTTGGCGGTTATGTCACGCACGCCAACTCGTCAACGTACCGAGGGCAGAGGGATACCGATATTCCTATCGATCAGCTATTTTCCGGTGACCCTAATACAATTCCTGTTAGCCAGTGGGCACCGGGATTGATGATCAACACGACAATTCTGAGGTATGGCGCCTTCGGTGAATATGACTTACGAGATAACTCGATTGGATTGACGAAGGGAGCATATTTCTATGGCCGAATTGGCTCAGCAGACGGCTTAGAGAACAAGAACAGATTTTCAGACTACGGATGGTTTGAGGGCGAGATGGATGCGCGTGGATACGTTCCACTTGGAAGTAACAAAACCTCCCTTGCGGTGAGGGGCTGGGCTCTACTGAAGGACCCGCGTGGGGGAAGCCAAATCCCGTTCTACGACATGTCTTACCTCGGAGGCAGGTCATACGTTCGCGGATTCAGAGACTACCGGTTTCGCGGCAACAACGCGATGCTCGGTTCAGCAGAGCTGCGTCAAACCGTCTGGACTCAGCAGGAAGATCGGGGGCTGGATGTATTTGCATTTGGCGATGCCGGGCAGGTGTGGGGCGACAATCGCTCCCGTACCGATCCGGCGATCATAGCGAATAAGGACTTCAGTAATAGCAATTACAGGGCGAGCATAGGTGGGGGTATTCAGTACCGGTATTCAAAATCTCTCGCTGGTAGAGTTGAGGTCGGTCATAGCAACGAGCGCACTCTGATCTATTTCTCCATCAGCCGCGGTTTCTAGAAACGACCGAGGTACCATGTCCGCCCGCTTCCGAGTTTACAATTCATCGTGCTCATAGAGCGCGATTTGGGGCATAAACTGCGGAATCTGCGTCTTTGCGGATGCATCAAAAGCTATCAGCAGATTACGCAGTTTACGCCGACGATATCGATTGGAGGCTCTAGATCTTAGCTGAACCCTAAACTCGAAGTTCGACAATCCGGTTTCCAGCATTTGACTCTGTTTGTTTTCCTCGCTGAACCTGTCAGATCTACCAGTACTAAGCGTTTTCAAGTCCACCTATCATTTAGCCCGTGGGAGGCTGACGAACTTGATGAATCAGATGCGTCTTGCACTCCGGATGCAGGCGCGCTCACCAGCGTCCAGCAGTGGGTACGATCTTCAGCAAATTCCAAGGCCTCCCTTTACTTCGAGATTTAGGGGAGCAGAATACGGGAAATTATGCCTCCCAGGAGTCTAGAAACGGAGAGCTGTAAATGTCTGTACTAAATCTAAGACAATTCTCCTACGTGATGCTGCTCGGAACTGTGCTGGCCGTCATAGTCCAGTCTGCAGCGGGGCAGGATCTGAAGAAATTCTCCCGTCCCAGAACGGTAAGTAAAGCCACGACCCTAAACAGCGTGCCGGCTAATAAGGAGGTTCAGATTACTGGAAACGTCATCAAGGCGAACGGCGATACCATCAGCGTCTGTGATATGAAGGGCACCGAAACTGTCGTAGTGCTAAATCCCAAAACCAAGATCGCAACGCACCAGAGAGGCATTTTCCGAGGCCCTGAAACACTCGACCAGACTGCGCTGATGATTGGACTGAGAGTGCAGGTAAAAGGGAAAGGCAACGACCAGGGTCAATTGAATGCAAAATGGATCAAATTCCATGATTCGGACCTGCGGGCCATGACCGAGATTGAGACTCGCTCGATTCCAATCGAAGCTGAGCAGGCACGACAAGGTGAGCAGTTGGAGGAGACAGACGGAGTAGCGAGAACTGCTTTAAAGAATGCGAAGAACGCACAAGATAGCGCCGATAAAGCCCAGGCGGGCGCCGACAAGGCTCAGAATACTGCTGATTCCGCTAAGACAGATGCCGCAAACGCCCAGATAAGGATCGGTGCGATCGATGATTTCGAAACAACGGAATCGTTCACGGTGCTCTTCACCAGCGGGAGCTTCAGTTTGTCGCCGGAAGCGAAGGCCAGGCTCGATGTGTTCGCGGCAAAGGCAAACGCCACCAAAGGATACGTGATTGAGCTTTCCGGTTTCGCCTCCAGCGAAGGTGGTGCTCAGTACAATCATCAGTTGTCAGCACGCCGCGTCGAAGCCGTTATGGATTACCTGATAGGCGTCGGTAATGTTCCGAACCGTCGAATAGTTGTCCCTTATTCCGGCGGAACAATGTCCCCGGTTGCCGATAACAACACTCGTGCGGGGCGTGAGCAGAATCGCCGCGTCGAGGTGAGGATGCTTGTTAGCAAGGGTCTCGCCGCTCACGAACGCGTCGCGAGGACGCCTAAGTAATCTCCCTGTTGTTAGTTTGTGGACGCGACTAATCAGGGCCAGACTCTCTGGCCCTGATTCTTTGAGCGGACGTATGGAAACCGCAATCTGAATGCGGTTGAATAAAGTTTATTCCGATCACACCAGCTAACATCCGAGGTGAAATCATGTTAGTGAGAGGCACCAGAAGGCTTACAACAAGAAAACTCAGTGAAAGATTCATCCAGTCAGCATCTGAGCTTGTAAATGCTGATCCCGATTACTTGAGAGATTCGGTGCGTAAAGCTCTTCTATCATTGTCCTTGAGTGAGCGCTCAAAGGCTGCGACAAATGTTCTTTATGGACTAAGAAGAGCTGGAGTTCGGGTCCGTGAGTGCCTGCTAATGTTGGGTTCTTCTGCAAGCACGGCAGAAGAGCTGACCGCATCCGAGGTAGCAGCACTGATTCGTTATGTTCGACTCAATCAACCAGGAGCCCTTCAGTCGATAGCCACGCTTCTTACGGAGCTTCTGATAGGAACTGGTGAAGCCAGAGCATCCGACCGGGCAGCATAGCAGACCGCAAAATTCGCAGAAACGAAGGCCCGGACGATTGCGCATAATCTTTTGTTGCCGCTTAGAAGGTGACTAGCCGTTTTCAACACGCGCCTTTATATCCGAGTACGCTGTATCGATGAGCCTGCTTAGGGCTGCGTCGTTTGTGGCCGCTCCCGGTCTGAGCTTCACGTGGCGCATGTGTTTGCCGTCGCCTTGCAACAAGCGCTCCGGATCAGGCAGCGATGCGCCTTGAAAGAACCCCACGTTGACGTGCGAAGTGAATACATTGACATAGCCGAACGGCGCATCTCCCAAACAGGCAACCGGACAGCCGTCATGTAAAAGCTCTCTGACTTCGTCCCCACACTTTCGCATCGATTCAAACCACTGATGAGCGATCTGCCCCAATTCACCTGCATGCGCTTTCATCCACGCATCGATTGCCGGATCCCGCTTGACAGCCCCGTTCAATCGCAGCAATTTCGTACTCATCGTCGCTACTCCTCTTCTTGCCTCACTCGTTAATTTTGCCGCGAGAAAGCTAACCCCAAATACGTTCCGCTGTGCCCACCAGAAGTTTTAACTTTCTCTTTTCGTCATCGATGCTGAGCGGGTTGCCTCCAACTGTGCTTGCAAACCCGCATTGGGGGCTGATGGCAAGACGCTCCAGAGGTACGTAACGGCTCGCCTCATTCACTCTTGTTTCCAGATCAATCATTGATTCAAGCTGGGGAGATTTTGTGCTTATCAAGCCTAGCACTACCACCTTCGAAGCGGGCACAAACGACAGGGGCGCAAAGTCCCCGGCCCGAGCGGTATCATATTCCAAAAAGTATGCCTCGACCGAGACCTCGTTAAACAGGCGTTCTGCGATGTAGCCATATCCGCCTTCGGAAAGCCATTTTCCTTTGTAATTTCCTCTGCAGAGATGCATCGCCATTGTTAATTTAGCGGGCGTGTTAGCGAGGGCGGCATTGGTGAGCCTGATATATTTTTCAATCAGCAGTTCCGCATTTTCACCCCGGTTCCGAACAGCATCACGCACGCTAGGATCGCAGAGCATCGCCAAAGGTACGTCATCAATCTGAATGTATCTTGCGCCAGCCGCAGCAAGGTCAGCGATCTCCGCGCGATAAATATCGGCCAGGTCCTGAAAGAACAGCGCTTCGTCAGGATAGGCACTGCGGTCGACGCCGGCGCGGCCAAGCCAAAAATGCATGGTCGCTGGCGATGGCATTGTGAGTTTTGGCGTTTGTTTCGTTATAGATTTTAACAAGGTGAATTCTTCAACGGAAATCGGCCGCTTCCGGCGTAGCTTTCCGATCGTATCAGGCGCGGTGAATTGTAACGTTCCGTGATCGTCTCTAAATGAGAACAGCGCTTCGCGAACTGTCATGCCTTCGATCGCATCTACAAAATGGCTCCAGTATGACGCTCGTCGGAATTCGCCGTCAGTAATCGATTTGAGCCCCAGGTCTTCCTGGAGACCGACGACCTCACGGATGGCGCTGTTCACCAGCTCGACAAACTCGACTCTCGAAAGCTTTTCATCGATCAGCAATCGATGTGCGCGCGTCAATTCAGCCGGACGCAAGAGGCTTCCGACATGGTCAGCACGAAATGGCGGGTCTATCTTGAAGCCAGCGGCTCTCATAAACTCATCTGTCCATTGAAAGGATTCTCGTCTCAGGAAGGTATCCTACGCTTCCAGACTTGCAGATTGCATGCCTGATGCTCTGTTCGTCCCTTACTAAGACCCTAATGGTATACATGGAGGCATATGAGCGGGAAATGGTAGTTTCTGGTTTCTGGGTTTTGGTTTGTGAAATATTATGGGCACATGGCAATCTCGAATAAACGAAATGATATTACTACCGCGTGATTCGTCCCGGTGATCCCCGGCTTGAGGAACGAGATTGGGAAGCCTCGACACATGAAGAACGAATAGACGCGGTGTGGGAACTTACCCTTTTGTGTCCTGCTTGGGACGGGGATCAAGTCAAAGAACCGCGCCTTCAGAGATCTGTTAGCAGAGTTATACGTCCACAGTGCTGAGCTCTTGTTGAGGGTCGTGCTTTGGTCGCACGTTCAACTTAAGGCCTGCTGAAACTGAACGGCTCTGATAGCCTGCCGTCTGGGTTCCTGACTTGAAGAATAACCGTTTGCCCGGCTGCGATCCTCTTGCCTGCTTTCCTCCCAATCAGAATTGTAGTCGGATTCTGATCGTCATTAGCTGTCTTCTGTTTCTCTCCATCCAGCAGAATCACCGTGCCGTTTTCAAAGTTCTCGCCGTAGACGAACAACTTTTTGCCGCTAACCGAAGCTGCGGTTATCTTCAAAGACGCGGCTACGCCCTTAAGCTGTTGATCAAGGAAATCCTCAACGAGCCTCAGGTTTTCAGCTTCTTCGAACTCGCTTCCTCCGTGACCGGCGCCTGGAAGAAATTTCAAACTCGCTCTTACGCCAACAGCTGTGAGGGCATTGTACAGACGCTGGCTCTGCTGAGGGCCGACAAGGCAGTCTCGGTCGCCGTGCATGATTAAGAACGGAGGATCATCAGAGCTTACGTACCTGATTGGATTCGCCTTGTCGGTTTTATCGGGGCACGTCTGGATTGCACAGCCTATCAACAATGACTCTGGAGAGAAAGGAGAATTATGGTCCACCAAATTGCACGGAAAGGGGAGCGAGTCCGCGGACATTTTTAAAAGATCGGTTGGACCAAACCAATCCACTACTGCGTTCACGCGACTGGAAAAGCCTTGATTATCTTCGCTCCCTTCAAGCTCGATCACGTCGCCCGATGTTCCCAGCAAGGCTGCGAGGTGACCGCCAGCCGATGAGCCCCAGACCGCGATGCGAGAGGGATCGAGATTGTAACTACTTGCTCGAGCTCGGAGCCATCGTACAGCGGCTTTGCAGTCTTCAATCTGAGCCGGGAACTTTGCTTGTTGACTGAGCCGGTAGTCGACGCTCGCGACGACGTATCCGCGCCCCGCCTGGCGAACTTGCGGGTCGTTGCGATCCAGATCCTTGTCGCCGGAAGTCCAACCGCCGCCATGCACCCAGATGATCACCGGGAATGGACCCTGGCCTTCGGGCAAGTATAAATCAAGCTGGATCGAGCGATCCCCGATTCGGGCGTACTCAATATCGCGAAGGGTCTGCGCAGGCAGAGCTCTGAGTGCGTTACTCGCTGAAGCTTGGACGTTCTTGTCTGGATGGTTGATTGACCATGCTGCAAGAACCAAGACCAGTGAGCCTAAGATGATAGAGTTAGAAGACTGACCAACTCCTTTACTGAACACCACCGACATTACCTCATATCTGCATCGACCGGAAACCTCTGAGAGAGGTTTGGAAAGTTCCTAATCTATGGAAAGAGCAAACGACCATGACTGCAATCTACTATGCGGCGAACGCATCAGATGAGAGGATAGCAGAGATCAGCCAGTCCGAGTTCGTTCAGGACATCGTTAAGCCATTCTACTTGAGCCCGGTACTTATTCGTGTCTGCTGGTGTGTACGCCAAACCGAGGAGGTTCCGCGAGATGTAAGCAATGTCCTCAGATGAGATTCTCTGCGGATTCATTTCGATGAGTCCCACAACGTCTGCCTCGTCCAGCATGCGTATTCGCTTCTCGGTGCGATCTGGAATTGCCCAGAGCTTCAATAGGATTAGGTCCCGCAAATTAACGACCCTCACTGTCATTCCGTCCAGGAGATCCTCAATGTAAGCAAGCACGGCTTCGCGCTTGGCGCGCAGATTGGCTGGAATGATATCAATCCGCGTCTCGCCGATTTGAAAGACCATCACGACCGGCGTTCCGCGGAGTTCGTAGCCCTGGAGCGACTGCTGCACGAGCTGCAGGTCCTCCGGCAAAACCAAAATATCAACGTCCTGTGTTTGTCGGGGTACGCTATGATGAGCCAGTGCCAGTCCCCCGACGATGCAATATCTCACGCCTGCTTCGTTGAGGCGTCGCAGTACCTCTTTTACCGTTTCCTGCTTCATGGTTCTCTTTGTCCCGAGCAGGCCACGTTCGGACAGGAGCACACACGTCTCCAGCGCGTTGTGGCCTTTTAGAAGATATTCCTCTTGCCCAGGAAAAGTGGTCATAAGCAGTGCAATGATACGCTGGTCTTTTCGAGTTGGACAATAAACATAAGCAAAAGACCAGACAAATGGCTGCACATTTGCAGAATAATTTATTGGAACCTCAATAGGATACGAGTGCGAATGCAACGTCCGGGGGTTGTTAAGCGGGTTCCTTGAATTTTGGCTTCGTGATTCCGAGTCTCTTCATTCGCGAACGCAAAGTGTTGGGGTGCATACCGAGAAGCGCGGCGGCTCCAACCGGGCCTTCCACTCGCCAGTAGGTTCTCTCCATCGTCCGAAGGATGAGTTGCCTTTGGTGCTCGTCGAGAGTCGCTGTCTCCGGTGAAGTGACCGCGGGAACCGACCTGGGCAGTTCTGTGAATTGTGGTTGATTCTCGAGCCTGTCTACTAACGTTAGCTGATTACCCTGTGTCACTATCGCGGCCCGTTCGATCACGTTACGGAGTTCACGGATGTTTCCGGGCCAGTCATAATTCTGAAGCGCTTCCATTGTTTCCTGAGGAATTGAATCTATGCGCTTACCAAGCTTTTTTCCGAGTTGATTGACGAAGTGCTTTACGAGCGTCTGGATATCCTCTCGACGTTCGCGAAGCGCAGGCACTTTGATAGGAAATATATTCAGCCGATAGTACAGGTCCGATCGGAACGACCCATTCCGCACAGCCTCTTCGAGATTTCGATTCGTTGCTGCAATAACCCGCACATCTACTTTTATGGTGTTGCTACTACCAACGCGCTCAAATTCGCCCTCCTGAAGCACGCGCAATAACTTCGCCTGCAAATCAAGCGGCAACTCGCCGATTTCATCCAGGAAAATAGTCCCTCCGTTTGCAATTTCGAATCGCCCGACGCGTCGTGCGAGCGCTCCAGTAAACGAGCCTCGTTCGTGCCCGAACAATTCGCTTTCAATCAACTGAGCCGGGAGCGTTGCGCAATTAACTTTTACAAGAGGGTGCTGGTTTCGCGGGTGAAGGCTATGGATTGCGTGAGCGAGCAATTCTTTCCCCGTACCTGTCTCGCCCAGCAATAGCACGGTTGTGTCCAATGGAGCTACCTGCTCTGCCTGGCGGAGCGCTCGCTGAAGCGATTCGCTACGTCCAATAATCTCGCCGAAATTATGGGCGACCATAATTTCTTCTTGCAGGTAGATGTTTTCCGCGTAGAGCTGATCTTTAAGCCGCTGCACCTCGGACAGCGCCTTCTCCAGCGCCGCTTCGGCATCTATCCGTTCGGTGATGTCCAGACACGAACCGATGTAACCGAGAAACTCACCGTCCGGAGCAAAATGCGGAACGCCGGTATCCAGGATCCATCGGTATTCGCCATCATGGCGTTTCATTCTGTACTTCTGTCGAAAACTCCGGCGTGCGTCGAAGGCCCGTCCGTACTCAAAAAAGCCTTCGTAATCGTCCGGGTGAATTCTTTCCGCCCAACCGTTTCCGAGTTCCTGGTCAATGGTCCTGCCGGTGAATTCAAGCCATCGTTGACTTACATACTTGCAGAGCTTATCGGTGCCGCACATCCAAATCATCACCGGCGCAGTATCGGCGAGATTGTGAAAACGCTGCTCGCTCTCGCGAAGCTCTACCTCCACGCGCTCGCGATCGTAGATTTCCTTTCGTAACTCATCGTTTGCGTCTGTAAGCTGTCTGGTTCTCTTAGCAACTCGTTGCTCGAATACCTCCTCTGCTCGTTTAAGCTCGGTGATATCGATTGAGACCCTGACTGACCCAATTAGTCTTTCGCGACCGTTAGAGATAGGCGAGTCGGTCACAAGGATGGGAAGAACTGAGCCATTCCGATGTTTAATAAGACATTCTCCAGTCCATCTTTCCCCTCGCTGCCAGCGCGACAACATCTCTGCCGTTTCGGCTGGTGGGCCTTCAACCGGTGTTACATCTGTTATGTTGCGACCTTTGACTTCACCGGCCGGCCAACCGTATAACGCCTCAGCGAATCGATTCCAGGAAATGATACGTCCCTCCATATCAATGGCGACTACTGCTTGATCGACAGCATCCAGCAGTTCCGCCTGGAACCGGATCTCGTCCGCAGCCCGCCTTTGCTCATTTAGAAGGCGTGCTTCCTGCAGCTGAATACATGCCTGGTTCGCCGCGACCCTTAACAAGAGCATCTCGATTTCCGTTGGAAAATCGGGTCGCTTAGAGCCAGCCGCCAACAAAAGAACTTCACCCTGAAGTTCGAGACGAAGGTGGGCAATAAAAGTGCTCCCCCCGGCAATTGGATCCGGTATCTCCACGGGTGATGTTCCCGGATCCTTCAACCAGGGTTGAAGCGTTTGTCCAATGTCGCTTGCCTTAGCCGAAGTGCTTAGATGCCTGGCAAATTGCACGACTTCGGTCTCCGGCTGGCAGCCAGTCAAATAGGTCAGCTTGCCATAAACAAAGTCAGCATGGAGCGTGCTCAAAAGCGCCTCAAGCAGAGTGCTCGTTATATGGGAAGGCTCGTGGCTGTCACAAATGGCAGGAATGCTTATAACGCTGATCAAATCATTGATACACGCTTTAAGTCGTTTGATTTCCGCTGTCTGGTCCATCTGAACTTCCGAAGCTACTTGGTGAGGCTCTCACCTAATGTTGCTCGGCGTTCTCGAAGATCCTTCAAGAACTCATCGGGCGGAACAAAGAAGGGGTTTTCCTGGAGGATTCCGCCAATGATAACCATCGGATGCGTCCGCATAACATCGACAACTATGTCCCCGCCAAACTTCGCAAGATCGTACACGCATATCAGAGGATTCTTTTGTATACCTGCGGGATACTGTTCAAACCTGTCTCGTAGACCAGAAGTTCGTCCACCCCGGGTCGCTCCTCCAAAGCCCATTCCATGTGACCGACGATGCGTGTAAGAGGAAAGCCTTCTTGCACTCCACTCTCCAATACCTCCTGCACCAACGCGAGCAACCTGTCTGAATCAAAATGACCATCCCTCAGGTAGGTTTGCTCCCAATCGACCAACTCGAATTGGCCCTTCTCTTCTGCTGAGGCCACGTCTATCCCGGCAGTCGTCAGTTGCTTAAGGTGTTCTTCGCGATGTTTGGAATCAACAATCTGAAAGGCCTTTTCTCCGCGATCGAAACCGTCCTTGATAAACGGCAGCAGCACGCGGTACTCCTCATCACGGCTGTGAAAGAAAGCGCAAACATGGTGCTGCGTGTCCAAAATTGAGCCTGCTAGCCGAATCGGTTCAGTGCTCCCGCTTCCATTCGCGCTGGCATCAACTTTTTTAGATTTCATTCGGTACTCCGTCAAAAATAGTAAATCCACTGTGCACTGCGACTTTAGAAATTGATCGCCGGAACGAAGGGATTGTGGAGCAAATCTGTTAAAAGCACCGCTCAGCCTAAAGGGAGCCGTCGCCAAAGCTCTCTGACTGCAGGCCTGTTGAGGTAAGTAACCCTTACGCCGGAGATTATCTCGCTATCTGTTTTGTTTCAAATGTTTAAAGATTGCCCACTCTTTTTCGTGGGCGAACTGTACCCGGACACTATAATTCGTAGAAACGCTCATTAATCGTACCTGCCACGAACGTACACTTATCATGGCTGGGCTTTTCCCCCAAAATTAGGGCCACAACCTACTTCTAGTTGACCGCAACTCTACACGCTTTCAATTTGTGTGCTACGAGCCCAATCTACAAGTCTCCAGTTAATTGCTATCGCTGATACAGCTAAAGAATGACGGGTACTCTCTAGCGATTCAATCGAGGATTCACACTGAGTGGCCTTGGAATGAAAGGGCAGCGTTAAGACGTAACGGGGTTTGGTCCCTCGCTACTAATTTATTTACTGGCGCGTTAAGATGTTGAGCCCAATACTTGCTAATGGACCGAATCTTAGAGCTTGCCTTACTGATGATGCTTGGTGCCGCGATGCTTGCGTCGCCGACGCAATCTCCCAATAGCGCTAAGTTGCCGTCTGAGATCAGCATCCAACAATCCAAGGATCTGAATGGCCCAGTTCAAAGAGGATCAAAAGGGACTTATCTTGATCTCCTGCGAACACTCTTTCCGGATGTGAAGGTGAATCCCGATCTTCCCGACGAAGCGACAGCCCATCAGACTATTCCCATCAAGCATATTGGCGATCAGGACGAGGGCACCGTTTTTGAAGGTGACTTCAAGATCAAGGAGGTTGAATTTCGTCAGGTCCTCAATCAAGGACGCGCGCTATTTCTGTTACTTATCGATTTGACAGCCGAAAATGCCAACGAAGCGACGCCGTACGAGGGAGAGGCAAGTGTGCTCGCGCTCTTTAGTGCCGATCCGGTCAAACTGCTCGATGCACTCGACGTCAAAACGGACAAGTTCACTGATTTTTGGGGGAAGCAGCCGATATCACATCTCGACTCTCGAAATGACTACTTTGTAATCCATAACACGCATTTCAACGCCGGTGAGAGTTATGACGATTACACTGTTATGTCAGTCGATGAGGGGAAGCTTACAGTTATAACCAGCCTTTTCACTCTTAACACACAGGCCTGTGGCTGGAAAGAAAGCCAGACGCCGGTCTTTCGGACGCTGCGCATGCCTGCCGGCAAATACCCGACATTGCTTGTTACCGTTAAGTTGACGAAAGAAGTAACCTCGGAAGAGTGTGCGCGAAGGGCTCGAGGGTACACGCGGTACTACCGAGCAACATATCGCTGGAATGCAACAAAGGCGCGATATGAAGGTGATTCACGTCAACTGGAAAGATTGGACAAGTTCAATAGAGACCGCATGTGACAGGCTGCCATTACTGATTCTTAACTCTGGTGAGGGCGTGCCGATTAAGGCACGCCCCCACCGCACCCATCTTGAGCAGTGAAGTCACACGACTCAATTATGGGTTGGGGACAATCGGTTGCGGCTCGCCGTAAATAAAGTCATCCATCATAACGACGTCTCGTTTACCGCCTTCGTCCGGTCCCGGGGCTACACTGCCGCTGGTGATCCGCACACGAGCGATGCGTGCGTCTTTAAATACGATGCCAAAGAAAGAGAGACTGCCATCGCCCGGCGACGCTGGAACGGAACTGCTAAACAGTAGCTCATCATCGGCATCGAAGAACTCCATAAACGTTGTGGGCGCATGCTTCTTGCCCGGTCCGCCTCCATCCGGCTGGTCAACATCTGTGAAGACCGATCCAAAACCAGTGACTGTCGCTCGTCTCCCATCAGGGCCGGGAACGAAAAATTCCACGTCAGTAATGTTGCTTCCTATCGCGCTGAAAAGCCGCGACAGACTGAACGTCTTGAAGATCGTTCCGTATGTCGGATTGTTGAAAACGCCCGCGAGTCCGCCGGGCGCGACATCGGCTGATGGGGGCGCCTGAACGAAGCCAGTCCCGTCCGGCGTTGTGAACAACGCGCCTCGGCTCACCTTAAAACCATCGAAAGGGTTCGGTGACAGCGCGGTGGCCACGATGTCGGTGCGCCCGCCGTCCCAATTGATCTCCCGATGACCGTCAGTTAGGGGGCCCGCCGCATTTCCGTTAACAGTTTTTCCCAGAGCAGCGCGGTAGTCATCAACGGTGCCCTTGATCGAATCAGAACCCGGCCCGGCTGCCTGGAATATGACGGGCGCAACAAAGTCCCTCGGTTTATTGCCCTGCGCGTGCGTCTGACGAACTGCCGTCGATGTCAAAACCAGGAACGCGCCAAGACCAGCAACACCGATAAATAGTAAGTTTCTCTGCATAAAATGATATTTCTCCTTTAAAAAAGCTGTGAATTGAGAGCTATCTCAAAGACTTTCAAATGAATCATCCTCTCAACCCGCGAAAAGGATAGTCCGAGCAAGGCAGGCAAGTCATAAAGTTGTTGTGAAAGTGCGGTAACGTTTCGGTTCAAGAATCGTGAGTATTTGAATTTGAGATTGTCAGTGATCTCGGAAAACACTTGGAATAAAAGACGAGAGGTCCCGCGTTCGCCAAAAGCGGGACCTCCACTGAACTCATCAATCTTTAGGGAGCGAATAGAGATACCGTAACTATTCACTCCCCGTTGTGTATCTGTTTCAGAATGTGTAGCGAAGTTGGAAGCGGCCGGTTCGATTGCCACCGCTGTTGAGGGTTACGTTGTTGAAGAACGGGTTGGTTACATCGCCGTTGCTCAAATCGCTCGAGATGATCGGATTGGCCCAGGTAAAATCGGGATGATTGAACACGTTGAAGAACTCGGCGCGTACTTCAAGCCTGTGCCCCTCAAACGGGAGCTTGAAGGCTTTGTTTAGGCTTGCATCAAAGTTGCCTTTTGCGTTGCCCAGGTATTGTTAATCGCATTCGATTAAGATAACTCTTGCAGCAGCGCCTTTGCTTCGCGCAAGTCCGGAGTTCCGAAACCCTCACTGAAACTCTCGTAAATTGGACCGAGGATACACCTCGCTTGTTGACGTTTGTTCCGGCTTTGATAGAAGCGGGCAATACTCATCGCAGTGCGCAGCTCCAGGGACTTCGCACTCTGCTGTTGAGCAATTCTGAGGGACTCATAAAAGCATGCTTCCGCCTCAATAGCAGCCTGAACGCTTGGCTCAGTGAAGAACTCACCATAGGATCTAAGCGACGCTATTCCATTGGCGGTGCCAACCGCAGCTTCCTTGCGATTTGCATCAAACAAGAATCCGTTCCCTGTTGCGGCCCTCGACAGACCTGGATCCGAAGCTTTCAAAAGGATGAGTTCACCTTTAACTCGAAGCAGCTCAGCCTGATAGTATCTCTCATTATTGCGATCGGCCAACGTCAATGCCTCTTCCACTAATCGGAGCCCCTCTTTCTCTTCTCGTGTTTTCCCTAACGATTCTGCGAGCAAAGCAAGAAAATGTGGATAGACTACTTTCGCACCAGTAGCCTCGTGCGCAGCAAGTCCATGCTTCATTAGTCCAATTCCCTCATCCCGTCGTCCCTGACTGAACAGCGCCCAACCACGAGCGGTAGTCGCCAGCGCTTGATAAAGCACCAGTCCGTGTTCGGCCGAAACGGCGAGCGCTTCTTCGGCATATTCCTGGGCCATTCGGTCTTCACGACGAAGCTGATAGAGAATTGCGGCGAAAAAGTAGGCGGGTGCCAGACTGTTCGGTTCAGATGAGGTGCGCGCCAGCGTCACCGCTTCGTCAATTCTCGTCAGAGCCTCATCAGGTTTTCCGAGAAACCACAGCGCCCATGAGGCAAAACATCGCATCGCAACCGCGGGGTTCTGGGCATACTGGAAGGAATCGTGTCGATGCCGCTCTGGATCATAGCGTAGAAGTGCTCTCTCGAAGTGTTCAATGGCCAGTGAAAACTCACCAAGGTGCAGAAAGGTTATCTCTTTAGCCCAGTGTCCCCGCATTACCAGTCCCGGGTAAGGAACGCGCTCGGCGAGCCGCAGGAATTCATCGGCGATCTGACTGGCAGTCCCTAATTCTCCTCTGACGGTATAGAATGTCCTGAGTCCCCAGAGGACTTGAGCGATTTCAGGAGTCTCGCCCAATTGCTGACATAGACTTCGCGCTCTTGTGTAAACGTTTCCTACATTGGGAGCCGCATAACCCTCGGTAGCAATCAATGGAACCCCGAGCGTTAGTTGCAACGACAGTTCTTGCTGGGCACGCTCTGGACTATCCGGTAAACGATCAAGCAACTCCAATCCTCGACGCGCCAGCGAAACGGCCTCCGCATATGCAAACCGAAGAATCTCATTTTCCGCAGCTTGCTGAAGGTACTTTACTGCCTTCCTGTAATTGGCCCCGTGCTCAAAGTGCATCGCAAGTTCCGCGGCAATCTCCCTGCCGCGTTCACCGTAAAGCGCTTCACCCCGCTCTCCGATTCGTCGGTGGAGTTGAATTCGTCTCGATGCTGATATCCGTTCATACAGAGCATTCTGATACAACGCATGTATGAAGCCGTACTGTGTAACCGTTTGTCCGTTTGGCAATTCTCTAATGCCGAAATCTTGAATAAACTGATGCTGTCTTGCCAGCTCGTCACACCGCTCTTCTACGGTTTTTCGATCCTCTTCCAGCCCCGCTGCAACGGCTAGCGACGGAAACTCCGCTCCCGCCACGCTTGCTGCCTCTAATGTTCGCTGCTGTTCCGGGTTGAGCAGTTCGAGCTGTTTCTCGATCATTTGCCTGATGCTATCGGGAACGCCAACCTCTACTTTCTCGATCGCTACAGCTAACTGCCAGCTATGCTCAGACTCGACAATCAACCGCTCAGCCTCCAGGTAATCGATTGCATTGACCATGAACAGAGGATTTCCCTCCGTTCTACTGTGTATCAAGCCGGCAAGCTCTGCTGGAAACTGATTGCCTGGAAATCTGACGGACAAATATTCAGCAACTTCGGTTTCGGTGAGATAATCAAGCTGCAACTCCTCGCATTGCTGCCTGGCAAGCAACTCTTGTTTGACCGCTTTTAGCGGATGCCCGCTCACGATTAACTCCGCGCTTCTATAGGTGCCGATCAACAAGAGCCGAGACGAATGACGTTGTCTTGCAAGATAAGAGATGAGGTCCAGCGTCGAATAATCGCTCCAATGGAGATCTTCCAATATAAGCACCAGGGTCAGGTCTTCGGTGAGCGCATCCAACGCTTCGCTTATTTCTCTCAACATTCGCTCGCGTGTCGCTCCGAGTACTTCCCGACTCAATAGCTCGCGATCTGCAGCGCTTATCAGAGATGGCATTTGCAGTAGCCAAATCGGTGCATGTGTTCGCAGAACATTGATTATCTGGGGATCCTGCCTACACAGGCGCCCCATAGCTTCCAGAACCGGCAAATAGGCTTCACTAGTCCCGTACTGTTCCAGGCCTTGTCCCCTGCATACGCGTACGTTACCGTCAAACGCTATGCTCCGCGTGAAGGTGTCGACGAGCGCTGTCTTGCCGATGCCCGCCTCTCCAGTGACAAAGATGATTTGACGTTCTCCAGAGCGTGCCCTTTCAAGCCGGCTTTTCATTAGTGACAACGGTTTATCACGTCCGACTACCTCGAGCGGGAAATAAAGGGTACGCGCAAGTGCAGCCGAATTGATCTTATGTCCGCGGATCTCCTCGGTCTTCGGGTCAATATGCTCGGTGTCGGTGATCTGCGCGATGAAACGATAACCGCGACGATGCGCAGTTTCGATGAAACGAGGGGACTTAGGATCATCATCCAGGGCCGCACGTATTTGTCGAATGGTAACTTTTAGAACGGCTTCACCAACAAACGTCTCAGGCCAGACTGCGTCGAGGAGTTCCTCTTTGGTTACGAGTTGCCCTGGATGCCCAAGCAGATAGTTGAGCAGTTCGAAGGCTTTGGGTCTAAGCTTGGTTGCTTGTGAGTCCTGCCATAGACAATGGTTAGCCAAATCCAAATAAAAGGGATCAAATACTATTCGATTTTCATGCTCCATTTTATTTCCAAATGGTTTAGGCTTGTCGCAAATTCACGACTTACAACGTCTGCGCGGATTATTTGTTCACTTTGATTGAGGGATGGCATTTAGGGCATCTTTGTCATCGACTTCTTGATTCACTAGCAAAAATGTCCGCACATATAAAGCAGTGATTACACATGAATGAGTGACGAGCTATCTGTATACACCACACAGTTTTCGAAAACCGTGATTTTAACCCACTCGAATTACCAAAACGTTACCGTATTTTTACCGAAACGTTATAACTTCATACCTGGAGGTCATAAAAACTGATTACCTTGAAACCTCTGTTTTCGTTCTAATTCGATCATAGTTCGAGACGGATTTGTCATTATGAATAATGACGACAACTCAGCGGCTCTCAATTCAAACAAATTAACGCGGTCTTTGAAAATCCCCACGCGATCTTCAACGACTCAATATGCTTTAGAACATCCCTTGAGTTGAATCTTGCGGCGATTGTGTTGTAGCGGGAAGAAGGAACCGGAGCAAATGCGGAAACAAAGATTGATCGACAAAGGTGGCCAGGTCGGGTCAGGCCTCCCCAGGATGGACATGGCTATGGCACCGCGTGGAGAAACGTCCGCCCTCCGTCAGGCTAAGAGGGCCATCTAAATTTGACTAGTCCTGCAAGATTGACATGTCCCGACTTATGCGAACTCTGTACGCTTTGTCAATCAACTTCTATTTCTTCGCCTTTGGCGGGTAATTCTCAAACATTTTGGTCACGGCCTTGTCGATCATCTTGTTGTTCTTTTCCGGTTTGGAGGAGATTGTTCCATTCGCTCGGCCCCGCCAAATGAATTTCTTCTGGTTCACGTCGGCAATATCTACGATCAACTGGCCCACTGGAATCTTCTCGACTGTGGTCGACGAGTAACCGCCCATGCCCCAATACCAACCGCCTCCCCACGCGCCGCTGTTATACGTATTGATTTGTGTTTGTGTGTCCGTCGCGGTTTGATAAACAACTATCAAATCGACCGGCTCGCCCTGTCCGGCTTTGCGCAAACCCTTGGCGGCAAGCTGTGCCTCGATTCCGGCCACGATCCTTTGACCGACCAGGGGGTCTCGGGCCGGTCTCCCTTCTCCCCAGGTATATGTGCGATAACGTGAGAAGTCGGTTCCCGCAGCGAAGTCCGTGGTAACTTTTTGTGCGTGCACAGTGCTCGCAATCAGTGCTGAACAGACGAGCAACAGTAGAAACCACTTCGCCTGAGCCGGTCCTCTCGCTCCTGAGGTACCTGAAGACAAATCAATCTGGCGGGCGGAACTGTTCTGAGACATTTCGAACTCCTTTCGGGTTTAAACCGTCAAAACAAATTCGCGATAGAATTCACGTCGTAACGGATTTATTCGTTTGATCGGTTTCAAAAGCTGTTGATCAAACGAATAAATTCGTTACTACCATACGGCACAGATGATTATGAAATGGGGGCTAAATTCCTGACACTGTTAAAATTGACAGTATTGAAACCATTTTCTGACCTTTAGAATAATTCGGTGCGCAGTCTCGACCTGTCGGCGAGTCGCGCAGTCGTGTTTTGAAGGATGAAGTTCCCTTCGCCGGCTAAAACGACGCGACGGCGTAATGTGAATTGGAGGGGGCGACAGCCCCTCACAACGGATAGCCCAAAGACGAAGGAGAACGATGACGATAATATTCCGCAGTCCGCGACCTCTGATCTTTGCTTGTTTCGTTTCACTTTTCATCTGTTTCACCACTCAGGCTCAAACCCCTGCTCCTGTGGTGGACCAGATCGCCAAATCACAACCAGCAGACTCCTCCTCTACGAAAACATCAGCCTCTTTATTGGAACCGGCTCGGACAGTGCAATCCGCAGCCGCGGAGAAAGGCCCTGCCGTCGCTCAGGCAGGCGATTCTCGCGAATTAAAGGAGGCCGAGGATTCGTCGACGACCATAAGTGACGCACCGCGTGCAGAAGCGTCTGCGCCCCAAAGATCCTCGACAGACAAATGGGAATTTCAGTTCGTACCGTACCTCTGGTTCGCCGGCTTGAAAGGGCAGGTTGGAATCGGAGATCGAGTAGCCGATGTCGATGCGGACTTCGGCGATATCTTCGACAAACTGAACTTCGGTTTCATGGCAGCGTTCGAGGCAAGGAAACACAGGTTCGGGCTGTTCAGCGATTTGCTATACCTCAAAGTTTCAGCCGAGAACGCAACACCGGGTGCGCTGTTCTCAAGCGTCAAACTAACGCAAAAGGTCTTCATGTTCGAGGAAGCGGTCGCCTATAGACTTTATGAAAAAAACGGGTCATCAGTAGACGCAATGGCAGGCATTCGATTTTGGCACCTGAATACGAGACTGCTCTTCACTGCTGGAATATCACCGGAAGTTGAAGCCGATCGCAGCAAGAATTGGGTGGACGGACTAGCTGGGCTTCGTGGCCGGGCGTATGTATCAAAGAACATCTTTGTGCTCGGTAGGGGTGACGTGGGCGGTGGTGGCTCTGATCTTACATATCAACTCATTGGCGGCGGCGGTCTGACTTTTCGCGAGCGCTTCTCGTTCCTGCTTGTTTACCGATATCTGCATGTCAACTATGATCGCGACAACTTCCTGTTTGATGTTGGGATCAAAGGGCCGGCGATTGGATTTGGAATAAAGTTCTAACGGATTTTCGTCTATAGTCATGTGGGGCGACAGCCCTTCATCGAATGCGTCGTGTATAGCGGGGTTTGCTAGACGGTGTTGTTTTCGGATATTCTTTTCGCAAGGAAACGCAATAGAGGAGGGAGCGACTATGTTCAAAAGGCTCTCGGTTCTCACCGTTCTCGCCCTGATGGGCGCCTTGTTTCTTTCGTTAGTTCCAACTGCTCACGCGCAGCGAGGTGGATTCGGCGGCGGCGGATTCGGGCGTGGTGGATTCGGCAGAGGCGGATTTGGTCGAGGTGGAATTGGCAATGGTCACGCCTCTGGTCATGGCGGGCCTGCTTCAGTAACGGTTGTTCAGGCAAGTGGCAATTTCTTCCTTCATTTCAGGTCGGGATTTGATGGAAACGGCTTCAATAATTTCGGCACGAGTCACATAAGTCCGTTTACTGGAAAGACCGTTACGCGATTCCCAGGGGTTCTTGTGCATACTGCCCCGTTTGGGTTCATTTTAACTGACGGATTCGCAGGTGTTCCTGGTTTCAATTCTAGCCTTGGGTTCCCGATCCCGCCGATCGCTACCACTGTATCGAGCGTCAATCCATTCTTTTTTGGGGTTCGAATCGGACCACGTATTGGCTTTCAGCATTCTGTATTTCAATCGGTCGTAGATCTCGGGACGATCAGCCCGATCACCCAGGTTTCCATCAAGTCAGTGCGAACGTCGAATGTTACTATCATCAATCTCCCGTCAAATGCATTTCGGGGGGCCCACAAATAAAATGGCCGCGGAACGAATAAGTGATTACGATGTTTATCTTAACTAACGTGATTTCATCCGCTTGTTAGTCGCCCTGGCATTGCGTTAATTTTGCTGCATAAAAGAGGGCGACCTCTTGAAATCCTGGCTTGGATCAGAGCTTCTCAAAGCCTGAACCATAGGAATAAAGTCCTAGACGGAATGTGACCATGCTCTGATGCGCTTTTAGCGAGCGTTGTGTATCCTTAACCCATCTTCGGGGTTCTTTGTCTGCACTCGTGGTTAGACTGATTGGCAGAGGCCATTCAAGGCCGTCACCACGCAGTGCACTAACCAAAAAAGTCCGCCAGGTAGTTTCTGGTGCGACTAAAATTTGACGCTGGATTGCGGATCTCGCTCGAGCGGACCGATCTACTCGTCGCGCAACGAGACCGATGGCGCTCGGAGAAACCCTTCCCACCCGCACACAGTGTTCAGATTGAGAGGAGTTACTGCCCACTATGCGATGGAAATGTCATCAGAATAGTCTTCCATCGCCGGCGCCTTCAGTAGACCGAGGTTCAGATTCGCAGACCGAAGGCAACTATTCGTTACGGCTAAGCTGATGCAACTGTTGTTTTGTTTTGTTTCAGCTATGGCACGGATTGGTGCCACTTGGTCTTAGTATTTACTGCGTGTTTGGACTGGGTGGTTTCTGTGACCACCGCAGCTTCTTCTTGGGCCTGCGATGTAGTCGTGAGGCGGTAGCAGAAATAACGAAAGGACGATAAGCGGTTCAGAAAACGGAAAGGGCGAGTCGAGACGGCCATCTCTCCTCGCCCGGGGCCAGACAAAAATATCCCTAGGTGTAGGTTTAAATCTGCCTGGTTCCCTCCATTATACGAGCCTCGCAAACGCTGTCTACTTATTTTCTGCTTTAGAGTAAGTCAATCTCATCACTCACGACCGATCGCAGGCCCACGGCAATCAGACCACATCGTCGGTGGGTATCCCGGCGGTTGGAATAACAGCACAAACTGGTAGGAGGGTGCCGGTATTGAAGCGAGATTGCTTTGAATGATCGAGATACC
>DATFWY010000194.1:0-10442 GCA_035258805.1 Blastocatellia bacterium | reverse complement strand
AGCTTTAATCGTACTCGGCGTGGTAGTGGGCTGGAACGCGGTCGCCGCAAATGCCAACTTCGGAAATCTCTGGGGAGTTCGAGGCACCCTTCAGGATGATGGGCATGGCCTCACCGCTATTACGGCGTTTGGCCTGTTTGTGGGAATCTGCGTTTCACAAACCAACTCACTGTTCTCCGCGGACGCCTGGAACAACATTACGTTTACAGCAGGAGAGGTCAAGAATCCGAGGCGCAACATCCCGCTTTCGCTGGCATTCGGAACATTTCTGGTGATTGGGCTCTATCTTCTGGCAAATATTGCGTACCTGGTCACGTTGCCGTTCGAAACTATCCAAACAGTTCCCAGCGACCGAGTGGCATCCGCAACCGCAGACGTTATCTTCCCCGGACTGGGCGCAACGATAATGGCGGTCTTCATTATGGTTTCCACGTTTGGGTGCAATAACGGTCTGATTCTAGCCGGCGCGCGAGCCTATTGGGCAATGGCGCGTGACGGATTGTTCTTCAGATCAGCAGGCGAGCTGAATGATAAGCATGTTCCCGCGTGGGGTCTTGTGATCCAGGGGATTTGGGCCGCTGCTCTTGTATTGCCAAGGACCATTACTGGTACAAACGCAACAACTGGTGAAACCACCTACGGAAATCTATACGGAAATCTGTTGACGTATGTGATTTCAGCAGCGCTGGTCTTTTACATTCTGACTATTGCCGGGATTTTCTGGCTCCGGTGGAAGAAGCCGGATGCAGATCGTCCATATCGCGCTTTCGGTTATCCGATTGTTCCGGCATTGTACATCATTGGCGCGGCGGTGATTCTGATTGTTCTGCTGGTTTACCAGACCGCAACAACGTGGCCCGGGTTTATCATCATAGCGACGGGAATCCCGGTATATTTCATTTGGCGGAAGTTTGGTCAGGCAATGCCCGAATTGGAATCAGAATGATTTATAGGTCCCATTGGTCCTATAGATTTTCAATTAATTGAATCACAATTTTTCGGAGGAACTTAATGGCCAGTCAACTTTTTGCGCGAAAGCCATTGGAAGTACTGCTTGAAGAAATGAAGGGCGAGCACCGCTTGCGTCGCGTGCTGGGCCCTGTGCAGCTCACCGCTCTTGGAGTGGGCGCAATCATCGGCGCCGGTATCTTTGTAGCCACCGGCGCGGCGGCTCACAACGTCGGCGGGCCTGCGCTCATGCTGTCCTATGTGGTTGCGGGCATCACCTGCGTTTTCGCCGCACTTTGTTACGCCGAGTTCGCCTCAATGGCGCCGGTGGCCGGCTCAGCGTTTACCTACGCGTACGCGACCCTTGGTGAGCTGTTTGCGTGGATCATTGGCTGGGACCTGGTTCTCGAGTATGCAGTTGGATCGGCCACCGTAGCCAATGGCTGGTCCAGTTTTTTCCAGAGCTTGCTTCCGAAGATGGGCATCCATCTGCCAGAAGCCCTGAGCAAAGCGCCAATAATCTATGACGCCGAGGCCGGACATTTTGTTAAGACGGCCGGAATCGTCAATCTCCCGGCGATCATTATCGTTCTTATCGTCACCGCGATTCTGGTTAAGGGAATTCAAGAGAGCGCCAGCTTCAATGCTACGATGGTCGGCATAAAAATCGCCGCAGTACTATTTGTGATCATCTTCGGCGCGTTCTACATCAACGCTGACAACTGGAAGCCTTTCGCTCCGTACGGCTGGGGCGGACTCAACATTTTCGGGACGAACATCTGGGGCGAAACCGTTGGCGGGAGGCCAGTCGGCATGCTGGCAGGCGCGGCGATAATCTTTTTTGCGTACATAGGATTCGATTCTGTCTCGACGCATGCTGAGGAGGCCAAGAGACCCAATCGTGATGTTCCGATCGGGATTGTCGCTTCCCTTCTCATCTGTACGGTGCTGTATGTACTTGTCGTAATCGTGCTTACCGGCATGGTCAAGTACAACCACATCGACACAGGGGCAGGTGTTTCAACGGCGTTCAAGTCAGTAGGGGTGCAGTGGGCGGAAGTCATCATCGCATGTGCCGGTGTGGCGGGAATAACGTCCGTGCTCCTGGTGATGATGCTCTCCGCGCCGCGAGTCTTCCTGGCGATGGCTCGCGACGGGCTCGTTCCTCCGGGATTCTTCGGAGACGTACATCCGAAGTTCAGGACACCCTGGAAAACCACAATCTTGATCGGACTGTTTGTCTCAGTCGGGGCGGGGCTGTTGCCGATCGACGCGTTGCTGGAGATGACGAATATTGGAACCCTGTTCGCGTTCACCATCGTCTGTGCAGCGGTGCTGATCATGCGTCGAACAAATCCAAATGCGGAACGCCCGTTCCGTTGTCCGATGGTTCCCGTGATTCCGATCCTTGGGATTATCATGTGCCTGGTACTGATGTTTTCACTCCCATGGCCGAATTGGCTGCGACTGATTGGCTGGCTGGCGATTGGACTCGTGATTTACTTTACGTACAGTCGTCATCACAGCTTTATGAAGAAGTACCTGGCACATGAAATTTCTGCGCACGGTGTTTCGCCGGGCGGCGCGCTCGTAACGGATGTTGAAGAACGGAGACAGTAATGAGGTAGCGTAGACTGTCCAGTCTGCGCATAATGATGCGTGATTCGTGATGAGTGATGCGTGATTCGTGATGCGTGATTCGTGATGCGTGATTCGTGAAACGTGATTCGTGAAACGTGATTCGTGAAACGTGGTTCGTGAAACGTGATTCGTGATAGCTGATCCAGAACTTGGGAAGTATCATTATTAATCACGCATCACGCATCACGCATCACCCATCATCCCACCATGCGCAGACTAGACAGTCTACGCTACTCGAAGCTAGAATCTCCCACGTTTAGGCCAGCATTGGGGATGTGGCGGAACAGGCAGACGCGAAGGTCTCAAAAACCTTTAAGGGTAACCTTGTGTGGGTTCGATTCCCACCATCCCCATTAAGTCAGGGGTCCGGCGTTCGGGGTTGGGGTTCCTCTAATTTTCAAACCGACCCTTGACTCCAGCCCTCAGGCCCATCATGAAGAAACCCGAAATTACCTTCGACACTCTACCCAGTTCTGCTATCTCAAAAACAACCTTAAAGATCTGCCTCAAATGCGCCTTTGATGTCTTCACTAAACAGCTCAAACTAACACCTCGTACCGCATATTCAGAACTGAAAAGGCACGTCCCCGAAGAGCCTGATATCACTGGAGCCGCAACGTCCCGCCCTCATTTCTTTGACGATCCTGAGATAGACCACTGTCCTTATTGCAACGGCACCAAGCGATGGTTTGCCGATTTTCACGCGATTCGTATCGACGCACATCCCACGTTTGAGAAAGAACGGAAGAAGCTTTGGGCCGCGCTGAAGAAACAACCGGAGCGGTTTGCGGTCTGGAGTCCCGAACGGACGAAGATGCAAATTTTTTCCGAGTGGCTCGAGAGATTAAACCGAAGCCTGCGCTTTGACGAAGACCGTTGGTTGCTCGATGCTGCGATCTCTCATATCAAGCGTTCTGCTCCTTCCAACGATTGGGAGAAGATCCTCACGAACGGCGTACGGCGGGTTCAACTTTCTCGCCAGGTGGAAGAAGGCTGGCGTTATGAGGACGGCTGGCTGTACGTCTCTCCGTCATTGTATGGAGACGTGATTATGGTGCAGCATCTGATTTCTCGCTCGCATCAACACGGTGGCAGAACGTTTGAAGGCAGATTGACATTTCAGGAGCTGATCCGCCGGTTGCGCCGAATTGGCTACTTCGAAGCCAAAGACATTACGTCTGATGATCCTTACGAGGAGTTCGAATTCGCCGTAAGTAGGTTGGTTGATTCGGGACCAGCTGCCGTGTACTATGCCGTTGACCGCAAAGACTACTTGGATAAGCTCAAAGCAATTTACGACAAGAAGAAAGACAAATGAAAACTAGACTGGTGTTGATGATCACGTTGATAACGCTCATTCTTGCGGTGCCCAGCTTCGCGCAGGAGGGCGGAGGACCCGGATTTGTGATCTCACTGAAGAATGGCAGCACGATTCGAGGTCGTACCCTCTCGCGTGACGAAATTACCGGGAAGCTTCGGCTGGCGATGACCGAATCGGGCGGCGAGGCCAAGAGCTACGCAGTCATCGCTCCGGACGATACGAGCGAAATACGCTCGTCTGCCGGCGAGGGCGACTCGATTCGCATCAAGCTAAAAGGCGGAAGCGATCTCCGATGCAAAGAGTTTTCGTTGAACGGGGATTCGGTGGCAGTCAAGCTAGGATCGGCCAGCAAGGTCGAAGTGAAATGGTCGGATATCGAATCGATCAGCTTTTCGCAGTAATGAGATAATCAGTCGTCGATTTTTATTCCTTCAAGAACCTGATTTAATTCATCCCACGCCATCCTGACGTGTTCGCGAGTAGTGCGAATATTCCCTATCGCAAAACGCAAGGTAAGCTTCCCCGAAAGCTTCGTATGTGACATATACACCTTGCCTCTCGCGTTTACCTCATTCATCAGACGTTCGTTTATTGCATTCAGCCCATCTTCGGTGAAGTGACCCTGCGGGCGCGCCCTGAAACACACCAGACTGAATGGAACGGGGGCCATTCGTTCAAACTTATCGCTTTGATCTACCCACTCCGCAAACTCGCGAGCCAGGTTAATTTGATGACGAACGCGTGAGCGCAATCCTTCAGCACCGAAATAACGCATAACGAACCAAAACTTCAGAGCGCGAAATCGTCGACCCAGCTGCGGTCCATAGTCCATGAAGTTCTTTACTTCCTCGCTCTCGCCGGTTCGCAGATATTCGGGTACGAGACTGAATGCATTGCGAAGCACATTCATTCTTCGACAGTACAGAATGCTTAGATCCAGCGGAACAAACAGACCCTTATGCGGATTTACTACCAACGAATCGCCACGTTCCGCACCTTCAAGGACCCAGCGCATCTCAGGCACCACAGCGGCAAAACCTCCGTACGCCGCGTCAACGTGCAACCACAAACCTTCTCGCTCGCATATATCCGCGATTGGCGAAACCGGATCGATGCTTGTCGACGAAGTTGTCCCGGTTGTAGCCACAACGCAGAATGGATGCCATCCGTTTGAACGATCCTCTTTTATCGCATCTTCAAGCGCAGCAGTCTTCATCCGGTACTCGGAGTCGCTTGGGATCTTTCTCAAACTCGTCTGGCCTATTCCGAGGGTGATTGCTGATTTGTCAACCGATGAATGCACGTGTTCGGAGGCATACATTCGAAGACGCGCTCCTGCAGCTTCCACGCCCATCTCGCGAATGTTTAGACCGGCAGCTTCGCGCGCCGCTGCGATCGCGCATAGAGTAGATATGGAAGCTGTATCGTAAATTACACCATCGAACGATTCCGGAAGTCCCATCAACTGACGCAACCACTCGAGCGTAACTTCTTCCAGCTCCGTTGCAGAAGGAGATGTGCGCCACAGCATCGCATTGACATTGAATGCTGCACTTAGCATTTCGCCAAGTATGCCCGGCGCCGAACCGCTCGTCGCGAAGTAGGCGAAGAACCCGGGATGATTCCAATGCGTAACGCCCGGTACCACGATCCGATCCAGGTCGTCGAGTAGCGCCTCCATTGCTTCGCCGCGTTCAGGCGCTTGAGGAGGAATGGCTTTCTTTAACTGACCCGGCAGGTTTCTAGAAAAGACGGGATATTGTTCAGGATGAGAAAGATAGTCGGCGATCCAATCAACCACCTGGTGGCCGTAACGCCTGAAGTCCTCGGCGCTCATATCACCAACTTGTTCTGGCTGTGATTCGGTTGGCTTGCTCAACCCGAGAGCCTCACATAGTCAGCGCGACGCTTCACTGGCGTGAAGCCCTCCGTTGTAATCGCCTCGCGTAGCATTATCTCGGTGGCTCGATGATTTGCGCCGGCAGGGGTGATCACGTTCTCTTCTATCATTGTGCTGCCAAGATCGTTTGCGCCGTAATGCAATCCCTGTCGCCCAACATCCAAACCCTGCGTCAACCAGGACGCCTGAACATTAGGTATGTTGTCGAGATACAACCGACCAATCGCAAGCCATCGCAAGTACTCATCGCCCGGAATGCGATCCGGAAATCGTTTGCCGATAGGAGTGTTGTCTGGCTGAAGCGTCCACGGGATAAAAGATACAAAACCCGGATTCCGATCCTGAAGCTCACGCAACCTCTCAAAGTGCATGAGGCGATGATCGCGAGTCTCTCCCATCCCAAACATCATCGTCGCGGTTGTCGGTATTCCAAGCGTATGCGCCACATCCATGACGTTAAGCCATTCCTCGGTGTTGCAGTGGGTCCTTCGCTTGCGGCGGATTTCGTCTACCAGAATCTCGCCGCCGCCACCTGGGATCGAATCCAGGCCGGCTTGCCGCAGCTCGCGCAGAACGCCTTCAACACCCAGCCCCGTTATTTTGGCAAGATGGTCCAGCTCCGGCGGTGAGAAACAATGCAGATGGATTTTGTAGCGGGTCTTCAGCTCTCTCAATAGCCCAGTGTAATAATCGAGCGGTAAGTCCGGATGCAATCCACCCTGCATCAGCACGCCGCTACCGCCGAGATCGATCATCTCCTCGACTTTACGATAGATCTCCTCATAGCTATGAACGTAACCCTCGGGTGATCCGGGCTTTCGATAGAAGGCGCAAAACGTGCAAACTGAAACGCAAACATTTGAATAGTTCACATTCCGATCGACGACATAAGTGACCACGTCGTCGGGGTGCAGTTTCTTTCTGAGTTGATCGGCAAGGCGCCCGAGGACATCAGTTGGGGCATGATCCTCGACGGACTTCCAATCTTCAAAAGAGAGCCGTTCACCGGCTTCCAGACGTTCGAGTGCGCCGGCTGCGTCAACAGTTGCGCTGGTTTCTATCATAGAGGAGAGCCTCGCATCGGGATTATATAAAGGTAGAAGGGAAAGGGCAAAAGAAGGCTGAACGGAACGCGTTCAGCGTTTAAATTCTTTCTTTCCTTTCCCGCCCCTGTGTGTTAAACCTACTCTAGCGTTCGCACACCCGTTTTGTCGCGCCGAGAAGACTATCGGTCTCTCGCCAATGTCGACTAGAATATTCAAGCCAATGGATGCGTACACGAAGGTGCAAAACCTATCGCTGATAGTGCAACCCGGCGACAGCTTCTTTCCGATCGTCGACGCAATCGACAGCGCTACTAGCAGCATAAAAATGACCATCTTCCGGATGAACGATCCAATTGTTCTCGAAGCAATGACCTATGCCGTGTCACGAGGCGTAAAGGTCCAGGCACTGGTTGCCCCGGCATCCAAAGGTTGGACAAAGAGGAACAAGAAACTTTCCGAAGATTTAACAAAGGTCGGTATTGAAGTCGCTGTCCCGCGAGCCCGAAAGGAAAAGATCAAGCGTTATCATTACAAAATGATGACGATCGACAATCGTGTATCATTGATCCTGACTTTTAATCCAACTCAAAAGAACCTTCACTATGCTCGCGATTTTGGCCTCCTCATTAAAGATCCGGAGATCGCCACCGAATTAAGCCGGCTGTTCGATGCCGACTGGTTCGGCGAGAGCTTCAAACCAAAAGAGCTGCCTCTATTGATCAGTCCGAACAACAGCAGACAAAAGATGCTCGAGCTGTTGGGATCTGCCGAGCGAACAATTCGAATACTCGACGCGAAAGTCCAGGATCAACAAGCGATCGGTCTCCTTTTGCGTAAGGCTTCGCTTGGTTGCAACATCAAGATCATTAGCGAAGACACTTCTTATGACGAAGTGGTGCCGAATTATCACGTGCGCAAACTGGCGCGCTATAAGCTACATGCAAAGTGCATTGTCGTGGATGGCAGCAGATTCTTTATCGGCAGCCAGAATCTCCGACCGGTGAGTATGGACAGGAGGCGAGAAATCGGTTTGATCGTCGAAGATGACGCAATGGCTCGCAAAATCGAACGAGTCTTCGATGAGGATTGGGATAACGCTACTGATATGCGTGCGATGACTGAAAGTGAGGGTGTGATTCGTGAGGTGTGATGGGCTAGCGGTTGATCCTTTGCGGCTCGGCGGCCTTGCGTCTCTGCGTTGAAGAAGGCAATCCCGGAGCGACGCCTATAAAAAGGTCCGAGGTTCTTAAAAATGAATAAAGGCCATCGAACAATCTACAAGAAAGGTGATGAGGTCAGCTACGCGATGCCTGGCGGCATGCTCTACGGCACAATTACGAGGGTGCTCGGCGCTGACGATTCCGCCGCGGTCGAAGTCGAGTTTGAAGACGGCCGCAAGGAAATAAAGAAAGTCAGGGACCGCGCGTTAAGCCTCCTGAGAAGAGCGAGCGGACTGAGCGAAGAGGAAGAACGACACTCAGACCGGGACCGCTTGCGGGACACCGAAATTCAGCGGGTCATCCGAAGCGAACAACGCAAGCGCTAACTAGCTGGAACTCTCAGAGCTATTCCCTGTTCTCAGCGATCCTCAGCATATTCGGCGTCTATGGGTTAGTAATTCGATGGTTATCACCGGCGGCAGAGTACGCCGAGATAACGCGGGACCTGAAATGTTAAGAAGACCTTCCTTCCACCACATAGAACTGCCATGCGATGACCTTGAGCTCGCCGAGCGGTTCTATACCGTCGTTTTTGGCGCAAAGGTCTATATGCGCCGCGATGCTTCACGACGAAAGGATGTCCCAACGACCGGAACCATCTCCGATGCCGAGGCGCTGGGATTTCAAATCGACGGCACTTATCTAAAGATCGGCGACGATTTCCGTATAGGATTCTTAAAACGACAACAGGACCATACTCAGTCTGAGCTGGACCATATTGCCTTCACAATCGATGATGAAGATCTTCCACAGCTGGGACGACGGCTGATCGAGTACAAAATCGAGGTTATTGAGCAGACTCCAGACCGAATGACCATTAGTGATCCATTCGGAATTATGTTGGAGCTCTGGCCGAGATCTGCTTTGCAGAAAATGGGATTACTCTGAGATCTGTCAGTGAATCAGGCGTCCAATGAGATGCGATAACGGGCTGCCTCGAAAACTCGCAGAATCGTACGCAAGAAGATAGCCGATGCGAACTACACCGTAAACCGCAAACCCAATAAAGAAGGCTCTCACTAGGTTCAAACGTCCGGCAATCCTATCCATAGCCCGAACTGGGCTCAATACATTCAGCAAGACAAACGCCGATCTAATCCAAAGAATGACAAGCGCCAAAAACAAAACAGGCCCCAACAAATTAAATCCGAACGCATCCCCCACGTCGCCTTTCGCCAGCGCGCAAAATGAATGCGTCAGACCACATCCTGGGCAAGGCAGGCCAGTGAGATTCTTAAATCCGCATAATGTAAAGTAATCAGTCGCGGGCGGCCGCAGAAGGACGCTCGTGAGAAAGACCGCGAACAAGCCGGCAAAGCCGAAGAGAGCCAGTTTCTTTGAAACTTGTGCCTGAAACACACCGGAATTTTTAGTAGTTCCTTCGCTTGCGATTACGGTGTCAACTTCCATTAGCGTTCAATCTTGCGTTGGGTCTAGTCTCACAATCGATCGGCGATTCGGGTTTTTTTGTTGAACTTTTATGAAGTCCTCAACCAGTTTAACAAACTGACGACGGTATTCCAGCATCGGCAAGAAGCCGCAATCGCGCATCGTCGCTAACTTTCCGGCCTGAGCCCTCGCGAACAACCTACGCGCCTCTGCTGCTCCCTTTTTATCTTTCTCGCCACAGATAAATAAGACCGTCGAATTATTGCGCCCAACCAGATCCTCAAGACTATTCGAAGCTTCGCCGGTCGATGCCGAAAGCGCCGTCTCATAAGCGGCTCGCGGGCTCAGCTCTGCGAAATCACTGAATAACCTGTCGCGATAAGGTTGTGGGGCGCGTCGGAATCGACGGGCGACAAGATTGCGCAACAGCGGATAGCCAGCCAGCTCTCGGAGTGCGAGTGATGCCGGCGTGAAAACGGCAAGGTTACGAACGTCGTCAGGAGAGAGTCCCTGGCGGGGGCTGACGACGATAAGCGAGTTAAGGTCCTGAGGATGCTCGCCGGCGTCAACCGCGGCAATCAGCGAGCCCACCTCATGACCGACCATAGTCGCGTCGAAAATCTGCGTTTCGTCAAGAAGTTTATGCAGGTCTTCGGCATGATCCTCGATAGTGAAGCTTGCGTTTAGCGATACCGGTTGTGAGCGACCGACCCCGCGTAGATCGTAAATGAGGCACCGGTGAGAGCGCTTCAGGATTGATACTGCTGGTCGCCAGCACTCGCAGGACATAGCCCACCCGCTTACGAAAACCAGTGGCGGGCCTTCGCCGTCTATCTCAAAGTAGAGCGGTCCGTTGTTAGTCGAGAGAAACATGAAGAATTGAATCATTGAATCATTGAGTCATTGAAGAATTGATTCATTGATTCATCGGATCATTGATTGAATCATTGATTGAATGATTTAATCAATGACTCAAT
>DATFWY010000193.1:0-4668 GCA_035258805.1 Blastocatellia bacterium | reverse complement strand
CGTCGCATTTTTATCGCTCAGTACAGCCTGGCTGAGTGAGGGCTACTTGCTGTGCGGTCGTTTAGAAGAAGCAAGCGCTGTCGCTGACCGCGCCCTTGATCTGTCAAAGAAGCACAAGGAACGAGGACATCAGGCTTGGGCACTGAAGCTGCTCGGTGACATCACCTTGCGTCGGGACTGGCCGAATATTGAGCTGGCCGAGGTGCACTATCGCCAGGCTCTTGCGCTAAGCCAGGAACTCGGCATGCGACCGCTGCAGGCGCATTGTCACGTCGGTCTGGGTCGGATTTGTGGCGCGATGGGATCGCCGGACCAAGCTCGTGCGCAATTCAGCGCTGCTGTTGACCTCTACCGCTCGATGGAGATGACGCTTTGGATTGACCGAGCCGATGCGGCGTTAGGAAATATCGGCATGTGACCAGTCGGGAAGAAGCGACTGGCGTAGATCCATCTATCCGGTAGTCGCATTACGATCTCGGTATGCGCCCACGAAATCCCTTCGTAGAGTTTAGGAAAGAAGATACCGAGCAGTCTATACCCGGTCGTTTCGAACAGGAGGCGCAAAGATATCCCCAACGACTTGCCGTTAAAACGAAAAGTCAGAGCCTCACCTATGACGAGCTGAACAGGATTTCCAATCGTGCGGCGCATGCTGTTCTGGCCCGCTGCGACGGCGACGAGCCCATAGCGTTGCTATTCAAACCGGGCGCGGGAGCGATTACGGCGAGCCTCGGTGTGCTGAAGGCGGGCAAAGCTTATGTACCGATAGACCTATCATTACCGCGTGCCAAAGCGACCCATATTTTGGCGCATGTTCAATCTCGCTTCATTCTCACCGACAAAGACAATCTATCCTTGGCCCATCAATTAGCCGGCGATCGTTTGAAGATTTTGAATCTCGACCAGATGGATGGGACTCTCCCAGACGAGAACCCAGGTTTGCCCATACCAGCGGACCGAATTGCATATATCAACTATACTTCCGGTTCTACCGGTGAACCCAAGGGGGTTGTCTGGAATCATCGGAACGAGTTGTTCGGTATAAGGATCAAGACAAACGCTCTACGCATCTGTCCAGATGATCGAATCAGCCTTGCACGGTCAAATAATGTGGGCGCCACCCGGGACATGTTCCTTGCGTTACTCAACGGGGCGGCTCTCCTGTCATTCGATTTCCACCAAGAAGGTTTAGCTCAGTTAGGGAACTGGTTGCTGAAAGAAGATATTACGGTCTACACTTGCGTCGCCACGATTTTCCGTCACTCCGTTCAAAACCAGAACCGCAACAGAACATTTCCCAACATTCGGCTCATTCATATTGGGGGAGAACCATTATCTAAAAACGATGTCGAATTATACAAAAAGCACTTCTCGGACGAGTGCATATTCGTCAATAGGTATAGCATAAGCGAGACCCAAGCCGTTTCATACTACTTCATTGATAAGCAAACGGAGTTCAAGGACGACGAGAGAGTTCCCGTTGGTTATCCTCTCGAGGGCAACGAAATTCTGTTGCTGGATGAAGATGGGAACAAATTAGGCGTGAATCAGGTCGGCGAAATTGCAGTCAAAAGTCCTTATCTCGCAGCGGGTTATTGGCGCCAGCCAGAGATCACACGAGCCAAGTTCCTACCTGATCCCAGTGGAGGTCACGCGCGCACGTACCTTACTGGAGACCTAGGTTACATGCTACCCGATGGTTGCCTAGTGCACGTCGGTAGAAAGGATTTTCAGGTAAAGATCAGAGGCTATAAAGTCGAAGTTCCCGCAGTTGAGGTAGCCCTGCTGGAACTCCCAGGAATAAAACAAGCGGTAGTTCTTCCACGGGAGGAGTTGCCTGGCACAACGCGTCTGGTGGCCTATATTGTGGTTGACCAGGGTCGTCGGCCAACGATGACCCAGTTGCACAGGTCGCTCAGGGACAAGTTGCCTGATTATATGCGCCCGTCTTCTTTTGTCGTATTAGATAATTTACCCCTAACAGCTAACGGCAAAGTTGACCGCAAAGCGTTGCCACCGCCGGCCGATTCACGATATGGACTGGATACTCCGTACGTCGCAGCGAGCACGCCTCTGGAAAAAGCGCTGGTCCATCTCTGGGGTGAGATCATGGGATTTGAAAGCATCGGCATCCGCGATGACTTTTCCGAGTTGGGAGGCGATTCTCTGCTTGCCGCTCAAATCTCTTCGAAAATAAACGCCTTGTTTCCGCTTAAGCGACCCCTCGTCAGTCTGTTCGAAACCCCCACTGTCTCCCAATTGTCTAAATACCTTCGCACACAAGAGACCAGTCCCGGACAAACAACGAAAATTGCCAGCCTATTGCTCAAGGTGGAAGAGATGTCACCAGAGGAGATCATTAATACCATGGTAGACATGCGGGCAAAGCGGAGCAATGTCTGATGACGTTCATCCATGGGCAATAGTCTTGATCTTCAAGCTGCAAAACGTGAACTACTGGCCAATCTTCTCAGAAAAGAAGGCATCGGTCACGATCCCAAGACAATTTATCCAAGACAGAATTCTGACAAGATTCCGCTCTCCTTCGCTCAGCAGCGGCTCTGGTTTCTCGATCAATTAGACTCTGGAAAATCCGTTTACAATATCTGCCGAGCCTACCGTCTCACCGGCCAGCTCGATGTCGACGTCTTGATCCGGAGCGTGAACGAAATTATTCGTCGCCATGAGATTTTGAGGACGGTTTTTCCTACGGTCGACGATCAACCTGTCCAATTTATTATCCCCAACCTCACGCTGATCATTCCCATGCTGGACCTGCGGGAATTCTCAGTGGATGAACAAGAAAAGGAAACTTCGAGCCTAGTCGTTGACGAAGTCGGGTACTCCTTCGACCTGGTCCGCGGTCCCTTGTTGAGGTTAAGACTGTTACGGCTGCGCGATGAACAGCACGTGCTGGTGTTCACGGCGCACCAAATTATCTGTGATGGATGGTCGGTTAACCTGTTCTTTCGCGAGCTGGAAAGCCTTTACCGGGTTTATTCCGGCAACGAAAATGGCGCGCTCCCCGAACCTACCATTCAATTTGCGGATTATGCCGTGTGGCAACGCGGGTTGGCGAAAGGGCCAATCATTGACTTGCAGCTGTCCTATTGGAAAGAGCGGCTGGCCGGTATTTTGCCAGCATTCCAATTGTCGACCGATCATCCGAGGCCAGCCATTCAAACCTTCCATGGAGCTAGGGCAACCGTAGAGATAACTGAGTCCATGACAAACGCCGTCAGAGAGCTCGGTCGAAATAACGGCGCTACTCTTTTTGTCACATTGATGTCTGTCTTCAATGTCTTGCTCCATCGATACACGGCACACGAAGAGATCCTGATCGGTTTCTCAATCTCGAATCGCTATCGAGCCGCCATCCAAGATCTGATCGGATTTTTTGTCAATACCTTGGTGCTGCGAACAAATTTCTCTGGCGATGTTACCTTCCGCCAACTTCTGGCGCGCGTTCGTGATGATTGCCGCGAAGCCTACGCCCACCAAGATCTGCCCTTTGAAAATTTAGTTGAAGAGCTACAGCCTCGACGTGACCTAGCGCGGAATCCACTGTTTCAGGTGATGTTCCTATTTCAAAACGGCTCGGCTTCAGATTTCCAACTCCCAGGTGTCGCTGTCGAACCCGTAAGGGTAAATAGCAGTATCTCAAAGTTTGATTTAACACTCTCGTTCACCGAGGGGCTGCGGAAACTGACCGGCTTCTTCGAGTACAGCACAGACTTGTTTGAGCACGCAACCATACGGCGGATGAGTGGTCACTTCCAAGCTTTGCTGGAAGGAATTGTGACGGATCCAGATCAGCCTATATCTTCTTTTTCACTGCTCACCGAAACCGAGCGTCAACTGGTTCTTGGCGAGTGGAATGCGACGGCAACCGAATACCCAAAAGACTCCTGTATTCACGAACTGTTTGAAGCGCAGGTGGCGCGAACTCCGGAAGCCATTGCTGTGGAGTTCGGTGAAAAGCGGGCGACTTATCGAGAACTTAACACTCGAGCCAATCAACTTGCGCATTACTTGCAGAGACTCAGCGTTGGGCCAGGGAAGTTGGTGGGAATATGTCTTGAGCGATCTTTAGAAATGATCCTTGGACTGTTGGGGATCCTCAAAGCTGGCTGCGCCTATGTGCCGTTAGATCCTCTATACCCCAGAGAGCGGTTGGTATTCACGTTGGACGATGCTCAATGTTCCATTTTGCTAACGGAACAAAAGTTTATCGAAGATGAGAGGTGGAAAATTGAAGAAAGCCATCCTCTATTCTCTATCCTCTATACTCGATTAGCAGTCATCTGTGTCGATCGCGACTGGGACGAAATCGCAGCGGAGAGTGATATCAATCCCGTGCCGCAAGTTCGTTCAACCGATTTAGCCTACGTGATTTATACTTCGGGCTCGACGGGAAAACCAAAAGGTGTCCAAGTCTCGCACAAATCGGTTGTGAACTGCTTATTCGGAATCGGTGAGAAAGTCGCATTGAGCCCGGAGGACGTGTTTCTGGCCATCACGACAGTTTCTTTCGACATCGCGGCGGTGGAGCTTTATCTGCCATTAATTACCGGTGCGAAGCTTCTGCTGACCAGTCGAAATGAGGTTCTAGACGGAAAAGCGCTATTAGACAGGCTGACAGAGTGCGGTGGTACGGTCATGCAGGCT
>DATFWY010000192.1:0-21034 GCA_035258805.1 Blastocatellia bacterium | reverse complement strand
CACGCGGCACCATCGAGATGGCGTTGTACGGACACTGCGTCGCACAGTCCCCGCATCCGATGCAGGTCTTCGGATCGATATCAACTTGCCCCTGTGCAAATCGACCAATCGCTCCCGTGGGACACCCTGTCAGGCACTCCGGATCGGCGCAATGCATACAGACTTCCGGCGATAGCGCGCTTTGAACGGCGCTTGCTCGTGGAGCTTCGAGGCGGGTGACATGAACACCCCGCCGCATAAGCCGCGATTGCCCATGGATCTTATGGCATGCAAGCGAGCAGTTCCCGCACCGCACGCACAGGTCCATATCCATAACCAGCAGATTAGTTCCGTCCACCAGTCCTGTGTCGATCAGACGTTGCTGCGCATTTAACAATCCCTCGTGTACGGCCGGTTTGTAATTTACAAACGAACCAATCGGCGGAGGGGCATGCTGCGAGATCAACTTCAGGACTCCGTCCTGCAGCGCGTAGTTTTGACCGAGCTTCGACACCGAAATCTCGAGGACTTCGGTCCGCCCCATCAGCGTAACCGAGTATGGCCACCTTCCCTGTTTCCCGACCCCTTCGATCCCAAAGCAATATCCGTGGCCAACAAAATCTTGAACGTCGCTGCCCCCAGACGAAAAAGTTCGGCGCGCCCATCCTTCTTTTATTATGTAAATGCGATTTATTTGCTCTGACTGGCGGAATAGTACGTGGTTTTTTGCGAAGACGCGGAACATTGAATAATTGCGGAGCTCGCTCACCATATCTCCGCTTAAGCCGCCCATGAGCTTGAGGCTCTCCAGGGCTGCATCCCTGCCGTGATTCCGGTATGTGTTGTCGAGGTTCTCTCCGAATTTGGGCAGCTTGCGAAGTAGTCGCAATGCGGGGCGAAAAACCTCGAGGATCTGGGCGGGCTTGTCACGCTTCGACCTTACCGTGGCGTTGCGAGGAACACCTGCCAGGACGCTCATCTCGCCGAACTGGGTTCCGGGAGTCAGCTCGGCAACCTTCACGTCCTGTTGGTTAGGTGCTTTGACAAAGACTTCGGCAAGACCGCTAACCACAAAGAAGAGAGTGTTGCCACCCCATTCGCCCTGAGTAATGATTGCCTCGCCTGGATCATAGTTGAGTAGCCGGAAGTAAGGTCCCACTTTCTTGCCGCCGTAGTTCCGTCCGTAGACCGTTACTTCGAGGTCAAGCTCATAATCGTAGTGGCCTTCGTGAGCGGAGATCAGCGCAGAAATTGCCGGCAGACTCTTGACTGCGTTTATCACTTCCCGACGGCTTTTTTGTTCTTTTGGCATACTGGCTTACTCGAAGACAAAGAATTTACCTGTACGCTGTTTGTAACGCAAAGCTTAAGAGAACGAGGTATCATGGATGTCATAAAGTATCGCCAAATCCCACCAACGCAGTTAGTGGGATTAGCACGAATTCGTGAAGTCCAGTCTTAATCACACCCGGAGGCTCATTCTTTTGTTACCAGCAGGCGAGATCTTCAAGCGCCGAACGCAAAGGCCTGGCCGCGACGATGCCTCGGGCCAGCACTAAAAAAAGGCGCCCTTGCAAAGTAAAGCCTAGAAGGAAAACGGGAGGGAACCGCGGTGACACTTCGTACAAACTGACTCTTTTGCCTGAACATGACAGCTCCAACAAGCGGAAGTATGACGCTGTCCTCGACTAACGCTGATTGTTTGAATGTCAGCGCGTACTTGTTGCGGCGCGGCTTCGGTCTGGTGGTGGCATCTATCGCAACTTGCCTTCTTCGTATGAGGCCCGTGTTGAAAATTATATTGGCTCAATGCCGATCCCGTACTCCTCGTATACTTCAATGCAAGCTTTGTGTCGGCGTGACAGACTCCGCATTCGCCCAGCTTTTGATTGGCCTGGTGAATGTGGCAGCTATAGCACTGCTGATGGTTCGGATAACTCGCGGACGCGCCCTCCGTCGATGTGTGACAGGTGCTGCATTTTGGCGTCTCAGTCTCACCGGCCATTTTCTTTGGATCCATGTGCTGCCTGTGAGAGAAACCCTTTATGCCGAACTCACTCATCTTGGCGGGAAAACTTATTCTCGTGCCCTGCGCATCCACCGGCGATTTGTGACAAACAACGCACATCTGACTCGACGTATTCGTAAAATCTTTAGCGTGGCACTCGATACAAGCCGAATGACCGGGAAACACGGGAGTCACATTGTTGTCAGGCCGTTGATGGCAGAAGCCGCAGTCTTTCGTCTTTGTCTGGTGCTCGGCGCGAGTATGATTGAATGGCGACGTGCGCTCGATTACAGCTGATTCCTTTACGTTAAAGGGCGATGGAGGGGCAGCTGGTGTTGCCGACGGCTGAGGTGTTTCCGCAGCCTTGTTGGCAGTTGGCGGCGCAGTACTGCGGCAAGCCAATGCGCCCAGGAAAGCCAGCGCCGCCACTGCGATGATTATGAGTCTTAAGCTTCTCGTAGAGTTGTTTCTCATCTCTCGCCCTTTGCGAACTCAATCACTACTTCAGCTTGTCCAGAAGATCTCTTGCCAGCGTGTCAGGAAGTCCAAGGCGACCGTTGTGACACGTGCTGCAGTTGGTTTCATCGGGCATCCTGATATCGCTAAGCTGCTTCGCCTGGTCTACCGACTTGTGGCATTCCGCACAGAGGAAGTCAGGTGGTCGTGGCACCCGATAGTCGGCCTTTTTTCTCGGGCGAATATCCCATTCGTGATCAGCGTGACTAAATTCCCGGATCAGCGCCAGATGAGTGGCCCTGGACCCGCTGATCTCGTGACATTCCCTGCAGTCGTTCATGTAAGGAAAATTCTCACGCGCTCCCGCCTCAGGCCTCATGCCATGGCATTGAAAACAGGTTGAGTGACCCTTCTCAATCGTCAGCTCATTCTCTCCGGGCATCGCCTTCTTGATTCGTTGGTGACAATCGGTACATCTGGCAGTCTGGCCCGCGGTGAGTTTGGAACTCGGAAGATCCGAGGGTACCGTCGTGACTGGCTTGAACTCGAAACTGGCCGGTAGGGGCTTGCGATGAGCCTCGTGTGAAAAATCGATGCCGAAGTCACTGCCGAACAGAGCGTGAAGTCTGTCAGTCTTTTCCTTAAATCTGAACAGAGCGGAGGCGGATTTTGACGTCGGTCCGCCTTGATGACATACGCCGCAAAAACCGTTGCCACGAGTAAAGTACTCTTTGGCAAAATTATGGCAACTTACACATGTTGGATGGGCAGGGAAAGAAGTAACCTCTATTTGCAAGGGCGTCACGCGATGGCAGACGTTGCAGGTGACCTTGGCGTGTTCTTTTCGCTTGTGATCAAAGCTGGCGCGCTCGCGAGTAGCCTGAGGACGCTGGGTTTGAGGCGCAGTGACCTGCAGCCGCTGAAGATCCGCCGAAGCGCTTTCTTCCGCGTAAGATGGGAGACCAAAGTAAGCCCCCGCAACAAGCAAGCACGCCAATGCGAATAGACTTTTCTTTATTCGCGGCATCGCCAAATCATCCTCCGGGTCCCATCGGACCTTTTCGACTTACTTCCCTCTTATTCCACGATCGATCCCAACCGATCTGCTTACTTTAGTGCAGCCGGCCGGACACCAGGTTTATGACAACCGCCGCAGGTTGTAGGTCCCTTTTCCGCGGCCCTGTGACACTCGATACAACTATCGTGAAATGCCCGTTCGGCCATAACCTCATCAAAGTCTCGGTTCTTCGGATTTCGCGGATCGCCATCTTTGCGATGATGGCATACGTTGCACTTGTACAGTTCCGGAATCCCTCTCGCACTAATTGAGTGATGACAACCTGAGCATGCGGCGCCCTTTTTTGCCGGGTGTGCGACTGTAGCATCCGGGCTTATGAAAGATTCGTGTCCAGTGTGGTCGAAAAAGACCACCCCACGTCTTCCCTTCTCGTCGAGCCTGATAATCTTCTGCGCACGTCCGCTGTCTGTCTGCTGGTCAATTGGAGCGCCAAACATTGACGCGCCCACGGCTACCGGTATCGCCAGCCCGAGTCCGTAAATGATAAGAACGGCCAGCTTCAGTTTCATCTAATCATCTCCGTCAAATCCCGACGCATGCCTGAACCGAATGCTCATCGCCGGCGACGCAGCCGGAAAAGCACTACTGCCAGCGGTAATGACATAATTGCAAGACTGGACAACTCGGCTACGTTTCTAAGCCGCGCCTCCTGAGAAGATCCGTTATTCTCGCCAGCCTTCTTCTCAGTTGATTCAGTGCCCTGACGCTTCTCTCGAGATGCAGAACCGGAATCGACTGTTCGCGGGGGTCCAAAAGCTCGGCGGATATCGCTATTCTCCCGCTTATTTGAATCCTTGATCTCCGGAACGGTGAACATCTTCCCGTCGATCATGTACATTCGTTTCATCTCGCTCGCATTGAACGGACGTGCTCCCCGTCGCCCAAACACCGATAACTGATTTCCGCTCTCGTCCACCGCTCGGTCACGATCGACGCCTTCCGAGATAGCGAGTGCCGGCCCAAGCGTCTCCTTGCTCGCAATCAGCTCGGGATGCGGACGCGGGCTGAATCCGTAGTTGTCCGGTTGCTCGGCCGAAGTCAGCTGGACCACGTGTATTGCTTTGTGCTCTCCATCAGCGATGTAAGCGAAAAGGCTCACATTAGTCATTCCAACTTTGACGTCGCGTGCATCCTTGATCTCACCCTCGCCGTTGAACATCTGATCCAGCTTGGGCTTTTCAGGATTCTCTATGTCGATTATTGCGAGCCCCTGCTTCCCGGCGGCAACGTAGGCATAGGTCCGCACCAGATACAAATTATGAGCGTCCGATAGAGGAACAACTGCTCCATTTACAGCGCGGGCCTGATTCGGATCAGTAACGTCTATGACTTTCAACCCCTCCGAGTCAGTCACGAACGCGTAGCGGAATTGCACCTGAACCGCGCGAGCATTCTTGATAAACGGCGCTCCAAACTCTCCCGCAACACGTGGCTTGGTTGGATCGCTGATATCGACGATGACCAGTCCTCGATCACACGTCACATAAGCGTGAGACCCAGCAACCACTATGTTGTTAGCGCCATTCAAAATACCATTGGGGTTCCAGGTCAGGGCGCGCTTAAGGAAGTTATTCCTCGGATTGCCGTCCAAAAGCGTTGCCACATTTACGAGTACCAATCCTTCGTATTTATCGGCAACGTACAGGAAAGCATAGATCAGGTTGATACCCTGCTTGTCGTCGCGGTTCTCCCATTCTTCATTTTCCGGGTAATGCTTGCGGGTGGGATCAACCGCGATTGTCGCCGGCGATGCAACGGCCATCGCATATTTGGTCTTCACATACAGCTGCTGTCCCAAGGGCGAGACCGGAGCGCTGGTTATTCGCTCAGAAAAAGCCTTCTGATCTATGTTTGCAATGTCATAGACTCTCAGCCCGCCTGCGCCGGTTGCGGCGTACAGGAACTCGCCTCGATGTTGCAAACTCAGAACCTCGGTTTTCTCCTTCTTGAAGAGCGTAAGATTACTTATGACATCATTCCCGGGATGTTCGTAAAACTCCTTTAGCTGCTTCTTAAGCTCAACGTGTTTCTTGTAGTTTTCCGGGAAGGCCAGCTTATGCAACGTGCTGCCGATAACCGCCTGAGGCTCATCGCGCTCGCTTACCACGACTGCTTCAAACCCTTCGGCACCCTGCGCCACATACATATAGCGACCGATGAAGTTGTAGAAATTAGTTCCCTGCATCAGCGCCATCGCCATATAAGCGTTGTTGTCATTGTTCTCAGACACATGACAGTCTGTGCAGCCCTTGGTCTCAGTCGTCCTGACCGTGTGCGGGAAATGCGAACTGAAGGAAATCCCACTATAGCCTTCTGCGGAAACCGTCTGTTGCTGCGAGTATATCCACTCGCGATTGGCGTTCTGCGAGCTCACAAAAATCGCGCAAGCAGACCGCACTGGCGCAATTCTCTTTCCGGTGACCGTTCCATCCCTTCCCAGTAGAAAGACATCATCGCGCAGGGTTTGGAAATTATAGGAAGTGTAATTGCGCAGGGACGGAATCCCCTCATTGTGCAACATTGGTTTCTGCTGATTTGCGGTTTGCTTTAGATGGCAGCCAAAACAACTTGGAGTCCAGGACGTGTGACAGGTGTAACAAGTCATGCTCTTGTTGGAGTGCGCCAGCTGAAGATCATCCCTCGGCGCTGCTCCCCAGGTTTTTCCATCCTTCAGGATCGTCTTGGCAAGCGCAGCCTTTTCATTGTAATTCGCATTACCGGGCGTGACGCTATCCATCACCTGCTTTACTTCCCACACAAGCGGCTTCCCATCTTTATCAGTCGCTACCGCAGCTCGCTGGAACAGCTTTCCGTCTTTCTTGAAGAACCTATCCTTCCGCGACGGGAGGTTCCTGTAATCAATCATTCGATTGCCGCCTGCCGCCGCGCTGGTCAACGCTTCTCGAGACGTCGGATCCGCTTTTTTGGTAATCGTGCCGTGACAATCTACGCAATCGATCTCAATTGCTGCTCGAACTTCCCCGTACAGCTTTCCATCGCCGTGGTTGTCCTGCTTGAAGTGACAATCAACGCAGTGCATGCCCTTTTCTTCGTGAATGTCCTTCATATGAACCGGAATGCCGTCTCGCCCGGAGCCGTCGCCCACTGGTTCATTGACCGCTCGTTGGAGTTTTTCGTTGGTCAGTTCACCGACAGGATTGTTCTTGGCATCGAGAAGATTGCCTTTTCGGTCGTGTTTGAAAACATAGCGATATACCCAACCGTGTCCATTGAAATCTGCAAACTGAGTGTGTTTCAGCTGCGGATTCACGTCGTCGCGGATCTTCTTCAAGAAGTCGAGTTCGCCCCACTTGCCCCTGAGCGACGACTCTTCAGGGTTCCGCAAGATTGTGTCTCGTCTTTGTTCAGGACTGAGCTTTCGTTCCTCCTTCGGATACATCTTGTCGCCGTCTGTCTCGAGATCCCACCACATCGAACCGAAATACGAGTTCAGCACTGTTGTCCCGGGATGCATATGACAGACGACACATTGGCTCGAAGGAATCGCCCTGGTGAATTGGTGTTTGATGGGATGTCCGGGCTCACCCCGCGGGATGGTCGAATCTCCGCTGGCGCTTTCGCCCGTGTGGCCGAAGGAAGCATAAGGCCCGGCTTCGAACGGATTGCGATTATTCGCGTAGATTACATGGCAAGCCGTACATCCACTCGATCGATAATCTCCCGGTTGGTCGTTCGTTCCCATGAACGAAAGCATCGGGTCCAGAAGACGTGTCTTTTGCAGTCCGATGTAAACGGGATCTGTCCTCAGATTCGTCCCGAGTCCTCTCGGACTCAATAGATTCTGCGTCGGTTTTCCGGGAGCCTCATTGATATTTGGAATACCGATCTCCGCCGCCTTGCGTCCGCCCAGTTCAAACGTGCGCAGAAGATTGCTCATCTGGGAAATCTCCCAGCGAGGCAACGGGTCCAGATATGAAAGCACACCTTTTCTGCGTGTTTCTTCGGCGGTGGGTTGGGGCGCAGTCTGCAGTCTTTCAGGAAGTCCGTCGGCGCCGTAACTCTCACCAAATCGGTAATTCTTGAACGGAAATGCACCGTTGTTATAAAGAGCGGCGCCCCACAACATGGCGCCCGTCTTCATCATGCTTTTACCGACTGTATGCACGTCGTTGAAGTGGCATTCGGTTGTACCACAACTTAAGTTCGCTACTCTGAGATCACCTGGATTCACAAACCGGACCCATTCCAGACTCTCATCGAGCGTCAAGGTGTAGGGTCGCTCCGGATTGGCAGAACTCTTCCAGCGATCCGGGAAGCGCGGCTTCACGTGCGCTGCTCTTTTCGCCTCGTCATATCCAGCTGATCCCTTTTGCTGTCCCTGCGCGCGAGCGTCGGCATTCCCACCGTGACAATCTATGCAGCCGAGATTGATAACGCCGTTGTGCATATCTTCGATGCCTTTGTGGCAATCGATACAGCCAGCGCTTCTCCGTATAGCCTCTTCCGGGGTTTCGCCGAACATACCAGCGGCCTGAAGTGGGCGTGCGCCCTGCGCCGCCGGTGGGTTTTGAGTTGCGGCAGCGCCCTTGTCTGTTCCGCCCGCATCTCTGCGGTTCGATGAGTTCGCACGAGACTTCGAACCCCCAAAAGTCAGGCTTCCATAAACGCCAATGACCGCGAGAATCAACAGGATCTTGAGCGTGGATTTTGATACTTTCATTCGTATTCCCCGGGGACCGTACGAAGCGCGGTGCTCACGAGATCAGTAAGTAAACTTCAAACGGATAAATGACGAAAACAGAATCTTGGACCCTTGGCCGCAACCTTGCCCGCTGCAGTTTGAGGTATAGATGTCATTGAACCCAGCTCCGGGTATCAAAGACGAGAAACCGCCCTGGATGATCCAGTTCTCAGTTAGGAATGGCCGGTACAGCACGCCGAAGCCATAATCCCATCCAATACTCCGGCGGATGTTTGGCTGAAAGAGAATTCCTTCCAGCGGATCGGTGTGATGGAAATGCAGGTAATTCAGGTTCGCGATTCCGCGAAGCTTGGGGGTCAACTCGGCCTCAAGTCCCGTGTTGTAGATAAAAATACCGGGATTTATGAAATTGGCCTGACCCTGAAACTTGCTGCTTCGCAGAGTCGGCAGCAGGCTTTCGCCGCTCTTAAGACCGACCCCTGTACCTAACAGTCTGATTCCCTGACTGTTCCAATAGCTGAAGAGGCCTCCAGCAAACTCCGGAATATCGACGATGGCATCGAAGCCCCTGGCCTTGTCGTCAAAAGGCTTCTTGTCGCCTGATGCGAAAAAGAAAGACCCCTTGAAGCGCAGCCAGTCTCGGTCTCTTGAAACTTCCACGGCGGCCTGCTGCGCATTTATGTCAGTCTTCTTGCCGGCAATCGGATTGAATGTGTCATGACCAAACACCTGATAGAAAGCGTGGCTGATATTGTAAAGGCCAATATGACCGTCGCCTGCCCATCCGAGGTACCAGGCTTTCACGCCGTGTCGGGCAACGTCGCCTACCGGAGCGGGTCTCACCAGGAACGCATTATCGTCGAAAAAGACGCTCGGCTTGTCGTTGTTGTAATGAAAGCTGAACTGACTCGTGTAGCCTTTCCACTTGGTGTCCTGCCGGAAAATGTTCGCAATGAACACTGTCTGATCACGGAAGTTTCCGAAATCTATACGGTTCAGTTCGCTGTTTGTGTCCTTCTCAAGTAAATAGAAGTAAGCGGCATTGAAGTTATAGCGGTTGTTACCAAACTGCCCGAAGAGTCGAGCGCCCAGGTTGAAATCATTAAAGATAAACCCGCGGAAGTCACTGTTGAACTGCTGGATGCCAGCGCGTATGAATGTCGAATCGTAATAAGGGCTCTTTCCGTCGCTTCCGTTGCCTCGCAGGAACGGGATGAGTTTGGTGGTGTCACCCAGCTTTACCTCGCTGAACATCTCCTGGAAACCAACAAAGTTGTCAAATCTGTTGGCCCCCTTTCGGACGTCGATGTTGACGATGCCGTTTTCCTGGGTATTCAGATAGTTGAGATTGAAGTTGGGAGTAAACTTAAATCGCCAGTTGATCGGCTTAAAGGCCACATCACCGTTGAAAAAGTCTATCGATAACGTAAAGTTTTGCCGGAAAAAGCTATTTATGCCCTCACCGAAGAACTCTGCACTGTCCGGATTCTGGCTGCTCACATCGCTAGGGAGCGGCAGTCGCCGGCCAATAAAGAGAGTATCGCTCTCCAGTGTGAGCGCCAGAAAGTTTTGTTGTTTAAAGATTGGATAGTCGCCTTTGAGAATATTCTGTCGATAAGGGTTGTACCATTTCCCCTGCTCAAATCGAGGATCCTGAGGCAATCCGATTCGCCATCGATCGGCAGTCGGCACAGCATCGGGGGTCGTTTGCGGAGGTGTGTCAATCCTGGACGATCCCGCAAACCCTCTCGGCGGATCTTTGGGGGTCGTGAACATCTCGATCACCCTGCCATTAGCTGGTGGGGTTTCGGGTTCCTCGTCAGGCGGCGGAACTACTTCCGGTTGCGCTGCTATTTGCATAGGCGGCGCCTGATTGTCGTGACATTCACCGCACTTGGTGAAACCTACATTGGTGAATCGCGCATTCGAAGTCTTGAAGTTCGTAGCTCGATGACAACTGATGCAGAGCCTATGAAACGCCTCGCGGGAGTTGAGATCGTAGCCTTCACGATCATCGGGGTTCGAAGGATTCCCTTCGTCCTTATGACAGGCGTTGCATTTTTGGAATTGAGCGCGGACGGTTTCGTCCTTTACTGAGTGGTGGCAGGCCAGACAGGCCACTCCAGCCGGTGCCGTATGCGGGAATCGTGGATCTGGATTGAAGAGAGCTTCGTGAGTCTTATGGTTAAAGAGAACAAGGCCTCGCCGGCCGGCTGCATCAAAAGGTATCGGAACGGCTTGAGCTTTCCCCTGGGTCGGTTCCCCGTCTGTCGAAAACGCCAGCGAGTTCACCGAGAAGCACAAAGGGACCAACAACAAAAGCCCATACAGAGCCACCACTACCAGTTTGAGTCTCATTTTCCGCGCCTCACGTCTATGACCCAACTACGGGAGAATGAATAGCTGGAGCTACACTCTGTTAACCTGCTCTTCAGTTGATAAGAAACAAAGATTTACGTCAAGCACTCAACCCGACGGACAAATGAACGCGCCGATATTATATTGAGTGTCGAAATCCGTCAACCCTGCCCGCTCAAATGTGCTCATTACTGCCAATAAGAAGGCTGCTTCTCAGCCCTCCACCTGAATGTGACGAATTTCCGAATTCCATCACATTGCTATGACGGACTTTTTCAACGCAGTTTTGCAGAGTCGAGATCGAATCCTGTCGCCTTGATCGTCGGCCGGTGAGCAACGAGGTGTATGCGATCAAAAATGAAGATCGAAATCGATTATAGCGAGGAATAAATCGTGTATTTGCTCAAAAAAGGGACCGTTTTGCACTTCGGGGCAATCACACTCGCATTTGTTCTCGCAAGCGGTCCTTCATCTATTGTCAAATGCTTAGCGGCAACCGGAGCTCCTCTCGATCAGGCTGACGGCCGCGGATTAAGCGTCAAATCAGCAAAAACCGTGGAGACTCTGCCGACCGGGTCCAAGCGATTCGCACTGGTCATTGGAGTTGATGAATACTCTCCAAATACGTTTCAAACCTTTCTCTATCGTAACGGCGAGACAAAGCTGCTCAAGGTCTTTCGAGTGCCGGAGAAGCTGAACGTTCCCGGCGACAAATATCACATCATCATCGAGGCGCAGGGGCAGGAGATAAAGCACTATCTTCAGGTAAAGAGCAATCCGAACTCAACGCGGCCTCAGCCATTCAGTCTGGTGAGTGACGCAAGCTTTTCTAACGGGCGTATCGGTTTTGGCACTCGGGAGGGCGAGGAATTCATCGTGCAGTTTGTAAGCATTATTCCAACGAAATGAGGGCCTCGGGCGTAGTTGCCGACCGAGGTGCTTCTGAGGCGCAAATCAGAAGGCGGAACAGCCTTCATCATTCTGCTTCAAAAGGAGAAGAGATATGTACTCACTGAAGTGCATCGCATTGCTGGTTACGATTTCATTGTTGAGCTTCCCGCACGCCAGCGCACAAACTCAGAACACCGGAGCTATTCAAGGGCGAGTCTTCGAAGCCGGAAGCCTCAACCCGGTGCCGGGCGCGGTTGTAACAATCACTCATGAGGAGATCGGGCTGGAACGATCCACAGTCAGCAATGACCAGGGGATCTATTACGTCGGAATTTTGCCCGCCGGTCGCTACCGCATCAGCGCTACAAAACAAGGATATGAAAATGACATTGATCCGAGAAACTCACTTATTACCAACTTTCTGATCCATATCACTAATACTGAGCGTGCAGATCAGCCCCCACCGATCGTGCTGCGTAGGGTTGGCGCGACTCCAACCGCGCCTTCACCTCCGCCGGTCCAGCCTCCCACGACGCAGCGTCCGACATCATCCGGCGCACCACCGCAATCTCGGAACGAAGTGCCCCTGCTGGTGAACTCCAACAATGCGTCACGAGGTGGATACTTTAATGAACGCGAACTTGTATCCCTTCCATGGCAGGGCATACGAACATTCGATGCCCTTGCTTTCCTGGTTCCAGGCGTAGCTCCGCCACCGCAACACATTGGCACAAGCGTGGGACCGGGCATTGGCCCGGGTGTCGGCACTGCCGGAGAATTCTCAGTGAACGGCCTCAGGAGCCGTTCGAACAACTTTACCATTGACGGTTCGGACAACAACGACGAAGAAGTCGGCGTACGGCGACAAGGATTCACATCGCTGGTGCCGCAATCGATCGAGAGTATCCAGGAATTTCAGATCTCCACACTGTTGCCGGAACCACAATTCGGCAGAAACATGGGGGCGCAGGTAAATGCAGTCTCTCGTTCGGGCAGTACGGGTTATCACGGAACGCTCTACGGTTTCCTGACGGACAAGCGGCTGATGGCCACAGACAACTTTGACTACACCGGCGGACCTGTGACTTATCCGATCACGCGATCGATCGCGAACGGATCGCTCCCTGATTTCGCGGATGGCGCTCCTGTGCTATTGAACGGCGAGCCGCTGGCTCCAGCAAACCCGGTTGGCGGCGAAAATGCCTACACTCGAGCTCAATATGGTTTTGTATTCGGTGGACCCATTGTGAAAGGCAGGACGTACTTCTTCACATCGTTCGAGCGACAGACCAAGAACGCCAGCAAGGAATCACACTTCGCGGTCCCAACCATAGCTCAACGCGGGCTATTCAAGAGCGGCGATATCGGCCTGCAAACCACAAACGGAGACCCTCTCTTTCCAACATCCCTGGCGGCCGATTCGTTTTTCAGTCTCTATCCGTTCCCCAATAATCCGATCGGTCCGTATGGTCCAAATACGTTTACCGAAGTTTTACCTGCGAGTGCGAGCGGCAATATTCTCTCGGGTAAGCTCGATCACAACCTGACCGCGTTTGGTAAGAGTCACAGCATCGCAGCCCGATACAACTTTACTGATGACGACACAATCTTGCCGGTCACCGGAGAAGCGCTGTTCTCTTCTCTTCGAGCTCTGGTTCGAGCACAAGACTTCGCGCTTTCGTTCGACAGTGCCTTGTCTTCACGGGCCGCAAATCAGTTTCGATTTTCGTTTGACAGAACTCGTTTGGGCTTTAAGGAAGTACGTGACCCATTCCTGATACCGTCTAAGAATTTTCCTAATACGCCCTTCCTGCTGAACGCGCAGCTTGTTCAAAATGTGACAGTATTGGGCGGACCGCCAAGGTTGAATCTCGAGCAAGGAAAAGACACTGAAACCGCATTCGGTCTTAACGATGCCGGTGTTGCGAGTGGAACCGGACCGCTGGGCCAGTTGTCGGTTTCCGGCTTCAGCTCTGTGGGTGTGGACGTGTTCAACTTCCCTCAGGGTCGCGCGAATAATCTCTTTCAATATGCAGATACGGTGATCTACGATCTTGGCAGGCATCGACTAACGTTCGGTGGTGACATAAGGCGCTCTCAACTGAACAGTTTTCAAGAGCGAAACTTCCGCCCACTCGCAGACTTCAGCGCTGCGGCGGATAAGTCACTGAATCTCCTGACAAAACAATTAGCAAGCCTCGGTAGCGTTTTCGATTCCACAACTAATACCGGTTTCTACCTTGGTAAGGACTTTGTTTCGGTAGGAGCTCCGACGGGGTTCTTCCAAACGCTTGCGAAGTTTCCTGATTCAACTATCGGGTTGCGTTATTGGCAAAACAATTTCTTTTTCGCTGATCAAATCCGGTTAAAGCCAAACCTGACGCTTACGTTGGGCGCACGATACGAGCTGAATACAGCACCCAGAGAAGTACACCGCCGAATTGAATCTACGTTCGAATCACCGGAAGTGGCACAGTTCATATCCATAGAAAAGACGCTTCTCGGCGTTTCAGGACTGGAGCAGTTTCTGGGCGGTCGAAAAGGAATCTATCGAACCGATTACAACAACTTTGCGCCACATGTCGCTTTGGTTTGGGATCCCTTTGGAAAAGGAAAAACCGCGATAAGAGCGGGGTACGGAATTTACTATGACCAGATCCTTGGTTCGGTCATCAGCCAATCGCGGAATGTTTTTCCTTCCTTCCTGACAATCAACTTGGCTGGCGGCGAGACGAACAATGTCAAGGAAAACCATGATCTCGTTTCTTTCAACCCGGCTCGCCTGGCTGCGCCCGGAACTTTGAACTCCTTCAACGAGGAGGCTAATAATAACCTTGTCAGCTTTCTTGTTCAGCGAGAGTTAAGTACGCAGTTCGTGACAGCGCCGGGCTTCGTTCTGCCCGCCGCAGATCTGGTTACACCCTACTCCCAACATTGGGCCCTAACTCTTGAACACGCCATCCGAAACGACTTTCTGGTCTCGGTGGCTTATGTTGGAACTCGCGGCGCTCACCTGCTTCGGGTTGCAACTCCAAATCTGGGACCGAACGCCATACCAGTAGTCAATGAGATAGTCGGACAAAATGACCAGCCAGTTTTCAGGGGCTTTATAGTTCCTGCAAATACCGCGTTTACTTCACGTGCAGGTGGCGCCTCGAGTCTCCGGCCGTTTCCGTTGCTCGGTGGCTTCACCTCAATTGAGTCTGATTCTGATTCCATCTATCACTCACTGCAAATCCAGGGGAACAAGAGATTCTCGCATGGTTTCCAGTTCACAACAGCGTATACCTGGTCGCATGCAATAGATGAAGTTTCAGATATCTTCGATCTCGCTGGAGCGCGAGCACTGCCGCAGGACAGTTTCAATCGTCGAGCAGAGCGAGGCGACGCAAACTTTGATGTGCGGCATCGTTTCGTGTACAGCGCCATCTGGGATCTGCCGATTTTCCGCGGGCGAGAGAATCTCGGGGGATGGCAGATTGCCAGCATCGGTACATTCCAAACCGGTCAACCCTACAGTGTTCTGTTGTGCTGTGACTCTAATCTTGACGGCAACCTAACCGAAAGAGTAGGTCCTGGGGCCAGTAACCCAGGCGCGACCGGGCGGAACAATTACCGGGCGCCGGGAATCAATACGGTCGATCTCGCGTTAACAAAACATTTCAAGTTCGCTGAGCGCCACAGATTCGAGCTTCGCGGTGAGATGTTCAACGCATTCAACCGGAGCAATTTTGGTATTCCCATTCACCAACTCTTTTTCGGCAGTTTAACTACAGAACCGGCGGATCGGGACAGTCGCCTGTTCGTTGATACGCGGGTACCCAAGCGAACGATTCAGTTTGCGCTGAAGTATTCGTTTTAAGAACGCCGGACTGAGTGGGGCCCGCTGACAAGGAGACAACCTACGGTTTAGCTCACAGAGTCAGTGCAGCCTAGGGAAAAAGGGCGAGGTAATCTGCCGCCTCGCTTTGTCCGGCGGGTCCTGCTCAGTCCGGTGCGCTCCTTTCGTTGACCGTCAGGTTGTCGTGGAACAACCTCTTAGGGAAGTTGGATGCTGCGTAGCCCGATTCGCATGTGAAACTCCTCGTTACCGGCTGAAATGCTTGCAGAGCAATTTCACATTAGATATACTGCCGCGCGAAATCCAGCAGGTGAGATATCCGTGGCCTCTTTCGATCGCACGAAGTAAACGGAGCCGCAGACGGCTAAACATCAGGAGGACGTAAGATGGCGAGCCGGGATTTGACCTTTAGAAATCGTCTTGGCAGAACAACCACAACTCTGTGTGTTCTTATCGCAATCGTAATGGTCTGCTTTAGCGGACATTCCTTCGCCTGGCTACTCCAATCAGGACCAGTCCCTCAAGTCACCTCTGAAACCGCCGTGTACGATCCGAACGGCGGACGACTGGTGATCCGGGGCTTCAATTTCCAAAAAGGCGCGACAGTTATACTCAGAAATCAGGCTGGTCCCATCAACTTCGATCACTCCAAGGTAAAAGGTTCGACAAAGATTATTATCAGCTCGCTCCTGGCGGATGATCTGCGCGACGGCGTCGATGTTACGGTGACAAACCCCGACGGATCCACTTCGACGATGGTTCACATTACAGTCGAGATCGCCGCCGATGAGAGCAAGCTTACTGTGGCTGACGTACAAAAAATCATTCAGCAAGCTGTTGCGCAGGCGGATGCCAGCGGGTTGAAAGTCACAATCGCGGTCACGGATAAAGAAGGAAATGTACTCGGCGTCTTCAAGATGAACGGCGCTCGAAATGACATACTTGTTGGCATCGGTACTCGCTGCGCCGCGCCGGGGACCGTCCCTCAAACGCTAAACTGTGGCCTTGAAGGCTTGCTTCTTTCGCCGGCGACAGTACCACGAGTCGATGGCGCTGTTCTCGCTGCAATATCTAAGGGTGGAACGGCTGGAGTACTCAGCACTGCCGGTGGCGCGTTCGATCCGCGCATCGCAAATTTCCTGCTCCAGGAGCACATTCCGCCGGGAATCACGGGCGCTGCCAGCGGCCCGCTGTTCGGGGTGCAGTTTTCGCAGCTACTTTGCAGCGATGTAAATCCCTCGTTGCCTCTGGGATTGGCAGCCGATCCTGGCGGGATTCCGCTCTATAAGAATGGACAACCGGTGGGCGGCGTAGGAGTCGAAGGTGATGGTAAGTATGGTCTTGCGAACCGCCGCGAAGAAAGGACCGACAAGCCAGTCGAGGAACTAATAGCGCTGGCGGCCGGGCGTGGGTTCGAACCTTCGCCTGAGATTATAGATACCCTCTTTCCGGGTGGTCTTCGCTTGCCGTACGCAAACCAGCAGGTGCCACCCGCTCTACCGCTGACCGCCTTTAACAATCTCAACGGAAGCGTAGTCGCTCCCTTTGCCATCAGGGACACGCCGCCGTCGAAATTCAAGGTCGTCAACATCGGCGGAAACATTGCGGTACGGATGAAAATTAACATTCCGATTATCGGGAGTCCGTCCGCCGGAGGCTTGACCGCCGCTGAAGTGGAAAAGGTGTTGGTGCAGGGGGTTCAGCAGGCGCTTATCACTCGCGCTGTGATTCACCAACCGGTAGGAAGCCATATCGAAGTCAGCGTCGGAGTTGTCGATCAAAACGGAGTGGTGCTCGGGGCAGTCAGCACCACCGATGCTCCTATCTCGAGCTTCGATATCAGCGTGCAAAAAGCGCGGTCGGCGGTGTTCGCCAGTAGCCCGTCAGCCAATTCTATACTTCGTAATGCACAAGGAGGCGCGTTCCTCGCGCCCAAACCGTATGTAAAGTATGCCGATGCGGCTAATGCTGAAGGTCTTAAGCTTGACGGTTCGGTAGCAATCACGGGACGCTGCCTGATCTTTCTCGCGCGTCCGTTTCTGCCTGATGGAATCGACGGGACAGTTAATGGCCCCTTCTCAAATCCAATTGAAGATAACAGCGCCTTCAACACAGGTCTGCAGCTTGACTTTGTGCTGAGCGGATTGCTGGGCGCTGCCGTTGGATTCGTGGATCCACTGAGTCCGGTCGCCGGCCAAGTTCCCACTGGCAGTGCACAGTCGTGTACCCCGGGCGTAGACGCTCTCGGTCTTCGAGCATCGAACGGGCTTCAGGTCAGGCAGGCCAGCGTACCTCTATACAAGAACGGCAAGCTGGTGGGCGGCGTAGGGTGCAGCGGAGACGGGGATCAGCAGGAAGATATCGTTGTCGGTTTCGCGAGCGCGGGGTTTGAATCCGATCCGGCGATTCGTTCAGACCGCGTGATCCTTCGCGGCAATATCAGATTGCCTTTCCTTAAGTTCCCAAGACATCCGAACCTCTAGGGCCGGAATAGGACAAATAAGACCAATAGGACCTATATGATCTATAGGTCCTATTTCTTTTTCATCACTTGTCTATTGACCGACGATGTCGCCCTTCATCGCCCCCAACGCTCCAAGAAGCTCGTTCTTTTCGGTCGCACCAACGTGGAATTTGTCCAGCGCTTTTACGAGATCTTCAACCAGTGCGTTGAAGTCGGCCTCAGTAATCCCCATTCCTTTATGAGCCGTTTTCATGTCTTTGCCGGTGTATTTGCATGGCCCACCCGACACCTGACAAATCTGATTGACGAGATTCGTCTTAAACTTTGTTAGCCTTTGTGGATCTTTTGCGGTGTCGGCAAAGAATTTGTTAATCCGGGTGTCGGTTGCACAGTTGCTAACGAACTCATCGACGACAGCAGTTATTCCTTTCTTCCCGCCCAGCCTGGTGAAGAGCGACTTTCCCTTCATTTCCTGAGCGGATCCGATGCTCACACAACCCGCGACTACTGCGACCGCGATTGCGACTACCATCAAACTCTTTCGCATGATTTGGCTCTCCTTAGTTGGTTTAATTAATAACCAGCGGCTTCGCAGCCGCAGAAGTTTGAAGGGCTCGATCGGCTTCAAACCTAATTTACGGCACCCGACATTTAATCGGATCTCAAATTAGACGTTTGAAGGGCACATTTTCATCGCAACCAGACGACTATCAGAGTTAAGGGACGTTAGCCTCTTGACTTAGGCAGGTTTACATAGCTGCCCGGGGTTGAAACAAGAAGAAATCGTGGACTGCCCGGGCAATTTCAGCAATAGCCCGTTCACGTGCCGGTATGTCCTTTGTTGAGGCTTTTACAAACACCGCTATAGCAACGTGCCCGGCGTCGTCCGGAAGAGTAATAATTCCGACATCGTTTGTCGTGCCGCCGATCGTTCCGGTTTTGTGTGCGATCTCGGTTCCCGCAGGTAACAAACCTCTCAACCGGGCCTCTCCGGTCCGGCAACGCCGCATGATGTCAAGTAGCAGCTCGGACGTGTCGGGTTTGAGGATGTCCTTTTTATAAATTCGTTCAAGCAGTCGGGCCATCCCGTCGGGAGTCGAAGTGTCTCGAGGATCGGCGTCGAACCTTTTGGCCGCGGCCTGCTGCTCTTCCGGCTTCACCACATTGTATGCCTTTGAAAACCAAGCAGGGGTCCATTGATCCTCCGGGGGTAAGCTGGTTACACCGACCCAATCTGAAATCAACTGGGCCGTTGATCGGTTCACGTCGATTCCTTCGACACCAAGGGATCGCATTCGAGCGGTGACCGCTTCCGCTCCACCAGCTGTTCTCAGCATCACATCGGTGGCGCTGTTGTCGCTGATCAGCAACATCAGCTCCATAAGATTGCGCACTGAGAGCGACAATCCTCCTTTGTTGAACAGATCGGATAGAGTTCCGCTACCGGGATGAAGATCGCTTTGTTTAATATCGATCATTTGATCGAGCTTGACTTCACCCTTATCGACACGGGTCAGGAGCTGCACGGCGATTGGAACCTTGAAGCTGCTGGCCATCGGGAATCGGTCATTCCCATTCTGTGAAACACGACGGCCAGTTTCGATATGGATGGCGGTGACGCCAACAGTTCCGCCGGAAACCGCCGACAACCTTGCGATTTCACGCTGGAGTCTTTGAAGTGAAGAATCATTTGCAGGACGCGAATTGGCAGTTGTCTGAGCAATGACGGTTTGGTTGAAAAAGAACACTGCCGCAAACAAATATCCGGTGGCGATGGTAACTCTTCTGGTGTTTCTCATCGAAAACCCCTTTCGGAAGGATGGCTGGTCGTCGGTTTGGTTCAGGTTCGTACTTCGCGGCAGCGCCAAGCATAGCGCACGCCCGGGGAGTATCCAACCCAAACGAGTTGAGCTGGCCTGAATGCCTAAATCAAAACCACCTGAGCATGTTATATTTCGGCTTTCAATAGCCCTGAGACAAAACTTACATCAAACAGGAAGAACAAGATGAATCGACGAAGCACTCAAAGAGGGATCCGAATTCTTATCGTTAGTTGTGTTGTGGTTGCCTCATTCCTGGCAACCGCAAGACTCAACATTGCGTCACCGCAAGAGACTTACGACGTCGTTATCCTCAACGGCCGGGTCATCGACCCCGAATCCAAACTCGACGCCATCCGCAACATCGGCATCAGCGATGGAAAAATCAAAGCCATCAGCGAGAAAAGCATGCGAGGGCACACGACTGTGCTTGCTACCGGTCTGGTGGTCTCGCCGGGGTTTATCGATCTCCACTCGCACGGCCAGGATCAGGAGAACTATCGCTTCAAAGCAATGGACGGCGTGACTACTGCGCTTGAGCTTGAAGTCGGAACAGGCAACGCGAATCAATGGTACTCACAACGCCAGGGACAGGCCTTAATCAATTACGGCGCCAGCATTGGTCACATTCCGGCGCGAATAGCGGTGATGCACGATCCCGGAGCCTTCCTGCCCAGCGGAGACGGCGCTCACAAAGCGGCATCGGACTCCGAAATCGAAGAAATGAAACGCCAGATTGAGCAGGGCTTGAACCAGGGCGCGCTTGGCGTCGGCTTCGGAATCAATTACACCGCAGCGGCATCACACTGGGAAATACTCGAAATGTTCAGGGTTGCCGCTAAGCACCGCGCACCATGCTTTGTGCATATGAGATATGCGGGTCTGAAAGAGCCCACCAATAGCATTAGAGCGCTGGAGGAAGTGTTATCCGCATCACTAATCACCGGTGCGCCTCTGCACGTCGTTCACATCAGCAGTATGGGTTTGAGGGCAACGCCGATGCTGCTCCAAATGATCGGAGAGGCGCAATCGCACGGTCTCGATGTAACGACGGAATGTTACCCTTACACAGCCACTCAGACTAACATCGAGTCAGCGATATACGATGAAGGTTGGCAGGAAGCATTAGGCATCGACTATAAGGACCTGCAGTGGGTCGCGACAGGCGAGCGCCTGACAGCTGAAAGCTTCGCGAGATATCGCAAGACCGGTGGCGCGGTAATCGGTCACGCAATCCCCGAGGAGATCGCCAGAATCTCTGTTGCGAGCCCATTGACAATGATCGCCAGCGACGGAGGCATCCAGAACGGTAAAGGCCACCCGCGCGGGTCCGGATCGTACGCCCGAGTACTGGGACGATACGTCCGCGAATTGAAGGCATTGACTCTGGTTGATGCGTTGCGCAAGATGACGCTTATGCCCGCGCAAAGACTGGAGAGCATCGCTCCTGTGATGAAGAACAAAGGGCGCATTCGA
>DATFWY010000191.1:0-26766 GCA_035258805.1 Blastocatellia bacterium | reverse complement strand
CGTATTTTCCTGCAAATCATCGCGTTGCGCCCGCCTGCAAAGAACACGGCCCTGGCGGAAGAGTTGTTGTCCTACGGTTTCTTCGATTGGGCCATCACCGATGAAGAAGCTTACCTGGCGCAGCAGGTTTTGAAAGCTGTGTCGCCGCGCGCGCGAGAGAGTTTCTTCGCGCTCAAAGGTGGGAAATTCGCAAAGAGGTTGGACGCAGAGTTGAGCCTCTCGATGAAGAAGGGACAAACGGCGAACTTCTACCAGGGTGGCGAAGAGGGCCGCGATCTACAGAAACTGAAGTCGCAGCTTGCCGATGACGCGCTTTGGTCACTGGAACAAATCAACCGGTTGCGAATGCTGATCCAGATGGCCATCGCTGCGGGCGAGGGCGATTTTGTCTTCGCACAGACAAAGGATCGATACACGCTGTATGCCACCTTCCGCGACCTCTACAGAAACCCTGACTTCTTTGGTCGCATCATTGAGGCTTTCAAGCTCTACAAGCCAGCCGGACTGAAGCGCCCGGATGGCACGGTCGATGTCGCGGGCCGCTTGCAGTACGAAGGCGAGCCACCCGTTGAAGGAAAGAAATTCTTCACTGACAACGCGTTCTGGACCTACTTCATTCAAGGCCTCGATTTCATCTTCGAAAGTGGCAACGTCGAAATAATCGGCGAGTCGATCGGCGGCGAAAGACTCGACTTCGGCGAGTTTCAAGACATCACCGGCGGCTCGTTCCTCGGAGTGGAGTTCAAGCGCGAGGAACAGGTGCCCGGTAAAAAACGAGCAGAGTTGGCCGACAATTCCGTTCGTTGGGATCTTGATCATGGGGTATTGCAGTTGCGCGCCAAGCGCCTGGAGATCGCCAACATCAATTATCCGATGGCGAACTTCAAGTTCCAGTCCAACACGGGCACGGTTAGCGAACTGCACATGCATCTGCAGTACCCCACTGAGGAGTCCGAACACAAGTTAACGACGTTACAACTGCGCGCTGATTCCCTGCTGCTCAATGACGTCCTGTTCATTTCGTCAGATTCAATGATGGGCTTCCAGTCGGTGCTGGTCGAAGGTTTCACTCTTGAGCTGCGACCGGAGAACGTTCAGGAAGCATTCAGCACGCCGCAGGGCGGAATGCAGGTCGCCGTCCCAATCTTCGGCCCGCTGATCAGTTTGGTTGCCAATATCGCCAAACTGTCGGGCAGCATCGATGAGTTAACGAAAGGTCTGCTTGAGCCGGACCCGATTCTGGACGTCACGGTCACCACTCAAAACGTCCAGCTTAAAGGAATGACAACCAGTGGCGGCCAATACATTGAAGACCTCTCACTTGGTCCACTTAACCTCAGAACTCGTTACGCGCGCAGTTTGGAGTTCTATATCAGAGGACTAAAAGAAGAAAAGAAGCGACTGGAAGGACGTTTGGCGGCGGTGCGGAAAGCGGCCGCGGCGAAGGGCCCGAAACCGAGATATTACCTCGACCTCGACACCGAACCTTCTCTCAAACTGCAACTGGAATCGATCGACCGCGAGTTGGCTTACATCGAGGAGGCCCAGGCCGAACAAACTCGTCTGACCGAATTAAGAGATAAGGGCGAGATCAGCCCCGCAGACGAGCACAAGCTTTGGAAAGTCTCGAAGTATCTCGACGGCCTGGCCAAGGGCGGCGTCGCGTTGGATGTTGCTAGCGTCAAGGTTTCGGGCCTGGCCGGGAAAGTATCGGCGAAAGAAGTCGAAGTCGGTGAAGTTCACGGCTACGGACAAAGTGCAGGCGCGGCGCTCGGGTTCCTGTTCAGCTCGACGACGATGAACCGCATGTTGCGCGGGCGCGACTATCGCGGAACGATCCAGGGTATCGATGAGGAAGGCGATCCACAGTTCTTTCTCGAAACCGGCAAAGTCGCGATTAAGGAACTGGCGATTGAGGCCGCAGTGCCTACCGTCGAAGAAGCTGAGAAAGCATTAAAGAAAGCGAATGAGCTGTACGCCAAATATCCGAACGACGCGTCGCTCCTGGCGAAGCGCAACCGCGCAGAGGTGTTGCGCGACGCCGCCGTTACCTATTGGACCATCCTCGCCAAGCCCGGCAACCTGATTGTTGGCGGCGAGCGAGACAAGCTTACGAAAGCACGCGAAGAGTTGACCAAGGAACGCGCATTTTTCGCGAAGTTGTTGACGCTCGAAGACGTGTCGCTGGAGCTCGGCCAGGCTCCGGAAGGTGGCGAACGCGTCGGACTTACTGCCGGAACGCTTCATGGTGAGACTCTCGAAGCGGGCGGAGTAACGATTGGAGCGATCGACGGCAAGAACGTCATGGTCGGTGCGGAGTCGCGGGGCGGACTGAGTGCGCTGATGAAAGATTGGCGCAAGGAACTCAAGAGCGGACAATTCGCCGCCGACTCGCTGGTAGCCACAGATATTGTTCACGCCGGTTCAGGCGCCAAAGTCGACAAGGTTGCACTGACAACGGCCGGCGCCACGCTCGACGTAGACGGTCGCGGCAAGATCAATGTCAAGGCCACAAAGGTTGAAGTAACCGGAGTCAGCATCGTAGCCACGCGGCACTTGCTCGAAGCCGAAAGAGAGTTTCTGTTGATAGTTCCCGCCGAAGCTCGGCATGAAGCAGACGACAAGAAGATCGCGGCGATCGACGAATCGCTGAAAGAGTTGGACGATTACGAAGCGATGGAACGCGAGTGTCAGACGGCACTCGACGAAGCCCGCAAAAGCGGCGATCCGAAACAGATCGCCAAAGCCGAAGAAACTTTGAAATTCGCGACCTTCGCAAAGACGGAGTGGCAACGGCGACTCGTCTTGCGAGGATTGTCGATCGACCAGTTGAATATCAGCGTGCTGGGCCTGGGCAATGTGCTGGACGAAGACTTCGATCCCAAGGCCGCCATCGACAAGGGTTTTGAGGTGCACGGCCTCGGCAAGGAGAGACGCTGGTTTAACGCCGCGCAATTGAAGGATTCGCGCATCCCCGGATTGTCAGGTGATGACGTGAAGCTTGGTCCAACCGGCGGAACACTCAAGCATAAAGCCGAAGAGACGGTACTGGATGACTTCTTCATCGATTCGATTGAAGCGACCGGACTGGAGTTTCATGCGCCGCCAAATCATGTCTCTTCGGGCGGAACGAGCAGGCTCACCAAACTTCACGGCAGCGCCACCTTCACGCGAGTCAAGCGTCCCGACAAGAAGGGTTTTGAGACGTGGCAGCTGGCGAGTATCAAGGTGCCGCAATTGAGCATCGAAAAGATCGAAGCCGGCCGCCTTAACTATGCCTATAGCACGCTGGATGACTACTTTGACTTGGAAATCGAAAGCGGATCGATCGGCAACATTTGGATGGACAACCTGCAGATCGATTTCAAAGAAGGTGATCAGGTTGAGATTCACGGCATCGATCCTGCCAAGGAGGGTGATCCGGTTAAGTCCGGCGGCGCGGGCATCGGCACAGTCGACAAAGTCAAGCTTGTTGGTTTTATCGGCTCGAAGATCCAGGCGGGTGGCGTGCTGAATGGACGCGGGATCAAAGCCGAGTTCATCAACGCGAAGAAACACCGCTACACCATCGACGAAATAACTGCGACCAAGGGCAAATTCTCCAAACCGGGAATGGACCTGGGCTTTACTGTACGCAGACTTGGCCTGGCCGTGACGCGTGAGATAACCGACACCGGCGACGTCTTTGATATTGAGAAGATCAGCATCCCATCAGTCACCATTACCAGCGGCTCCACGATTACAAAAGGCGGGATGAAGATCGAGTTGCTGGGAACGGTTGACTTCACGGGCATCGCTCTCTCCGCGAAAGTCAAGCGCACAAAAGAAGGCGACAAGTACAAGGTCGCATCGGCAGTTATCACCGACCTAATTATTCCCGACATCACTGCAACCAGCATTCATGTGACGGTAGAAGGGAAGCCGGCGGATCCAGCCAAGGGAACGAAAGAGTCTCCCCCGATCGACGTGGTCGTTCCGAATGCAAACATCAAGGACCTGCACGTGTGGGGCTTCGACGTGCTCAATACGACGGGCAGTTTTGAAACGACGTCAGCTAACGTTACAGACATCAGCGTGGAGATCGCCAAAAAGGGCGAGGCGGCATTCAAGAAAATCGGCCTCACTGTGAAAGGCACGGGACTGGCGGGCACATTGATGGGGCCCGATCGTGTATTTCTCGATCTGGGCAACATGGAGATCAGCGGGTCTTACGAAGGTGGTGGCGTTAACGTTAAGAAGTTTTCACTCGTTGGTATCGGAGGCTTTGTCGATATTGGTCCCGACTTCGTGCGCGTTTTCGATTTGAACACCGGCGCGCTGACGGCTGGCCCGGTGGTATACAAAGACGCGGACGGCAACCGGCTGGATATGGCATCGATCGATGTTACGGCGATCCACCTCAAAGACCTGCAAGCAAAATGGATCAAGGATCCGACAACCAAAGAAGAAAAGTTTTCGGAATTGACGTTTACCGGGTTGGTCTTCGACAAGGTCGACGCGTCGGGTTTCAAGTACAAAGGCAAATTCACGAGCGAGAACGATAAGAAACAGAAAGTGGAATCAGAGCTGACACTGAACGCAGACAAGGCCACGTTGGAGCCGCTGGCAATAGACGACTTCACTTACGACGCATTGAAAGAGTTGATCAATATCGAGCCGAGCTTTGGGAAGTTAGACATCCCCAATTTCAATGCCAGGTTTTCCCAGTACGTCGACGCGAAACTGATGCACAAGCTCAAACTCGTCACCGACGTAACGGGCCAAGGCATGAAGGCCAACTTGAACTTCGGGAAGATCACCTCGGCAACTGGCGATGCATGGAAGTTCAGCCACGGCACATTCCATCTCGACAAATTTGGCCTCAAGCATCCTGATGTCGAATACATGGGCCGCGATGAAAAAGGCGAACTAAAAGAGTGGACAGCGAAAAAACTCCCAAAGACTTACGACTCCGCAATCGATTTGACCGGCCTGGATTTCACTCAATTGCCAGATGGAACGATGTACGTCGATTTTGACGAACTGGCGGCGAAGAGTCTCCAAATAAAGCAAATCGGCGGTCCTACTGTCGACATAACAACGGCCAAACTGAAGACCGCTGGGATTGCAATGCAGGGTGAAACTACGGACAGGGCGTTTGAGATACTTGGAGCCACTTTCGATGAACTTGAACTGCAGGGAATAAAGGTCACGATTGAGGTTGATCGGAACGCACCCTCATCCGGCGGAAAACCGACTGACCTGTGGAACCTTGAGGCCCTGAATTCTCTCGAGGGTGATCTCAAGCTGTATTTCACTGATGCCAAGTACTACGTCGATGCCGACGTAAACTGCCCGATCCGCGCGGGAGTGGTCGATTTTAACAAGGTAGATCTTGAACATCTTGGGCCGAATTCGGCGATGGGCATCAGCCCGAGAGGTATTTACGTTGACGGTCTCTCCTCGATTGTGTTTCGCAACTATATTTATGAAAGAGACAATATCAAGGATGCGACATTCGAAGTGATCGAGATCATCGAGCCTTCGGGACCTGACGACACAGGCAGCTATTACATCCCCGATCGCGGCAGTCTCAACCTCAAGGGATTTCTTGAACAGATGATCAACGATCCGAAAGCCGCCAGTGGAAAAGCTCCAGAGCGACTTGAAGAACTCAACCGGATGAACCTCCGTGGAGAACTCACCATTGACGACAAGTCCCTCGGAACCGGAAAGCACGGTGTGACTCTGCACGGCAAGAGCGCGGGAAAGAACAAGATCAAGATCGATGCCGCAAAGTTGGGCGAAAACCTTCTCATAGAAATTCCCGAATTCGAGGCCAGTAAAGGAAAGTTTGAGGCAGGCGGTAAAAAGGGAGAGACAGGACAAATTACCGCAAAGATAAAGATCAATGTCACCGGTCTGGGTAGTGAGGCGAACAAGGTAGGTCACTTTGTATTCACCGTTACCATGGAAGTCGACGACGCTCATGTAAAGGCAATCAAGTGGGGGAACGTAGCCATTGTTGGGGAAACGGCAAAGAGAGCTACAGAGCAGACCGAAGCCACTAAAAAAGCAAAAGAGGAAAAAGCGGCCAAGGCAGCAGAAGCAGCAGCAGCAAAGTGAATTAGGAAAGCAGCGACGATGACCAGAAGCAGGACAATGATTTCGCCGGCAAATGCGATGGGCCATAACAGCACGCTGCTGCCACCGATGGGCGCAATGTCGATTCCCGAAGCGGAACGCGTCTTCTTTGAGAACCGTCTCGGTGTCGACTTTAGCCACGTGCGTGTGCACACCGACGAAGCTGCTGCGTCTGCTGCAGAAACCCTCGGGGCAAAAGCTTTTACCATCGGCAACGACATCGCTTTTGCCGAGGGTCGTTATCAGCCCGGGACCACAGAAGGGCGCCGGCTCCTGGCCCACGAACTGACTCACGTGGCTCAACAATCGCGCGGCAGTGCTGCGACAACGAACGCCGAGTCGCGCGCTCATGCGGCAGAAGATCAAGTGGCTCAAGGCTCTTCCGTTTCAGCGGAGGCGCAAGGCGCAGCATCCACAGGAGTGCAATGTGATGACGATGAAAAAAAGAAGGAGGACGTAACGCCTGCGCCGACTTCGACTCCTGCACCCGGGGCCACTCCAGCCACGCCAGGAGGCGTATCTTTCGGCGCTGCAGGACTGCAATGGCCCGGTCTTGGGTCGCGATTTCAGTTGACGCCGCCGACGTTGGGAACTCCACAGCTTACACCGCCCTCGCCCTATAATCTCCCGTATTCCACCCTGTCGGGGTCACTATTACCTCCTGGCGCTCCAGGTCCCTTGCCTTTACCGCAATATACGCCGCCATTTTTGACGCCGCCTGCTGCTGCCGCCGACCCACAAATTGATTGGTTGTCACTACAGCGCCTTTACCTGTCACGAGGATCACTTATGACGGAACGCGATGCCGAAGCCATCATGAAAACCTGGGACATGAATTCGCAAATGTTGACCACTCTCGGCATCACCGATCGATTCAAATTTCTGTTTATTACCAAAGAGTGGATTCTGCAGAAAGGACTCGAGACACAAGTTGAAGATCTACAAATCCGGGAAAATCCAAATGCGCTTGATAAAGCCAACACCGAATTCAAGCGGGCTTACCCGGGCGGGTGGCAAACACCAATCGTACCGATTTTCAGTACCGATTGGTTCCTGAACAAGAGCAAAAAGAAATAGTCGCGAGAACGTCATGAGTTCATTCCTTGGTTCACCTAAAACGCTGCGCGGCGGATTGGTTTTGATCGACGACCAGACCGGCGCCGTCTTGCGCATCATTGCTCTTCAATATGCGCCCGACACCATGACGCGGAGTCTGCAGATCAAGGGTGTGAGCGGAGAGAGCGGCGACCACCTGGAAGCGCTGCGCCTGAAAGGACCACCTGTCGAGACGATTAAACTCGAAGCAGAAATAGACGCCACCGATCAGCTTGAATTAGCGGATAGTCAAAGCACACAAGTGGGTTTGCACGCGCAACTCGCAGCACTCGAGACAATCGTCTACCCGTTGAGCAGTCAATTGCTCGCTAACAACAGCCAGGCAGCTGCGGGATCGATCGAAATTGTTCCTATGCGTGGACCACTCACGCTGTTTGTCTTCGGGCCAAACCGAATCGTTCCGGTGCGCATCACCGAATTCACCATCACGGAAGAAGCGTTTGACATTTCGCTCAATCCCATTCGCGCGAAGATAAGCCTCGGTTTGAGAGTGCTGACCATCGATGACCTGGGCTTCAACGGTAAAGGTGGCAGCCTGTTCATGAGTTATCTGCAGGCAAAGGAACAACTGGCGAGCCAAAGCAAGGCCGGTACGTTCGCAATGCTGGGCATCAATGGAATTCCATGAGGAAGTTAAGGAACGCATGAGTACATTCAATTTTCCGCCGACTAGCCGCTACTACGGCATCGAAACAATCACGATGAAAACTGCGAGTGGTGAAACGGTGGTTTACCTGCGCCGTCGTTTTCTTCCTTCACCGGATCGGTTTGCTTTGCTACTTGAGCACGCAGTTGTAGAAGATGAACGGCTCGACAACATCGCCGCAAAGTATCTCAACGATCCGGAAATTTTCTGGCAAATCGCAGACGCAAATGCCGCAATGCGTCCAGAGGAATTGACTGAAACCATAGGTAGACGTTTGCGGATCACTTTACCTGAAGGAATTCCCGGAACGAACAATGCTTAAAGGCGTCCATCTGACATTGATGATTGGTCCAGCGGTGCCTATACCGGCGCCGCAGGTCGTCATGGATGCGCTCACCAGCGTTCAGGTCACCAGCGGTAAGGATAAATCTGGTTTTCAGTTGACGTTTGCGATCAGCAAAGACTCGACCTTGTTGAAGACGATGCTGCCGGCCGGCTACTTCGATCCGATGATTACGCGGGTAGTGATCGTTGTGACGCTAAACGGTTTCCCAAATGTGCTGATGGACGGAATGATCACGCGGCACGAACTGAATCCGAGTAGCGAGCCGGGCCAGTCAACACTCACCGTAACGGGCGAGGACCTGAGTGTCTTGATGGATGTCGTGGAGATGCCATTCATGCGATATCCCGGTGTTCCGGACATCGGCAAAGTGTATCTCATCCTGGCCAAGTACCTTGCCTTCGGATGTATTCCGCTGGCAATTCCGCCAATCATTACCGATGTCCCCATTCCGACGAAGAAGATCGACATTCAACAAGGGACTGACTTGAAGTACCTGAAACTCCTCGCCAACTCCCACGGCTACACCTTCTACGTAGAGCCTGGTCCCCTGCCCGGCCAAAGCATCGCCTACTGGGGACCTGACATTCGGATTCCCGTTCCGCAGAGCGCGCTGAACGTCAACATGGACGCGCACACAAACGTCGAGTCACTCAGTATTAGCCTCGACGGACTGGCAAAGAAAATTTTCGTGTTCGGCGTCTTTGATCCGGTCACGGAAAAAATTCCGATCCCTTTGGTGCTGCCAAGCATCAACATCCTGAAGCCACCGCTCGGCGCGCGCCTAACGCCGCCTTCGAAGGTCGAGTTTCCGGACTGGTCCTTCAGCGAGGCGGTTCCCAAGATTCTGGATCGCGCATTAGGAGCGTTGGTCCGTTCGTCGGATTCGATCTCCGTATCGGGTTCACTTGACGTCACCCGCTACGGAAAGGTCCTGCGCAACCGCTTACTTGTCGGTGTGCGCGGCGTCGGGCTCGCCTACGACGGTCTGTATTACGTAAACAGCGTCACCCACAACATCAAGCACGGCGAATACAAGCAAAGCTTTCAGTTAAGTCGCGATGGTCTGATTTCAATTACTCCAAAGGTTCCGGTATGAATGAATCCTCTGAGGGTGGGAAAAGATTCTACGGCAAATACAAAGGTACGGTGACCATCAACACCGACCCTGAGTTGCGTGGCCGCATCATTTGTCTCGTGCCGGCGGTTCTGGGACCGACTCCCTCCGGTTGGTGTGAACCGTGTGCTCCACTCGCAGGACCAACTGGCCCACCTATGGGAGTTTACATGGTGCCGCCACCCGGCGCAGGAGTGTGGGTGGAGTTTGAAGGCGGTGATCCTGAGAAACCGATTTGGAGCGGTTGCCGGTTTGCACCTGGCAACGTACCTCCGTTGGCTTTGGCAAACCCACCCGATCCCAACATCTGCATTCAGTCGCTCTTGCAGAACATGATCATGGTGAGCGACATGCCGCCTTCGCCGCTAACGGGCGGGATCATTCTCAAAAGCACTCTGGGAGCCATGATCGTCGTTAACGACTCGGGAATTTATATCTCCAACGGCAAGGGAGCAATGATCACGTTGATCGGCACCGCGATCGATTTCAATGTCGGCGCACTAACAATTTTGAAGTAGGGAGAAACGACATGCCAGGTTTCCTTATGCACGTTAACGCAGTAATGACCTGCTTTCACCAAGCGGGACAGGCGACTATTCCGCCCACGCAGCCACGCGTGTTGGTGAGTGGACAGCCTGTTGCCACTGTCGCGCCTCCGCCCACTCCTCTGGCGACCGTTGCCGGCTGTCCCTTTCAAGTTCCGGTGCCCGGCGGCACGAAGCCCCAACCTTGCGTGACAATTAAATGGGGAATGCCTTCGACACGCTTTCTGGTGAACGGACTGCCGGCTGCGTTAATACCAACGCCCGGACCGGCACCTGCAATCTGCCAGAGTGCAGAACAAATCCCGCAAGGAGCGCCGACAGTCAAGGTGGTCCAATCACGCGTCATTGGAAGTTGAAGATTATGGACATCAATTATCCATTCAAGTTCGATGGCCGCGGACAGACTGCCACGGCTAATGTAAGTCAGCACATCCGGCAGATGATCGAGCAACTGATTTTTACCAGCCCGGGCGAACGTGTGAACCGACCCACTTTCGGCAGCGGTATTCTGCAATTGATCTTCGCGCCTAACAGCACCGAGCTGGCGGCGACGGTGCAGTTCACTCTGGAGGCTGCGATTCAGCAATGGTTGGGTGACCTGATCGAACTCCAAAAACTCGAAGTAGTGGCCCGCGACTCAACGCTTACTGTCGATATGAGCTATTCCATTCGCCGCACCAACGAGCAGCAGTCGCTGACTTTGACGCGACCAGTTTGATGTAGGAGGAGCTGTGAGCCTTTGTTGCCAACAAGACGATCGCCGCGATCAAGTCCGGCGTATGAAGGGCCTCAACGGCCTGGACTACGTGGAAGTGCTCGATGATCAGAAAACGATCCACGCGTATTTTCTGGGCAAACTTCCGCCGGAGTTGGAGAAAAACAAACCGGGTATCGAGCAATACTTGCGCCTCGAAGGCGGACAACGGATCACGGACATCCAGATCGAGGATGTTGATCCGGTAGTCAATCCCGATCCTGAGCGCGACGATTTCCTTGTCATCAAGTTAGATAAGTATGGCGACTTCTCTTTTTACACGCTGCGCCTGGTTGGTGTGGCCAATGTCGATCCACGTTACGATCAAGTCGATTTTTCGTTCAAGGTTAACTGTCCGTCAGATCTTGATTGCGCGCCCGCCTGTACCTGTGAACCGACAGTCTTTTCTGAGCCGGAAATCAATTATCTCGCCAAGGACTATCAGAGCTTTCGGCAATTGATCCTGGATCGGTTGTCAATACTGATTCCCGAATGGAAAGAACGTCACGTACCTGACATCGGCATCATGCTGGTAGAGGTGCTTGCCTACACCGGCGATTATCTTAGCTACTATCAGGATGCCGTAGCCACGGAAGCATATATCGACACTGCGCGACAACGAATTTCCGTCCGCCGCCATGCGCGCCTGGTCGATTACCTCTTGCATGAAGGATGTAATGCTCGCGCATGGGTCTGTATAGAAGTTGACGCCGACATCGAACTCGATGTTTCAGACATCTCCTTTATCACAAGCACTGAAGACGCTGTGGTCCAGGCACGTAACATACTCAAATGGGAGGATCTGGCAAACGTTCAGGCAGATTCGTATGAAGTGTTTGAGCCTCTGGTAGCTGACCGCTTCGTGCGAATCAAACTTCTCGAGGCGCACAACCAGATCAACTTCTACACTTTCGGGGAAGATCTCTGTTGCCTCGAAACGGGAAGCACGTCTGCGACGTTGCTGGACTGCTGGATCGTCACGCAGGAGCAAAAACCATACGAAGCACCAACGCAAGCGAAAGAGCTCAGCGACTCTGAGAATGCGAAAGAGCCGGACGCTTACGAGATCGTAAAGGAAGGACAAAAGAATTCAAAAGACCAGAGTGCCTACAAGACTGCTCCGAAACCCAACTACAAAAAGGAACGCGCGCTAAAACTGAAACCCGGCGATGTTTTGATATTCGAGGAGGTGATTGGACCAATTACCGGTCTTCCGGCCGATGCGGATCCGATGCGCCGCCACGCAGTGAGGATCACGAGTGTCACACCCGGCGAAGATAAGTTAAGAAAAACCAAAGACGGACAGCCAACTCCTTACATTGTTATTGAGTGGGCTCCGGAAGACGCCTTGCCGTTCACCTTCTGCATTTCAGCAATCGGGCCGGCACCGGATTGCGATTACCTCGGCAACGTTAGTGTCGCGCGAGGAAATGTGATCCTGGTCGACCACGGCAAGACACAAAACCCTGAAGACTTTGGTCCGGTCCCGACTGTAAGAACGGAGGCTTCCTGTGAATGCGTAGACGAAGCGGGCGATATTGAAGTTATTCCCGGACGCTTCTCGCCGGTGTTGAGTAAGTCACCAATCACTTACAGCGTCAAATTGCCGAAGGATAAACCGGCTGATTCGTTCTGGGTTGCGGCCGCGTGCCTTCTGACCCAGGAGCCAAGAGAGTCGTACCCGCACGTCTGGATCACTTCTCAACCTGCCTTCGATTGGCAGAATCGGTATGACTTGATCGCGAGCGGACCAGACGACAAACACTTTGTTGTCGAGATCGATAACTCCGGTAAGGCACATCTGCGTTTCGGCAAAGGCGATCTCGGTTATCAGCCTGCGGGCGGTATGACATTTCGCGTGACCTACCGCGTTGGAAACGGCACCGCAGGAAATGTAGGAGCAGAATCCATCTCACGTCTCGTCCTGACAAAGACCAGCCTCGGTGGCGTGGCAATCAGAGTTCGCAACCCGCTCGCTGCTCGCGGCGGCGCCGAACCTGAACCAATGGATGAAGCCAAGTTGTTCGCGCCCCATTTGTTTCGGAAGCAACTGCAACGCGCAATCATCGCCGGCGACTATCAGGCGCTGGCGGCTCGGAACAAAAAGCTGCAGCGCGCTTCGGGAGTGCTGTTATGGACCGGTAGTTGGTACGAAGCCGACGTCGCCGTCGATCCTTTGGGCAGCGAAACTGTCAGCGACGCACTACTCAAAGACATTGAGATCTATTTGGAACGATACCGTCGCATGGGCCATGACCTCCACATCGAACGTGCTGAGTACGTTCCGATATTGTTGGCGCTCGAAGTTTGCGCGTTGCCACAGTACCAACCGGCCCACGTGAAAGCGGCACTGCTTGATGCGTTCAGCAACCGCGTGCTGCCCGGCGGAAAGCGAGGCTTTTTCCATCCCGACAACTTGACGTTCGGCGGCGGCATTTTCTTGAGCCAAATTATCGCCGCGGCTCAAGCGGTTGAGGGCGTTGAATGCGTGCAGGTTAAAAAGTTGCAGCGACTGTTTGCAGCGCCCAATCACGAAATCGCAAATGGCGTGCTGCCGTTAGGTTTGTCAGAGATCGCGCAGCTCGACAACGATCCGAGTTTTCCCGAGCGCGGCAAACTCGAAATCCACGTGAGTGGAGGTAGATAGATGACGGCGAAAAGGTGTGGCTGCAACAGCCCGAGTTGTGGTTGCTGTGAAGGCACCCGAAAAATAACTCCCGTCTCCACGGCTAATCGTCCTGGCCTCGGTCAGTTGTCCTATCGCATTGGCACCCACGGCGCTTTTTTCGAGACGATGAAGGCGCGACTAGGAAACATGGTGGTCGAAGCGGCAGGACCTGATGGACAAACCATCGAAACTTTTTACCCGCTGAAATATCTGACCACACGCCAAACCTCCGATCCCACAATCGCGTTGCTCGACGGCTGGGCCACAGTGGGTGATGTGTTGACGTTTTATCAGGAGCGCATTGCCAACGAAGGCTACTTGCGCACCGCCACCGAGCGTCGCTCGGTTCTTGAGCTGGCCAGGTTGGTTGGTTACAAACTTCGGCCCGGCGTCGCCTCTACAGTTTTTCTCGCCTACACACTGGAAGACACGCAGATTGAGCCGGTCGAGATTCCAACCGGCGCGCGGTCGCAAAGTGTTCCTGGTCCCGGCGAACTACCGCAATCTTTTGAAACGAGCGAGAAATTGTTAGCTCGTCGCGAGTGGAACAACCTGCAAGTGCGCCTGCAACAACCTCAGGATATTACCCTCGCGAATGCTCTCTTCATCGAGAAAATTTATGTCGCCGGCATCAACACTAATTTGAAAACAGGCGACATGCTGTTGCTTGTTTTTGGTGCGAGTGGCGAGCCGGCCGTGATTCGCACGGTGGCGAGCATTGCAACTCAATTTGAACAGAACCGCACCGAGATCCGGCTGCAACCTCTGACACCCGAGCTGGCAGTATCAGTGCCCGTGCTCATGAAGTTCATAGCGAGGCTCGAAGCGCTCAACCCCGCGCCCCAAAGCGTAACCCAGATTATTTTGACTGGAGAGAGATCCCTGTTGGCCCAGATCCAGCACGGTGTTGCTCCTCCGCCGTCACAATGGATCGGCGGCTTCATGCATGAAGGCATGTCGACGAGTTCGTTTCCGCCGGATCTTGCGGCCGCAGTTGAGGCCTTTCAAGACGAGCTCGAGGACGCACTGGCAAACGTAAACGGCAGTAAAACTCACGAGGTTACCAACCCGACGAAGTTTGTTCAGAGCTTGCTGAAACCTCACATTCCTCAAGCCGCAAGTAGCCTGCAACTTGGCCGCAGCTTGAAGGCGACTTTTCAAAAAGGATCGGATGCACCGGCTCAGTTACTAGTGAATATCGTCCCAGTGCTCAAAGACAATTTTTACACTGCCTGGGCCAACGCCGACATCAACCCGGCACAACGAGCTTTGAAAGCTCTGTATGTGATGCGCTTACAGGCGCCATTGTTTGGCGCGAACGTGCCCGATCAGCCAACCTATTATGTTGCGGACGTCGAGGACCAAAACGAGCACATCATTCATGTAAAAGGCGAGCTGAAAACTCAAGACTTGTGGCTACCATGGCCGCTGAGTGGCGAAGCAGACGATCGGCTGTTTTTGGACCAGGCACACGAAGAGATTCTGCCGTCGAGTTATGTGATGATCCAAAAACCACTCGTGGCCGCGGGGTTTACAGGCAGTCGCGAAGTTTATCAAGTCAAAGACGCACAGTCGGTGCAGCGAACGGCCTACGGTACCAGCGGCAAAACCACCATGCTCAAGCTTGCGGCGCCATGGTGGACCACAGCTAATGAGGCAAATATCTCACAAACTCTGCGGAAGACTCTTGTCTTTGGACAGAGCGAAGAACTTACTGTGGTTGAAGAACCGCTTACCGATCCCGTACAAGTTACCGCGCAGACCGCGAGCACAGGCATTGTTCTTGATGGGCTGTACGACGAATTCACCTCAGGTCGCTGGATCATCCTTTCCGGCGAACGTGCTGACATCCAGAGTGTCAGCGGCGTTAAAGGCGTCGAACTCTTAATGGTCTCTGGCCTGCTCCAGGTCGAGCCGACAATACCCGGCGACAAGATCCACACGGCTCTTTTGCTCGCGACGCCCACTGCCTACTCTTACAAGCGCGATACGCTCACGATCTACGGCAACGTAGTCAAAGCGACACATGGAGAAACCACAAACGAGCCACTCGGAAGTGGAGACGGAAGCCAGGCACTGCAGAGTTTTGTTTTGAAACAACCACCACTGACTTTCGTGCCCGCGCCTACCGCGGCGGGTGTCGAAAGCACACTGCGTGTTTATGTAAACAATGTCGAATGGCACGAAGCAGACACGCTGGCTGGTTTAGGCCCGAAGGACCGCAAGTTTGTAACCAAGACGGATGATACCGATAAAACGACTCTCATCTTCGGCAATGGCATCGAGGGCTCGCGGATTCCTACCGGCGTCTTGAATGTCAACTCCACCTATCGCAGAGGCATCGGCAAAGTAGGAAACGTAAGGGCTGATCAGATTAGCCTACTGCAAACCAAGCCGCTTGGCGTCAATAGCGTCATTAATCCACTAAAGGCGTCTGGCGGAGCAGATAAAGAAGATCGCGATCAGGCACGCGAAAACGCACCACTGGCAGTGATGGCCCTAGACCGGCTCGTATCGCTGCAGGACTACGCCGACTTCACGCGCACCTTTGCCGGCATTGGCAAGGCAAGCGGCCGGCGTCTGAGCGATAGCCGCCGCCAATTCATCCATTTGACTATCGCCGGGGTTGACGACATTCCGATCGAGCCCACTTCGGATCTTTATCGCAACCTGCTGCAAGCTTTGCGGAACCTCGGAGACGTGAGTGTGCCGGTCCAAATTGATTCGCGCGAACTGATCATCCTGGTCCTGAGCGCAAGGATATGTTTACAGCCCGATTATCTCTGGGATCCGGTGATCCTCGAAGTGCGCGTCGCACTCTTTGAGAAGTTCGGATTTCGAAAGCGCGCATTGGGCCAACCGGCGCTGCTTTGCGAAATCATCGCCTGTATCCAGGCTATCGAAGGGGTAGCTTACGTCGACGTCGATGCTTTTGGCGGTGTGCCCGAAAAAGTAACCGACCAGAGCGGCAACCGCCAGTTGCAATCGCTTGACGACCTGGCGGAAGCCGTACAGAAGATCGTTACCCCACCGGCTGGATCAGTTGGTCCATTGCAGTCTGTTATGGCCAAGCTCGCTGATTTCGAAGGTGGAGCTTTACACCCGGCGCAGTTGGCGATCTTCACGCCAGGCGTCCAGGACACCATCGTTTTGAACCAAATCAAATGAAGGCCGAAGCATTATGAATGCAGAGACAACAGATCCTCGAATAGATCGACTCCACGACTTGGTGCCCGAGATCTACCGCATGCGAGATGGGGATCAAAGGTACCCGCTACGGGCGCTTTTGCGGGTGATCGCTGAACAAGTAAACCTCATCGAAGACGACATCACCCAGCTCTACGACAACTGGTTTATTGAGACTGCTGAAGACTGGGCCGTTCCTTACATTGCCGATCTGATTGGCTATCGCCCGGTGCTGAAGATAGGCGATGCGAATAACGCCGCGCTTAACCGCTTTCTTGTTCCGCGACGCGAAGTTTCGAACACGATTCGGTACCGGAGAGCCAAGGGAACGCTCGCGTTACTCGAACTTCTGGCTCAGGACGTCGCCGGATTGCCGGCACGCGCTGTTGAGTTTTTCAAACTGCTTGCGTGGAACCAAAACATCAACCATCTGCACTTGGATCGCGCGCGCACCGTTGATGTCCGCCGCATGGAAGATCTGGATTTGATCGGTTCTCCGTTTGAACGGCTGGCCCACACGGTAGATATTCGACGGATCAACTCGCACCGCACCATTGGTCGATTCAACATTCCCTCGGTTGGGGTTTTCGTGTGGTGGTTGAAGGCGTATTCAGTGACGGGAACTCGCGCTTATTGTGCTGAGAATGCCGGTCCACATTGCTTCACGTTCAGCGTTCTAGGACAGGACGCGCCGTTGTTTTGCAAGACAGAACCCGAAACCGATCCGGCGCACATCGCGGAGGAGATGAACGTGCCGGCAGCGATTCGAAGGCAGGCCTTCGCGCTTCGACCGGAGCAGTTTTATGGAGCGGACCGCAGCCTCGCGATCTGGGCTATGGGCTGGGGTGGCTACGACCCCGAGAAACCGGTTCCGGTGGAGGCAATTATTCCTGCCGACCTGTCAGGGTGGCAGTACGTACCGCCGCTAAAGCATATCGCTGTTGATCCAGTGTTGGGACGCTTCGCATTTCCGCCCAGTCAGTTACCAAAGAAGGGTGTGAGTGTTAACTATCGTTACGGCTTTAGTGCCGATATCGGAGGCGGAGAATATGCGCGACCGATTTTTGATCCCTCGCCGAAAGAGATAAAGGTCCCTGATCCGGAAGATCCAAAGAAGCAGGTCAGTAAGTTAGTCGATCCGGTGTTCTATCGGGTCGGTAAAAAGCCGGCGCGCTTTCAAACGATAGGCGCGGCGTTGGACCAATGGCAGAAAGACGATCCTTATGACGCAGTAATTGAACTGATGGAAAGCGCGGTTTTTGTTGAGCCGACGTCGATCACGTTGAAAGCCGATCGCACGCTGCAATTACGCGCGGCCAATCGCAAGCGTCCCGTACTCCGTTTACTCGACTGGCAAACAGATTCCCCTGATTCTCTTTCGGTCACGATGGAACAAGGCAGTCGCTTCACCATGGATGGGCTGCTGCTCGCGGGGCGACCACTGCGAATCACTGGACCAGCACGGGAATATGGTTGTCCACCTCCTCATGTCTGTGGTTCAAGCGTGGTGCTGCGACACTGCACGTTGGTTCCCGGCTGGGGTATCGACAGTGATTGCGAACCACACCGGCCAGCCGAACCCAGTCTTGAGCTCTATAACATTCGCGCGCAGGTGCGCATTGAACACTGCATCCTGGGATCCATTCAGGTTCATGAAAACGAAGTCAACATCGATCCGATTCCGATGCTGATTACTGATAGCATCGTTGATGCGACAGACCCGCAGAAAGAAGCGATAGGAGCGCCGGGATACGCGGTGGCCCACGCTATTTTGACGATCCTTCGCTGCACGGTGTTTGGCATTGTGGATGTTCATGCCGTCGAACTCGCCGAGAACTGTATCTTTCTTGACTGCGTCAACGTCGCTCGCCGGCAATTGGGCTGCGTGAGATTCTCTTACGTGCAACCACACTGCCGGACTCCTCGACGCTATCGTTGCCAGCCCGACCTCGTCACCCAGGCGGTGATCGAGAAAGTTGCTGATTTAGATAAACGCGCCGCCTTGATTACTTCAGAAGAGTTAAGAGTACGCCCTCAGTTCACCAGCATTCGTTACGGCAATCCCGGTTATGCACAACTTGCCATTACGTGCGCTGAGGAAATCAAACAAGGCGCTGAGGATGAATCGGAAATGGGAGTTTTTCATGATTTGTATCGACCTCAGCGCGAAGCAAACTTGCGCCTCCGCCTTGAGGAATTTACGCCGGCAGGTATGCAGGTCGGAATTCTCTATGCCAGTTGATTCTTACTAGCCGGTCGACGCCGGAAACTTCTAGCGAAGGAAGACAGCCATGAAATCTGACATCACGCGAGATACATTTGCCGCCGCAAAGCACTTCAGCCGCGTCATCCGCCAGCAGGGCCGGGTGGACGTCGACGCCGACGGTAATGAACAAACCTCAATTCTGATTCATTACTTGCGCACCCTGGCGCTCGACCTGATTGGACCATATGCAGCACCAGTGATGGCCGCTGGCTTTCGACTAAGTAAAGACTCGAAAGAGGGTCTTTTAATAAATGCTGGCCGTTACTACGTGGATGGCATTCTGGTAGAGAACGAGACTTCATGTTTGTATACGGAACAGCCATACAACCCGTTGCCAGACGACGACCCGTTAGCCAAGGCAATAAAAGACAAGGCGAACGCACACTATTGGGTTTATCTCGATGTGTGGGAACGACACGTGACTTCTATCGAGGACGACAGTATTCGGGAGAAAGCGCTCGGTGGTCCGGATACATGCACTCGCGCGAAGGTGATGTGGCAGGTTAGCGCCCTGGACGTGAGTGACAACGCGTTCGAAGACAGGCGCAACAAACGGAAGGAGTGGTTGACGAATAAACGTACGGCGCTGGAAAGTCAACTAGCAGCAGCCAGCTCCAAGCTGGCAAAGGCGGAAATCCAAAAACGGATCGATAAGGTGAACGGACAGCTGGCGGCGCTCGATAAACCCGAGCCTCAGGATATAACCACCGCCTGTCCCTTTCCCCTGGATTACGTTCTTCCAGTGAGCGATGCTTTGTTAGGTGCGCGTGTCGATCCGGGATCCCAAATCATCGACGCATGCGTGATGTCGCCTGAATCAAAATACCGTGGCGCAGAAAATCAACTCTATCGCGTGGAGATTCATCGCGGCGGCGTGGCGGGAGAAGCAACGTTTAAGTGGGCGCGCGACAATGGAAGCGTCGCGACAGCCTGGCTTGGTACCTCGGGTTTTGATCTCGAAGTGGCTAACGCGCGAGGTTTCGAGGCTTGCAACTGGGTCGAACTGGTTGACGATACCGCTGAACTCCGCGGCCTTCCGGGAACTCTTGTGCGGCTCACCAAGGTTGAGGGTGGCACTCTTTCTGTGGATCCTGACTCGGTCGAAGATCCTAATGCGCTGTTCTGGAGCGAAGATCTGATAAATCCGAAGTTACGTCGTTGGGACCACTTTGGGACCGAGGACATAGTTCTTGAAGCTGATGGCAGCATCTTGATTCAGGATACCCCGGTGGGGACGCCGGATGAATCCGCAACCTGGATCGATCTCGAGGATGGCATTCAGGTCCGGTTCGCAGATAAAGGCGAGTATCGCACCGGCGATTACTGGTTAATTCCAGCTCGCGTGGCTACTGGAAACATTGAGTGGCCCGCGTCTGAATCGGAGAACCTTGTGGCGATCACCGCGCAAGTCGCTCCCCACGGCGTAGTTCATCATTATGCCCCGCTTGGATTTGTTAAATGGCCAAATCAAAAACTGGAAATTGAGAGTTGCGATTGCGAGTTTGAACCGTTGAGCAGTTGCTTTGCCGGCGGCAGCGTTGCAGTTGGTGCCAGCCTGTTACGCACCGAACAGGTGATGTTTAGAGAACAACCTGAACGTAAGTTAGCGTCGCCGCTACGACGAACACGCACGACTCCTTCAAGAACGAGCACACGCCGCACAACTAAGAAAGGGGACGGTTAGGAGTCACAACGCGGCAGAGTCGCCATTACTTTGCACGAACCATGAGAGCAGTTTGGTCCTTTTGGTCTAAGCCGTACTTTGCTGGTTGGTCGCGTTGGTACAGCGACTGGCATCACTGGCTTGGTTGGGGCTTGTCGCTACACCGCGCGAGTCAGTTTTACCCAGACACCTGTCTTGTCACGGACGACACTGGCGCTCGAATTCTGATCGAACGCTTGCAGTTACCCTTCGTTCACGTTTCGACCGCTCTCAACAGAATACGCAATGATGATGCCGATTGGTGGTCGTTAGGAAAGATCGAAGCGTACAGACTGCAGGTTGAACCATTCGTACATGTGGACGCTGACGTTTTTCTTTGGAAGCGTTTTGCTCCTGAGGTTGAGCGAGCCGATGTATTTGCCCAGAATCCGGAACCCATAACGCCGGGCGCCACGCTGTACACGCCGGAAGAAGTGGAGAGGGTGATTGGAAACGGGTGGCTGCCGAAGGAATGGTCCTGGTATCGTGGCCTGCCGAAATCAGAGAGCCAGTGTTGTGGAGTTTTCGGCGGCAATCGTATCGACTTCATCAAACACTACGCCAATACTGCCCTCCGGATCATTCGCGATCCCAGAAATCGATCGGCGATGAGAGGTCTAGCCGAAAAGTCACGTCACATGATGCTGATTGAGCAGTATGTTTTGACGGCTTGCGTCGAATATCACCGCCGTCAAAAACGGTCGCGCTACGGTGGCATCGAGCTACGCCACGTCTTCGCCACTCTTGAAGAAGCCTTGAGTCCGTACGGGCCGAGAAAAGCTGGCTTCACTCATTTGGCTGGGGGCGCAAAACGTAGTCCGCGCGTGTCTCGTGATTTGCAAACCAGGGTGCAGAACGATTTACCAGAGTTCTACGCGCGCTGTACCAATCTCTTACTGGGCAGCCTCACAGGAACTCCAATTAATTTATAACGTTTAAGCGTAAACAGCTCCGGCCCATGATTAAATAGCTCCTGCCCGACCGATGTAAATTTCTGGCGATCGTGTGTGATGTTACGTGCAATGTACCCAGGACGCGGCCTCGTCTTTTGTGAAGGCTTTTAAATCAAGTCGCCTGCTTGGAGTTACGAGTCAATCCGAGAGCGCTATGTGGACGTTGCGGACTGTCCGCAAGTTGCTGCCGGTTTGCGTCATTCTGATCCCAGGCGAACACACTTCAGCGAATGACGCTGCAGGCCACCCAGGTGAATTGCCAGCACTGTGGCAGGAATGCCTAACCCAACGACGCGGAGATGACGTATGAAGATTGGTTCGCGGTTGTTCGTCGTCACAATGCTGACTCTCCAATGTGTATCCGGGTTTTTCATTCTAGCCGCCGCGTACTCGTTCATTGTCGGATTATGGCACCTCCTCATCTTCGTTGGAGGGCTTCTGTTTTACGGTTTCGTGGTGATGAGACTGGGGAGCTTTCCTGAGCAGCTCGGACGTGCCATCTTCAATCTGGTCGGACCCCTTCTGTTCGGAGCCGTCGGAGCGCTTGGCTTGGCGATCGCCAGACGAATGCGCGCTCGCCTCAATCTGGCGAATCAGGCAGCCGATAGGCGCGCTCCCGTAGTCTACCTGCGCTCGTTTCACTTCGATAAGCGCCTCGCCCGACGACCGCTGGCGATCGGGAGAGTGTTTTCGATTTATACGGAGGAAGAACAACTCGTTCAAGCGGTTCACGACATAGGTCCGGTTGTCGCAGTTGGACGACCAGGTGAGCGTCTCCCGCGACTCGGCGCGCAACGGGTTTATCTAGAGGATATAGACTGGCACCAGCAGATCCTTTCCTGGTTCGCGCGTGCTGCGCTCGTGATCATACATGTCCCACCTAAACTCACCGAGGGCGTGTCATGGGAGATCGAGCAGAGCCTCAACGTCGTGATGCTCGATCGGCTGGTTTTTCTGATCTCCAGGGATGTGAGCTCATTCGACTGGCTCAATCGGAAGATTCAAGAACGCGGGTTAATCTTGCGACACGTATCGAGATTGCCTCGCGCCCCTTATGGAAGCCGCGCTTCCGGAATTGTGTACTTCGTCAACGGGGGAGCCGAGTTCCGTGCACTCGCGAAGCCGCCATTTTTCCAGAGACCATTCTTTTCTCCCCTCGTTCCCGTGTATCGGTCCGCGCTCCAGTCGGTAACGACTCGAATCACCGGATCCTGGCCGCCGCTGTCTCCCGGTTTTGGCGATGCGATCATCGCTGCCATTTGGATAACGTTCTTTGTCTTGGTGATCGCGGCGGCTCTGTATCTGCGGCGAACGAACCCGCTTGAGCGGGAAATCATGATTTGCGGGGAACGCTTGATGCAGCAGCTCCCAGCCGAATCGCGCCAGCTTGCCACGACTCGTGGTGACGCGCTGTATGGCTGGATGCAGACGCAAATTCACAGAGGTCTCCGCTATGTCCCGGATGATGTCGCCCGCGCAAGAGCAGATGTTCTACGTCGGCTCCTGGCGATCGCCCCTCTCGCAAATTGCGCGGCAGCGGCTAAGGGAGCCGTGCCCCCGCAAGCCTTGGATCGGCTGTTCAACGAGCTGGCCAAACAAGACCCCGCGTCGCTGAAGACGTGGTGCAGCTGCCAAGAGAGGGCGTTGCTGGAATCGCTCAAGTCGACGCACACAAGGGCATTTCAGGTGTCGGAAGCAGACGCCGCCGCGGCGTTTGCGGATCTCTACACAGTGCTTTCAGAGGAAGACCGCACGCAGTTTCACCGGATTGCCACCGGTTACGAACAGGCGAGCGCGGATGACCATTGCTGGTTCACGCGAGCCATCCTGGAGGGAGCTGAGAAAGTTCGAGAGCCATCTCGCAGCAGGCTGGCCCGCATCGGACAGGGGCAGGAGATCGAGTAGGTACGACCCGCGACGTTCTCGCTCGGTGGAAAAACGCCGGACTGAAGGCAACAGCATTTACGAAATCGGGAGACAGTCGCTGCGCTTTCAACGCTCTCTTAAAGGGCTGTAGGTAACCTAAAGGCTATAACAACGTTACTTCAACCGGATCGATCGTTTCTCATGTGAAGGGCGTGGGTGTCGCAGCGTTCGTTATCGCCCAGAATCTTGCGATCGGTCTCCAGTCGCTATATACCTCAAGTGGTCATTCCACGAGCGCATAGCGACAGGATCTAGTCACACCGCTAAGTTTTGCCGCGCAGCAGCATTTTCGCCACAATGCTTTCTTGTCGTTTGTTGGTTCGGGTGCGCTAAATGGATGGAACTAGCTGACCGGAGTTGCAGAGCCAATCCGAAATCAGGTGAGGACAACCATATAAGGCTGGCACTAAGATGAAGGTGCCGGCGAAGAGTGAGTTGGGCGAGACCTGTCTGGCAACGCCAGCGATTTCATAGGGCGTCGCTCTACTTCTGCACTCGGGAGACTTATTGCGATAGGGTAATACGAGCTTATCCGCCGGTTAGAGGGTAAGCCAGCAAACGATTAGCTTTGGCGACAAAGAGGCGGCCCGCGGCTTCATCAGTCGTCAGGCGGTAATCCGGATCATTCAGCTTGATGACCCGCCCCGTTCTGCCATTGTTGAGATTGACGCCAGCCAGGCCGCGCCCGCTCTCCAGTTCATTGTAGAAGTACATGAATTCGCCGCGCAACACAGCCAACTGCTGTCGTCGCCAGAGAAACCTTGCGATCCGGTCGAGTTGCCGGGCCGGGTCCAGTCGATCAAGCAACCTCTCTTCGATATCAACGGAGACGCCGGGCGAGAGATTGGGAAGCTGCGGCTGCCGCAGACTGCGTCTGGCGCGCTCAACACGCTCCGCAGCGCCATAGAGCTTAAACTGCGATCCGATATACTCGCGCCCAGACCCAGTAGCTAAGTCGGTTAGATTTGGTAATGTTACTCGCGAGGCCAGCCCGGACCACCGTAGCGTGGACAAGCTTGCGACTACTCCGCTGGCACGAACCACCGCTGTTGCCACTCCGCCGTAGCGGAAATAGAGCGCAGCGGTGCGAGCTGCTATGGCGATTGCTGTTCGCAAGAGACCGCGACCTGGCGGCTCGTGCCTAACCCGCCACACAGCCTCATTCAAACGCGTCAAGTCGAAGCCGGCAACTTCGCTTCGGCCACCTACCACTGCCTGCCCCATTTCGTTGATAAGGACGAACGCGGCCCGCTCGATTTTGTGCCTGGTACGCGAACGCGCTTTCCCAGTCTGGCTGTCGATCATTATCAGGTCATCGCGGTCGGCGATGATCACCGTCGACGAATTGGCCATTGCAATATTAGTGTTGCCATTGTCGGCGCCGCGATAGCGCCACAATACTCTGCCACTGATCGGATCGATCGCACTCACCCCATAAGGACCGCGGGCGACGACCTCTCCATCCTTCAACCGGGTAAATTGTCCCCCGGTCCGTACGTACAACATGTCTTGTGCGAGGACTAGTTCTGGTGTAAGCCCCAGATCCTTCGCCTCCCAAACAATCCGTCCGGTCGCGCGCAGGATTGCTCGCACCCGCCCTCGCCCGGAGGTATAGAGATACTGCTCGTCCCACACGGGATCAGCTTCGGTCAATGCCAGTCCTTTTTCATTAACGCGAAACTGTTCGCGGATCCGCTCCCGACCGGTCCGGGCATCGAGCGAAGTCACGCCGTCATAGAAAAAATAAACTCGGCCTTCGAGAAATAGCGGTGGCCGGTAGTTGTCGAGCGTATAAACCGTATCTTCATCTTCTTTCCTGCTCCAACGCGACGGCGTCATCTCAACTTCACTACCGAGCTCCCGCTTCCAAAGCTCGTTTCCCTCGGCGAGGCTCAACACGTGAATTGTGGGCCGGCGCTTGAATCCCTCGCGGATTCGCCCTTTTGTGTCTCGCACTAGTACAAGGGCCAGTAGCTCGTACTCCTGATCCACGGCGAGATGCATGATGCTCCCTTTGACTTTATCGCTTTTCCATATGGGATTGCCGGTCATTATGTCGACCGCCTCCATCTGCGTCCCGCCGGATTTTTCATAACTGAGGAGGAGCAAGTCAGTGCCGACCACCGGCGCGAGGTCTGTTTGATCGACGCGCACGTTGCGGCGTCGCCACAGCACGTCGCCGGTCTCACTGTCCAGGGCATAAAGCGATTTTTCAGTCCCCGCAATCAGGACTCCCATCTCGGTGGTCTGATAGAAGCGCAAGTCCTCATCGAGTTTGGTGGACCAGATGGGATCGCCGGAATACGCGCTCGTACTTGTTGCCGCAAGGAATAGTAGAGAACAAAGGGCTAGCACACATCTACTAAAGCGACCCGCTTGTTGAGCCCCGATGCAAGACATCCGTGACACCTCTCTCGACGTACTGTTTGATCAATTGTAGGCGGTGCGTGAAATGATCGCCAACCTCCAGGTGGGGCGATTCCAAAGAAGTGGCTGCTTTTTAAAGGAAGTAGTCCCGATACTTGTAGGCCATCTTCATCTCGAAGCTTGGGAATTGATGAATCGCTAGCGGAGGCAAGCACTAGTTATGAATATAGTGAATGGCCGAAAGTGTTAAACTATGGAGCCAGCGAAGGGACTCGAACCCTTGACCTCCGGTTTACGAAAACAGGACCGACGTGTTTTCTCTGTTTGTGCTGAGTCGCCCGTGTCATTTCCCTAGGAATTTCCATTGTTTCGGTCTTTCCACGTTTGCCATTGTTCGTCTCACAACAATTAAATGAGTGACTGAAAGAGTGACCGACAATGCTAAGACACAAAACAGGCGGCGCCATCTATAGCACTATGGAAAAGAAGCAAGAAGACCATCAAGATTTGGTTCGCTCGCATTCAGTTCTTCGATGACGACGGTAAGCGCAAACAGGTCATGCGAAATCCTGCATATAATAGCGAGACTAGTGCTCGTGAAACGGCTCGCGAGCTTTGGCTGAATTCAATCGAAAAGCTTTCGATGTTCCGGTCGATGACATTCGATGATTTCGCGGATTTCTACAAAGACAGCTATCTGGTGGATCCTCCGCTTCAAGTCAAAGTCCTGCCATTGCAATGCCCTGATTTCGCTAACGCGCAAGCCCAGGCACATCGCAATCATGACCATCACCTGAATGTGGTACGGAAGCTCCGAGAAGACCGTGATACTTGCATAGCCTTCACGGCGGTGGCAGTGGCAAACGCTCGCGCGTCTGGGAACGGATCCAACAGGAGTTTCAGACCGAGGAAATGGTCGCCATGGGCATGAGTGATGTAAATGGCTATGAGATTCTTTCCGCTCTCGACGAGCCAGTCGACGAGTTCCTTCGAATGTTCAACGGACAGAAACGTATCGACAAGGATGGCATCGCGTTCACCATGAATCAGTGTG
>DATFWY010000190.1:0-9749 GCA_035258805.1 Blastocatellia bacterium | reverse complement strand
GCCGATATTCCGAGTCCAAAGTGCGCCGTTCCGATCACTTCGTCGGCGAACACAAGCACTCTGTGATTGGCAGTGGAAGTTGCTGTGCCGTTGAACGTCCCCTGGTCGGTGAGGGCTATACGGTGAAATGTGATATCCGCGGTATCCCCAACTCCATCACCGTTTTCCAAATAACAAAAGAAGTTGATCTCCATTCGGAATCCCTCAGGACATCTTGCAACGGCAGATATGTTTTCGATAACCAGGCGTTTGCCGGCTGGAATAGGGAGAGATTGAGTGTCGAACGCAGTACCGGCGGGCGACGCGAACATCCGAAACTGAAAGGGTTTTCGTTCAGGCTCCTTAACAGCCTTTGTTGACACTGATTCAGCGGACGAGTTTACCTGGCGGATGGAAGGTTTTGCGGAATCGACTACTGTCGAGTCCCCACCTCGCAAATCAAGTTCGCCGGGCTGCGACTGTTGGTTCCCGGCGGCAGGCGAGGTCGCCTGTGTTTTTTCGCCGGTCGAGATGAAAGGATTCGAGGCTTGCCCTATCGAAGTAGTGCTGAGCAGAACTACAAGCCCAATTATGAGTTTTGATTTCAGGTTGTGCATTATCGTTCTCCTTATGATCAATGTATAAGTTCGGTTTTCATCAGGATGGAAAAGCGGTGAGAGGCGAGCTAAAGCTCGCAGCGTATGTATAACGTGTTTGAGACCACGAGATGATTCAACCGCGGAAGTCCTCTCATCTGAACTTTTCCTTCTAATCGAATCGCACTCAAAATTTGAGTGACGAGAAGGAAAGTTGCTGAAGTTTTGGGGATATTACTACCGGAAACATTTTTTTGGCGGGGGTGTTATTTTTGCGTTCCTGGTTTCGCGCAAAGACGCCAAGAATGCAAAGAACGCAAAATTCCAAAGAATGATTAAGGCCTGGGAGGGTATATTATCCAACGTCCAGCGGAAACGAGCGGGAGATTCCAGTTACACTAACTCCACCACGCTCGCCCGGTACAACCGAGCCGAAACGCTCAGCATACACCGCGGGCAGCGGACGAGCATTCGCAGGGGCCAACCAGAGACGCAACAGGTGACGCTTACGATCAGGTTCAGGCCAGTCTTCAAACGCGGTCCGATCATGCAGAATCGTGTGATTATGTACGATCTGAATATCTCCCGGCTGAAACTCCATGAAAAAATGAAGCGCGGGATCATTCGCCAGTGAATCAAAGAGATCAAGCGCCTCGATTTGAACCTGGGTCAACGGTGGGACGTCTGCGAATCGACGTGCCGATTCGATGTATTGCCGCTGATAAGTCGCCGATAAGAATCCCCGGTGCCATGTGAAGACCGGAATCTTGAAATATGGCTTTTGGCCATCAAGCGCTTCGCCGCGGCGGTCTGTTTCGATAGATTCGAACAATACTCTTAACAGATCCGGCCGGCGGCGACGCATTTCATTGAATATTGTAATGGAACTTACCAGACTCGATAGACCTCCGGATTTAGCCGGTCTCAGGCACATGAGACAAACAACATCAGAGGAATCCGTGTGATAGGTCTGCCTTTCATTAGTCTGATAGATGCGAACAGCAGGATCCTGGCTGGAGAGCCCGAGGTCTTTGACGTGACCGAGAATATGACCCTGTGCGTTTTGCGGGCGAGCCCTTCCAAGGTGAGCTCCGATTCCGTAGAAGGCAATCGCTGACTCGAGTTTCGTCCAGCTCTCAACTGGCAGTGCTCGCAGTAGGACAAACCCTCGCCCATTGAGCACTTCATCCAGAAGATTTTGAAGACGTAATCCGAGAGTAGGAAGAGGGAAGTTCTCGCCTAATATCGAGCCGACGTCAGCGTGCTGAGTCGCCAGTTTCTTTGCTGCTTTTTCGACTTCCGCAATCTCAGTCGAAGACAGATGCGCGATCCAATCCCGACGTCCGTCGAGATCCGGGCCGTACCAGGCCGATGGTCCTTCGATTTCAGGCGGTAAGCCTTCCGAAATGGAATAGGTCATAGATAGGTCATATAGGTCTAATAGGTCCAATACGCCCTATAGGTTCCTATACTCCCTCAAATCAGCTTCTGTTTTTTGAGCTCCTGTGAGCCTTCCTTCACCAGGTCGTCGAGGAGATTCTTCAAGAATTTCGGATTGGTTGACTTTAGCCGGCCTATCCACACGGGCTTTGCCGTCGCTACCGAGTATAAAATGATGTCAGCGATGACGACTTTTTCCTGATATGCGTAGCTTGCGGTATGCACTGACAGCCAGTTCGAGTCCCATGAATCCCAGTAACTTGGAAGGCTGGCGTACCATTGTTGTCCCTCGGAGACTACCCAGTCGCTCTTCATATCCACCAGGCGCACGACAATGGCTCCGTCAACACCGTTGCTCACCAGGTGGGCTTTTATCGCCTCGCGGTCCTTCAGCTCGCCATCCGTGACGATCGTATTTGCGGCGACCGAGCGCGGAATTCTCCGTGCAAGACCGCCTTCAACCCGACGTCTCAGATCGTCATCCTTGCTCAAAAAAGTGACCACAATCTTGCTGAAGTTAAGCTTACCAACGTTGGGATCCTTCCAACTTGTTGTCAGCTTAGTGCCGCCCGCTGCAGGAGCAATTACAAGTGAGGCGATTAGAATGGCTCTGATGAATTTGTGCATTAAGTTCTCCTCTTTTGTGCCGTACCTACGAGATCGTTCGTTTGGCCCGGGCGGAATGAGTGAAGTCTACGCGACCTCGATTCGAAGCTCAACCGAGTCATAGGACATATAGGACATATAGGTCGTATAGGTCCTATAGGTCCTATAGGTCGAATCTGTCCTATGGGTCCAATTCATATTCAAACCGCCGCAGTTCCCAATCGTGCCCTTCAACCGCCAGCGCCCCAACAAAATTCGGCGCCGGCGAAAACTCAATTAGTTTCCATCTGGATGCCTCCTCCGGTTTTCCGTCTACCCTGAGGAGCTTAGTCTGCTCTCCGCGACCAAATGTTACGTCGAAGGACTCGGTCGGTTGTGCTAATCCATCGCCGGTCGCCTTCACGTAAGCTTCTTTGAGTGTCCAGCACCGGAAAAATGCCTCGGTTCTTTCACTGTCTGGAATGCTGAGTAACGCCGCGTTCTCTCGAGCGGAGAAAAAACGCCCGGCGATACGGTCCCTCTCTTTCATGGTTCGAATCGCTTCAATATCAACTCCGACACTCCTGGCATGAGCGACGGTTACAACAGCAAGGTCGTCGGAATGAGAAAGGTTGAACCCGACGGATTCAGCTATGTGAGGTTTGCTACGCGGGCCATATGAAAATGTAATCGCCTGCGGATCTCGCACTAGATATCTTCCAAGTATCATTCTGAGCTGAGCGCGGGCGGCTATGAATCGCCTTCGATCACGATCAAAGTGAAAACGATCAGCGCGCGCAATTTCGTCCGCATTCAAAACCTGTCGCAGGAGACCGCAATAACGCTCCGGTGGATTCAATTGCAGTCGCCAGAGGTCCACATGACTCCGCGCTAACTCGAAGACCTGTGAGGAAGTGTTCCAGTTTGATTCGAAAATGCTCAAGGGATTACTCGATGAATTTGTTATGTAGGTTTTAAGAGAACTCAAGACGCAGGACCTGAATCAAAACCTTGGCGTCGACGCATTTTAAGATTCACAAAACATTGTTCGCCGGTATGCACCGCAAACAGTGGAAAACACTAAATGCGTTTTACTGCGCTAACCCGACGCGCCGCAGCAAGGCAACGAATCGCGGGTCTGTTCGCACGAGATCAAACTTCGGATCAACCTTGAGCTTTTGGAAGAGCGGCGACCGTTCATCGTATGCTCTCTCAAGCCAGCTCAACACGAGCTCTTTGTCTCCCAAACCGGCATTGATTACAGCCGCGTCATAAGCGAAGCCTTGACCAGCCGTGCAGAGGTTTGTGATCTCCCTGAGCAAAGCCAGCGCCTCTCGCTTTTGTCCCAACACGGCATATGCGTAACCGAGATCGGCTGTTATCTGAAGCGCGCCATTAGATAGCTCTACCGCTTTTTGAAGTTGCTCGATGGCCCTTTCATCCCGCTTCTCCGCATAAGTGAGTCCAGCAAGCCAGTGCGATGTCACGAAGTTTGAATCCAGCTCGGAGGCCCGCTGAAACTGTTCGATGGCGCGTTCGTATTGCCGATCATAGTAGTAGCCGAATCCTACCCAGGCATTGAGTACGGGCGATGTCGGATCGAATTCCTGCGCAAGTCTAATCTGTTCAAACGCCTCATCGCGCCGGCCTGAGTCAAGGAGATATTCTGAGTACCACTGACGCGTCGGCGCATACTTTGGGTTGATGTTAATTGAGTGCTGGTACTCCGTTTCGGCTTCCGGCCATCGCCAGGACCATTCATCAACTACCGCCATCGCGCAATGCGCTTCCGCAAGAGTGTTGTCCATCTCCAGCGCTTTTTTGGCAGCCGTGTTCGCTTTATCGCGTGCTTCCGTCGGCGACATATATCCGTAACGACCTAGTGGAATGTAAGACTGTGCCAGGCCGGCATATGCAAGAGCATAGCTCGGGTCCTGATCTATTGCCTGCTCAAAGTACTGAATACCCTTGTTCAGTCCGTCGGCGGTCCTCTTATTCCAGAAGTATCGGCCTGAGAGATAAAGCTGATAGGCCTTTGGGTTGTCGGTGTAATGTCTCGCGAGCAGTTTCTGCTCGTCCCCTGAGAGTCTAAGTGTCAGCGCTTCTGCCACTCTTTCGGTAATCGAATCCTGCGTCCCAAATATATCCGTACAGTAGTCATCGCATTTGTAATTCCAAATAGCGACGCCGTCCCGAGTGTTGATCAGCCTGACTGTGACTCTCACCCGGTCGCCGAGTTTTTGTATGGTGCCATCGAGTACAGCGTCAACCTTTAACTCACGACCCGCTGCAACAGGGTCTTGTTCGAGTCCGTCGTACTTGCGCACGGCAGTCGTGGGGCGCACGGCAACCTCGCTTAGATTGCTGAGCCTGGTTATTAAAGTGTCCGCCATTCCCAGCTCGAGGTATGCGTCGCGTGCATCCTTATTTATGGGCTTGAAAGGAAGGACCGCGAGCGACTTGATCGAGATCCGGCTGGGTGTACTGGACTTGTTTGAAAGCAAAATTGACAGGGCGCCGGCCGATAATAGAAGCAGGACGCCGCAGGCAGCGAAAGCGATCCACTTTTTCTTTTGTTTCGCGTTAAATCGGTGGGTAAGTCTATCGCCTCCACGAATCACAGCATCGAGTCCCGCGACGAGTTTTCTCTCATCTTCCATTTCAATGATTATGCGAGAGCTCGAATGTTCTTCGATTACAAGCTCATCCGTTTGATTCGATACTTCGCGGACATCGGCGACAAAACGATATCCTCTCCAGGGAATCGTTTGTATGTATTGAGGATCGTTCGGACGTTCACCAAGCGCTTTCCTGAGGCTGGATACGTTCCGAGTAAGGTTCCCCTCTTCTACTATCGTCTCCTGCCAAACAGCCTTCAGGACCGTTTCCTTTTCAAGTATGTGGCCCCGGTTCTCCACCAGCACCAGGAGAATATCGAACAGTCTGGGGGAAAGTGGGACAACGTTGCCGTCCCGAAGTAAGAGTCGTTCAGCGGTATCAAGGCGAAACGGGCCGAACTCGTAGGAGAGGTTTGTATCTTGCGCCATAGAGCCGCTACTGAGCTTTTTCCGAAATTTTTCCGAACTTCAGAAGGACTCCAAAAGGCCTTAGAGACTATTTTTCGGCCGCGGTGCGCTGATCGAGCCACCCGGCGTCGAAACCCAAGGCTGGGCCATTGTAGTCGACGCCCCTGGTCGGCACAACAGATTGATTGTGGGGGCGGAAGCGTAATTGAAACGCAGGGCACAAATAACCATTGAGACAGCCCGCCGGCTGATAGTGCGCACACGAACGGGTATTCGACGCCGCTGCCGGACGTGCGACGACCTGGTTGCGATGATAACGCCGGATATGGCGGCGGAGTTGACTGGCATAAGCTTGCGCGCGGTGTACCGACTGATTGAGGCCGAGAAGATTCACTCGATCGAGTTGTCCGATCGATCGTCTCTGATCTGCCTTAACTCACTGAAGCAGCTAGTAAATGTGGGGGAGCATCGATCGTCTGATCGATCCACGAGCTACACAACCTGAGGCCGGCGCGCTTCAACCGAGACCTCAAAGATAAATGAAATAAGGAGAGAGTTATGCGAGGAACATATCTCAGAAAGACAATCGTCGCGGGATTCGCTGTTGCTCTGATGGCGACCGTTGCCCCTGCCCTTTCAACCATTCTCAACGTGCAAGGTACAATTGACTCATTTGCGTTCCCCGGATCGCCAGGTCCCGCCAATGCTGAAATGGTGGGGTTGACCTTAAAACCGGGTGATGTGATCCCCTGGCATTATCATCCGGGGCCCGCATACGTGATTGTCACACGCGGAACGCTAACCGAGGATGACGGATGCGGTCAGGTCCGCGAGTTCGGAGCGGGAAGCGCGTTCAGCGAAGAGCCGGGACACATTCACCAGGTAAGCAATCTAGGACATGGCTCGGTCTCCTTGTACTTCACGGCGGTTTTTCCGGTGGGATCAGAAGATGCTGTTTTTGTTGATGCCCCAGAGTGTCATTGATTGGAACTCTCACGATGGCATACTCTGAATGAGTTCATGCCCAGATGCTCTCAGGTGATGCCCCTTGCTGCGATCACATCAACTTGAAGTGTGATGTAAGGCAATCGAGGAGCATCACCTTGCGAGTTCCAGATAGATAGATCCGAAGATCCTTTAACGAGATAACCCCTATTGAACAACGATTCTGACTGTCGCCGTCTTTGTTGTCCCGGAATCATCTTTCGCGGTAAACACTAAGTCATGCGGGCCTGGATCTGCTCCGGCTCCTATCTTCATTTTGTAGACTACTGATGAATCGGACGTGGTCATCGGAGCATTCGGCTTTGGTTTGATACCGCCTGAAGGATCGGGCGGAGTTACCGTCACGTTGCCGGTGAATCCGCCGGTGCGGGTGATTACTACGTTGACTCGCGCCTTGGTCCCGCGCTCCGCGGTCACTGTTGCTTGTTCGAAGCCAATCGAAAAGCCCTTTACAATCCCTGTTGAGTAGCGAGCAAGTGCTACCAGTGCTGGACCGCCGGGGCTTTTTGTCGTGAAACCCGCGACCACGATCTTCCCGTCGGGTTGAATGAGTGCCGCTCTTGCAAAATCGTCGCTACCGAAGAAGTCAGTCATAAGCTGTCCACCCGATCCGAAGGTTGAATCGAGGGTGCCGTCAGCGTTATAGCGAAGCAGCGTGAAATCGCTCGTCCCTGCGCCTGGATTCGAGACACCCACCGCGACGATCTTGTTGTCAGGTTGAATGAGGACAGCGTTCGCAATCGCGCCCTTACCGGGCGAACCGAGCGACGAACTCCTCAACTTACCGCTCGATCCGAAGCTCGAGTCCAGGCTCCCGTCTGTGTTGTAGCGGGCTAGGGCGAATTCGCCGACGCCCGCCTGGCCGGAGGCGCCTGCGGCGACGATCTTGCCGTCGGGCTGAAGGGCAAGAGCGAAAGCGTCGTCGTTGCCTCCAAAGTCCGTGATGACATCTCCGCGATTTCCGAAAGCTGGGTCAGGCTCAAAATTGGCGTCGATTCGCTGCAACCTGAAGTCATCGCGCGGGCCTTGACCTTCAACGACGCTGCCGCCCAGGATTATTTTGCCATCAGGCTGGAGGGCCAGCGCGGAGAAGACCTTGAACCCATCGTCATCGCCCTTGCCTATTAGGTTGCCGTTGGCCTTGTACACTGCCGCGGCCCCGTAAGAACTGCCGTCCGCTTGAGTCGCGAAGCCAGCGACCCCTATCCTGCCATCAGACAGAATGAGGATGCTGCGAATTCTGTCGTCACGCCCGTGGAAATCATCGGTTATCTTCCCGCCTGATCCGAAACTGGTGTCGATGGTTCCGTTGCTGTTGACCCGCGCGAGCGCAAAATCTAAGCCACCCGACTGTGTTGTGGCGTGTCCAGCAACGACAATTTTCCCGTCTGGCTGAAGTGCTACGGCCAAAGCTCGGTCATCTCCGCCGAAGAAATCGATCGCAAGACTTCCACCATTGCCAAAGCTCGTATCGAGACTGCCGTCTGGATTGTAGCGAGCCAACCCGAAATCAAAGCCGGTCGGGAGTTGGACAATACCCGCGACGATCAGTTTGCCATCGCTCTGGATAGCAAGTGCATTAGCTCCGGCGGGCACAGAAAAGTCCGTAACAATCTTCCCCCCGTTTCCGAAGGTGGGATCAAGATCACCCGCAGCCTCCGCTTGCACGTCGTCAGTGTTCGCTCGCACGCGCGCGAACACTCCTGCCGCAATCAAAGCGATAACGAGCGCCAGCGCTAGAATCGCCCTTACCCTCCCTGTGGACAGTTCGGCCGTTGTGGTCGTCGTAATGGTCGATTTACTCATAAGATCTCCTTGTACAATCGTGACGTAGATTGGTCGTTCGTAACCCCCCGAGTCCCCGACAGTTACGTCGTTTGTGCGTTCTCAAACCTGAGCAAGGTTTTTGGGCCTTCATTTACTAGAGCGTGAATTCCGGTCGAACTTCTTCATGTCTGAATGGAGAGAAGTCTTTTTTACTTGAGAAGTGGCTATTGAGGTTTGGTATAATCGCCGGGACTCGGTAAGGCCACCCTCCAGGTGTATTGATTGGGAATATCCGCTCCGAAGGAAGTCACACAACTGCTGGTTGATTGGGGCAACGGCAACAAAGCCGCGCTCGATCAGCTAATGCCGCTTGTCTATAAAGAGCTGAGGCGGTTGGCTTCTCAATACCTGCGGAGGGAACGTCACAACCATACGCTGCAAAGCGCAGCTCTCGTAAACGAGGCCTACCTTCGTCTCGTGGACTATTCGAATCTGCGCTGGCAGGATCGCGCCCAGTTCTTTGGATTGGCCGCGCAGTTAATGCGTCGCATTCTCATAGACCACGCCCGAAGTCATCACTATGCAAAGCGAGGCGGAGGCGCGCACAGGGTTTCACTCGACGAGGCGGCAATCTTGTCCGAAGAGCGAGCGTCCGAGCTCGTTGCTCTCGACGACGCTCTGACGAGTCTGGCGGCAATGGATCCGCGAAAGAGTCAAGTCGTGGAACTCCGATTCTTCGGTGGGTTGAACATCGAAGAAACCGCCGAGGTGCTGAAGCTCTCTTCGATGACGATTCAGCGGGAATGGCGATGGGCAAAGGCGTATCTGTACCGAGAGATCAACAACAGGGGCAGTGATGGAGACGGAACGCTGGCGGAAAATTGTTGAGCTTGCTGAGGCTGCAGCGGAACTATCATGCGACAGGCGAGCTGCCTTTCTGGCAGAGGCTTGTGTAGAGGATTGCAAGCTACGGAAGGAAGTGGAGTCTCTGCTCGCATCTGACCATCAATCGGAAGGCTTCATTGAAGAACCAATAGTTCGGATAGCGGCAGAACTCATCGCCGACGATCAGTCTGGATCGATGATCGGACAAACAGTAAGTGCCTACGAGATCGTCGATCTACTCGGGGTGGGTGGAATGGGAGAAGTTTATCTCGCTGAGGACACACGCCTGAGACGCAAAGTAGCGCTCAAGATCCTGCCTGACTATTTCACGAGTGACAGGACGCGAGTGCGCCGGTTCGAACAGGAAGCTCGTGCAGCATCAGCCCTCAATCACCCGAACATTCTAACTGTTTACGAGATTGGGGAGTCAGCGGGTACGCAATTCATAGCCACTGAGTATGTAGAG
>DATFWY010000189.1:0-48120 GCA_035258805.1 Blastocatellia bacterium | reverse complement strand
CAATGTGTCGCCCCTCAGATCGACAAAGTCTGCTCGTCGATCTGCCGGACACGAATCCTCGAAGCACAGTACTTCTCCCAGCATCGGGCTCGGATTCTTACCGATCCCTGCCGGCGTGCCCCCAGAGATCACAAACACCGTGTTTTGCTCGTTAACCGCGATGCCAGAAAACAGCGTGTAATCTATCTGCATATCCAACTTCAACAGCGTGGACGGCGTTCCGGGCACCACTCCCGTTCCTCCTGCCGGCGGCGCCAGGTTTGGCCCGTTCCCTTGCACGAAGATTCGGAAATTGTTCACTCCAGGAATTCGCGTCACTCCGCTTTGCGCTACATCCGCGAATCCGTCTGCCACCGGGAGAATCCCACCGACATTGGTTGATACCGAGCCGGTTGCCTCTCCGGAGCAAACATCAAACAACCCGGCGCAATCGGCAAAGCTGATCACCATCGAAGGCGTACCCGCCGCTCCGAATGCGCTTGGCGCCGGGAACAATCCTTCCGTCAACTGCTCAAAGCTCACATCGCCTGCAACAAACGATCTGGACACTGCGGCATACAGCACGTTGCATCCGCCGTTTGTCAGAGCGACGATGTTGCCGTACAGCGTGGAGAGGCCACCGCCGTAGTTTGTATTGCGGACTCCGTTAGATACGTTTATTGGATTGGCTGTCGTGCCAACCCAGCTGCCAAGCGTCGGCGGATCCGGAATGGACGGGATAACTCTATTGATCCGCGGGTTGCCTAAACCGCCGCCGGCATTTCCTATCGGTTTCGTGGGCGGCGAAACTGGTAATGTCGCGCCTTCACAGGCTGTTACGTTGCGACATAGCTCGGTTGCTTTAAAGATTGACGCTCCCGTAAACTGAATCAAATCGACGAGCTGATAATAGAGGCTGCCATCATCATCAACCGATACGCCGGCAATATTTGAGAACTTACTGCGCAGTATCTGCCTCACGCCCGCCGGGGTCGCAGCCGCCGCACCCACCCCATCGGTAAACGCGAAAGCGAAAATTCTCGTTCGGATCGGCTGGTTGGCTGCATTAGCCGCACAGCCTTCCGAATCGAACACTGACACATAAACCACTTCGCCGATGGTTCCGCACAATCCAAAGTCGCCAAGATCCGCAACTGGATTAACTGCAATACCTGTCACCGTAACCTGATCGTCAGTACAATCGGTCCCCGGAGGGCCAATTGGATTCAGTAGGGTGAACCCACCGCTTGCACCAGTCGCAACAAGCGCCGGTATATTGACCTGGCGCAACGAGTCAACAGCGCCATTTGCCGACACGTTGACACCCGGATTCGTGTCCGTCCCTACCCACAGATTCCCTAACGTGTCTCCATAGTAATAGACGTTCTCAGCAAACCCGTTCGCGACCGTGTGCTCAGAAATCCCAACTCGTGTGAGCGACTGGTCAATATCAGCCTCAACGAATGAAAAATCGTCGACCTTTTGCTCTCGGTCCGCCGCGCAATCTTCACGTCCGTCCCAATCGGCTATTAAGGTCACTTCCGAGAACTGGTTGTCTCGGCCGCCAATCGTAGTGATCAACGCCGAAGACAGCGCGCTCCGGGCGTTCAATATCGTGGGCTGTCCAGACTGTATTGATACGGCGCCGTTGCGCGATTTCTTATTGTTTCCCAACAACTTTTGCGAAATCTGCGCGCTGGCCTCCTGGGGATTTGCTACTCTCCGTACCCCAAGCGATTTCAAGGTGTCGGCCGATATCCTCTCCTTATTTTCGCTCGATCTCGTCTCGCCGAGCTCTTCTCTCTGCTGCTCGACCTGCTGGGTAACTGCATTCGACGCAGTTGCATTTGCAGCCGCGGCTTTAGCAGTCGCGGTCCTCGCATTCGATGCTGACGACGAGCCAGAAGCAGAACTTCTCAGCCCCACCAGCGGCAACGCTAACGCGGCTACGGCCACTGCCAGCACCGCCATGAAAATCGCCCTCTTGATGTTCATTGTTTTATTCCCTCTCCAGGTTGTTTGGAATCCCGATTCCAAGTCATTCAACGGTCACCGGCGATGCCGGGCTTAGGACAGGAGGCAATTGTTTGACTACATTTTTCACTCTTAGCGGGACTCTTCGCACCCGCTGCCAAACCCGCTCACACAAAAATGCGCGGGCGCTGCAGTCGGTGCGAACCGCTTTTCCTACGGCTTTCGTTTCGGTGCTTCTGAAAGAAAGTCTTGGGGCCATCAACGCTTTCCTAAGCGCGTCAGGCGCTGGGGCTACAAAGATTTGAAAACAGCAAGTCTTCAAACTGCGAAAAGAAGGCGTATGATAAACCGAACGGCGCTTCAAATCAACTCTAAAGATGCTAAAAAGAACAATTTAAAGTAGAGCCGCACCACACTCGGTAAACTGCGCCGAGGAGAACCACGCATCGTCCGTGCCAAATCCCCGATACTCTCAAAGACTTTTTCAATTACGCGTAAACCCCGAAGATAGAACATTAACAAAGAAGCAATAAATGTCCGCCTGACGGTAGAGCCTCATTTGGGGTCCTTCATATGGAAAGAAAGTTTCCATCGGCAGACATTCACTATCCACACCCTTCATCAAGTATTCATTTGTGATTGCCAACGAGATTGTAATAAATCTTCCTCGAGCTGGAGTTGGCCAATACCCACGAGTCAGTCCTCAAGCCACCGGTGAACTCCATACAAAAAATGACGCGAAGCAACACAATAAAACGGTGCTCACTACCCACGATCGTGCAACTCCCACGGCACTCTACGAGTTGGTCTTTCTGTTGCCTGGATAACACCGGGGCAATATAATTCAACAATTGATTTTCAACCAAAAAGAACAGCCTCAAGGATTCCACCGCGACACTCGAGCGATACTCTTTGACCTTGATGGAACGTTGCTTGACAGCACCGACCTGATCCTTCAGTGCTTCCATCACTCCTGGGAGACTGTCTGCGGCTTTTACCATTCTCGCGAAGCTCTGGTTCAGACGTTTGGCACTCCACTAAGAGCGGCAATGCATAGACTGCTTAAAGCGACTGAACCCAAAATTGACAACAAGGACGTTTTGGCAAAGACGCCTGACACCGAAGATGTAATTGACCAGCTGTTGACAGCCTACAGAGCATTCAATGCGGCGAATCACGATAAATTGGCGCGGCCGTTCGAGGGCACCGGTGATGTTTTGAAAGAGCTGCGACGACGTGGCTACTTGATCGGCGTGGTTACTTCAAAGACTCGGGAACTCGCGCTGCGCGGATTGAGGCTGTGTTCGCTCGAGGAGCTGATTGATTCCGGAGTTTTCCTTGAAGACACCGAGCGACACAAGCCGAACCCCGAGCCTATACTAGCCGCCCTGAAGAATCTGAGCAGACCATCGAATACGGCAGCATACGTGGGTGATAGCCCCCACGATATCGCAGCAGCACGAGCCGCAGGTGTGCTCTCGGTCGCGGCGCTTTGGGGTCCGGCATCGCGAACCGCGCTCGAGCGCGAGAACCCGGATCTGGTTGCCGAGTCGATCGGAGATCTGCTCGAAGTTTTTGCCTGATCTCAGTGGGCTGACAGGTATATTATTGCTTTGAACAACGTGCGTGGTTAAGGATTTGTAGTATGCGTCGTTTAAGGGATCGCTATCGTAATTTACTTGCCGGCGAACTCGGGCAAATCAGTCGAAAGCCGTTAGGACGAGGTCTGGATATCGCACTGGCCTATCCCAACGCTTATTACATTGGGATGTCCAATCTCGGATTTCAAGCTGTCTATCAACTCTTCAATTCTTACTCTGGAGTGACTTGTGAACGCGTGTTTATTCCTGACCCGGACGTCACTCCCGAGCTTGAGAAGTCAGGTGGCACTCTGCTTTCCCTTGAATCAGAGACCGCAGTTTCTGACTTCGATGTTCTTGCAATTTCTGTCTCATTTGAGACCGATTATCTCAACATACCAAAGCTGCTCAGACTGTCGAAGATACCTTTCAGGTCGGCGGACCGGAATGAGTGGCATCCGCTGGTGGTAATGGGTGGGGCGGCGGCATTCCTGAATCCCGAGCCGGTTGCTGATTTCGTGGACGTGGTTTGTGTCGGCGAAGGGGAGGTGTTAGCTCCGATTTTGGTTCGATTGATTAAGGAGGCAAAATCACGCGAGGAACTTTTGATAACTCTGGCCCACGAACCAGGCTTCTATATCCCCAGCCTCTATGACATTACTTACAACGATGATGGAAGCGTAAAGAAGTTGGAGCCGAAGAACGGAGCGCCCCGCCGTGTTTTCACTATGCGCAACCCGATGAGGAAACAGGAAGGTAACGGTCAGTTCGAGGACGATTTTATTCCGGCGAGCGAGATCCTGACGGACAACACTGAGATGAGCGGCCGTTATTTGATGGAGATTTCCCGCGGGTGTTCGATGGGATGCAGGTTTTGCTGGGCTGGCTACTCTTACTTAGCCCCTCGAGTATTTTCGGCGGATAGGCTTCTAGCGCGCGCAGCTGAAATGCGCGCACACACCGATAAGATCGGGCTTGTAGCTACGGCAGTTTGCGATCACCCGGAGATCCATCAAATTCTCGACGGCCTGGAGAAGCTTGACTATCAGGTCTCGGTCTCATCGCTGCGTTTGGATCAGATATCGCCTGAATTGCTCGACGCATTGGTTCGCCGGAACGACCAGCAAATCGCAATTGCTCCGGAAACCGGATCCGACAGGTTGCGACGAGTGATCAATAAGGACCTCACAAATGATCAGGTGGTAGAAATCGCACAAATGATTTTTGACCGCGGTATTCTGAATCTCAAGCTTTATATGATGATAGGTTTGCCGACGGAAGTAGATGAAGACCTCGACGCAATCGTGTCTCTGACGGAACGAATTCGGGAGCGCATGCTTGAAACCGGAAGGGCGAGAGGAAGGGTAGGATCAATAATAGTATCGCTTAACGCCTTCGTGCCTAAACCTCAGACGCCTTTTCAATGGGAACCAATACTGCCTGAAAAAGTCCTCGACCAAAAGATCAAGTATTTGACGCGAGCCTTCAAACGAATTAACAACGTCGAAGTGCGTGCCATGTCGTCGCGAATAGCCCAACTCCAGGCTTTACTGTCTCTGGGCAGCCGCAAAGTTTCAGAGTTCATTTTGGAAGCCGATAGAACAGGCAATTGGCGCCAGTCGATTCGCGGCTGGACCGACTATTCGCTGAGGCGTCGTTCGCTTGACGAAGAATTGCCGTGGGATGTGGTGGATATTGGTCTCACATCGGAGTTCATGAAACGGGAGTATCAGCGAGCATTGGCCGATCGAATTACGAAGCCATGTCCGGCAACGGATCCATGTGTGCGGTGCGGCGTGTGCGATCCAGATAATGTTCCCGAGGGAGCGCTCGTGCAATTATCGTGGATGAAACCGAATCGAATGTTGCCGGTAGTCAGTAGTCCGTAGCCAGTCGTCCGTAGTTGATTACTGATTATCGGACCACGGACTACTGACCACGGACTACCGAGCACTAATAACCACGAGTTACTGACCATTGACTCTTCCCAGATATGCTTCGATCACATCCGGGTCATCGATGACCTTCGACGGCGGGCCTTCAGCGATCTTCCTCCCGTGATTCAAAACGATAACCCGATCGCTTATACTCATCACCACTTGCATAACGTGCTCGACTCCGGCAACTGCTGAAATGCCGCGCTCATCCCGTAAACGTCGGATCAGGTCGATTGCTTCTTTTGATTCGGTTGGGTTGAGTCCGGACATTACCTCGTCAAGCAAAACCAGCTTTGGGCTCGTTGCTAGCGATCGCGCAAGCTCGAGTCGCTTGCGCATTCCAATCGGCAATCCATCTGCGATAGCGTCCGAAAGGGGCGCAAGATCGGTAAAGTCGAGTACGTCGCGCGCGATTCTTTGTGCTTCTGATCGGTGTCCTGTGTGGGCGAACGCACCCACCAGCACGTTTTCGAAGACGGTGAGGCCTCGTAGCGGTTTAACAACCTGAAATGTCCTGCCTACGCCGGCAAGGGCGATCTTGTGTGGCTTGCTTCCGATCAAGTCCCAACCGTCAAATCTAATTTCACCACTTGTAGGTCGATAGAACCCGGTGATCAGATTGAATACAGTTGTTTTGCCGGCTCCGTTTGGACCGATTATGCTTACCGTCTCGCCGGCGTTTACCGAAAAGCTAAGCGATTCGACGGCTACGAGCCCGCCGAATCTCTTTGTTAGATTTTTCACTTCAAGCAGAAACACGTCGTGGATTTCTGGCCCCCCATTTCATGATTTTTCGTACGCCACCAATCAATCCACCCGGCATAAACAGAATGACGACAATTAACAAAACGCCGTAGATCAACAGATTCGCCTGGGCAAATTCATTGCGGAATAACTCGGAGGAAAGTTTGAGCAGGATTGCACCAAGGATTGGGCCCGGCACCGTTCCCAGACCTCCAATGATTGCAATCAAGACGATCTCGACTGACAGCGCGAGCGGTAACACGATGGTAGGATCAACAAACAGAAAGTAATTTGCGTAGAAGGCGCCTGAGATAGCGGTCAGAGATGCGCTCAGTGCAAGAGCGATGAGTTTGTACCTGGTGGTGTCTATTCCTATCGATTCCGCCGTCTCTTCATCTTCACGAATTGACATCAAATAATAGCCAAGCTTTCTACGGCTAAGCACTGAACTGAGCATTATCGATGAGAGAGCGATAATCAGAATAATGTAATAGTAAGGAAGCTTGCTTGTGCCATCGAATACTGACGGGCGAATTACTACGCCGACGGCTCCTCCCGTCAGACTGGTCCAGTTAAGGGTCACCAGCCTCACCACTTCACCAATCGCGATCGTCGCCAACGTGAAATAAGGACCTCGTAACCGAAAGCAGATCCAACCCACAATCAACGCAATCGGCAGGACAACAAGAGGGCCGATGACAATCGCTAACCACGGGGACAGCGACGTCTTGCTGGCAATGACCGCGGATGTATAAGCCCCAATACCGAAAAATGCGGCGTGACCCAACGACAGCTGGCCGGCAAATCCTCCAAGAATATTCCACGCCGATCCGAGCGCCACATAAAGTAAGACCAGGATCATCACGTGTTGCGAATATCGCGTCTCCAGGATCAGAGGAGCAAATATCAGCAGGAACAGAATCCCTGTCAACAAAATTGGCTTAGCTCGAATCATTAATTAAGCGAGATTAAGAGAACTAAGCTACATTACACCTTGGATTTCCCGAGCAACCCGGAAGGCTTCAAGGTGAGAACCATGAGAAAAATTACAAAGGCCACGGCGTCCTTGTACCCTGTGGCGACGTACACAGCCCCCATTGCTTCGGCAATTCCCAGAACAATTCCGCCGACCAGCGCGCCGGTCACGCTTCCCATTCCACCAAGCACCACCACCACAAAAGCCTTTAATGTGAAGGGCGATCCGGCGTTTGGCTCGACGCGATAATAAATTGGCATCAGCAACGAACCTGCCGCTCCAGCCGCAGCTACTCCCAATCCAAACGTCAGCGCCTGAACGCGTTTTATGTTGATGCCCAACAGACGAGCAGCCTCAGAGTCCTGAGCGGTCGCTCGGATCTGTCGTCCGGTCGAAGTCCGAACCAGGAACAAATAAACCGCTCCGGTAATTATTATCGCGATCAGGAACGCGCCCATCTGGGGTTTGCTCAGCGAAACATCGCCAAAGTGAAAAGCTGCGCCGGCATAGCTGGTCGTCATCGTCAAATAGTTAGACGTGAACAACAGCAGCGCAGTGTTTATTAAGACTATGCTGATGCCCTCGGTAAGCAGAATCTGGTTCAGTTCCGGCGCACGCAACACGGGAGCTATAAGGATCCTCTGAAGAATTACTCCAATAATGAACATGCCCGGTATTACTACGATCAGCGAGAGGAACGGATCCAGCCGAGAATGAGTAAACAGAAAATAAGTAGAGTACATTCCAACCATAACCAGCGCGCCATGAGCGAAGTTCACCACCCGCATTACGCCGAAAACGATCGTTAGTCCAATTCCGATCAATGCGTAGATTCCGCCGGTGAGAAGGCCGCTCGCTAGAGTCTGTAACAGTTTCTCGGCACCAGAAACCGATGCCGGCACGTGAACTCCAGGTTGAGCGTTTAGTCCGGTTGTGATTGTCTTACGCGCAGACCACTGGGGAGTAGGCAAAACTGGTTGACCGATAGCCACCGAAGACGGCCACACGGTCGTGAACTTTCCGTTCAACACCTGAGTTATTGCGACCGGATGTTCATTCTGTCCCGCGTCGTTGAAGTGAATCGGACCAAATATAGAGTCAAGGCTTGAAGACTTGATTCCATCACGCACGGCGAGCCGATCCGTCGAACCCGCTCGCTCAATTGCGTCAGCGAGCACCTTGAGAGACATGTACGCCTGGACGCTGTGATACGACGGCTCATAATCAAACAGAGTTCGAAACTTGTCAGCCCACTCTCGTGAACCGGTCCACTTCGCATCAGGAGTCCACTGCGTAACCGAAATTGTATATTCCGCTGTATCGCCAGCCCCTTTAAGGAAGTCCGGCAGTGAAAAGCCTGCGCCTCCGGCGGTAAACACCTTCGGATTCAGATCGATCTCTTTCGATTGGCGCATGAGAAGTGTCGCATCGGCAAGATACGACACGAAGAGAACCGCGTCCGGACCGGCAGATTTTACTCGAGTGAGAAGCGGAGTGAAGTCAGTTCCGCCCTGATCGTATGCTTCATAGGCGACGATATCGATTGCGGCTTTTGAAGCCTGGTCAAGCGCTGCGCGAGCTACGCTCGATCCAAATTGCGTGTTCTCGTAAACGATCGCAAGCCTGTGAGCATAGGCAACTTCATTGAGAAACTTTATTAATGTTCGGCCGTAGTCGTTCGCTGCGGCGCAGATTCGGAAGACCCACTTATAGCCCTGCCGAGTTATCTCATCTGTGGTCGCGCTTGGACAGAGCATCGGGATCTGGTAACGATCTGCGACAGAGGCAGCCGGGAAGGTGGCCGAACTTGAATAAGCTCCAATCAGCGCGACTATGTCATCACGGTCCGCAAGCTTTTCGACTGTTAAACTAGCGACTTCGGCTTTTGATGTATCGTCCTGATAGACCAACTCCAGCTTCTTGCCGAGTAGACCGCTGGTATTGATCTCGTTGAGTGCCATCTCGTATCCGTACTTTTGTGCCTGGCCGAACCGCGCTTCCGGCCCAGTGATGGAAGTGATGATTCCAACCCTGATCGCGTCGGCGCCGTTGATATTCGCCGCCTTCTTGCATCCTACTGTGCACAAACAACAGAGCAGCGCTGTGATGGTTAGAACCCATCCCCACTTAGTACGGCTGATTGGGAGTGATTTAAGCGAGGTCGTCAGTCGGTTGTTCCACCCAGAGAATTGCGAGTCGCGGCGATTATAAATTCGGGACGCTACTAAGGCAACGCGCACAGTTCAATCAAATTGCGACTCATCATCAGTTCAGTTCAACGTGCAGCTTTCAGAGTTCCGAAAAGTGCTTGGATTTTCTGACAAAGATTCGTAATCAGTGGATAAAGATCACTCCAGCGTCAGATCGCAGATTACGCAGAGGATAAGACGGATTCCGAACATTGAATGCTGAACGCGGAGTGAGCCTGAACATTTAAGCCGACCCTGGATGAGCTTTGTAGTTAGTTGGACGGGGCCAAGTAGCGATTAAGATGATTAAGGTGAAACAACCGGAGCAACAGGGAGATCAGTCGGAAACAAGCAAAAACAGGGGCGGAATTGCCCGCCCCAGCTTAAAGACACTATCACTTATATAAGGTCAACTAAGGGCCGCAGCAATCTCCGGCTTAAGCCCTTCCCATTTCGCGATGTACTCGCGACGCTCGTTCTTCAGCCGCTCGACCGCCCGGTCGTATTCATCCAAACGCCCTTGTCTTTGGTAGAGCTTGCGCGGCTGCAATATCTCGTTATCTTCACCGTCAATTCCAACAACTCTCGCCGCGACTTGATAGCCAAAATCAGGATCTTCCTCCCACTCAATCGTTCCTTCTGCAATACCCTTCACAATTGCCGACGAGTGTTTTATACGAACTTTACTGGATCGTTCGTCTTCGTCCCGTCCGCCCACGCGACCGGTGTTCATTAAATAGACTTCCATAGGAGAAGATTCGAGCAACTCCCAAAAACGATTGCCCTGTTGTGCGTGCTTGAGTGGGAAAAACGGATTAGTTCCTGGAACTCGGAGGAATTTGCCTGCCTCTGCGGCGCCTCCGGCAGACGTGCCTCGCGTCTCACCCAGCATGAAGTAGGCAGCTGCCTGGTGTCGATTCAGCTTTGCGACTCCGGGAATAATGTTGTCGTTGCGGTTAAGGATGAGAAGGAAGTCGGCCGATTTGACCTCACGAGCATCCAGCGCGCCGGCGATATCCTGCATCCGCACAACCGCCCGGCCATTTTGTGTGTAGCTGGTGTCGTAGAAATCGAGCTCCCCATTATCTTTTTGAGAAACATTTTCAAGATATGCGTGAGAGCTTGTGACCGCGCGGTAAATCGTGGGTTCATCGTCGACGTTCAATGCAAAGGTCTTCGCGAAGCAACCGTTTTCCGTTGCATATATCTTGCCTCCGGGCATGAGCGCCAGGAAATCATCCTGAACTGGAGAAGAGTTGTTCTGTTTTGTAAACGTGGTAGTTGTCTTCCCGGTGCCCGAGAGACCGATAATCAAACCGACACGTTTTTGCTCCCCGACCGGAATGACCTTGCAACCGGCATGAAGAGCAAGCCCTCCTCGATCGTAGACGATTTGATTCCACATTCGGAGTCCACCCTTTTTGGACTCGCCAAAGTAATCGCTGTTGAATACTCGCGTGACTCCGTTATCCAAATCGACCGCAATGAGTCTATCGGCAGGATACCCCTTCATTTGAAGGTTCGGAGTATAAATAATGGTTAGCCTCGGCTCGAAGCTTTCGAGTTCCTCATCAGTTGCCGGATAGTAAAGATGTTTCTGCATTCCGGCAACATTTGCGTTAGAACGCTCGATTATAAGACGCGCGGGCACACGAAATTCAATGTCATTACCTATGAAGCCGTCTACAAGAATCATCTCGCAACCGCGAGTATACTCGTTCTGGATCTTCGCAACCCTTTCATATTCTTCGCGAGTGATCGTCTGCGAATCGTGACGTTCGGGAGTATTTGTTACGACGTAGGTTGAAAGTTTCGAGCGGGCGTCGACTCGAGTCTGTGTATTGGTATTGTTGTGGCGAGTCACTCGCGTGTTTGGCATCTGCTCAGTGAGCACCCGCAATTCTTCTGCAGAGGGGTTCCAGATAACTTCTTTGGGATGAATCGGCAGCGTAAGTCTGGCTGATGGTTTACTCATTAATCCTCCCTGTTTGCCAGGTCAAGCGGGCAACAAACTTTAATAATAGCCAACTCAAAATCCGGGAGCAAATGTGCCCTGCTGGAGCCGCAGCGTGGCTTCGCAGCTGCGCTCAAGTCCAGGCTTGTCAATGACCTACACTCACTGCAATATGCGTTCTCTTTCGGCGCGCGCTGCATCTGCGAACGCGGCGGCCGCGGGATCGACCGGAACCAATACGTCCAGGTCGTTCGCTCTAAACTTATAGGTAATCTGCCCGTCCTTATCAATATAAAGACGCAGATCGCTTTCCTGTGTGTTTCCCGGGGCGGTCGAAACCACCAGGGTATTTCCGATTCTCCGCGGATTATAGATCCCACCCGAATCAGCTGCGACTACGACGTCAACCTCGAGGTTTTCGGAGGCGAGCTTGACTGCGGATTCAATGTCACAATGAGCGACAAGCACCAGAACGTCACACTCCTTGCGAGCCTTTAGCACAAAACGGGTCGCGGTTTGATACATATTGCTTACAGTCGCATCCAGCACTCCGGCGCCAGGGTTGGTCGGGGCCGCAACTCCAATAAATCCTATTTTGATCTTCTTTTTTCCACCGTAAATTCGAGGTCCGCCAACCTCTTTGATCGTGTACGCAGGCGGCGGCTCTGCATCGGCACCGAAAACAGCGTTTGCGGCTATCAGATTCTTTATCATCGGGAACTTACTGATTCGCTCGCTCAAACCTTCTTTAGCCAGAAGTTTTTGGGCATAGCTCAGATCGTCCCGGCCCAGGTTGATCACATCTGGACGAAAGCGGCTATAGGCACGAGCTACTTGTTCGTTTTTCAAATCGGCCATCGGGTAACCAACGCTCCCGAAAAAGAAGAAACCCCCTTCAACCTGAATAACCGAGGTGTCTTTGAATTTCTTCTTGAAGGCTTCAACATAGCCGACTCTTCGCGCCAAGCCGCCGCGCGGGTAGTTACAGTCACATAAATCGAGGTTGCCGTGCATGTTTGCGCCGAACAAAATTGCCAACGCAGCTCCGTCATCAGTTCCCAATCGCTCGTCGAGGCTTAAGGTATTCTGACCGGGCTTTGGAGGTTCGGTTTGCGTGGCGGCAGTGACCGACAAAGAAGCAAGAGCTAGTATTGCGCAGAGTACTCGTTTCAAAAGTATTTCATCCCGTTCGAAACTGTGATTGAGCCTGTTTATCTTGACAGAGTTTTTGGCCGGTTGCCAGCACCAAGATGTAGCGTAGCCTGTCAGGTCTGCGCAAGATGTGCTGAGTTCGATTTCATAGGAAAACTATGATCCATTTTGAGCCTGTAATTCGATTAGAACTCATGAGGCGCAGACTGTCTACGTTCTGTCTCCTTGCTGATAGCGACTAACTTGAACTAAGATGGCTCCGCCTCTAACATCTAACGAGTGACCCGTTTTACCTGATCAATTCGATTGAAGGAACCCACGCGATGAATGTTCTCTTACTATCTATGCCGGACTCGTTCGAGCATATGCCGACGGTCGCTGTCCGAATGCCGAACGGTGCTCTTACTTCCCTCGCCGGCAATGTAGACCCACACCACAAAGTTGCTGTCGCCGATCTGGTACTGGTCCAGGATCGCGTCAAGCAGACCGTTGAGCAATTGGTGGCTGAACACAATCCTGATCTTGTCGGACTGTCCGTAATGACATTCCAGCGCCGGACGGCAAAAAGGACCATCGATCTGGTGCGACAGCTCAAACCCAACGTAAGGATAGCGGTTGGCGGGTATGATCCCAGCCTGGCATCGGATGCTTACACCGATTCCTCCTCTGGTGTCGTGGATTTCATAGTCAGGGGCGAGGGCGAGATAACCTTTCGCGAGCTTTTGCGGGCGATAGAAGACGAACACGGATTTGATCATATTCAAGGGCTTTCGTATCGAAGCGGCGACCGTTTTTATCACACACATGATCGTCCGGTGAATGGATTGGAAAATGGTGAAATAAAGCTTCCAAACCGAGGCGCTCGAGTACTGAGCGGTTACACCATACTCGGCCGTCAAGTCGATGTAATTGAGACCTCGCGCGGGTGCACTTTCGACTGCAGTTTTTGTTCGATAATTGAAATGCGCGGCCGGAATTTTTTCACTTATTCTTTTGACCGTGTCATTGCCGACATTCGTGATGCGTACAATCGCGGGGCCAGGGCAATCTTTATCGTGGACGACAATGTTGTATTGAACGTGAAACGCTTTGAAGCTTTGTGTCAGGCAATCATCGATGCCGGACTCAACGATATCGACTATACGGTTCAGGCCATGACGTCCGCGATTGCTAATCACGGGGACACGCTTGCGCCGCTCATGCGCAAGGCAGGCTTTCGCTACGTATTCCTGGGAATCGAAAACATCCTGGAAGATGATCTGAAGTTCTTGAGAGCAAGCTCAAAGAACACGAAGCGTGAGAATGGACAGAAAGCTGGTAATGCTACCCTGAAAGCAATCGATTACATACATAAGAATAACATGTATGTAGTTGGCGGATTGATTGTAGGGAATCCTGACGACACCGTTGAATCTATCCAGACCAATCTCGAGTTTGCCAGGAAATATATCGACTGGCCGTACATTCAACACCCGACGCCATATCCTCGTACGCCTATGACGAAGGACTTTCGTGACCGGGGACTCATCATCAACGAGAGACTCGAGGAGTACGATGGCACGACAGCGGTAGTAAAGACTGAACACGTATCCGCGGAAGAAGCCGAATACATGAGATGGAAGGTGGAGCGCTGGATGAAGGTCCGCCATATCCCGGCGGCATTTGTACATAGTCCGATGTTCGTCCTAAAAAACATTCCCAAAATGTTTGTACATACTTTCCGTGGCAGTTCATTGAAGAATTTCCTGGGCCTTGAAGACGAACGGATAGCGTTTGAACGGTACCGGGAGATTCGAAGAGCCGAACGGGCTTACATCTAGCGGACAGTTTCTTACCGCGGTTACAGGGATTCAGGTCTTCGGGAGAGTGCCCGGATGATAATCCAGGGAACTTTCAGGCGTCCCACAACTTGATCTCCTTACCCATACCCTTACTGCGAGCCAGATTGTAGACGCGGAGTGCGGTGGAGATGTCTTCCAACGCGATGCCGTTCGATTTGAAGAGCGTAATGTCGTTCTCGCTCGTTCGACCGCGATGCATACCCGCTACTATTTGTCCGATCTCCGTTATCGATTCCCAGCTAATTACGCCGCGCTCAATAGCCGGCAACAAATCGCCAGCTTCAATTCTAGACTGTTCAATGGAATCCACCGCAATAATCGAAGCTCGCTTGACTGTTTCGACGTCGACCTCAGCCTTGGATAAGAAGTTCGAACCAACAACATTTAGATGAGTACCTGGTTCAATCCACTCACCCTTGAGCACTGGTTCACGAGCGGTCGTGGCAGTGATCACAATCGCTTGCCCACGAGCGGCCTCTTCGGGCGATTCTACAGCTACGACGTCGACGCTTAGCAACGAACTCATCTTTCGAGAGAACGCTTCCCGCCGCTGCGCATTCCGTCCGTATGCCTTAATTGATTTGACCCTTCTGACCTCGCATACAGCGCTGAGCTGGCTTTCCGCCTGCCATCCGGTGCCGTAGATTCCAACGGTGTCGGCATCCGGCCTGGCGAGATACTTTGTCGCGACACCAGAAGCAGCGCCTGTGCGCATTTGGCCGAGACGATCGGCTTCAATCATCGCGAGCATATCTCCGCTCTCGGAGTCATAAAGGAGAACTATGAATCGTGCTCCCTTTCGCGAAACGGTGTACGCCTTCAATCCAGTTACGCCGAGGCGTTTATCTCCGGCAGCCAGGACGTGCAACTGCGAGGATGGCATCGCGACACGGTAACGCGGACGGTTGACTGCGTCGGCTGTGCCCTGGTCGCGGAAAACCTCTTCAACGGCAGCAATCGCCGTATCCATGTTAAGCAACGAAGTTACATCGTCCTCGGTCAACAGCAATGTCATTGTAATCCTGATTGCAAAAGCTGGCTTAAGGCTTAACACACCAGCTGCTTATTGATCCCTGGTCCTTAAAATCAAAGGGTTCGCGAACAGACTCACTATTTAGCCCAGTATCCCGATCGTGCTCTAACGTTTACTCCTTGCGTACCCGTCTCGACCCGAATCGCGCGCCAGCGGCCATCGTGCGTTCTGTTGCTCGGGTAATAACCAATCGAGTATTGAGAGCGGAGCTCATCTCCAATTTGTTTGTAGACACCGGCCAGGTCTTCAAGTCTTTTTACCGGGAAAACGCGACCGCCAGTTCGCTCCGACAACAACCGCAGCTCACGCCTCGCGACTTTATAAAGCCCTGTGTTAATCGTGCGAATCATATCGGGTATAAGAGTCTCCCGCGACATTGTTCGCTGAGGCGAATGGGGATCGTACTCGGCAAAATAACGTTCGATTTGACTCTGAGAGAAATTCACATAATCGGAATCGGTCTTGGGCTTCAGAAGCCCCTCGAGCGTTGCCGCTTCAGTATTCAACTCAAGAAAATACAATGATGCCTCGCTCCGTTCCGCCATCGGCGCAACGTCCTTAAATCCCATCTTGCTGGTCGAATCGACTCCGTCAGACATACAGACGATTGCCTTCCGACCCTCTACTTCCTTTAAAGGGCTGTTATCTACTGCCATGTACAACGAGTCGTAAAAAGAGGTGCCTGTCTTCGCGGTGAATCGGTGCCCTTCTTCATCGGCTTCAATCATTCCTATATTGTCGATCGCGGTTGCCACAGCTGCACGAGCATCACTGAAATCCGCTATCAACTCGCTGTCTCGACTAAAAACGATTACTCCAACGCGGTCGTCGAAACGCAGTTCCCCGAGGAAGTTCCTGGCGGCACGCTTCATCAGAGCAATGTCTTCCCTTGTTGAACCTGAGATATCCAGCAACAGCAGCAACGAGAACGGCTCCTCGGTGGCAGCGAAATGAGCAATCTTCTGCTTCACGCCATTTTCAAATATTGAGAAGTCTTCGGCCTTGAGAGTCTTGACTGCAGCAGCGTTGGGTCCGGTGGCCGACGCCGTGACCGTCACAAGATCGCTGTTGAGCCTGATAGGCTCATCCTGGTCTCGTGATTGTCGCTCCTGGGCGCGAACCCCAAAACTGATGATGACAAACAAGAGGATTACCTTCAGTGTCTTTGTCCGACGAGCTCCAAACATTTCAACCTCTGGATTGCCTGATCTGGATAAATCCTATCCCAGAACATGAAAAAGGTATAGCGCGGTGTCCAGGATTTTCGATCTCTGTTTTCACGTGTTCGGAATTCTCTATCACCTAACAAACTACTGTTTTTCCATTTAGATTAACGCCGTGCTATTCTCCTCGTTTGGAAAGTTGTCAATAAAAGAGATCGACGCTTGTATCCCCATAGCGAATCTACAGAGGTCTATATGTCTGTTGTCAAAGAAGGTGACACGATTAGTCTGCACTACAAAGGGTGGCTTGATGACGGAACGGTTTTCGATTCATCCGAGGGCCGGCAACCGCTCAGCTTCCGAGTCGGCGCAGAAAAGGTAATTCCAGGTTTCGATGAGGCAGTCCGCGGGATGGCCGCGGGCGAGAACCGCCAGATCGATCTTCCCGCAGACCAGGCATACGGACCATACTACGATGATCTTGTCAGGGTTGTACCCAGGAGCGCCTTTCCAGCTCACACGACGCCAACCATTGGATTCGCGTTCGAGATGGAACTGCCTTCCGGAGAACCAATGACTGTGCGTGTTATCGACATCGAAGGTGACGAGATCACACTCGATGCAAACCATCTATTGGCCGGCGAGAACCTACACTTCGACGTACATCTGGTCAGTATCGATAGCGAATGAGCCCTCGCAAACAGAAGAGTGTGACTGTACCGATCAGGATCGGAATTGACACCGGCGGTACTTTCACGGACTTCGTCGCCTCTCGCGGCTCGCTTTTGAGCACCTTCAAAGTCCCATCAACTCCTCACAATCCAGCTGAAGCGATCCTCTCAGGAATTTCTCGGATACTTGCGGACTCCGACACAGAGCCGTTTGAGATCGTGCACGGAACAACAGTGGCAACCAACGCGCTGCTTGAACGAAAAGGTGCTCGAACCGCTTTGATTACTACTAAGGGATTTGAGGACGTCATCGAGATCGGTCGGCAGGCCCGGCCGGATTTGTATAATCTAATGGTCACACGTCCCTCTCCGCTCGTATCGAGGGAACTCAGATTTGGTTTAGAAGAGCGAACAGGTCCAACAGGTCAGATCATTACGCCTCTTGCAGAAGATTCAATCGCACGTCTCGTAAAGTTAATCTCAAACCATAATCCTCGGCTCGAATCAGCCGCTGTTTGTCTGCTTTTCTCGTTTGCGAATCCGGCTCACGAAGAAGCCATTGCAACCAAGTTGGAACCGCTCGGCATTCCAGTCTCTCAGTCGCACAAAATACTTCCGGAGTATCGCGAGTACGAACGTACATCAACGGTCGTAATCAACGCCTATTTAGTACCGTTGATGTCACGTTACCTCAACGCATTAGGAGAAGGATTAAGCTCCGTCGCCAATCGCCGGAACCCGAGAGTCAATTCAAAGCTAGAGGCACGGCAAAGTAGCCCGCAAGCACTCCTGGTGATGCAATCAAACGGCGGATCAGTTTCGGCATCGACTGCTTCCGCCGAACCCGTGCGCGCAATCCTATCTGGTCCGGCGGGAGGGGTTGTCGGTGCTCTTCGAGTCTGCTCGGTTGCCGGAATAAAAGACATCATAACCTTCGATATGGGTGGTACATCAACGGATGTGGCGCTGTGTCGGGGAGAGGCTCGTACGACTAATGAGGCCGTCGTGGCCGGCTTACCTGTAGCCGTACCGGTAATTGACATTCACACTGTGGGTGCAGGTGGCGGATCGATTGCCCGCGTAGATGCCGCGGGTGCTCTTCGAGTGGGGCCCGAGTCAGCGGGTGCAGACCCCGGTCCGGCTTGTTACGGACGAGGGAATGAAGTCACAGTCACCGATGCCAATCTCGTGCTTGGGCGCTTCGGCGGGGCCAGCTTGCTCGGAGGCGAGATGCCAATCGATCTCAACAGAGCGCGGACCGTTTTGTCTCGGCTCGCCAACGAGATTTCACGATTCACGAAGAAGCCGACAACCGCACAGCAAGCGGCGCTTGGAGTTGTTCGCGTAGCCAACGCAAATATGGAGGCTGCGCTTCGCGTTGTTTCAATAGAACGGGGGCAGGATCCCAGGCTGTTTACGCTTGTGAGCTTTGGTGGAGCAGGGGGATTGCACGTCTGTGAACTCGCAGCATCCCTGCGCATACCGCGCGTGGTGGTGCCCAAGTCGCCAGGAACACTTTCCGCGCTAGGCGTCCTGTTGGGGGACGTCGTCAAAGACTACTCGCGCACCGTAATGATGAAGACCGGAGAGCTCGATATGAAGGCGCTTGAGAAAACCTTTGTCGAGCTCGAGCAAAAAGGAATCCTCGATCTCAAAGACGAGGGTTTTGATAAAGATAGATTGAGGCTGAAGAGATCAGTAGCGTTGCGATACGCGGGTCAGTCTTTCGAAATCGATATTCCATGGAGTAAAAACTTTGGAGCACGCTTTCACGCGTCTCATCGCGAGCGCTACGGTTACGCTGACAGCTCGCGACCCATTGAAGTCGTATCGTTGAGAGTTCGCGCCGCTGGAATAACTCAAAAACCTGCGATCGCCCGGGAGCATCGAACCCGAACTCCGCGGCTCATCGCTTCCCATGTCACACCGGCATATTTGAACGAACGTCAGACGAAGGTACCGGTTTATCGCCGCGAACAGCTGAAAACTGGGATGAGATTCAGAGGGCCCGCCGTTGTAACGGAGTACAGCTCGACAACGCTCATAACTGCGGCTTTCCGAGCCAGCGTAGATCCGTGGCTTAATCTGATCGTCGAGACAATCTGACATATAGTAAATCCGGGGATGTGTACTTTACGTGAAGGGAGCCGTATGCTAATTTCACGAACCTGAATAACGCTTACGGAGGTGGATAATGGATATAAAGGAGCGGGTTGTTGGGGGGGTCAGCATCCTGGATCTTTCTGGCAAGATCGTGCTCGGCGAAGGCGATTTGCAGGTGAAGGAACGGATAAAGGACCTCTTGGCGGATGGGCAACGGCGAATCCTATTGAACCTTGCCGAAGTGAATTACATCGATTCGGCGGGTCTCGGGTCGTTGATCAGCAGCTACACGACCACTAAGCGTGAAGGCGGAAGCTTGAAGCTGGTGAATCTGACCAAGCGTATCCAGGACCTGCTAGCGATAACAAAACTTATCACTGTGTTTGAGACTTTTGAGAACGAGCCGGAAGCCCTGGCGTCTTATGGCGGGTAGGTGAATGCGTTTGGAGTTAAGACTCGTCGGCTAAGGATCAGATTTCAAATTGCAAATTGCAGATTTTCAAATTGCAGATTTTCAAATTGCAGATTGCAAATCGAAGACTGCGGATCCAAATTGCAGATTCAGATTCAAATTGCAGATTCAGATTCAAAGAAATCCCAAACAATTCAGATTGCGTGTGAGCTACCGAAGGTTCGATGGGCTACTGAGTCAAGGTTCGGTGGGCTATTGAATCAAGATTCGGTGAGCTACTGAATCAAGGTTCGGTGAGCTACTGAATCAAGGGTTAGATAAGCTACTGAATCAAGGCTGCCGTACTGAATCAAGGTTGCTGTGAAGCTAGGGCGCGAACGCGATCTATCTTTTCCTTGAGAGCCGCTTCCCCTGACGCAGCGTACGCCTTCTCATAAACTCGCAGAGCTTGCTGATACTGCTTGTCAGCTTCGTAGACATATCCGAGTTCTGCGAGCGCCGGGATCGACTCGGGCATTAATTGGATGGTTATCTCCAGGGCTTCCATTGCCTTGCGCAAGCGCCCGCTGCGCGACAATGAAATGCCGTAATAGAGCCAAGCCTGACCGTTCTCCGGATTTGCCTTCGCAAGCTTTTCGAGTGGTCCAACTGCGCTATCAAACCGTTGAGCACCAAGATAAGCCCGTCCAAGTATGTTTGCGGTTTTCAGATCATCTCGAATCGCCTTAAGCTTCTCGGCAACTTCCGCAGCTTCGTTCCAGCGTGCGTCGGAGTTACTTTTACGAGCCTTCCTCATAAGGCTCTCGCACAACAGTTCCAGGGCTGGAACGTCCTCTGGGTTTCCTTTTACCGCTTCATGAAGCGCTGCTATCGCGTGATCGTCGTCTTCCTTCTTGAAAAAAATCGCTCCGCGATAGTAGAAATTGGCGGCGATCTCTTTGGTACGTTCGCTGTTTGCGATCGACGTTTTCTCACCGGCCGATGCCAGTAGTGGAAGGGCGTCGTCAAAACGATCCAGAAAAAAGTATGACCGGGCCAAAGCGGTACGGGCGCTTCCATCGATTTCGCGCGCAGCCTTCGAGTTGAGTTCAATATACCGCTTGAGCGGCTCTATCGCTTTTTCGTAGCGTGCCTGCAGGTAATGAGAGATTCCGATGGTGTACCAGGCGCCGGCGATATCTGCACTGGATGGCGTTTGGATTTCGAGGAGATCAATGGCGTGAGAGAGCGGAAGCTCAACCCTGTCATAACGTTTGAGTTTGAACTCGCAGAGCCCGATGTAGTACCACGCGCCTGCTGCATCAGCACGTTCCATCACTATATCTTGAAATTCGACCAGTGCGGCGCGATATTCACCTTTGTTGTAAAGTGACACTCCTCGGTCCCAGTCTGAAGCCGCTGCCAGCGTCGCGTACAAGAAAATCGTCACGGTTGCTGCCACGGCCTCTATAATCAATCGCGCGCGTCCCCTTATTCGTACCCGGTGAATCATTGATTGCATCAGACAGGATTATCGCACGAGATGCGGAGCCTGTCGAAGTTGCGCTATCTTGTTCAATAACCTTAAGAACTTCGGTTGTCAATCACGATCGTTCAGCGCGGCAATCGCTCGCAAGCGAGCTTGAGAATGTGTTAGTAACTCGTTTCGGGAGAGCTCATGGTCACGGCAAGAGCGATAATGCGATTGGTACGTCAGACGCTTCTGGTCATTTTTATAACGCTGGTTCTCGCAGAGATCGCATTTCGCATCTACAACTATATTAATCCCTCATTTGTTTCTACGACGATTAACGAAAACGCGGTTCGCTCATACCTACGCGGCGGTGAACGGTGTTGAATCGTTGACAGGGTTCATCGCCGCGCGTATTTTCGAGTCTTGCCTTTTACGGCCGATCGAAACAATTCTCATCAGGACTAAAGTCATATGGAAACAATACCCGCGCACGGGGGAAGTCTCATTAATTGCGAGCTAGCGGGCGTCGAGCGAGAAACCATGCTCGAGCGGGTTCCGGCAATGCCGCGTATCAACCTGCGCGCACGCGAAATTTCCGATCTTGAAATGATCGCCAACGGCGCCTTCAGTCCGCTCGAAGGCTTCATGTGCGAAGAGGATTACATTGCGGTTCGAGGCAACATGCACCTTGCTTCAGGACTACCGTGGACGATACCGGTGACCCTATCCGCTGAGGATGATGTCGCGGATGGCCTGACTGAAGAATCCGAAATTGCGCTGTACGCAGTCGATGACCACCTGCTCGGCGTGCTGCATCTACGGCAGAAGTTCCGATACGACAAGGAGCGCGAAGCTGAACGTGTCTACCTGACAACCGACAAATCTCATCCAGGTGTGAGAACACTCTTCGAGCAAGGCGAGTGGCTCCTTGGCGGACCCGTAAGCTTGTTAAATCGGCCGCGAAACCCCTCATTTCCTGTCTACCGTCTCGACCCAAAACAGACGCGCGATACTTTCAAAAAGAAGGGCTGGCGACGGGTGGTCGCGTTTCAGACTCGCAACCCTATTCATCGGGCTCACGAATACATAATCAAATGCGCGCTGGAGACAGTCGACGGATTGTTGCTGCACCCGCTGGTGGGGGAAACGAAATCCGACGATATCTCTGCCGAAGTTCGGATGAAGTGCTATGAGGCGATGCTCGAGCATTACTTTCCGCGAACTCGAACGCTCCTGGCTGTCAATCCGGCTTCGATGCGCTATGCCGGACCGCGGGAGGCGGTTTTTCACGCAATTATTCGAAAGAATTATGGTTGCACTCACTTCATCGTGGGTCGTGATCACGCAGGGGTCGGAAGTTTTTACGGCACATATGACGCGCACTATATTTTTAATGAGTTTGATGCAGAGGCGTTGGCAGTCACGCCGATGTTCTTCGATCATTCATTCTACTGTCGCCGCTGCGGCTCAATGGCAACTAACAAGACCTGCCCGCACGATTCTCGTGAACACGTAACGCTATCGGGCACTCGAGTCCGCGAGATGCTGACACAAGGCGAGATACCGCCGGCGGAGTTCTCGCGACCCGAGGTTGCAGCAATACTATTGGGGGGTGGGGGTTAGGGATTGGGGGTTGGCGGTTAGGGATTGGGGGTTGGCGGTTAGGGATTGGATTTGTGGATTGGGTTAAGGTTTTTGGCTTCTGATTTCAATACAGGTTTGGTGAGCTCAGGTTTGAGTCTCACTTTTTGGAAAAGCAAACTAGTAACCAGAAGCCCAAGACCCTTAACCCAACCCCTATTATTGAAGCTACGTATGGTCTAGAGTATAATCGGGTTGCAGCTTAGGCTGGAAAAGCCACGGCGGCCCGGAGATCCAACCTCATGATCAGGTGTAACAATTGTGGCACTAATAATATCGATGGCAGCGAATACTGCGACGAGTGCGGTATGAGGTTGGACCTGTCACCACCGCCGCGGCCGCGCAAACGCGATGCTGCGCCAATCTATCAGCCGCCGAGCGCGGTCGAAAACGAGGGAATCGGCTCTAATACCCTCGATCCGCCCATGCCGGCTCCGCCGTCGTTTACTACTTCGACCAGCATACCAAAACCGGCAATGCCCGCTCGGGACCGCCGGCACGGTGATTCGCGCATAAGCAATGTCAATCCGCGAAGAAACCACACCAATGAACGATCGGGGCCCGCTTTCAAATCGAACGATGCGAGAGACCATTCGGTACCTCCGCCGGCGCCCCAAACCTACGCTCTTTCCTCGCCGGAGCGGACCAGCAGCCTTAACTCGGACGGGGCGTCGCTCCAGGATCGCGATGGCTCGCGGGCGCTGGCGCGATTGATAATCGAGCGCGGCGGAAGAATTGGGAAAGAGTTTCCGATCATTGGCATTGAAACGAATATTGGGCGTTGGGATGCGGACAGCGGCATCTTCCCGGACGTCGACCTGGATGAGGACGATTCGGAAGCCAAAGTATCGAGACGGCATGCTCGTATCGTTAATCATAACAGTCAGTTCTTTATTGAGGATCTCGGGTCGACTAATGGAACGTTCGTCAATAGAGGACGAAGGCTATTGCCCGGCAAGCGCCACATGCTTCAGAACGGCGATGAGGTGATTGTCGGAAAAACATTTTTAAAGTTTCAGATACTGAAGTGATAGGTTTCTGGTTTTGGTTCCAGTTTCTGGTTCTGAGTTTCGGTTAAGACTCTTGGCTGGCCCACCAAACAAAGACCCGAAACCAGAAAGCGTGATAAGAGACCGACTTTTCTGGTTCTTAGTTCTTCGTTTGCGTTTCTCAGCTTCGGTCGCGTTTCTTGGTTCGAGTGCCCGAACCAGGAGCTAGAAACCAGAAACCCGAAACCGATTATGTTCTGTCCTGATTGCGGCAGTCATTTGGGGCCGGGAGATCCTTTCTGCGGATTATGCGGAGGAAGGCAGGACCCCACGCCTGAGCCCCCTCCGGCAGTCGTGCTAGAAGCGCGAAGCGGACAGGTCGAGGACAGTATGCCCGAAAAGAAACAAAAAAACGTACCGAATCAGCAACTGGAACCCGGGACCCTGCTGCTTGACAGGTACGCAATCGTCCAGCGTGTAGGTGGCGGCGGGATGGGCTCCGTTTATCAGGCCCGCGACAAACGTCTCGCAGACAGACTCTGTGCTGTAAAAGAAATGATCGAGATGTTTGCCGATCAAAGCCAGCGCGCAAAGGCGGTAGAAGATTTCAAACGCGAAGCTGAGGTCCTCGCACAACTCGACCATCCTTCAATACCAACCGTATTTGATTACTTCATAGAGACCGGCAGGTACTACCTGGTAATGCGTTGGATCGGCGGCGGCGATCTCGCGGAACAAATGCGAGTTCGCGGTGGGATTGTCGATGAAACCACGGTGTGCAAATGGGCAGTTCAGATCTGCGATGTGCTGCATTACATCCACACTCAAAAGCCACCGATCATTTATCGCGATCTCAAACCGGCCAATCTGATGCTGGATGACAAAACAGAGAGAGTGATGCTGGTCGACTTCGGTATCGCGCGAATAGTGCGCCCAACCGAGAAGGGCGTCACCGCGATTGGCACGATGGGCTACGCGCCTCCTGAATTATTTGCGGGAAAGGTTGAACCTCGCTCGGACATATACTCGCTCGGCGCGACGATGTTCCATATGTTGACTGGCTCGGATCCACAGGACAATCCGTTGCTGATTTTCGACTTCAGCAAGAATCCCAGGCCACGCCAGATCAACCCAAGCATCACTTCGGAGATGGAAGCGATACTGATGAAGTCGGTCGCTCATAAGCCGGACGACCGACATTTGTCTGCCCTAGACTTCATGCGCGCCCTGGAAGCTCACAGCGCATATTTGTCCACGCACAGGATTGAGCCTATTCGCCCAACGTTTAATGCGGGTCGACCATCATCATTCGGAAGTCCGCCGTCTTCGAGCGTCCGCCAGGCACGGGTGTCCGCCCCAGGCAGCAGCCCGCCTGCTCCACCAGTGCCCGCGATGGAGTGGGTTTTTTGCGGTCATTGCGGCGAAAAGATAGGCTCCGACGACGTATTTTGCGCTCACTGTGGTCAGAGGCAGCCGACTCCCGGCAGCGGAGTACCGGCAGCCGGCTACACCGGAGCTCCAGCGCAGGGACGGATCACTGCGCAACTTGTGATTGTCGGGACAAAGGACATGGTCAAGCCGTTCGTCATCGATAAAGAGAGTGTGCTGATCGGCCGCACCGATCCTCATACTGGTATCTTTCCAGAAGTCGATCTTACGATGTACGACGGAGAGACGAAGGTATCCCGAAAGCATGCGAGAATATACCGGCAGGGCGAGCAGTTTTTGATTGAAGATTTGGGATCAGTGAACGGAACAATCATCAACTCGGTCACCGGAGGATCGGTGCGTCTCAACGCTAAATCCCCGCGCGTGCTCTCGGCCGGCGATGAAGTTAAGCTCGGCGGAACCACTTTGCAGTTTCTCCTGACATAGCCGTGTTCCTAAGGAGTGCTCGCATTTCCAATCGCCTATGACGAAGTTCTGTCCATACTGCGGCAAGCGATTGAATACGCGATCGAAGTTCTGCCCAAAGTGCGGAAAGCAGCGTCTGGATCGTCAAAGTCTGGCTGTTGGCCTGGCTGATGATCAATCGTCGGCTCGGACCACCGGCAATTCCGGTCTAACCGACTCCGCGCGCCTCCAACGTAACTTCGAGCGGGCTTCGCTTGGTGAGCACCAGGATTATACTCGTGAAGGACGGGCTCGCACGGTAACAACCACGCCAAGGCCAAACGGGTCACCTCGCGCCGCGCGATACGCTCCAGCCACCCATTCGCTCATTGGATACTCTGAACAAGCCGGCTTCGGTTTGAGATATGGCGCCTGGATGTTTGATTTTCTGATCACCCTCATTGGAATGATGGTATTTACGTTTGCAGTTACCGCCGCCAGCCGCCGATCGGTTGTGGGTTCGAACACTGACTTGGCGATCGTGGCAGCTTTGACTCTGTTAATGTTCTTGCTCAATTTTGTAGTGCTCGCGGGAATCGGCGGTCAAACTGCGGGTATGCGCATCCTCGGGATATTCATTGTGAGAGTTGATGGGAGACCATTCACAATGAAGCAGGCGGCCCTTCGTCACCTGGTAGGTTATCCCCTCTCCACCGCATCTTTCTTCCTCGGCTTTCTTTGGATGCTGTGGGACCCGCGGCAACAAGGCTGGCACGACAAACTTGCTCGCACTATAGTTGTGATGTCCAAGTGATAAGCGATTCGATGCGCGTCCGAAATTGGCTCCGATTCATGACGCGCGTTTGACGCTCACTGATCTGATCTGAACTATGTCTACGTTTGTTATTCGACCAAAAGATTACGAGCCTTCCATCGTAAAACTCGATAGGATGAAGCTCACCATAGGACGCTCATCCAGAAACGACATCTGCATCAGCGATCCTTTTGCATCCCGTCTGCACGCGGAAATAAGACGCGAGAACGATCAGGTGCTGCTTGTAGACAACGGGAGCGCCAACGGGACCTTCGTAAATGGGCAGCGCGTCACCGGATCGCTGAGACTAAGCGTCGGAGATGTCGTCCGCATAGGCGAAACGGAAATCGAGTACAGCTCGGGCGAACAGGATATGCTGTCCGGCGCGACGGTTTTTTTGACAGGTCTCGCTGGACAATCGCTTCCGGCGGACACCATTACCTCGCCAATCCCCGCGCGCTCAACCACCGATCTGATCTCGTCAATCAGATCCGGCGCGATCTCGGGTGAAGGTCGAGCCAGCTCAGGTGCTCGAGCCGCGATGAAGCCTGAGGCGCCCGGCCGAGATCTGCTCAGCATAGTTTCCCAGGTCGGAATTGCGCTCTTGCCTCGCACTTCTCTGGAAGACACATTGAAGATGACCATTGATCTCGTTTTCCAGGCTATCCCGGCGGAGCGCGGATTTCTCTTTCTGAAGGAGAACGGTGAGCTAAGCTGCAAAATCGCCCGAGGGGCAAGCGAAGCGGCGTTGCCCACCGCCTCGCAGGTACAACTCAGCCGTTCGATCACAAACAAGGTTCTTAGCGAAGGCGCATCAATCTTGACCTCTGATGCGATGCACGATCCTCGCTTTCAATCTCAACACTCGGTGGTACTGAGTCAGATACGATCAGTAATGGCCGTGCCGCTCGCCTCCGGCGAAGAAATCTTTGGGATGGTTTATGTCGATAATCCGTTCAATAACCGGTTTCAGGAAGAAGATCTGAAGGTATTGACCACAATTGCATCCGTAGCTTCGATCAAGATTGAGAACGATCGATTGTTGGAGGAGCGGCTCGAGAAAAGGCGGATGGAAGAGGAGTTAAAGGTTGCCTCCGAGATCCAGATGCGGCTCCAGCCATTTTCGCCTCCCAAACTGGCCGGTTGGGAGATGACCGGCGTGTCGTTCCCCTGTCGTGAAATTGGTGGCGACTACTATGACTTTATCCAGCGCAAGCGCGACAGTCATCTGATCGTGGCGGTCGGCGACGTCTCGGGAAAAGGCACAGGCGCGGCACTGTTGATGTCATCACTGCACGCCGCCGTACGAGCTCAGTCACAGACCCGAGCGTCTATCAGTGAAGTCATGGGCGAAATCAATCAGTATATCTTCGAGAATTCCCCTTCCAACAAATTTCTTACTCTGTTCTACGGCGATATCGATCCTGACACTGGCACACTCCAGTATTCCAACGGTGGTCACAATGCCCCAATCTTCGTGCGTAGCTCGGGCGAGGTGGAACGGCTCGATAAGGGCGGTCTTCCGATTGGTATGATGCAGGTCAGCGTTTATCAGGAGGAATCGGTAGTCTTCGAATCAGGTGATGTGCTGGTGATCTATAGCGATGGGATTACCGAGTCAATCAATGAACGAGATGAAGAGTTTGATGAGGAACGACTGATAGACGTCGTCAGGAACAATCTTGGACGTTCTGCCTCCGGCATCCGCGACCGCATTGACGAGGCACTGTCCCGATTCGTCGGGGCAACGGCGCCGGTTGATGATATGACACTGATGATCATCAAGCGAACCGATGCGGGGTTTGACGACGCCGAAGTAACGATCCGCAATTGAAGGCTTCTTCATCTTAGACCCCATCGTAAGATACCATCGGGCTTCAGCCGAGGGAGTTTCAATTTTGACCTAACAACGATGATCGCGCGCCTAGATATCATCTTGCTTGCGATGGTATCTCCGACAGCGCGTTGATTCGTTAGGTCGAATCTGAAACTCCATCGGCTAAAGCCCGATGGTATCTTGGGCAGCGGGATTAGTTTGAACCTGAAACTCCATCGGCTGAAGCCCGATGGTATCTTAATACTTTCACGCTGTCTTCAGTTCGTCTCTCCTTTTAAACACTTCCAAACTTTTTGAGCAACGAACCGTCGCGAAGCATTATCGAAAGGAATAGAAGATTGTGTAAGATTATGGCGGGCTCGCTCAAAAAGGCGAGCGCAAGAACGACACACTGAAACGGCTCCTAAGTTTTCCATGGCGACCGCGCTGAGAAATCCCGAGATAAGCATAGTACCGATTGCTGATATTAATCTGGCTAGTTTGGAGAAGCTCTTTGACGAAGAGTGCGCCGAGTGGCTCAACCTTCTGAAGTGGGACTACAAAGGCGCAAGCACGCTGATACGCGATGTAGCGCGCCAGCGACAACTATCGGGTTTCGCAGCAATGAGAGGCAGTACGGCGCTTGGGTTCGCCTATTACGTGATCGAAGGTTGGCGGTGCTCAATCGGCGACATTTATGTATCGAAACGATGGCGACGATTGGGACTCGATAGGGAGCTCGCCAAAGCGATTCTCGATCAACTCGATCTATTCAGGCGCCTGAGGAGAATCGAGAGCCAATACGTTGGTCTGGAGAACAATGAGGCTGACACGATGTTCCAGTCACGCGGTTTCGAACGTCTCGAGCGCAGTTACATGATCGCCGATCTTCGATCGACAATACCGACGACGGTCCGAACTGACCTGCCTGACATCTCAATAAGACAATGGCAGCCAGGAGACTTTGACCAGGCTGCAAAGGTCATTCATCGTTCGTACCGCGGCAAACACGACAGCAGGATAAACAGTCAATATCAAAACCTGCAGGGGTGCGCCGAGTTACTGACAATCCTGACTGATCATTTCTGGTGCGGTGATTTTCTTCCTCAGATGTCGCTTGTTGCGGCACGATCCTCGGGAGCATTGGCTGGAGTGTTGATTGCGTCGCGCGTGGCCCCGGGCGTGGGACACCTCGGACAGATCTCGGTTCATCCCGGACAGCAGGGACGCGGCATTGGTCGCAGGATGATCGAAAAAGCACTGCATCAATACGGACTAGAAGGTTATGAGTCGGTCTCTCTGGCGGTAACTACCGCTAACGCGAACGCGTTTCATTTGTATCAGTCCTGCGGGTTTCGAACGGCCCACACATTCCCTGTTTTTTATCGTGAGAAGAAATGATGTTTAGGGACTTACGGTAATTTTTAGCGTGTTCGAAATCTTGCCAGTCGAATTACGAACCTGCACGTTAAGTTCCCCTGGCGTTTGAACAAGAGCGTTCACCAGGCGACCAACGAGCTCAGTCGAACTCGAGCTCTCCAGTTCAAGCGATGTGTTATTCACCAGCAACTGAGCTCCGCTATCGAAGTCGGATCCGTTGACCACCAACCTGAACTTCTTTGCGTTCAAACCCACAAAAAGGTGATCCCACACATTCCCTCGTTTCTTTTTATAGAGAAACAAGGACGTGAGCTGAGGTGTTTTGTCTGGCGGAGGATTGGGATCTCCCTTAGTGACGGCAAACGTCTTCTGATTCGAGCGCGTTGAATCCGGGTTGCGAACCTCCAGGGTTATCGTTCGCTCGCTAGCCAAAAGATTAGCCGGAATGTCTGCAACTAACTCAAACCGCGACGAACCCTGTCTGGTTGCAAGAGCCATATTATCGGTCACGTCGAAAACTACTGCGCCGGGCTTAACATGGCGAGTAACAAACAAGATCGTCGTAGCTGCCGAGCCTGCCTTAATCGCAGAAGGTATCGCGGGTCCGATGAATGGAAGCAAGTCACTTCCAGCACGGTGAATGCGATATATGAAATGGTGATGCTCACTCAGGTCGCGATGAGTTACCGGATCGAATCGCGCCACATAGATATCGCCACTGATAGGATCGATAGCGGTGTCAACCGGACCGTCATTAGGATCGATCAGGCCAAACTCAATGATCGACGGCTCGACCTTAGTAGTCTGAAACCCCGTCGACGCGTCGCCGCTAAGAATGAATCGCTGGAGATCGCCGCCCTGACCGGGCAGGTGCTTGAACAGCGTGACCAGCATCTGATTCGTCGACTCGCCCGATTGCGGGCCAGTGTAAAAAGCAATTGAAGTCGGCGTCAGATGCGGAGCAAATGTTGCAATCGGACCCCGTACTCCTGCGCAAGCAGGCACGTTCGAGATCGGCGGCCCTTCACAACCGGGAAAACCATAGTTTGCGTTCTGGACAATCCAGTTTATTTCTTCCAACGGAGATTGATCAGGCAGTTGTCCAAGTTCTCCGGATCCCCCGTCAGTTGTAAAGAGCTGACCGTTACCCGGATGAAATGCCATGCCGAATGGATTGCGAAGCCCCGTTGCGACCACATTGATAGATGGGTTATCAACATCCACGCGCAAAATGCTGGCATTATAAAGTCGTTCCGCGGGACGGCCTGGAGCTGGAGTGCCGGCGTCGGTTGACGAACCCTGACCAAAATACAGCAATCCGTCGGGGCCAAACTTCAGCCTATCAGTCTGGTGATCCCCCTCGCTCGGAAGACCGTCTACGATGACGGTGGTTTCGTCTGCAACGTCATCGCCGTTTGTGTCGCGGAGCCTGATTATTCGGCCGGCTCCATTCAGTATGTTGCTCGTTAAGTATAAATCTCCGTTTGCGCGGAACTCCAAACCCAGCGGCTGAACAAGGCCGGTGGCAAACGTTTTTATCTGATCCACCCTTCCGTCTTCGTCAGAATCCGTCATTATCAGGATTCTGCCCGAATAAGTGCCAACGAAGAGTCGGCCCCGCGAGTCGAATGCCAGTGACACGGGTCCGCTGAACGCAGAGGCCGCGAATTCCGGGACCCTTGTCGGATCGGCAAAGATATTGAACTCAAAGCCTGGCGCAATGGTGACAGGATCGGTTTGCGCTATGGAGACTGTGGAGAAATTGGTAAACGCAAAAAGAAAGACTACCAGTGTAACAGCGCAAAGAGCGCGCAAACGATGTGACCTCAACAAAACTTCTACCCCCTTGGAAACTGCGCCGAGCGGTCGTCAGACGCGCAATTCGTTGACAATGGACCAGAATACTTATTCAAACGCGCAGTTCGCAACCGTCCTGGGTGGTTGTGAGGGGCATGTTAAATGGAAACAATGCGTGATGCGCGGCTACTTACGTTTTGCGGTCCACGTGGCCTCACCGATTTCACCAAGAACGGCGGTGCCTTTCATGCTGTCCTTGGATTCAATCTTCCCGGTGTAGGTGATCATGAGTTCCTGGCCCTGGGCACTGATCTTGATTGTGAACTTGATCTCACCGCCTTTCACGGTGCCTGTCAGCGGCGCCTCACCAAACTGACCCTTGTAATTACCGGTCAGCTTCTCACCTTCCTGTTTAAACGTGAAAGTCGGAGTTCCGGAGCCTTGCGGGGTTTCCACAGTAAACGCCCACTCGCCGGTTACGTTTACGTCCGATTGTGCAGCGCCTGCTACAAGCACGAGTGAAGCTATCAGAATCGATGTAAGCGCGAGGGCTCTTTTCATCGCTATTCTCCTTTTTCCATTAAACCGTTTGTACGCCTTCAGGCGGAAGGTCGTAACGTACGAATCATCGGAAATTCGTTACAAACTTCCGCCTGAAGACGGTACTACCAACAGTTGGTCATCAATTGTCTTCTGTGTAGTTGTAACTCTGCAACTTTCGATAAAGTGTCTTGCGGCCGATTCCGAGTATCTGCGCAGCACGCGTCCGGTCGCCGCGGGTGTAGGCGAGTGTCTGCATAATCATGCGCTTCTCGGCCTCATCGATTGTCGTTCCGACTTCGACCTCGATTGTCTTGCTGGCCTCCGCACCGCGCACCGCGTGCGGCAAATCATCTATCGCTATCATTCGGCCCTGGGCAATTATCACCGCCCTTTCCATGGCGTTTTCGAGCTCGCGCACATTTCCGGGCCAGTCATAGCGTCGCAGCCATTCGAGCGCCTTCTTTGTAATCCCAGTAATGTTCTTGTTAGAACGTTTCTTGTAGATCTCTAGAAAATGCGTTGCGAGGAGCGGGATATCTTCCCGGCGTTCGCGAAGTGCGGGCAGCTTGATTGGGTATACATTCAATCTGTAGAAAAGGTCGCGCCTGAATCGGCCCTCACTGACCGCCTGTTCGAGATCAACGTTTGAGGCCGCGATTACTCGGACATCGGTCTTGACTATCTCGTTCCCGCCAACTCTCGCGAATTCTCCGTTCTGCAGCACTCTCAGTAAACGAACCTGGGCCGCGAGCGACATTTCCGCAATCTCATCGAGAAAGAGTGTCCCGTCGTTCGCTTCTTCAAATTTACCTATCCGGCGACTGCGAGCGTCGGTGAATGCGCCTTTTTCGTGTCCAAAGAGCTCGGATTCGAGCAGCGTTTCCGGAATCGCGCCGCAATTAATTTTGATATAAGGTTTCTCGGCTCTCGATGATCTTGCCTGGATCAAATCAGCCATCAACTCCTTGCCGGTGCCTGATTCGCCTTGAATCAAAACTGTTGTGTAATTATCGGCGACATAAAGCGCCATCTGCATGCAGCGCATGAAGTTGTCGCTTTTGCCGACCAGTCCACTACCGCTGTGCTGGCTATGAGCGTGTTCGAGTTCGCGTCGCAATCGCAGGACCTCTGCCGACAGGCGCGCCTTCGAAAGCGCGATGGCGAGCTGATCGGCGATTCCGAGTGCCAGCGCAGTTACTTCTTTGGCGAATGACTGTTGCGGCTCGGACCATAACAGGATGAGCGCGCCGAAAATCTTATCCTCGATTAAGATTGGTGCAATTATTGCGGCTCCCGCATTGAAAACCTCGGTGAGAAACGAGCGGGCGTATTCGTGTTGTTCAGGGCTCAGGATCTTGAGCATCTGCCCGCGGCCGACCGTTTTGGGCATCAAATCCAGGATCGGGAATTTCAATGACGGACGCTTAAGAATCTCTTCCGCTTTTCCTTCGGCAGTCCGAAGATTTGTAAAGTGGATCTCGCTGTTACTCGCGTCGATGATCGCCAGACAAGCGGCCTCTATGCGAAGCAAGTCGAGCGAGCGATCGAGAATCCGTTCTATTACTTCGTTGAAATCGGAACCGGTGTTGATATCGTTTGCTATTTCCAAAAGCACTTTGTTTATTCGTGCTTCCCGTTCCTTCTCCGTGTAAATGTGCGTGTATCGATATCCGATCGCGATGTGCTGCGCCAGATTGCGAATAAAGTTTATCTCGTCTTCGTTCCAATGATAGTGTTCGTGACAATGATGAAGGCCGAGCATTCCGAGCAGTTGCAAATTGAAGGTGATAGGCACAATCAACACTGATTTGCTGCCAAGCCCTTCAATGAGCTTTTGAAGGGTGGGAGCAACTTCAGCCGACGACGTATCCTCAATTGCCTGAGGACTGTAAAGGTCAAATCCCTCCTGTAGCCGCTCAAGATCAACGCGAAGTTGAACCCCCAGGAGCGATGGCAGCTCCTGTCCGGAGTCCGCGCGGAACTCGTGGGTAATCCGTAAATGATTCTCGGATGTAAGCGTCATCACATCGCAGCGATCAACGCCCATCATCTTGCCAACCTCAGTGACGGTGGCCTGGAGGAAGTGATCGAGATTTATTACGGAAAAAGTTTCCGAGCCGATGCGGTTGAGAATCGCCTCGCGCGCTTCGTGCATCTTGAGCTTGCGCTCGAGCGAAAGAGTGTCCCTCATTTGGTCTACCGTGTGAAATTGATGGCTCGGCTCTCGCCGCCATCGGGATTTCGTAGTTTGATCAGTACTGGCGCGCCCGGTGGGAATTCTGAAACAGGAACCTTCGCCATGAATGCGGTTCCGTCATCGCTCTGCGGCCTTCCTGGATATGAACCCTTACCAACCACAATAACTACGCCCTGTAGCATGCCCGATCCGAATACGAATAACTTCTGTTTCTTAGCTTTGTACGAAACCTCTTGCAGGGTCGGTGGAGTGATAGTTACTTCTCTGGTTATCGCGCCAAGCGCGCTGAGCCTCCCACCGCCAATAACGTAGTCACGGAGGGTCTCCGTCACCTCCACTCCCTCTCTTATTCGCCTGCTCAACAGGATCCCACTGTCACCAGGATGCTGAGTCTTGGTGAGAGCGGCGACTCCTGAAACGCAAGCAGCCGATACCGACGTACCGGTTGCGCTCGTGTACCACTTTGCAGGATCAGTTTCCTGAGTGCAAAGCTGGCAATTGCCACGAGCCTGTGTCGTAAGCACCGAAACACCTGGCGCCGCAAGATGTACGCTCGCAGGTCCAAACCCGGTCTGAATCATGAACGGATTCGACAGTGGTCTCCAGATTCCATCGTTGTAATCCGACGCGGCAACTACAATCTGATTCGGTAGCCAGTATGACGCCGGGTATATCTTACTATAGTCCAGATCGTATCCCTCATTACCGGCTATGCAGACCATAAGAACACCTGCATCATTTGTCGCATTGACTGCATCCTTCAGAGCCTGTGCGACTTGATCACTAACCAAATCCGCGTCAAGCAGCGTGGTCCAGCTGGCGTTGATAATCGAAGCACCTGCCGCGACCGAGTACAGCAATGAGCGCGCCGCATCTGCGACTGTCGCGCTGAATTGCGAAGGATCCGGACCATATCGCTTGTAGAAGCGCACCGGCATCACCTTTGACTGGCACACGCCAGTGATACCGATGTTGTTGTTCATCTCGGCCGCGATAATGCCGGCCATCTGCGTCCCGTGTCCGACCGCGTCGCTCGTGTCTCCATTTTGATCAGCTACATTGAACCCGTGAACATCGTCGACGAATCCGTTGTGATCATCATCAATCCCATTGCCGGGGATTTCACCGGGATTCGTATAAATGTTCTTCACCAGATCCGGATGAGTGAGATCGACACCAGTATCGGTCAGAGCGACTATCACGTCCGGGCTGCCTACGGTGATGTCCCAGGCTTTGTATGCTTTGATATCCGCGTTCGGAGTAGTAACAAAATCACCAAAAGAAACTCCGAGGTTGAGCAACGCCCACTGATGTGAGAACTGCGGGTCGTTGGGGATTACCGTCCCTAATTTTATCAAGTAGTTCGGCTCAGCATACTCGACCTCATCGAGAGATTTGAGTTCATCGATCTTCGCTCGCACATCCGCCGCAGGATCGAGCTTCAGTACAAAAACGCGATCCAATCCACGATCTACGAAGATTTGGTTTACTCGCTGGCTCGGTTCACCTTGCACAAGCGCTTCCGCAGGATTCTTATCGCCGTCGTCTCCCGCCAGACGCGCAATCGCCATCAATCGTTGTTCACGCCCTTCGGTTCGGAGCTGAGATGCTCCCGGCTTGAGTTTTACGATTACCTCACCGGGCGCGTAGCTGCTCGTGACGTTTGATCTCTTAGCGGAAACTTGTGATGCCGGAGAAGCGATGATGAACAACAGTACTGCCAATAAGGCGAGGAAATGTAGCGTCCGCATAAAGCCAGAACCACCCTCTCGAAACTACGGGAGTTCTTGCTTATAACCTAAAGACACTGGATTTTTCAATGGAAATCAGGAGAGACCAGCGGAGTTTAAGGTGTACGATGGATGGGACATATAGATCCTCTTGGTCCGATTGTTCAGAGCATTTCCAACTCCCGTTCAATATCTCGACGATTTCGTTGGAGCTCGAGAAGGACCGGCGGGGCGGCGCGGTCCTGGCACTCGGCGACAGTCAACCGGCAACGCTCGCAGGTACCATCAATATCGAGCCGGCTGATCGATGGGTCCCTCGCAAATCGGACCGTGCGTTCAAACTCTTCATCGCAACGAAAGCCAAGCGATACTGATGAAGTGGCCGAAGGATTCAATGCCAGATGTCGAGCCATCGCAACGCAGAGATACCGTTCATTGGTGTCGACAAATCTTGAAAGCTGTACGCCCACGACGGGTTCGACCGGCTTTCTACGCGTCGCCTTCTCTCGATCAAGATCATTTAGAATTCGGATCGCCAACCACCGCCGGCAGTAGTGCTCATCAAGACCAGTGCCACCAGGAATCAGCACTTGCGACATGTTGAGGTGTTTTACGAGCCGGTAGATGCCTCCCTCGTGATTGAATCGAAGAAAGTGCAGCTTGATACCCAAATATTCCGGCAAGACTTCCGTGAGGCGGTACAGGAAGATTTCCGGAGTGACTTCGTACCTCTCCAAAAAATCGCGAAAACGACGCGGCTGCCACCGCTCGAGTGCAAAGAATTCCCTGACGTCGGCGAGCAGTGGCTCACGCTTGATCAAAAGCGCGCCGGCGAAATAGGACGCTTTGAAATCATTGAGGACCTGCTCGAAAGAATCGACGCGCTCAGGAGCCGAGGTCATCGCGCGATCCGTCAACCCCAGGACCTGATAACCAATCTCACGCGCCAGGATGAATTTTTTTTGCCTGCTGCTCAGGGCCGGGTTGATCAGCAGCGTCGGAGGACTACCTCGCTTGGTTACCAGCACCGACCGGAACTGGCTAAGCTTGGGGTGCTTGCTCAATTCTTGCTCGTCCAGCCGGTAATTGAATCGTTTCTCGATATTCGCGCGAAGGTCTGGAAAGCTCGGGGTTGGATCGCTTTTGATTCTCGCAGAGTGCGCAAACTCATCGACCGTGCGCTCGATTTCCGGAAAATAGTTTTCGTGAAGCTCTTGATAAGATCGAAGTGCAGAGCGATAGAGGTGCTCTACCCCGATGTTGTAGCTCTCGGCTATTCCGATCAGGGCATTTACCAGCGCACTCGCTTCCAGTGGCTGCCGGGTCATCAATTCGACCACCTGGGCCGGCGAAATACCGAACAGGTGGAACGGGAAATTGTGAAGCACCGGCGATTCCAGAAAATCGGAAAGTGGGCTGAGTTGTTCGTCGAGCCTGATCGATACGAGATCGTCATAGTTTCGACCGAGCGCCTCGGCCATACGTGCGATTTTCTCCGCCTTCGGATACTTCTTCCCGTGTTCGATTTCAGTGAGGTAGGAAGTCGATAGCTTGATGCGCGCCCCAAGATCCGTTAGAGACAGTCCCGCCTGCTCACGAAACTGGCGGAGCTTCATTCCAAAAATAACTTTATGATTGAGGCCCATCGAACTCCATAGATTGTGAAATATGATCGTCCTTGAGGAGCGCGCTTTAATTAAGTTTCAAACTAACGCGTGTCTTTGAAAGTGTCAAATCGCGGAGCGACACCAAAAGCCTCTGCATCAACCATTCAGCTGATACGCCGTAGCAGCAGCCCAAAAGTTTAGCAGGATCTAAACAGTCGGATGGTCGGTGAGGCGAGCAGTTTCAAACCGTTAGAGCTAAAATTAAATCTCGTATTAATTCTCAAAGGCCTTGACGTTATAGTTCAGTATGTTTTAGAACCAGCAGAAGGACGCAACTCGACACATCGGCGAACGCAAGCCAAAGTGTGACCGAACCTTATCCCGCAGGAGGAAACCCAAGTGTCACTGTACCAGATAATCTCGTGGATCGTTGTTGGATTGATTGTCGGGGCGCTAGCGCGCTTTCTCGTACCCGGAAAAGATCCGATGGGCTGTATAGCGACTATCCTGTTGGGAGTCGCAGGGTCATTTGTGGGCGGATTCATCAGCAGTCTGATTTGGCACCAGGAAAAAGGAAGCTACTTTCACCCTGCGTCCTTTGTTATGTCACTGGTGGGTGCGATTATCCTCGTTCTCATCTGGCGAAAGCTTAGACCCGCCGCTTGATTTACGTAGCCACCGAACGATGTATTGTCGACTGGCATCATCTACCTAGTTTATCCGCTTCGCCTTCACACGCGGGGTAGCCTGCCTCAGTGAAATCAGCTCGAGGAATGCTCGCGCCGCCTGCGATTGATAGCGATTCTTGTTGTATATCAGCCCAAGCTTTCGTTGGAACCGGGCGTCTCGGATCGAAAGCGCCTTGAGACTTCCTTCTTCCAACTCCTTGGCGATGCACAATCGCGGGACGATGGATATGCCCATACCAATCGAGACAAAACGCTTGATCGTTTCAATAGATGCGAGCTCCATCGTGACTTTCATTTTGACACCGCCATCATTGAAGTGTTTCATCAGGCGCTCCCGGGTGGTTGTTCCGATCTTATGAAGGATGAATGGCTCGCTTTCAAGATCAGTCATTCTAACTGATCGCCGTGCGGCTAACGGGTGTTCGGGGCCCACTATCAAAGCCAACTCGTCGCGGTGAATCGTGATCGACTGGAGCCGCGCGTTCTTGATAGGAAGCGTTACGATTCCGAAATCGAGCGTGCCCTCTATTACTCGCTCAGTGATGGATCGAGTGATCGCGCGCTGTATATCAACCTGCACGTGGGGATAGGATCGCGTAAATGTAGCTAAAACCTCCGGAAGCACATACAAACAAGTAGTTTCGTTCGCTCCCAGGCGCAATGTTCCTCGGCTCAGGCCGCGCAACTCCCCAATCGCGAGCACTGCCTCCTCCCGAAGCGCAAGCAATCTCTTGCAGTATTCCGACAGCAATTCGCCGGCAGCGGTCAGACGAACACTCTTGCCGAGCCTGTCAAACAACGGTTCGCCAAGTTCTCCCTCAAGCAGCTTTATCGCCGAGCTTATAGCCGGCTGTGTTCGCCCGATCCTCTCTCCAGCACGCGAAAAACTCTTCTCATCGGCTACCGCTGAAAACACCTCGAGTTGCCATAACTCCATGATTTAGAGAGCCTTTCCTGATAAATACGGTTTATAGCTAACATAAAAAGAATAGATTTTACAAATCGGAATCATTGGAGTAAAAAATGGTAGTGTCACGGCGGTCAGCCTACCAATTTTGGGTTGCAGGTTTTGGATTGGATAGCCCCCGCAATCTAAAACTGAAACCGGTAATCCGAAATTGGTAAGCTGACCGCCGCATTACTTTTTTAAGACCACCCACAAACTCGAGACATAGGTCCAATAGGCCCTATTGGTCCTATGACAAACGGAGGGCACATGAGCGCAGAAGCGGCACTTAAGTTCGCGGCTGAGCACGGAGTCGAATTCGTAGACGTAAGATTCACGGACCTGCTCGGCCAGTGGCACCACCTCACAATTCCAATCGACGAGTTCGGTCCCGATGCGTTTGAAAACGGCGTTGGCTTTGATGCTTCAAGCCTGCGAGGCTGGGCGGCAATCAACGAATCGGACATGTTGTTGATCCCGGATTCGTCTCGCTACTGGATTGATCCATTCATGAAGCCAGCAACGCTCTGCTTGATTTCAAGCGTTTTCGACCCGATCACAAAAGATGGCTACTGGCTCGACCCACGCGCGGTAGCGCAGCGAGCACAAAACTATTTGAAATTTACCGGCCTCGGGGATGTAGTTTATTTTGGGCCCGAAGCTGAGTTCTTCATATTCGACAAGGTTTCTTTCCATAATGAAGGCCACACATCGGGTTATTCGGTTGATTCGATGGAAGGCCCGTGGAACACATCTTCCGAGCGGGGTGGCTCGAACGGTCACGGATATCACATAAGACCGAAGGAAGGTTATGTGCCTCTGCCGCCGCTCGATTCGATCTCGAATTTGCGATCCGAGATTGCCACACTATTGCGGCAAGCCGGAATTCCGGTGGAGTGTCATCATCACGAAGTCGCAACCGGAGGACAGTGTGAGATTGACTTTCGATATAACACGCTGCTGACTACCGCTGATAACCTGATGGTTTTCAAGTACACAGTGAAGAATGCCGCAATTAGCGCCGGCAAGGCGGCTACGTTCATGCCAAAGCCGATCTTTGGAGACAACGGGAACGGCATGCATTGCCATCAGTCTATCTGGAAAGACGGAAAGCCTTTGTTCGCTGGTGACGGATACGCGGGAATCTCAGAAATGGCGCTTTACTATATCGGAGGGCTGCTGAAGCACGCCCGCGCGATCGCTGCATTTGCTGCGCCGACGACCAACAGCTATAAGCGACTTGTGCCTGGCTTTGAGGCGCCTGTCAATCTTGCCTACTCGAGCAGAAATAGATCCGCTGCGGTGCGTATACCGATGTACTCGCAGAGCCCTAAAGCAAAGCGATTGGAATTCCGTCCGCCGGATCCTTCATGCAATGCATATCTGGCGTTTTCGGCGATGTTGATGGCCGGCCTCGATGGGATCAAGAATCAGATCGATCCTGGTCCGCCGCTCGACAAAGACATATACGACATGTCTCCCGAAGAGCTTAAGAATGTTCCCTCCATGCCGGGTTCGCTCGAAGAAAGCCTGCAGGCTCTCGAAGGCGATTATGAATTCCTGCTTGCAAATGATGTGTTCAGCGAAGGATTGATCGAAAGATGGATAGATTACAAACGAGGACACGAAATAAATCCGGTGCGCATGCGTCCGCACCCGATCGAGTTCTCGATGTACTTTGATGCGTGAGCCGTCAGGTTGGTGTAACTCTTTAACAAGGGCGGAGACAAAAGTGCTCCGCCCTCCTTCTGCTCAAATTTCCTAGGGCGTCGCCACATTCCTCGCGGATTTGTGTTTTACCACCAGAACAAATATCAGTCCCAATACTACGCACCCCGCCAGTTCCCACTGCAGATAAATCGCTGAATCCCGGTTACCAATCAGGTGAACTCTGTCGAACCACCGCTGATCGAACATCCTGAAGATCTCAAACCAACAACACATACCGAAAGCCGTGGTTATCACAAAGAACGACAATAGATCTCGCGGAAACACAGTTAACACGTTGCGTAAATTTACTGGAAGCAAGTTCAGATTCGAAGTCTTCGAAAGACGTTCTTTGAGCGAGAACACTAAGCCCGCCACAGCAATAAATGCGATCACTCCGAGAAAGTCATAAAAGAGATCATTCGGAGTATCGTCCCACGAATGTATCCGTTCGAATTTGCTCCAAAAGTATTCATCCCATAATTCAAGAATCTCGTACCAGCCGCAGTATGAGAACGCCACTGAAGTCGAAAGAAAAGCTAACAAGCCACCCGATAACTTGACGCCGAATCGCCTTGTCCCGGCCCGCAGCAGCCAAAATGCTGCAACCGCAGATAACCCGGACCCGGTAAAGTGAGCAAACTCATCATAGTCTCGGAGCGGGCCAAACGGATGCCCATACAATCCGAATTTGTTTCCCAGGACGTCGACGGCCACCGCCGACGCGAGGCAAAAGACCACGGTGATCGGAGCTCGAAGGTTCTGCCTGAATCTAAAAAAACAATAGAAAAACAGCAAAAGTGAGCAGGTGTAAAAAGTGTTAGTCGGCCACTCGCGATAAGGCAGTCCAATCAACAATAAAGATTTCGCGGAAAAACTGATAACACAGAACGCATAGAATTCGATTTGTTTGAACAGGGGTTGGGTCTCGGCAGTCGCAACTTCTTGCATCTCGCGCCCCCAGGGATCGACGAATAAGCCGCAAGAATGCAGCAAACAAGGTCTGCGGTCTCACGGAGCATACCAAAAACGATGGAAGCGCGCAGGGCATTAGAAGTCGAATGATATCGAATTGGTTGCTCGACGATGTGGCCAGCAATTCTCTCTTCGTGTAAAGTTGTCTTGCCTCGATTGAGCCCTCATCGATCCGATGCCCTTAACAATCGCCAAACAAACACTCGATAACAACCAGGATCTTGTGAATCAGCTCACTCGCTTTGCTCGGTTCAGTGATCTGCGCAGTTCTGCGTTTTACCGCGAGCATAAAGATGAGATACGCACCTTACTCGACGAACCGAGAGTCTACGAATTTCCGGGCGCTTGTCCGCGATTGCCTTCTTTCTTGCGCGTCGTTGAGTGGAATATCGAACGCGGCGCACGCCTGCAGGCGATTATCAAAGTACTCAATTCTCACGACGTGCTCCGTTTCGCTGATCTATTGCTGCTGAATGAGCTTGATGACGGTATGGTCCGTTCCTACAATCTAAATGTCCCATTCGAGCTCAGCCAGACACTCGAAGCTCACGCGGTGTTCGGCATCGAGTATCTCGAGCTCACGAAGGGAACCGCGCAAGAGGCGGCTCTGCCGGGTGAAAACTCTCGCGCGCTTCACGGAAATGCGATACTAACCAGACATGACTTCTCGAATCGGGAAATCGTTCAACTGCCGAGGTGCGAGAACAATTTTGAGGCTAAGGAACGACGGATTGGAGGACGCATAGGCATTTTTCTCAACATTGAGATCGCCGGCACTACACTGACCGTAGCAAATACACATCTGGACGTGGTCAACACGCCACGATGCCGTGGCAGGCAAATGCGCGCGATGCTCGAAGCCCTCGAAGAACGGCTTCGCGCAGAGGCTGCCGAACACCATCCAGTTATCGTCGGTGGCGACTTGAATACGCATACCTTCGGGCGCGGCAACCGGTTTCGCGCGATGCGAAATACCGCAATCATTCTCAACAGCGCTCGCCGGAACCTGGCGTCCAGGCTCAGGCGACCGGAAACCAGAGAACCCGCCATCCGAGAGTTCAGCAATTTTGGGTATACGACTGAGAGCTTCAATGACAGGAGGGCAACAAGTCGCACGATCGTCTCGAATCTTGATGATACGGCGCGCTTGCCTCGCGCAGTGAAATGGTGGATCAACCGACGAATTCCACGTGAGGGCTTGCTGCTCGAGTTTCGTTTAGACTGGATGGCCGCGCGGGGATTGCGGGCATTGGTCGCGGGCGAGATGGTGGATGAACAAACTGGCGTCGCCAGCGTTGATGCCCAAACTATTCAGGGTCTCAGAACGAACGGAGTGCCTTTGTCAGATCACGATCCGATCGTGTTTGATGTTGCGCCGGGGAACAGTTGGCAGAAGGCAGGAGGCAGAAGGCAGAACGCAGAAAGCAGTAGGCAGAAAGCAGTAGGCAGAAAATAGTAGACAGAAAGCAGAAGGCAGTAGGCAGAAAACAGAAGGCAGTAGGCGGCAGTTCAATTCGAGATTCCTTACCGTGCACCCGGGAGGCGCCCGCCTGACTATGCCTCCTGCCTTCTGTCTTCTGCCTACTGCTTTCTGCCTACTGCTTCCTGCCCACTGCTTCCTGCCCACTGCTTTCTGCCTACTGCTTTCTGCCTACTGCTTTCTGCCTTCTGCCTGCTGCCTTCCGGCGCACTCACTGCGCGCGCCTCAACTGTCTCCTCGAGTAAGCTTCAACGCCATGATCGCGAATGTATATAAGATCTTCGGGCGAAAGATTCTTGTATCCTGAATCGCTAAGCTGTTTGATGAAACCAGGGCTTACATCGCGACTTCGCATCCTTATCAACGTCTCTGCAGGAATATTTTCGTACCCGGCTGATCTAAGATCTCGAACAAAGTCGGGGGTGACGGAATGATTGCGCATTCTGATCAGCTGCTCAGGTGTAAGCGATTTGTATCCTGTATCAGCCATCGACTTGATAAACCCGACGTCGATCTCATGGTTACGCAATCTGACGAGCTGCTCAACAGAAAGCCCATCGTAGCCGGCGCCCTTCATCTCCTGAATGAATGCAGCGTTGATCTTGTGGTTGCTTAGTCGAACAACCTGAGCAACCGATAGTCCGTCAAACCCCAGTGCTTTCATCTCTGCTATGAACCGAGTGGTGATATCGTGGTTTCGCAGGCGAATTATTTCTTCCACTGTGGCGGTATCAAATCCGGCCGCTTTCATTTCCTTTACATAACCCCTGCTGACATCTCGAACTGCCAGTCTGAGAAGCTGCTCTGTTGAAAGGTTGTTGTAACCCATTGCACTCATCGCCGAGACATAATCCCGACTAGCTGTGAACTGGTAGTCACCGATTCCGCTGCCGTTTTTCATCATTCCGTCAAACACGATAGTGCCCGCGTCTCTTACAATCTGGAAATGTACGGGCGTAGCAGCGGTGCCACTCTGCGGCATTGAAAAGCCGTCTATTTTGTCGAGTTGCAGGTTGAAAGACCAGCTAAAGATCGAAGTGTCTCTTGCTGACTCGGTCCTCAGCGACAGCGAGAACCTGCCATTTTCATATCGACTCATCCACTCGCCTTTGGCAGTCTCCTGCGCAGCGGCGACGATCGGAAGAGCGGCAATTAACACCATCGTTGCTAGCAATATTGTTCTTCTCATTGATTTATTCTCCCGAGTCAACAGATTGAGATCGTTTGGCGCGGCTTATAAAACTTCCGCTGTGCTCGACAGTCAGTGACCGTAGAACTTTAAAGGTTGCAGTTTTGGATTATGGTGCCCTCGTAGGAGAGTTCACATTCCGTGGAAACTGCGGATTCTTATTGCAATCTGACTGATGACCAGAATCAAACTGACCGAACGTCACACCAGAGTTTTGCTCGGATCTCCAGGCAAACTACTACGTAAGTACAATTGTTGTATGTTTTAACGGGAGACTCCTGACTTTAGCGAATCTCTGGCATGTAGCTTGTATGGTTCTGAGCGAGCACGAAAAGTATGCAAGCGGGCTCTCTTCTTAGATTGAAACTGCTTGAAAGGAAAAGTTAATGGAAAACCCGGTAAATTGCCGCGGCGTCATTTGGGATACTCAGAACTGACCCGGTTGCCCCTAAACTCTATGAGTTCCAGCTTAAGGGTTGCAAAACCTTCGTTGCTTTCCTAAATTACTCGCCGCCTATCCCAGAATTAGTCCCTCTCGCCTCGTCGCGATGTTCATCGCTTGACGATAGCTTACGATTGTCCAGACCAGCTTTCTATCGTAGTATGAGTCCGATGTTACAAATGGTCGATATTCACTGTCACATTCTGCCCCAGGTGGACGACGGCTCTCATAGCCTCGAAGAATCTGTAGAAATGTGCCGGAGATCGGCAGACGACGGCATCGGTGTAATGGTTGCTACGCCACACGCCCATGATGGCCTACATAAAACGCACCCGCCGGAGTTCCTGCGTGAAAAAGTCGCCGAGTTGAACAACCAACTTGGCGGCAGACCTAAGGTTGTCCTCGGATGCGAGCTACGCTTCACACACGCGCTCGTCCAGCAACTCTGCGAAACAGGAACTGCTCTGACGATTGCCGGAGGACCATATGCCCTGGTCGAGTTCCCTCATGCGGTTGTGCCACCCGGAAGCGAACATCCCCTATTCGAGTTGATGAGTAATCAGATCACACCGATAATCGCGCACCCCGAGCGAAATATGATGCTGATGTCCGAGCCGGAACGATTTTACGAACTAGTATCGATTGGTGTGCTGGGGCAACTGGATACCGGTTCGATAACCGGTCAGTTTGGAAAGAAAGTTCAACAAGCGGCTCGAGTAATGCTCGAGAATGGCTTGATTCATTTTATAGCCAGCGACTGTCACAACACGCGTAACAGGCTTCCGGGAATGTCAGCGGCGGTCGCTTCAACCGCGGAGGTGGTGGGAAATGAGTATGCTCAAGCGATCGCCAGCCAAAACCCTGCTGCGGTAGTCGCAGGAAAGCCTGTTCCACTGCGTCCAACTGCGACCACGCCGCAGAAAAAGCGGAAGTGGTTGTTGTTCGGCAAGAAATAACGTGGTTATAGTCCGTGATTGTCCGTGCTCAGTAGTCCGTGCGTCCGTGTTCAGTAGCTCAACTGCATCGTAAACTCCCTCAGTTGCTCGAGCTTTCGAAGCGCATTTCCACTATCAATTGATTCCGTCGCAATATTGACTCCCTGACTAAGATCGGCTGCGCGGCTGCTCGCAAGGAATGCCGCCGCAGCGTTCAGCAAAACGATGTCGCGGCGCGGCCCGCGGACTCCTCGCAGGATTCCGAGAATGATTTCACTGTTTTGCCGCGCGTCGCCGCCCTGAATCTCGGCGAGACTTGATCGCTGCAGTCCGAAGTCTTCCGGCGCGACAACATAAGTGTTCACTTTACCACCCTTCAACTCGCTGATTTTGCTTTCGGAACTTATTGATATTTCATCAAGGCCATCGCTTCCGTGCACCACGAGCGCCCGGGTACTGCCAAGTTCCTTTAGCACTCCGGCAAGTAATTCGGTCAGTGGCGCAGCATACACTCCAACAACCTGAATGTTTGCGCCTGCAGGGTTCGTAAGCGGACCGAGCATATTAAAGATTGTCCGTATGCCCATTTGCTTCCGCGCGATCGCAACATATTTCATGGCGTCATGTAGCAGAGGGGCGTGGAGAAAACCTATTCCCACCTCATCGATGCAACGGGCTATATCGTCGGGCTTCAGTTGAATTTTGACGCCGAGTGCTTCGACAACATCTGCGCTTCCGCACTGCGATGACACTGAGCGATTGCCGTGCTTTGCCACTCGAAAACCAGCTCCTGCAACCACAAAGGCTGTGGCAGTGGAAACATTGAAACTTCCGCTGACGTCGCCTCCAGTTCCGCACGTGTCGATCAGCGCTTCTCGTTCGGTATCTGCGATTTCGGCGTTGACTGTCGACTGTGGGATTACACGAACGGCTTTGCGTCTCATGACTTTTGCAAATCCCGTCAGCTCGGCTACCGTTTCTCCTTTCATACGCAGAGCCGTCAGCAGTGAAGCGACCTGTGCGTCCGTGCACTGCCCGGTCATGATTTGTTCGAGAACGGACTCAGCCTGCGCCTCAGTCAGGTCGACTCGATCTATCACTCGCTTGATGGTTTCGATGATCGTCATAACGTTCTTTGTGCCGGTACTCATGCTTACGAGTAACGAATTTGTTCGTTCGGTATTCCGGGATTCATGCTCACCGAATTTATTCGTTCGGTATTCGCATTTCTAGTACTGAGCCGACTGGACGACCCTTGGCAAAATGAAATCCGCGATGTCGACGGCCGAGAACGACCCTCGCATATAAGCCGGAGTGGTCTTCTCGCTGTACGAGCTCTCAAACAGTTCGTCGCACAACAAATCAATTTCAAGCTGGAACTGAGAGTCGGTGGAGCGGAAACCGTCCGGCGCCAGAACCGCCACAATAGGAAGTCGAATCAATAAATCATAGGTCCGCATCCACGATCTACAGTAGAGGCCCAGCGACTCAGCTTCCTCGCCGGCACTACCGTATCTACGAACATAGTACGCAAAGTTATCAAGCACAGCTCGGTCGCACACAAGCACATTCGCTCTTGGCAATTTCTCGATTTCAAGTTGCACTTGTCTTGCGATGATCCACTGATAGGCCTCGCGAGTTGCCTTCTCGTTCAACGGGAAGGGGCATTCGCGGGCGATCTCGGTTAACAGCTCCACGGTGTGCCCTTTGCGTTTTAGCACTCCGGCGAGCTCGTAAGCGACGGTGGTCTTGTTGACCCCGTGCGTTCCGACTAATGCGACCTTGAACAAAGTTCCTCCTTTTTTTGTCGTGGGCGGTGACATTCTAACAACCGGAGAATGCAATTAAAACGTTAACGTTTATCGTTCAGCGTTCGACGTTCGCCTGCGGCCTTCGGTGTTCAGCGCTTCTTTATCTGCGTGAACTCACAATGTGGGTGGATTCTTGCAAGGAAACAACTGATCCAAATATTGACAGATAGATTGACGTTCTAAACGCGGAACGCTGAACGGCGCAGTCGAAAGCTCAACGTTCAGCCTCAACGTTGGTTCGTTAACTTGTCATATCCATGTGCAGCAAATAAACTACCGCGGATGATTGAGCGTATTCGCAAAACGGCCCGCGAGAGTATCGAAACCAAGCAGTCCTTTTTCGATGCTAATTCCGAGCTGGTCGCGAGTGCCGCTGACCTCATCATTGACTCCATTAAATCCGGTGGAAAGATATTGGTATTCGGAAATGGCGGGTCC